>CAVPRT010000007.1:0-142065 GCA_963707925.1 uncultured Acidimicrobiales bacterium
GAGCGGCACGACTGCCACAGAATGCAGTTCGGGGTATTCGTCGAGGATGCCCGCCATGCTGCGCTTGAACACGGCGCCGTCGTTGACGCCGGGGCAGAGAACGATCTGGCCACGAACGACGATGTCGTGGTCGAGCAGGGCGCGCAGCCAGCGCAGGCTCATGCCTCCACGCGGGTTGCGCAGCATGCGGCTGCGCACATCGGGGTCGGTGGCGTGGATGCTCACGTTGAGGGGCGAGAGCCGCTCGGTGACGACCCTCTCCAGGTCCGCCTCGGTGAACCGGGTGAGGGTGGTGAAGTTCCCGTAGAGGAAGCTCAGACGGTAGTCGTCGTCCTTCAGGTAAAGGCTCTTGCGCAGACCCTTGGGCAGTTGGTAGATGAAGCAGAACTCGCAGTGGTTGTCGCAGGTGCGAACCCTGTCGAACACGGCGCTCGACACCTCGGCGCCGAGGGGCTCACCCACCCGCTTGGTGACCTCGATGGTGATTTCGAGCCCGCCGCGTTGCACTTCGAGCACCACTTCGGCGTCGTCGGCGGCGAAGCGCCACTCGATCACGTCGCGGGGCACGACACCATTGATCGCCGTCACGACGTCGCCGACAGCAACCCCGGCGCGCTGGGCGGCGGAGTCGGGCGCGACGGCGACGACGGTGGGCAGGGACATGGGCCTCCAGGCTACCGGCGAGGCACTGGTGGACCCCGCTAGCCTGCGGTGACGTGACCGTCGACCGTGTGCTCCTGGCCGAGCCGAGGGGGTTCTGCGCCGGCGTGGAGATGGCCATCAAGGCGCTGGCGTGGATGGTGCGCACCTTCGAGGCGCCCGTCTACTGCTATCACGAGATCGTCCACAACAAGATCGTCGTCGAGCGCTTCGAGGCCCAGGGTGTGGTCTTCGTCGACGACATCGCCGACGTGCCCGAAGGCCGGCCGATCATGTTGTCGGCCCACGGCTCCGCGCCCGAGGTCGTCGCCGCCGCCCGCCGCCGTGGCAGCTATGTCGTCGATTCCGTGTGCCCCCTGGTGACCAAGGTCCACCATGAGGTGAAGGTGAGGGCCGGCAAGGGGTATCGCATCGTCTATGTGGGGCACGAGGGGCACGAAGAGGCCGTCGGCACCATGGCCGTCGCCCCCCAGGCGATCAGCAGGGTGGAGAGCATCGACGAGGTGATGGCCCTCCCCGGCTTCACCGAGCCGGTCGCCCTGCTCGCCCAGACCACCCTCTCCCATCGGGACTGGGAGGGCGTCGCCCTTGCCGTGCGAGGCCGTTACCCCGACGTTTGGTCCCCCGGGCGCAGCGACCTGTGCTTCGCCACCACCAACCGCCAGTCGGCGCTGATGGCCATGGCACCGCGGTGCGACGCGATCGTGGTGATCGGGTCTTCGAACTCGTCGAACACCCGGGCGTTGGAGAAGTTGGCGATCGAGGCCGGATGCCCCACCGTCTTCCGGGTCAACAGCGTCGAAGAACTGCCCGAGGGGCTCAGCGGCACTGTGGGCGTCACCGCCGGCGCATCGGCACCGGAGGAACTGGTCGACGAGATCATCGCCTTCCTCGACCCTGCTCAGGGCGTGGAGATGCTCAGGGTCACCGAGGAGGACGAGTACTTCCCTCCCCCGCGCAACATCCGTGACCTGCAGTCCGCCATCGGAACAGCGGCGGCGGCGATGAGCGGTGGCCCGGTGGGCACCTCGGCCGTGTTCGACGACCGCGGTCTCGCAGCCAGCGATGTGCTGGCAACCCTGCGCGCTCCGTAGCCTTCACGGCCATGTTGTCGCCCACCTCCACCACGATCCGCCTCTTCCTCCACATCGTTGCTGCCTCGGTGTGGCTGGGCGGGCAGATCACGGTCGGTGGCATCGTGCCGGCGGTGAGGCGGGTCTCGCCGGCAACCACCAAGACCATCGCCCAAGCCTTCGGACGAGTCGCCTGGCCGGCGTTCGGGCTGACCGTGCTCACCGGCATGTGGAGCCTGGCAGCGATCGACATCACCGACACGAGCTCCGCCTACCAGGCAACCGTGCTGGTGCACCTGGCAGCGGCCATCGCCTCTGGAGGTTTCGCCGCTGTACACGCCATCGGCCGGACCAAGCTGGCGCTCGCTCTGGGTGGCGCCCTCGGCGCCTTGACCGCGGTCGGCGGCAATGTTCCTCGGTGTCCTTCTCCACACCGGAAGCTGAACTACCTCCGAGGGGCTCGGGCGGTCACGGGTACCGAGGTGCCAGAAATATTCTGTAACTTTCTCGGGTTTCGGGTTCCGGACCACCGGCACGGATTTGTGTGAGCGCACAAGTAGGCGGTTTCACGCGGCGAGTGCAACGAACTCGGCGAGTTTCTCTGATGGTGTCATCCAGCCGAGGGTTTGTCTAGGGCGTCGGTTGAGTTCGTCGGCGACGGCGTCGAGGTCGGCCTGGGTGAAGCCGGACAGGTCGGTGCCCTTGGGGAAGTACTGGCGGAGGAGCCCATTGGTGTTCTCGTTGGAACCACGCTGCCATGGGCTGTGCGGGTCGCAGAAGAACACAGCGACATCGGTGGCGATTGTGAACTTGGCATGGCCGGCCATTTCTCGCCCTTGGTCCCAGGTCAACGAACGACGGAGGTGTTCAGGTAGGCGACTGATCAGCTCGGTGATCACCTGGCGAGTGGCCTCGGCGTCGTGAGGGCCCTCGATCCGGCCCAACATCACGTAACGGCTGGACCGTTCGACCAGGGTGACGATCGCCGAACGGTTGTGCGCGCCGACGACCAGGTCACCTTCCCAGTGGCCAGGAACCGCACGATCCTCAACCTCGGCGGGTCGTTGGGAGATCGAGATCATCCCCACGATCCCCGAGGTCTTCTTCGCCTCACCACTGGTCGGGCGGGGCTTACGTCGTGAACGACCAGAGCGCAGATAGGTAGTAACTCGCGAGGGAACTGGCCCCTGGCCTGCACGAACAAGCTCTGATAGATCGTCTCGTGCGACACCCACATCTCCTGCTTGGTGTGCATCTGACTTCGCGCGACAGATGCCGCGTTCTTTCAGACATCATCTGACATGGTTGTTGGCCTTCCTGAAAGGGGACGACGCGATGTCGACGCCACGCAAACCGAAGCGGTTCTTGACCGCGGAGCAGAAGTACGACTTGTGGGTGCGGATGCTTGACCGGGCAGATCACCCAGGGCGCGGCAGCGGCCGAGGCGGGGGTGGATCGCACGGTGATCACCCGGATCCGCGCGGTCGCCCGCGACGGGGCGATCGCGGCGTTGCAGGCGTCGAAGCCGGGCAAGCCGACGGTCGCCGGGTCGAGCAGACCGAGCTCGTCGAGGTTGCAGAGCCGAGGTCGCCCGGCTGCGAGCGCACGGTCGTCGAACAGGCGGTCGAGTTGGCGGTGCTGCGGGGAAAATCGGGTTGGGGATGATCGGTCCGATCCCCGCCCGTGTCGAGGGGCCGTCAAAGTCGAGCTGCTCGAGATCATCGACGAGGCGGTCGCGGCGGCTGGACCGCAGCGAGGGCGTGCTCGGTGTTGGAGGTTGGACCGTCGCCGGGCCTGGCGGTGGCAGCACCCGCCGCCAGGCCGGCGTCGCACTCGACGACGCCGCCGTCGGGCGGGAACCCGATCCACGGGCTGCTCGGCTGGGAGGAAGCCGAGATCCTGGCCCTCTTCGACGAGTGGGCCGACATCGATCGGTCGCATCGCAAGCTCGCCCATCGCGGCTCCTACGAGGGCCGGGTGTGGGTGTCGCCGTCGACGGTGGATCGGGTGCTGGCCCGTCAACGGCCTGCGTCCTGCAAGGACGAACCGCGGCCGCCCAGGTCGGTCGAAGACACCGTGGCCGGACTGGTGCGAGTGGCGCCCGAACCAGCTGTGGTGCTGGGACGGCTCCCAGTTCGAACGCTGCGAGGCCTCCAAGTACGCGTACGCCATCGTCGATCTGGTGTCCCGCAAGTGGATCGCCAGTCCTCTCACCCCCGAACCGAACCAGACGTCGGTGCGGGTGCTGTTCCTCAAAGCCCTCGACGCCGAAGGGCCTGCTCACCGACGAACTCCGAGCCCGCCTCGCCGATCCCGACGACACCGATCCCCGATGACGACGACAGCATCCCGATGCTGCTCGGCGATCTCCGACAACGGCACCGAGATGCGCGCCGACGAGACCCGCAAGTTCATGGCGCTGATGCTCGATCGCCCAACACTTCGGCCGACCCTCGACACCGACCGACCAGGCCTGGATCGAGACGCTGTGGGGCCACGTCAAGTGCGAGCACCCGCACCTGATGGCCATCACCGACCCCGCCGTCCTCGCCGCCGAACTCGAACGGGTCCGCCACCACTACAACGCCGTGCGGCTCCACGAAGCCATCGGCTACGTCACCCCCAACGACGAACACGAAGGCCGCGGCGACGCCATCCGCGCCGCCCGCCGCGACGGGATACGCGTCGCCGACGAGCAACGCCGCGCACTGGCACCGCACCCACCGGAGACCAGCCATGACTCACGACTACCTCACCAACAACAACCCGCCGACAACCACCAGCTGCTGTCTGAATCAACCCAGCAACTGTCGCGTTGAGTCAGAAACACCTCAACACCCGAACTCGCGGGCCACCGCCGCCACCGGGCGGGCCTGCTGACCGACCTGACGGCACGCCGCCGCTGCTCCGGCACGGCGGGTCAACACCGCGGGTCGCGTCCAACGCCTCGACGTTCTCAGTCCACGTCTTGGTCGCACACAGCGCCTCGCGGCACCGCCACCTACGACACCGCACCTCCAGCCGCACCGCCCGCCCGAAACACGACAGATCACGCACCGAACGGGTGGTGCGATCCTGCGCCTGAGCACGCGACCCGCACCCCGGGCACCACCCGACCGTCTCGGTCGTTTCGACCTTGACCACCAGCTCGTTGTCGCCCTCGACAACCTCGAGCACATCCATGCCAGGCAAGCCCAACAACATCTTCACCATTCCGATACCGTCCGACATGCCAGGGGTTCCTTCCAGCTGCAGTCCTAGAGAAACCGCAACCTTGATCGAACCCCTGGCACCGAACGCGGATCACCCCATCCCCACGCCTACGCGGAGAGCCACCAATCTCTCCAGCAGCCGTTCGGGCACGCCAACCCGGCAGAGTTGATGGAGTAGGGGCTCCGCGACAGCGAGCTGGCCGGTCCGAGCCGACGGTGGCGGCTCTCGGGGACTTGACGACTACTTCACCCGTGACTTCTCCAATGGGATCGGTGCTGAGATCATGGGCCGCAACAAGTTCGGCCCTCAGCGTGGTCCGTGGGACGACCACGGGTGGCTCGGCTGGTGGGGCGACAACCCGCCGGTGTTCGTGCTCGCCCACCATGAGCGGCCATCGTTCACGCTCGCTGACACCACATTCCCACTTCCTCGACGCCGCCCCGGACGCCGCCGTCGAGCGTGCCAAGGATGCGGCGAACGGGCTCGACGTTCGAGTGGGCGGCGGGCCAACCACGATCCGATCGTTCCTCGACGCCGACGTCGTCGACAACATGCACATCGTCGTCGCCCCAATCACGCTCGACGCTGGCATACGGCTCTGGGACACGCCTGCCGACTTCGACGATCGTTTTCACCACGAAATCATTCCCAGCCCGAGTGGCGTCACCCATCATCTCCTCTGGCGCCGGGGCCGATGAATGCCAATCCGACCAAGCTCACCCACACAAGAAGCTGTTGACCCATTGCACAGCGGCTGACGCACGGCGATCCGGACGACCTCTGCGATCGACCGTTCTCGAGGGGCCTGTGACGCGCTTTCACCCGAGGAGGGCGAGGTCCCGTCGGACATAGCGCAGGTGCGCCCACTCCTCTTCCAGGATCACGCGCACGCAGTCACCGACCGTGGGATGCCAGTCCCCGCCGCCCCACGGGTTGTCGCGCTCCTCGGCGAGCAGCTCAGGCGTGGCGGTGGCCAGGAAGTCGGTTACCAGCTGCTGTCGCTCGGCTCGCACCGCAAGGATGTCCTCGAACGTCGGCGTGTCGGCCCGGAAGATCGACATGTCGAAGCCCATCTCGGCCGCACCGGTGAAGATCTGGCCGATTCGTGGAACGGCTGCTCCATTCCCATGATCCCGCCGCGGAGCCAGGCATCGGTCGCCAGCACGAGGTGACGAAGGGTCTGGGCCAGCGACCACTCGTCCTCGACGTGGGCGTCCACCAGTTCCGGGGGCGTGTTCGTCACCGTCGTCTCCCACGCAGCCCGGACCGCGACCCAACCGCCGCGTAGGCCCTCGGGCGTTTGCGCCTTCTGTAGCTCGCGGCCGGGGAACTGCCGGTTGAGCTCGGCGTCCACGAACGGCACCACGTCGACGCCATTGACGATGAGGCTGCCGAACAACAGGTCATGGCCGTCGATGTCGAGCCCGCCCACGTCGACGCTGCGCATCGTCACCCCGCTGAGGTCGCACGATCTCAAGGTGGCGCCCTTGAAGCTCGTCCTGACGAACGTCGCTCCCTCGAACTCCTGGCTATCGGAATAGGTCGTCATTTCTGCATTCTGCCCGTTTGGCGGTGGCAGCTCGAGCCCTTGAGCGGCCCACTGTCTGGCAGCGCTGATCGGCTCGACGAGAACGTCGCTCAGTCGCACATTCTGGAGTGGTTCCGACCGATCGCAGGTGCCGTTCTGGGTCGGTGTTGTGGTCGCGTTCGGCTCGGTGGTACGAGCGCCCTGGGGTGGTTCGGTAGGCCCGGTCAGCGCTTCTTGCCGTCAAGGAACAGGCTGATGGCTCTGTCGATTCGGCGTTGTCGGGTGTCTTCGGTTTTGGCGCCGGTGATCTGATCGACGTGGTAGCGCTGAAGGCTGTTCGACAGCCCAGCGAAGAATGTCTCGGTGCCGTCGTTGTTGCGCAGGGCAGACGCGAAGTCGTCCGGAATGTTCACGTCCCGGGCGGTATCGTTAACGGTGAGCGTTACCAAGACGGGGTCGCCAGCGGCGAGACCAGTCTCGGCTCGAATGGCAGCGCTGACGCTGATCATGGACTGGCCCTTCATCGAGCCAACCGTCGTGCGGTACTGGTAGCTGTTGAGCTGGACATCGACCGGTGGCAGTTTGCCGGCGCCGAGCGCCTCGATCACCTCCGATGGAACAACGATTCCGGTGTTGGTGCCGAACGCCGACAGCGTGGTGTCGAACGTCACCGTCGGTGGTGTGGTCGGCATTGATTCACGCTCCGTTCTGGTTGAACATCTGACCGATGCGGATGGCGTTGCCGAACGGGTCACGGATGCCAAAATCGATGCCGTAGGGCCGTTCAGTGGCTCTACGCGACTGAGTGTGGTTGGCGGCCTCGGATTCTGCGAGTGGGGATGGTAGTGTAAACTGGCCGGTCTTTTGCATCAGGTCCGGGTTGGTGTTGGGGCTTGATGGTCGGTCCGGGTTTGAGCGTAGTAGAGCGTCTCGAATTCGGCGGGTGGGATGTCGCTGAGCTCGCTGTGCGGCCGGCGCTGATTGAATGTTGGTGGACGGTGATGAACGCTGTGATCGAGCACGGCACCCCGCTGGTCGACACGCCGGATCGGGTTGGCATGGTCGCCAAGTTGGGTGTCGATGAGACCTCGTTCCAGGCAGCCCGGCCGGGTGTGGCAACGAAGTATGTGACCGGGCTCGTCGACCTGGAGCGGCGGGCGATGATCGACATGACACCCGGCAACAGGGCCGCTGACCTGCGACGTTGGTGCGCGAACGCTGATCCGGCGTGGCTCGCCAAGATCGAGGTCGTGGCGACGGACCTAGCCGAGTCGTATCGGGCCGGACTGTCGCCGCACCTCGATCACTGTGTGCGCGTCGCGGATCCGTTCCATGTGGTGCGCGTCGCCAACAGGTGCATGGACAACACGGGGTGCCGGCGGACCAGCGGTGAGGCGGGATCACTGACGACACATCACTCGATAGAACCATCGCGGACGCAAACGAGACCCGTTGTTCAAGATCCGCAAGATCCTCCTTGCCGGTTCTGAACGCGTCACCGAAAGCGGTGTCGATCGGATGCTGCTCGGCCTACGCGCCGGCGACCCGAACGACGAGTTGTTGGGCGCCTGGCTGGCCAAGGAATCCGTGAGGGATGTGTTCTTGACCGACGACCCGGCCGAAGCGGCACTGCTGCTCGACAAGACCATCGCCGGCTGCAAGACCGATGACGTGGCAGAGATCCGTTCGCTCGGCGACACCCTCGCCCGGTGGCGCAGCGAGATCCTCGCCCACCACACCACCGGCGCTTCGAACGGGCCGACCGAAGGCTTGAACCTGCTCGTCAAAGAGGTCAAGCGCTGCGGGCGAGGGTTCGAGAACTTCGAGCACTACCGGCTCCGAGTCCTACTCCGCGCTGGCAAACCGACCTGGCCGAACAGACCCACCCCACCCGTCCTCAGAACCTGTCGTCCCCACTCCCACGCGTAGACCCACCAAACCTCGACACACGACGCCCCACAACAACCTCCCAAATCAGGAGCCGTTGCACCCACCACCTGAACCCGCCACACAACGTTCGGTCTGTGCGCTCACACAAATCTGCCACTGACGCCTTCGTCCCTGACAGCGACGGGCAAGGCGGGATCGTCCAACGAAACGGCTGGCACGACACCCTGTTGGACCCACTCGTCTAGTTGCGGGGGACCTGGCTCCAGGGGACGTCACGGTCGACGCGCACGTCGCCGGGGAGGCCGAGCACCCTCTCGCCGAGGATGTTGAGCATCACCTCTGTGGTGCCACCTTCGATCGAGTTGGCCCGGGCGCGCAGGAATGCTTTCTGGGGGGTGGCGAACTCCATCGCATGCTCCGGGCGAACCATCGTCGTAGCTCCCGTAGAGCATGGCATCACTGCCCATCACGTTCATGAGCATCGCAAAGATGTCCTTGTTGAGGTTCGCCGAGGCCATCTTGCCGATGCTGCCCTCGGGCCCTGGGTCGCCCATCTTGCGGTTCTGGTTGGCGCGGATGTTGGTGAGCCGAAGCAATTCGGCACGGATCCAGAGCTTCATCACCTCGTCGCGGTTGGCGGCATCCTTGCGCCACTCGGGCGCCTCGGCCCACGCCTTCGTCAGCGTAGCGATGGTGCCAGAACCCTTCGGGGGGATGGTGCCGCCGATCGACACCCTTTCGTTCATCAAGGTCGTGAGGCTGACCCTCCAGCCGTCGCCAGGACTGCCCAGCATCTCCTTCTCGGGGATGCGGGTGTCGGTGAAGTAGACCTCGTTGAACTCGGCCTCTCCGGTCATCTGGCGCAGAGGGCGCACTTCCACAGTGGGCGCCTTCATGTCGACGACGAACGCAGTGAGGCCCGCGTGCTTCACGGCCTCGGGGTTGGTGCGCACCACGAGCAGACCCCACCTCGATAGGTGGGCGAGGGTGGTCCACACCTTCTGACCGTTGACGATCCACTCGTCACCGTCTCTGACACCCTTGCTCGAGAGACCGCCGAAGTCGCTGCCCGCACCCGGCTCGCTGAACAGCTGGCACCAGATCTCCTCGCCGGTGAACAGGGGCCTCAGGTAGCGCGATTTCTGCTCCTCGCTGCCCCACACTGCGACCGTGGGACCACACATGCCGTAGCCGATCGGGTTGCGGTAGAACGGGTTGGGGGCGCCGGCGGGGTACACCCGTTCGTTGACCAGCTTCTGCAGCTTCGGGTTGGTGCCCAAGCCGCCGTGGCCGACGGGGAAATGGACCCATGCGAGACCCTTGTCGAACTGGGCGCCGAGGAAGGTGACCTCGTCGACCTCCTTGGGAGGGAACTCCCTGAGCAGCTCATCGACGAGAGCGCTGACTTTCTGCTCGTCTTCGGTGAGCTGGGTGTCGGTGTCGGTCATGGTGACTCCTGGGGGGTGGTGAGATCAAGGTGCGATCGAAGTGCGATGGCCTCAGCGAGGTTAGTGGTGTAAACCTTGCCGAGCCCAACCCGAACCGGACCGGACCGGTCATCGACGGAGCAGTGCCACCCCGTCGAGTCCATCGATACGTGCCACGGTGTCGTCGCCCTGATCTGTGTCGAAGTCGAGCACGATCTGGATGAATGCCCACGTCGCATCGAGTTGGAGCCTCATCAGGTCCCGCCAGGTGCGCCCATCGGCGTCACCGGATCCATCGGCCGCATGGGTCAGATAGGCGCGGACCACGTCGGGCAGGTGAGGCATGTGCGACGCCAACTCGGCGTAGAGGGCGACATCGCTGGCGGCCTGGTGGCCGGCCTCGTCGAGGTCGAGGCGCCACAGTGGCCGACCGGGCAAGAGAGCCCAAGGTCGCTCGGCGTCGATGCGTGGCGGGGCCACCCGATCCTCCCCCGAGACCACCAACAGGGCCGGCACGGTGACCCGACCGAGCAGGGTGTCGCTCATCGTTCGGGTGTAGGGCTGGTAGCCGACGACAGCGCGGATGTGTTCGTGGGGTGCCACCCCTCGGCTTCCGGCGGCTGTTGCAAACGCGGTGAACGCACCGTAGGAGTGCCCGGCCAGCACCACCCTGTCGTGGTGGATCGCGTTGAGCACGTCGACGGGCACGGCCCGATGCCCGCGCAGCAGGGCGCCGAGCACCAGGTGAGCGTCGGCGACCCTGTTCACCTCGTTGGTGCGATCGTCGGAGTGCTCACCCACCAGCCAGTCGGCCAGGGCGTCACCGGGGTGTTCGGACGAGACCACGATGGCGCCACGCGCAGCCAGCGCCTCGCACAAGGTGGAGTAGGCGATGCGTGTTCCCGTGCGTCCATGGGAGAAGAGCACCAACGGCCAGGTACCTGCCATCGCCGCTGCCTCGTGCTCGGCGGTGGTGGAGTGGAAGGCGACTCCGGGGAAGACCTCGTAAGTGGTGAACGGGGCTGCAGGCCCGGCCGCCGGGTACCACAGTTCGACGCCCAACTGCCTGTTCGCACGCGTTCAGCATCGAAGAGGGTGATGGTTCGCCGACCAACCCGATGGGGCGATCTTTCGAGGGGTCGGCCCGCGGATAGCTCGGTCATCGACACCAGTGTCCACCCGCCGACGGGTCGTTGTCGAGACCAGAGCGAATGCCGCCTGATCCGGGGTGCGAACCAAGGGTCGTGTACCTTCCGGTGCCATGTTTCCCGGTGCCTTCCTCAATGACCACCCCGACAAGCCCGCCGTCATCATGGGAGGCAGCGGTTTCACCCAGACCTACGCCGAACTCGATGCGGCAGCCAATCGCCTCGCCAACCTCTTGCGCAGCGCGGGCGTGCAGCCCGGCGACCATGTGGCCGTCTGCATGGAGAACCACGATCGTTACCTAGAAGTGATTGTGGGGTTGCCACTACGCGGGCGCGGTCTACACCGCCACCTCCAGCCGTCTGACCAGCGCTGAACTCGCCTACATCATCAACGACTGTGCTGCCAAGGTGTTCATCACGTCTCGGTACAAGGCCGACCAGGCGACCGAAGTGTTGGGCGAGATCCCTGCAGTGGGCCTGTGCCTGATGCTTGACGGCACTGTGGAGGGCTACGAGAGCTACGAATCGTCGGTCGCCGCCCAACCGGCCACTCCCCCGCCGGGCGAACGCATCGCCGGGTTCGACATGCTCTACTCCTCGGGTACCACTGGTCAGCCGAAGGGTGTTTCCAAGGAGTTCGTCGCCCAGCCGCTGGAGACAGCCGCCGGTGGGGTGTCGGGTCTGCTGCTGCTCCTCTTCGGTGCCACCGGCGAGAGCGTGTACCTGCTCGACCGGCGCCCTTTTACCACGCTGCGCCACTGAGGTTCTGCCTGGGGATGAACCAGATCGGCTCCACCGTGGTGGCGATGGAGCACTTCGACCCGGAGCAGTACCTCCAGCTCATCGAGCGCTTCCGGATTACCCACACCCAGGTCGTGCCGACGATGTTCATCCGCCTGTTGAAGCTGCCACCGGAGGTGAGGGCGAAGTACGACGTGTCGTCGCTTCAATGCGTCGTCCATGCGGCTGCTCCGTGCCCGGTGCTGGTCAAGAAGCAGATGATCGAATGGTTCGGCCCGGTCATCCACGAGTACTACGCGGGCACCGAGGGCAACGGCTTCGTCTACTGCAACAGCGACATGTGGCTCGCCCATGAGGGCACCGTGGGCACGCCGATCAACTGTGTCGTGCACATCTGCGACGACGAAGGCAAGGAAGTGCCGAGCGGCGAGAGCGGCACCATCTACTTCAGTGGCGGAGCCGACTTCGAGTACCACAACGACCCGGCGAAGACGAAGAGCTCGCGCCACCCCACCCAGCCGTGGAGCACCCTCGGCGACGTCGGCTACCTCACCGACGACAACTTCGTCTTCCTCACCGACCGCAAGGCGTACATGATCATCTCCGGTGGAGTGAACATCTACCCCCAAGAGGCGGAGAACGTGATCGTGGGCCATCCCAAGGTCGTCGACGTGGCGGTCTTCGGTGTGCCCAACGACGACTTCGGCGAAGAGGTCAAGGCGGTCGTGCAGCCCGTGCAGATGCCGGTGGATGCCGACGAGGCCGACGCCTTGGCCCACGAGTTGATCGCCTTCTGTCGAAGCCACCTCGCCGACGTCAAGTGCCCCCGGTCGGTCGACTTCCGCGAGGAGCTCCCCCGCCATCCCACCGGGAAGCTCTACAAGCGGATCCTCAAAGACGAGTACTGGAAGGCCGCCGGCCGCAGCATCTGACCCCGCCCGTGTCGCGGGCCGGGGTTCAGGCGCAGTTCAGGAGAGGATGACCATCTTGATCTCGGTCATCTCGCGCACGCTGTAGGCGGGGCCCTCACGGGTGTTGCCGCTGTCGCGTAGGCCGCCGTAGGGCTGTTGGTCGGCACGCCAGGTGGGCACCTCGTTGACCAGCACACCCCCGAAGTCCAGGGCGTGCACGACCTTCAGCGCCTTGGTGATGTCGCTGGTGAAGATCGAGGCCTGCAGCCCGTAACGGGTGTCGTTGGCCATGCGCAGGGCATCGTCGAGGTCGTCGTAGGGCTGGACGACGACGACCGGCCCGAAGATCTCGAGCGCACATACCTTCATCTCCTGGGTGGCATTGGTGATGACAGTCGGCCTCATCACACCGTCGCTGCCGATGAAACCGCCGGCCGGCGATCGTGGCGCCCTGGGCCTCGGCCTCGGCGACCCAGCTCGCCACCCGGTCTCGCTCGCCGGCGGAGATCAGGGCGGAGACGTCGGTGGCTTCGTCGAGCGGGTCGCCCACCACCAGGGTCTCGACGTGGGCCACCAGGGCTTCGGTGAACTGGTGGGCGATCGAGGAGTGCACCAGGATCCGTTGGGTGCTGATGCAGCTCTGGCCGGCATGGCTGAACCCGGCCATCTTGATCTTCGCCGCCGCAACCTTCCAGTCGCCGTCCGGTTCGATGATGCACGGGGCGTTGTTGCCCAGTTCCAGCCCCACCCGCTTGCGAGGTGCCCGAGCACGGATGCTCCAGCCCACGTCGGGCGAACCGGTGAAGGTGATCAGGGCGACGTCGGGGTGGTCGACGATGGCATTGCCCACCGTGGCGCCGCCTCCGGTGACGACCTGCAGATAGCCGGCCGGCAGACCGCACTCGTCGATGAGCATCCGGGCCAGGGTGAGGCTGCTGAAGGGTGTCTGGCTGGCCGGCTTGAGCACCACGGGGCACCCGGCGGCGATCGCCGGGCCGACCTTGTGCACCACCAGGTTGAGGGGGAAGTTGAACGGGGCGATGGCGCCGACAACGCCGATGGGAACCCTCAGGGTGAAGCCGAGCTTGCCCTCACCGGACGGGATCGCGTCGAGGGGGATCATCTCCCCACTTAGCTTGCGGGCTTCGGCGGCCGCGAACTGGAAGGTGCCGGCAGCCCTCTCCGCCTCGACCCGTGCGGTGCGGATGGGCTTGGCCGCTTCCTTGGCGATGATCTGGGCGAACTCCTCGCGCCGCTCGGTGAGGCGGGCGGCCGCCCTGTCGAGGATCTCCGCCCTCTTCCACAGGGGTAGGGGATTCTCGTGGAGGGCCCGCTTGGCGATGGCGACGGCGCGATCGACGTCGTCGGCGGTCATCGCCGGGATCTCGCCGATGACGGCTTGGTCGTAGGGAGACAGGACGGTGATTGTCGCGGGGTCGGTGGCGGACGTCATGGGAGCGACGATACTGGAGCCTGATGAACCGTCGTCCCCACCCCTACCTCGACTGGGATGGCCCAATCGCGTTCGCCCACCGCGGGGGTGCCAGCGACGCTCCCGAGAACACGATGCCGGCTTTCGAGTACGCGGTCGGGCTCGGGTACCGATACGTGGAGACCGATGTCCAGGTCACCGCCGACGGGGTGCTGGTGGCCTTTCACGACAACGAACTGAGCCGCACGTGTGGTCGTCCGGGCAGGATCAGCGACCTGCCGTGGAGCGAGGTGAGCACGGCGATGGTGGATGGCGAGGCGCCGATCCCCTTGCTCGAGGACATGCTCGGCGCGTGGCCCGAACTGAGGGTCAACATCGACTGCAAGACCAACCAGGCGGTCGACGCCCTGGTGGCCACCCTGAAGCGATGTGCGGCCCTGCGACAGGGTGGGCGTGGGGGCGTTCAACGACGCCAGGGTGAAGCGCTTGAAGGGTCAACTCGGCGATGCCCTGTGCACCTCGCTCGGTCCGGTCGGCGTGTCGATGCTGCGCTTCGGCCGGCCGCGTCACCCAACCGCTCACTCGGCCCAGGTGCCGGTGAAGCAGGGCCGGATCACCATTGTGAACCAGCGTTTCGTGGACCGTGCCCACTCCCTTGGCATTCACGTCCACGTCTGGACCATCGACGAACCCGCCGAGATGCACCGCCTGCTCGACATGGGCGTCGACGGGATCATGACCGACAAACCGGCGGTGCTGCGCGAGGTGTTCGAGCAGCGCGGCGTCTGGTGATCGGGCCGTACCCGTGCAGGACAAGGGTCTGACGACGCAATCGAGCGACACCACGGCCCTGAGGTTCAGAGGTGTGTCCAAGGTCTTCGTCGACGGCACCCACGCCGTCGACGATGTCAGCTTCGAGGTCGCCCACGGTGAGTTCGTCACCGTCGTCGGTCCCTCGGGCTGCGGCAAGAGCACCCTGCTACGCATTGCCAGCGGGCTCGAAGCACCCACTAAGGGCGAATGCCGGGTGGACCGTTCGAGCCTCGGCTACGTGTTCCAAGATGCCACCCTGCTCCCCTGGCGGACGGTCCAGCGCAATGTCGAACTGATCGCCGAACTGAAGGGGCTCGACCGCGCCGAACGTCGCCGCCGAGCGTGTGAGGTGATAGCCACCGTCGGCCTCGATGGTCACCAGACGAAGTACCCGCGCCAACTCTCCGGCGGGATGAAGATGAGAGCGTCGGTGGCCCGGTCGCTGGTCCTCGAGCCCGAGGTGTTCCTCTTCGACGAGCCTTTCGGATCCCTCGACGAGATCACCCGCGAACGACTCGACGACGAACTGCTCGCCATCTTCGCCGAGCGTCGATTCGCCAGCTTGTTCATCACCCACTCGATCGCCGAGGCGGTCTACATGAGCACCCGCGTGATCGTCATGTCGGCGCGCCCCGGGCGAATCACGGGTGACTTCACTGTGCCTTTCAGCTACCCACGCGACCCTGACCTTCGGTTCGACGCAGCCTTCGCATCCCTGTGCGGCGAGGTCAGCCACTGCCTCCGAGCATCGCACCCATGACCGACGACCTCGAGTCCCCTCAGCCACGACCCGCACATCGTTTCGAATGGTCCTCCATCATCGGCCCGGCGATCGTCGGCCTGTTATTCATCGGCGGCTGGTACCTCCTCGCCTACAACCTCGACAACAACTTCACCCCCAGTGGCAAGCCGGTGATCGTCCCCCCACCCCACCGCCTGTTCGAGGACACCCAGCTCCGCAACTGCCCAGGCGGGCTCGACTTCATGCTCCACGGCACCCTGCCCAAGGGCTCAACCGTCCCACCCGGCTGCGTGGTCACCAGCAAGATCGTGCAGGCCACGATCACCACGGTGAAGACCACCCTCGTCGGCCTGCTGCTCTCGATCTTCGCCGGGATGGCCCTAGCCGTGACGATGAGCTTCGCCAAATGGCTCGAGCGCGCCCTGTGGCCCTACCTCATCGCCCTCCAGGCGATACCGATCGTTGCCATCACTCCCCTTGTCATCCGCACCATCGGCGCCAATTTCAGTGCCCGGGTGCTCACCACGGTCATCATCAGCATCTTTCCCATCGTCAAGAACACCCTCTTCGGGCTTCAGTCGGCCGATCAGAACCAGCACGATCTGTTCACCCTCGGCCGCTCAGCCAGGCTCACCCGGCTGCTCAAGCTGCAGCTCCCCAACGCCTTGCCGGCCGTGTTTGCCGGCTTCCAGATCTCCGCCGGCCTGGCCGTTATCGGTGCTGTAGTGGGCGACTTCTTCTTCAGCCGCGGCACGACCGGGCTGGGCCGGATCATCGTTGACTTTTTCCTAAACAACCAGGGTGGACCGATGATGATCTGCGCGATCATCACCTCCGTCCTCGGTATCTCGATCTTCATCGGTTTCGGGATGCTGAGCAGACTCGCCGTCGGCAAGTGGTACGTCGTCTCGAGCCACTCCACCTAGCCCTCGCCTGATCCAGTGGGAGACACCCGGAATGAAGCTCACTACGCGACTGGTCGCAGCCACCCTGGTCGGGGTCATCCTCGTGAGCTCCTGCGGCGACGACGAGAACGGTTCCGAGGCGACACCGGCGGCTGACGGGGCGTTGGCCGAGGCTGGTTGCCCGGCCACGGTGGTTATCCAGACCGACTGGTTCCCCGAAGCGGAGCACGGGGGCACCTACCAGTTGATCGGCCCGGGCTACACGATCGACAAGGACGCCGGGGCCGTGACCGGTCCGCTCTTTGACGGCGGCGAGGACACCGGAGTGGACCTCGAGATCCGCGCCGGAGGTCCCTTCCTCGGCGGCCAATCAGTGATCTCGACGATGTACCAGGACCCCGACGTCCTGCTCGGCTACGTGAACACTGACCAGGCCATCAAATTCTCGAAGGACTTCCCGTCCGTAGCCGTCCTCGCCCCCCTGGACATCAGCCCCCAGATCATCATGTGGGACGCCGACGCCCACCCCGACGCAGAGACGATCGCCGACATCGCCACCGAGGTCGACACCATCAGCGTGTTCGGCGCCGTCGCCTACATGGAGTACCTCATCGCCGAGGGCATCGTGCCCGCCGACAAGGTCGACCCGAACTACCAGGGCGACAAGCTCCTCGTTACCGAGGGCGAAACGGTGGCCCACCAGGGCTTCGCCACCTCCGAACCCTTCCAGTACGCCAACCTGGAGACGGGTGCGATCAACACCGCCTACCAGCTCATCCATGACACCGGCTGGGACTACTACCCCGAGTCGCTCTCCATCCGCTCCGACAAGTTGGAAGAGCGCCGCGGCTGCCTCGCTGCACTGGTCCCGATACTGCAGCAGGCCCAGCTCGACTACGTCGCAAACCATGCAGTTGCAGACGAGGTGCTCATTTCCGCCAACACCACCTATGCCTCGTTCTGGCAGTACGGGCAAGCCGATGCTGACTTCTCGGTCGAGCAGCAGATCGCCCTGCACATCGTTGGCAACGGTGCCACCCCCACCTTCGGCGACCTCGAAGAGGACCGGGTGGCGGCCTTCATCGCCAAGGCCGTGCCGATCTTCGAGTCCCAGGGCATCGACGTGAAGGAAGGCTTGACGGTGGCCGACATCGTCGACAACAGCTTCCTCGACCCGACGATCACCTACGTCGGCTAGGTGGTCGGCTGTGGCGAGGGACGAAGGCGTCAGTGGCCGATTTGTGTGAGCGCACAGACCGAACGTTGTGTTTGTGCGCTCACACAAATCCGTGCCGGTAGTCGAGCATCGGCGGTCTGGACTGCCCTGAGCTAAAGGGCTAGGCGTCTTCGACGGACCACTCGCGATCGGCGACGGGGGGGCTTGTCGCTCCAGGGGAAGTTGATCCAGCTGTCTGTGTGCTTCCAGACGTACTCGCACTTCACCAGCGAGTGGCCCTTCTCGTAGAGGCATGCGGTTCGCACCTCGGCGACCTTGCCGGCGCAGAACTCCTGCACACTGAGCAGGGTGTGGCCGGTGTCGGCGACGTCGTCGGCGATGAGGATGCGGGCGTCGGCGAGGTCGACGAAGTCCGGCGCCGGGGGCAGGATGCGAGGAACCTCGAGGCGCTCGTCGACACCGGTGTAGAACTCGACGTTCATCGTGTAAACGTTCTTCACGCTGAGCGCATAGCCGAGGGCGCCACCGATGAGCAGGCCACCGCGGGCGATCGCCAGGATCATGTCGGGCTCGTAGTCTGCCGCCACCATCCGGGCCAGCTCCCTGGAGGCCGAGCCGAAAATTTCCCAGGTCATGATTTCACGCTCAGCAGACATCGCGGCCAACCTATCCGATCACCCACTGGCCGACCAGGAGCGCCGGTTGCTCAACGGTAGATATCGGCGGGGCGTACCGGAACACGGTCGACCTCGACACCCAAGGCATCGCAGATGGCTGCCACCACTGCCGGAGTGGCCGAGATCGTCGGCGGTTCACCCACCCCTTTGGCGCCTAGCGGGGCGAGCGGTTCGTACTCTTCGACCAGGGAGATGACGACCTCGGGCATGTCGAGGAAGGTGGGCAGGAGGTAGTCGGTGAAGGTGCCGTTCTGGACGTGCCCGTCGATCTGGATCAGCTCCTCCATCAGTGCCAGGCCGATTCCTTGGGCAATGCCACCCTCGATCTGGCCCACGACAGCCAACGGGTTGAGAGCTCGGCCGACGTCTTGGGAGGTCGCCACCTGGACCACTTTCACCAGACCCAGTTCGGGGTCGACGTCGACGACGGCCCGGTGGGCGGCGAAGGCGAAGGCGGTGTGGCAGTCCCCCTGCCCGTCGGCATCGAGGTGAACCGTGGGCGGATGGTGGTACTCGAACGTTTCTTCGAACTCGACCCCCGCCGACGCTTCTGCCACCGAAACACGAAGTGCACCCCCCGTTTCGACGACGTCGGTGCCATCGATTGCCAGGCGTGACGGATCGATGCCGTGACGGGTGCCGACGAGGTGGAGCAGACGATCGCGCACCAGGCGGCAGGCACCCTCTACGGCACCACCGCTCATCCAGGTCTGACGCGAGGCGGAGGTGGAACCGCCAGAGCCAACGAGGGTGTCGATGCGGTCGAGCACAACTTCTTCCACGCCGAGCACGGTGCGGGCAATCTGCTGGGCCAGGGTGACGAAGCCCTGCCCGACCTCGACCGTGGCGAACTTGACCGTCGCTGTGCCACCGGCAAGGTGCACCCGGGCGACCGCATAGTCGTCGAAGCCCTCGCTGTACATCAGGTTCTTCAGGCTGACGGCGTAGCCGACACCGCGGCGCACGTGAGCCCCGGTCAGCTCGGCGGGCATCCTCAGGGCAGCCACTTCGCGAATGATCCGCTCCACCGGGGCGACGCTCTGCATCACCTGCCCGGTGATCAGGCGATCGCCGGTGCGCATCGCGTTACGCAGGCGAACCTCCACCTGGTCCAGCCCGCAGGCCTGCGCCAACTTGTGCATCTGACGTTCGTGGGCGAAGCACGCCTGCACCACACCGAAGCCACGCATCGCCCCGCTCGGCAAGTTGTTGGTGCGCACGGCCCACCCGTCGATGGTGGCGTTCTGGCAGCGGTAGGGGCCCTGGGCATGGGTGACCGCGTTGACAAGGACAGCCGATGAGGTGCTCGCGTAGGGTCCACCATCGAGAACGAAACGGGCCTCGATGCGCCGGATGACTCCGTCGTGATCGGCGTGGTGACGCATGAACACGGTGGCCGGGTGGCGGTGCACGTGCCCGACGAAGCTCTCCGACCGGTCGTACGCCATGCGCACGGTTCTGCCGGTCTTCAGTGCCAGAAGGCAGCAGTGGATCTGGAGGCTGATGTCTTCGCGGGCGCCGAACGCCCCACCGACACCGGCGAGTACGATGCGCACCTGTTCGTCGGGTAGGGCCAGGCAGGCGGCGATCTGGCGGCGGTCCTCGTGCAACCACTGGGTGGCGACGTGAAGCTCCACACCCCCTCCGCCCGGATCGGGTACGGCGAGAGCCGCTTCGAGTCCGAGGAAGGCCTGGTCCTGCCGACCGATCTGGTAGGTGCCCTCGACCACCACCGGGCCCTCGATGCTCTGGTCGCCGCAGATGATGCGTTGGTGGCGCACGACGTTGCCGGCGGGATGGATGGCGCGGCACCGATTCGTCGGTTGCCATTTGCGGGTCGGTGAGTGGGGTGAGCACCTCGTACCGGACCACGATCGCGGCAAGGGCCCGGCGGCAGATGTCGGGATCGTCGGCGGCGACGGCGGCGACGGGTTCGCCGACGAAACGCACCACTCCATCGGCAAAGACGGGCTGGTCGGAGCTGATCAGGCCGTAGGTGGCAGAGCCCGGTACGTCGGCGGCCGTGACCACCGCATGCACCCCGGGCATGTTTGTCGCCGATGAAACGTCGATGCTCAAGATGACGGCGTAAGGATGGGGCGAACGCAGGGTGGCACCCCACAGGCAGCCATCGGCGGTGATGTCACCCGCGAATGAGAAGGTCCCCTGGGCCTTGGCGATCCCGTCGGGCCTCGGTGAGCTGTCGCCGAGGCGTCCCCCAGAGAATGACCCGGACGCAGCACCCTCAGTCATCCCCCACCGCCAAGTCGGTCAGCGGCAACCCTCTGCACGGCATCGAGGATCCGGCCGTATCCGGTGCAACGGCAGATGTTGCCCGACAGCTCCTCTCGAATCTCCAGCTCGGTGGGCTCCGGGTTGCGTTCGAGCAGGGAGTGGGTGGCGATCACGAGCCCAGGCGTGCAGAACCCACACTGCACGGCCCCGGCGTGGACGAACGCCTGCTGCACATCGCTGGGGGTGCCGACCGGGGCGATGCCCTCGATGGTGACGATCCTCTGCCCCACCGCGCTCTGCGCCATCACCAGGCAGGCACAAACCAGAACGTCCTCGACGAGAACACTGCACGAGCCGCACTCACCCTGCTCGCATGCCCCCTTGGCGCCCATCAAACCCAGGCGCTCGCGCAGCACGTGGAGCAGGCTCTCGCCGACTGATCCACTGGCCACCTCGCGTGCCTGACCGTTGACGTGAAGGGTGTAGGCGATGTCGGTGGGGGTTGTGTCATTCATCGGGGAAGGCGCTCCTCAACAGGCGGGCGGCCAGCACCCCGACGCAGTGGCGGCGATGGTCGGCAGTGGAGCGGTGATCGTCGATCGGGCGCGCAGCGCGACGAACCAGTTCGGTGAACTCGGCCATCACGGCTGCACTCACCCGACCGGCGTCGAAGTCGGCCTCGGCTGCAACCAGTGCCTCGGCGTCGGGACAGAGGACGATCTGCGGACCCGAAGCTCCCAGCGCGACCCTGAGGGACCGATGCTCGGTGTCCACCACCAAGGCTGCGCTGACGATTGCGATCACCATCGAGTTGCGTGCGCCGAGCTTGCTGAATCCCTGCCAACCAGAGACGACCGGCACGGTGACCCCGGTGATCAGTTCGCCGGGCTGAAGCGCGCTGTGCTTGGGGCCGATCATGAACTCGCCGAAAGGAAGGGACCTCGCACCCGCGCTGGACACGAGGTGCACCACCGCGTCGAGCGCGGCGAGCGGGGGCAACCCGTCGCCGGCGGGCGAACAGGTGGCGAGGTTGCCGCCGAGAGTGCCGACATGGCGGATCTGGGGTGAACCGACGGTGAGCGCGGCCTGGGCCAGACACGGCACCCAGGTGGAAATCGGCTCTCTCCCGATCTCGGCCCAGGTGATGCCCGCACCGATGTGGAGCAGTCGCGCAGCGGGGTCGTGGTGCCAGGTGCGCAGCTCGGGCACCCGGTTCAGCGTGATCACCTTCCCCATCCGGCGACGCAATTCGTTCACCTCGACCATCAGATCGGTGCCGCCGGCCAGCAGGGTGGCATCGGGGTCGGCGGCAAGCTCCGCCACTGCCTGTTCGAGAGAAGTTGCGACGAGCAAGGTCATGTCATCGGGCATTCACGCAACGACGAGCCCTTCGATGCCCTCCTCGGGCTCTGGCAGGCGGGGGTCGATGTCCTCCAGCACGTCGCACAAGATCTTGGCCACGGCGAGGTTGCGCACCCAGTTGTGGTCGGCCGGCACCACGTACCAGGGCGCGGAAGAGGTGGCCGTTCGGGAGATGGCGTCCTGGTAGGCCTCCTGGTAATCGGACCACAGCTTGCGGTCGTCGAGGTCGCCCATCCGGAACTTCCACCTCTTCTCCGGATCGTCGACCCTCTCCTGCAGGCGCTGGCGCTGTTCGTCTTTGTCGACGTTCAAGAAGCACTTCACGATCCGTGTGCCCTCATCGACCAGCAATTGCTCGAACTCGCGAATGTGTTCGAACCTCTTCGACCACACCGACTTGGGGGCAAATGACTTCACCCTCACCACCAGAACGTCCTCGTAATGACTGCGGTTCCAGACCCCGATCTGCCCCTTGGCAGGAGCGGCTGCGTGCACGCGCCACAGATAATCGTGTTGGGCTTCGGGTCCGCCGGGCACCTTGAAGCTGGTGACGTGGACGCCGGCGGGGTTGAGCCCGGACAGGATGGAGCGGATGGTGCCGTCCTTGCCGGCCGCGTCCATCGCCTGCAGCACCAGCAGCACACTCCGTCGGTCCTCGGCATAGAGACGGAGCTGCAACTCGTCGAGGCGTTGCTTCACCTTCTCCAACTCGTCGAGGCACCACTCCTTCTCCCACCCGAAGGTCTCGTCGGTGGAGTGATCTGCGAGGGAGAACGACTCCCCATCGGTGACCCGAAGTCGGCTGAGGGGGTCCTTGGCCATGAGCCGACGATACCCCACGACGACTAACGCGTGGCTCCGTGTCGCAGGGCGGCCCAACGATGAGGCTAGGGTGCTCGGCGCCGGGTGTGATCGACGTCACATCGCCTTTCACTGCCCGGTAGCAAGTCCACAGACATCGAAATGGGGGACATGGGGATGGCTCATCAGTCGACATCGTCACGCCGCCACCCGGCAAGGGTGTTCGCAGCGTTAACCATCAGCATCGGCCTCGCCGCAACAGCCTGCGGAGGCGACGACGGGGGCAGTAGCTCCGACAGCACCTCGGGAGGCGGCGCCGAGACCACCGCAGCAGGTACCGATTCCACCGCGGTGGCAACCACTGCTCCCCCGCCGACTACTGCTGCCGGCGTCGAAGCCGTGCCCGGCGGCAAGCTGATCATGGGTATCGAGGCCGACACGTCGAGCCCATGGCGGCCCGGCGAGATGGTCTGCGCGATCTCCTGCTACCAGGTCATTCGCAACATCTACGACTCATTGGCGATGCCCAACGGTGAGGGCGGATGGAGCCCCTACCTGGCAGAGTCGATCACCCCCAACGAGGACTACACGGTGTGGAGGATCACCGCCCCTGCCGACGTGACCTTCCACGACGACACGCCTCTCGACGGGGCCGCGATCGTAGACAATCTCGAAAGAGCCAAGTCCGGTATCGTCACCGGCAACATGCTCGCCCCTGTCACGGGCATCGAGCTCGATCCCGCGGACCCGATGACCGCGATCGTCACCCTCGACACCTCCTGGGCGTCCTTCCCGTTGACTGCCCTGGCAGGCCAGGCGGGCATGATCGCCTCGCCGACCTGGATGGCTGCGTCCGATGCCGACGAGACGCTGAAGTCCAAGCCGGTAGGCACGGGTCCGTTCGTGTACTCCGACTACCGGCCGAACGAGGTGTTCTCGATGAAGAAGAACACCAACTACTGGAACTCTCCGTACCCCTACCTCGACGAGATCGAGTTCCGCCCCATCCCTGATGCGCTGAGCAGACGCGACGCCCTCAAGAGCGGAACCATCGACCTCCTCCACACCAGCAATGGTCAGACCATCGCCGAGTTCCGCGATACCCAGGAATTCCCGATGACGGAGATCGCCAACAATGCCGAGACCGGGTACACCATGCTCCACGTCACCCAGGAAGGCTCGCCCCTCCTGGACCGTCGGGTGCGCTGCGCTCTCGCCTACGCCAGCGATGAGCAGTCGCTCATCGACGCCATCGGCGCCGGTGTCGGTCAGATCGCCACTGGCCCGTTCTCACCCACCCAGGTCGGCTACCTGGAGGAAACCGAGTTCCCGCTCGCGCAGGACATGCAGAAGGCCCAGGATCTGATCGCCGAGTACAAGGCCGAGAACCCAGGCCCGTTGACGATCTCTCTCGCCACCACCCAGGACAACACCAGCCGCACCACCGCAGAGTTCCAGGCGCAGTGGTGGGAAGAGGCCGGCATCGACGAGGTCACCCTCGATCAGATCGACCAGGGCAACTACATCGTCACCGCCCTGCTGGGCAACTTCCAGGTCTTCCAGTGGCGCAGCCATGGCGGCTTCGACCTCGACCAGCAGTACCAGTGGTGGCACTCCTCTAGCGCTCCCGAGGTGGGCAGCATTGCGCTCAACTTCGGCCGCATCCGCGACACCCAACTCGATGCCCTGCTCGAAGAGAACCGGGGCAGCGACGACCCGGTGCGCAAGCAGGAGATCGCCGAGGAGGTCAACCACCTGTTCGCCACCGAGTGCTACAACATCTGGGGCGCCTACACCACCTGGGGAATCGCCTACAAGGAGAACGTGCACGGCCCCACCGTGTTCGCCCTGCCCGACGGCAAAGAAGCGGTCTTCGGCGCCGGTATGGCCGGCACCTTCTACCCGATGACCATCTGGATCGACCAGTAGCCACCTGCCGTTCACCGACCGAGGCATAAGGGACCACCACCGCGTATGAGATATGTACTCCGACGTTTCGCGCAACTCGTGCTCGTCGTGGTGGTGGTCACCTTCCTCGCCTCCGTGGCCCTGCGATTCCTTCCCGGCGGCAACGATGTGATCGTCGCCATCCGCTCCGGGGGAGGCGTCACCCCCGAGCAGTACAAGGCAGTGGTCAACGAACTGGGGCTCGACAAGCCAATCATCTCCCAGTACTTCAGCTGGATGGGCGACTTTCTCAGCGGCGACTGGGGCAGCACCTGGACCACGAACCAGTCGATCTCCACCGAGGTGAAGAGGGCCCTACCGATCTCCACCTACCTCATGGTGTACGGCCAGTTCGTGGCCCTCGCCTTCGCCGTACCGGTGGCCGTGTGGTCCGCCTACCGCCAGAACTCCCGGTTCGATCGTGTAGCCACCACATCCGCCTTCGGTATGCTCTCCCTGCCGAACTACATCGTCGCCCCCATCCTGATGGCTCTGTTCAGCGTTCAGCGCAAGTGGGTTCCGTTTCCTTCCACCTACCACAGCTTGTGGGACGACCCCGCCGCCCACTTCAAGGCCTTCGTGCTTCCAGCAGCCACGATCGCGATCCCCCTGTACGCCGGCTACATGCGCCTCCTGCGAGCCGACATGATCGGCACCCTGCAGAGCGACTTCATCACCACAGCGCGGGCCAAGGGTGTCGGCACGAGACGCCTCCTGTTCTCCCATGCCCTGAGGCCGTCCTTGTTCTCCCTTGTCACCTCCGCCGCAGTCAACATCGGTTCCCTGATGGGTGGCGTGGTCATCGTCGAGGCGTTCTTCCTGCTCAACGGGATGGGCAGGCTCACCGTCGAGAGCATCTTCCGCCACGAGTACCCGACCGTGCAGTACTGCGTGGTCGTGCTAGCCCTCATCTATGTAGGGATCAACTTCGTCGTCGACCTCGCCTACGCGTGGATCGATCCGCGGGTCCGCGCCGGAAGGGCACTGGGGTGAACCAATGAGCGACATACAGATCATCACCGACGAAGAGCCATCGTTCGCCCCAATCGTGGAGGTTGAGGCGCAGGGCCGAGTCAAGGTGAGGCGACGCGGGCGAGTGGCGATGTGGCTGGCGATCATCTGGCTGGTATTCCTCACCGTCAGCGCGATCGGAGCCAACTCCTTGCCCTACATTCCCCACGAGTGCGAGGGCAGCACCAGCAAGTGCAGTACCGCCATATATGGCGACATCAACCGGATCGAAAGGGCGCCTGTGTGGGCCTGGTTCGCCGACCCGGGTAAAGACATCGGCACCGGCGCGGACCACACGGGCCTGATGGGGACCGACACCAACGGCCGCGACATCTTCGCCCGGGCAATGCTCGGCGCCCGCAGCACCCTCGTGATCGCCGGATTGGCGATCACCCTCGGCTTGGCGATCGGCACCTTGCTCGGCATGATCGCCGGCTACTTCCGGGGCTGGATCGATGTCGTCATCGACTTCCTCACCACGGTGATGCTATCCTTCCCCGCCCTCCTGCTCGCCATCTTCCTGGTGACCTTCTTCAACGACCCCGACTCCACCGGTGGGGCGAAGACCCGACCGATCTGGCCGATAATCGTCGCCCTCGTGATCCTTTCCATCCCACCTCTCACCCGCCTGGTCCGGGCCAATACAATCGCCTACGCCCAACGCGACTTCGTGGTCGCCGCCCGCAGCGTCGGTGCCCGGGGGAGCCGTATCCTGTTCAAGGAGATCCTGCCCAACATCGTGCCCACCCTGTTGTCTTTCGCCCTCACCGGGCTGGCGCTGCTCATCGTGGCCGAGGGCGCGCTGGCCTTCCTTGGGCTCTCCGTTGAGTCGCCCACTCCCACCTGGGGGGCGATGATCTCGTCGGGTACCGAGAGGTTGCGTAACGGGGTGTGGTGGGTGTCTTTGATGCCCGCCCTGGTGATGTTCCTCACCGTTCTCTCGGTCAACATCCTCGGCGACGTCCTTGCCCAGCGCTTCAACACCCGTGAGGCCATCGCATGAACCCTCGCCTCCAGACCGACACCCGCCAGCCCGACGGCGTCCTGCTGCAGGTGACCGATCTGCACACTGCTTTCCGCACCGAGCGCGGGCTGGTTCGTTCGGTCGACGGGGTCAGCTTCACCCTCGAGCGGGGCCGCTCACTGGGCATAGTCGGCGAGTCCGGGTCGGGTAAGACCGTGTTGTCGCGATCGATCATGGGCCTGCTGCCCAAGCGCAACACCGAGAGGTCGGGCTCCGTGCGCTTCGAGGGCCAGGAGCTCGTCGATCTGAGCTTGAAGGAACGCCGTCACATCTGGGGCAGGGAGATGGCGATGATCTTCCAGGACCCGATGACCTCGCTCAACCCGGTGATGCGCATCGGCAAGCAGATCGGTGAGGGGCTCCGGCTCCACCTCGGGCTCACCAGGAGCGCCGCCCGCGCCACTGCACTGAGCCTGCTCCAAGACGTGCGCATCCCGGAACCCCACAAGCGCCTCGACCAGTACGCGTTCGAGCTCAGCGGCGGGATGCGCCAAAGGGTGATGATCGCCCTCGCCATGTCGTGCGGCCCCACCCTGCTCCTCGCCGACGAGCCGACGACCGCACTCGATGTCACGGTACAGGCCCAGATCCTCGAGCTCATCGGCGTCCAGCGCCGGGAGCGCAACATGGCCGTCATCTTGGTCACCCACGACCTCGGCGTAGTCGCCGGGCACACCGACGACATCGCCGTGATGTACGGAGGCAAGCTGGTGGAAAAGGCGCCCACGCGCACCCTGTTCGCGGCGATGAAGATGCCCTACACGGCGGCATTGCTGAAGAGCATCCCCCGCCTCGAGGACCCCAGCCACCAGAGGCTCAACGTCATCGCCGGTCGCCCACCGGACCTCGTCAACCCTCCGCGGGGGTGCCGTTTCGCCCCCCGGTGCACCATCGCCCAGCCACGCTGTCACGAGGAGGAGCCACCCCTCGTCACCGCCGAACACCCCGACCACCAATACGCCTGCTGGTACCCCGTCGGCTCGCCGGTCTACCGCGAGCGCGTGGCCGAGCTCGCCGATCAGACCGTGGGAAGCCACTGATGGCAGGCACCGGCAAGGCACACCTGCGAGGCGGCGACGACGTTCTGTTGAAGGTCGAAGACCTGGTGATGGAGTTCCCCGTCGGACGCACCGGGCTCAAGGTCCACGCCGTCAGCGGGATCAGCTTCGACGTCCTGCGCGGCGAGACCCTGGGTGTCGTGGGTGAGAGCGGCTGCGGCAAGAGCACCACCGGCAAGGCGCTGATGATGCTGCCCCGGCCCACCAGCGGTTCGGTGGTTTTCGAGGGCAAGGAGCTCACCGAGCTGCCCGCCGACGAGATGCGCGCCGCGAGAACCCGCATGCAGATGATCTTCCAGGATCCGATCTCCTCGCTCAACCCGCGCCGCAAGGTTCGCGACATCGTCCGCGAACCATTGGTCATATGGAAGCGGGGTACCAAGGCGGAGCAACTCGGCAGGGTCGATGCCCTGCTCGAAGAAGTCGGTATCGATCCCCAGCGTGCCGCCGAGAGCCAGGCCCACCAGTTCTCCGGTGGCCAGTGCCAGCGGATCTCCATCGCCCGTGCCCTTGTTCTGGACCCCACCCTGATCATCTGCGACGAGCCTGTCAGTGCTCTCGACGTCAGCGTGCAGGCCCAGGTGCTCAATCTGCTCGAGGACCTCAAGCGCAAGTTCGGTCTGACCCTGGTGTTCATCGCCCACGACCTGGCCGTGGTGAAGAACATCAGCGACCGCATCCTGGTGATGTACCTGGGCAAGATCTGCGAGGTTGCGCCAAGCGACGCCCTCTACGCCGAGCCCGCCCATCACTACACCAAGTTGCTGCTCGACTCCATCCCAGTACCCGATCCCGAGGTGGCGGTAGCCAAGGTGGCCATCGAGGGCGAGCCTCCATCGCCGGTGCTGCCCCCTCCTGGTTGCCGCTTCAACACCCGTTGCCCCGCAGCAGACGACGTGTGCCGCCGTGACGAGCCCGAGCTACGCGAGGTCGGCCGCGACCACTTCGTGGCCTGCCATCACCCCCTCATCGCCGTGGATGCTCAGCCGTTGGTGTAGTTCGGCGGGCGACGCCCGAGAAAGGCCGCCAACGCTTCGCGGTGGTCGGCGGTGGCGGAGATCATCACCTGCTGACGGTTCTCGAGGTCGATCGCGTTCTGCAGCGCCGGTATCTCGAGAGCGCCCCACATGCCCTCCTTGGTGAGAGCCACACCGAAGGGTGTGTTGCGCATGATCTCGTGGGCCTTGGTGAGGGCGCAGTCGAGCAGGGTGTCACCGTTTACGATGTCCACCACGAGGCCGATGCGGTAAGCCTCCTCAGCGTCGAACACCCTGCCGGTGAGCATCAGTTCCTGTGCCCGGGCGACGCCCACCATACGGGGCAGCAGCCAGCTGGTGCCGATGTCGCACGCGGACAGGCCGATGCGGATGAAGGCCGCGTTGAAGACCGCGGAACGCGAAGCGAGGCGCACATCGGAGCCGAGCACGAGGGCGAATCCGCCTCCTGCAGCGGGGCCGTTGACCGCAGCGATCACCGGCTGTGGCAAGGAGCGCAGCTTGGGGATCAGCGAGGCGATGTGGGTCTGCACCGCCATCATCTTCTGAGTCGGGCCGAGGTGGTCTGAGTGAGGTGCGGCTCCATAACCCCCGAGGTCGAGGCCGGCGCAGAAGCCGCGGCCTGCCCCTGTGAGCACCACCACGCGCACGGTCTGATCGACCTTTATCGCATCGAGGTGGTCGTGGAGCGACTGCACCATCTCGCCGGTCATCGCGTTGAGCTTGTCGGGGCGGTTGAGGGTGAGCTGGGCTATGCCCACTGAGGGTGAGGTCTGTTCGATGACGGCCATTCGCAATGCTCCCACCGGAGGTGGGCTCGGCCGTTACCATGCGCGCGTGGCCCGCCCTTCCCACCTCTCTCGGTCGGGCCGGTCGGTTTCCTCGACTCTTTCTGCCTTCCGGTACGGAGCCGGCGACCCCACCACCCGTCTCGCGCACGAGGAGTTCTGGCGGGCCACCCTCACCCCCGACGGAGCGGCGACCGTGCACATCGCGTGGGACGGCGACGCCCCCACGGGCGAAGCCGACCTGAGGATCCGGGCCTGGGGGCCGGGGGCTGATTGGCTGGTGGCCCAAGTCCCTGCGATGAGCGGAGAGCACGACCCTGGCCACTACTTCCACAGTGCTCATCCCGTGCTCGAAAGGGCCCAGCTCAATCATCCCCGCATGCGTATGGGAGCCAGCGGCGTGCTCTACCACGAACTGCTGCCGACAGTGCTCGGGCAGAGGGTCACCGCCGGCGAAGCACTCGGACAATGGCGTCGCCTCGTGCACCACCTCGGCTCCCCTGCCCCCGGCCCCTGCGACGGTCTCTTCCTGCCGCCGCAGCCCGAGGTGCTGGCCGGGCAACCGGCGTGGTGGTTCCACCCCTTGGGCATCGAGGCCAAGCGAGCCGAGGCGCTGCGCGAGGTAGCCCGCCACCCTCGGAAGCTGTTCGAGTGGGCACGCCTGTCCCCCACCGAGGCCGCGGCCAAGCTGGGTCTTGCTGCCCGGAATCGGCCAATGGACCGTCGGGTCGGCGTTGGGCACTGCGCTCGGGGACCCCGATTCGGTTGCCGTCGGCGACTACCACCTCAAGAACCTCGTCGTGCATGCCTTCACCGGTCGCGCCAGGGGAACCGACGAAGAGATGCTCGCCCTGCTTGCGCCCTTCGCCGGCCAGAGGGGCAGGGTCGTGCGCCTGCTCCAACTCGACGGACACAGCCCACCGGCCTTCGGCCCGCGCCGCCGTGTGCTCCCCACGGACCGCTGGTGAACGACGACCGGGTGTTAGCCTCCAACCGCCCGGCGCGGCCAATTCACCTCCGATGATAGAAACCACACGTCACCACGAGCAGCCGGTCAGCGACCCCGCCGACTGGCGGCGGATCCTCCGCAGGGCCGGGCTCGTCTACCTGTTCTCCAGGGTCGTCGTGGCCATCGGAGCCGCCATCGTGGCCGCCGAACTGAGGGCCGACGAAAACATCAGGGTGGCCAACTTCCCACGAACCCATTGGGCCGACCCCCACTACTGGAACAAGACCGTGCCCACCAGCGCGGTGAGGCCGATGACCGACGTACTCACCTCGTGGGATGGTGCCTGGTATCTGCGCATCGTCCGCGTTGGCTATCCCCACTTCGTGCGACCAGACGTCACCTACGACAACGCCGACGCTCGAGCGGCATTCTTCCCCCTCTATCCGAACCTCGTGCGTCTCGTCGACGTGGTCCTGCCCGGAGGCGACACGGTCGCCGCCCTGTTCACCAACTTCGTGCTCGGGGCAGTGGTCGTCTGGCTCGCCGGGCTGCTGGCCCGCGAACTCTTCGGCCCGGCCGTCGCGGAGCGCACCATGGTGTTGATGGCCCTGTTCCCGGGGAGCTTCGTGCTCTCCTTCGCCTACACCGAGGCTCTGCTCCTGGTCCTTGCCGGGGCCTGCTTCTGGTTCTTGATGAAGCACCAGTGGCTGGCAGCAGGGATGGCCGCCGCCCTGGGCACCGCCACCCGCCCCAACGGCGTAGCTCTGATAGCGGCGTGTGCCGTGGCCTCGCTGATAGCCATCCACGAACGGCGGGAGTGGCGCTCCCTGGTGGCACCCCTGCTGTCTCCTCTCGGCTTCGTCGGCTTCCAACTCTGGCTCGGTCATCACACTGGCGAAGCAGGTGTGTGGTTCCGGGTCCAGACCGAGGCGTGGGGCGAGGGCACCAGCTTCGGGTTCACCGCCGTGCGCCGCACCTGGAACGCCCTTGCCAGCCCCCTAACCTCACCCACCAACGTGATCACTGCCGTGTCAGTGGCCACCCTGGTGCTTCTGCTCTGGTTCCTCCGGCGCCATCGCCTGCCGTGGCCGATGATGGCCTACTCGGGGGTGATCATCCTCCTCATGATCATGCCCGAGACCGTCACCGCCCGACCCCGCTTCGTGTACACGGCCTTCCCCCTGCTCATCCCGGCAGCGGTGTGGTTCGAGCGCAACCACCGTGATTGGTGGCCCTACGTGTTAGGCGGATGCTCAGCCGGCCTGGTCGGGCTCACCGCCCTCTATGGGGTCATGGGCGCCATCCCCTGATCGCCGCCAGGTATGTCACCGGCACCACTCGCTACAATCCCGATCCGTATGACCGACCACCCCCCGCGGCAATGCCTGAGCGTGATCGTGCCCTGCTTCAACGAGCAGGCGACGATCCTCCAGCTCCTTGCCCGTGTACTCGCTTCGCCATGGGTGGCCGAGGTGGTAGTGGTCGATGACGGCTCCACCGACAGGTCGCGTGAACTGCTCAACGACGTCACCGACCCGCGTCTGCAGGTGGTGCAGCAGCCTCGCAACATGGGAAAGGGCGCCGCCCTTCGTGCCGGGTTCCAGCTAGCCACCGCCGACTACGTCGTTGTTCAGGACGCCGATCTGGAGTACTCGCCAGAGGACTACGGCGCCCTGCTCGAGCCCCTCGAGTCCGATGTCGCCGATGTCGTTTTCGGATCTCGGTTTGCCAGCGGTCGGCCACACCGGGTGCTCTACTACTGGCACTCTCTCGGCAACAAGGCGCTGACCGCGATGAGCAACATGTTCACCGATCTCAACCTCACCGACATGGAGACCTGCTACAAGACCTTTCGCCGGGAGATCATCCAGTCGATCGAGATCGAGGAGGACCGCTTCGGGTTCGAGCCGGAGATCACCGCCAAGCTCGCCCGACTGCACTGTCGGATCTATGAGGTCGGCATCGCTTACGACGGCCGCACTTACGCCGACGGTAAGAAGATCGGCTGGCGCGACGGAGTGAGGGCTGTGGTCTGCATCGTGAAGTACTCGCCCATCGGAGCGCGCCTCACCCGACGCGGCCGCTGAACGATGGAGGCTCGAACCGCCGGCCGGTTCGATCGCGCCGTCGTCGCCCTCCTCGCCGGCATGGCCTACCTGCCGGCCCTGTTCTCCTCGCCGGGTCGCATGCCGGCCGACACCAAGCTCTACCTCTACCTCGATCCCGGGCGCCTCATCTCCAGCGCGCCAAAGGCATGGGACACCAGCCAGTTCGGTGGTTGGGTACCCCACCAGATGCTCTCCTACCTGTGGCCCTCGGGCCCCTGGTTCTGGACAGGCGAGCAGTTAGGACTCCCCGACTGGGTCACCCACCGCTTGTGGATCGCCACCATCTTGTTCCTCGGCGGCTGGGGGGTGCAGCGCCTCGCCCGGGTTCTCGGCCTCGCACCCGCCGGTGCCCTGGTCGCCGCCTTCGTGTACCAGCTCTCGCCCTATGTGCTCCCCTATGTGAGCCGCACCTCGCTGATGCTCCTTCCCTGGGCATCGCTTGGCTGGCTCACCCTGCTCACCGTGCACAGTGTTCGCCGCGGTGGCTGGCGTTACCCGGCCCTGCTCGCTCTAGTCGTACTCACCGTCGCCGGTGTCAACGCCACCGCCTTCGCAATGGTGCTGCCCGGCCCAGTGCTGTGGGTGGTCACCGAGTGGCACGCCCGGCGGACCACCACCCGCCAGGTGATAGCGGCTGGGGCGCGAATCGCCCCCCTGTCGATCGGGGTGTCGCTGTGGTGGGTGGTGATGCTGTCCATCCAGGGCCGCTACGGCGCCGACGTGCTGGCCTATAGCGAAACTCTCGACGCGGTGTCGCTCACGTCCATCAGCACCGAAGTGTTGCGTTCGCTCGGCTACTGGCTTTTCTACATCCGCGACCCCTACTCACCGGCGACGACAGCTGCACTCCAGTACCAGGAGTCCGGCCGGCTGATCGCCATCGGGTTCCTACTCCTCCTGGTGTGCGCTCTCGGCTTGGTGGTGGTCAGATGGGGCCAGCGTCGCTTTGCCGTTGCGCTGGTTGTCACCGGAATCGTCCTGGCGGTGGGCGTGCACCCCTTCGCCGATCCGGCGCCTGCCTTATCGGTTGTGCGCGACACCGGAATCGGCCTCGCCCTACGCAGCAGCACCCGAGCCCTACCCCTCTTGTCGCTGGGCCTGGGCCTATCGGCGGCCTCACTGGTCGTGGCCGTTCGCGGCCGGTGGCGCCGACTGGGAAATGCCGTGACGGTTGCGATAGTGCTGCTCGCCGTGGTCAACCTGCCGTCCCTGTGGCGGGCCGAGCTCGTCGACCCCGCGCTGGAACGGGACCAGGACCCGCCCGATGCCTGGCTTTCGGCGGTTGATGCCCTCGCCGACAGCGACCCCGAGGCCAGGGTGCTGCAACTGCCCGGTGCCGAGTTCGGCGCGTTCCGCTGGGGCTACACCGTCGACCAGCCCCTGCCCGGCATCACCGACAAGCCGGTGATCACCCGCGACCTGCTACCCCTCGGCAGCGCCCAGGTCATGGACCTGCTCTATGCGCTCGACAATCGGGTCCAGACGGCAACGATCGACACCCGCTCGATCGCCCCCGTGGCCCGCCTGCTGGCTGCCGATCGCGTATGGCTGAGCAACGACCTGGCCTTCGATCGCTTCCGCACACCGAGGCCAGAAGTGTTCGCCGATCTCCTCCACCGGATGGTCGCCGGCCTGTCGGCACCGGTCGCATACGGCACACCAGAGGTCAACCAGCCCGACATCAGCATGGTCGATGAGCAGTCGCTCGCCGACCCACGGGTCGGCACCCAACTGGCCCCAGTCGAACTGCTAGAAGTCACCGACGCCACCCCGGTGATTCGCATCGGTGACCGGGTGGTGGTGCTCGATGGCAGCGGCGACGGTGTGGTGGATGCCTCGACGGCAGGGTTGATCCTGGGTTCCGAGGCCGTGCTCTATGCCAACGACCTGACGACCGACGAGTGGGCGTCGCTTCCGTCCGGCACCGTCTTCATAGTGACCGACTCCAACCGCGACCGTGACCAGCAGTGGCGCGGTTCACAGGACGCGTTGGGAATGACCGAGACCGGTGGGCCGGGCCGCGACGGGGTCACCACCGATGCCGGGGACCAGAGGTTGCCGGTGTTCGCCACCGATGAGCCCGACCATCAGACGGTGGCAAGGCTCGAGGGTGGGCTCGTGGTGAAGGGTTCGACCTATGGCGAACCCTTCGCCTTTCTACCCGAGGCCCGTGCTGCAATGGCTGTCGACGGAGACCCATCCACCGCCTGGCGCATCGGGTTGGGCCCCATCGGCGAGGCGATCACCGTTGAGGGCGCCGACACCGACGAATTGGTGCTGCTCCAAGCCCAAGGCGACGCCTTGAAACTGATGATCACCTCGGTCGACATCGCCGTCGGCGGCGAGGTGAAGCACGTCGAACTCGGCGACGAGTCGCTCACCGCCCCCGGGCAGGCCGTCACGGTCGAGCACGGGTCACAGATCACAATCAGAATCACCGGTGTGGGGCTGCGACCGGGCGCTCCCGAAACCGGTGAGTTCTGGGTGGGCTTCGCCGAGCTCGGTCCGGTGGCGCAGGAGTGGGTGTACCCGCCCACAACCGTGCTCGAAAGTGCACCCCTCGACTCACCAATGGCCATCGTCTTCCACCGCGAATGGGTGAGGCCCACCGATCGCTGGCGATCAGATCCCGAACCCCGGCTCGCACGCGCCTTCACTCTCGCTGAGCCGCTGCAGGCTGACCTCTCCGTAACCTTGCGTCTCGCTGAGCGAGCCCCCGACGAAACGATCGAGGCCTTGGTCGGTTCGACCGGCGCCGCAAGCTCCAGCCGGCGGCTCACCGGCGTGGCCGCTTCCCGTGCAAGCGCGGCGTTCGACGGCGACCCACTCACCCGGTGGATCTCGGCCTTCAACACCGCCGCTCGGTACCAACATCTCCGTACCCGTCGACCCCGACGAGGAGATCGAGACCTTCAGCCTCAGCCAGGGTGACGGCGGACTATCGAGGATCACCGAGCTGAAAGTCACGCTCGGAGCTACGAGCACCACCGTTGAAGTGCCGCCGCCCGACGCCAACGGGGTCAGCACCCTTTCGATCCCCGCCGGCCACGGGGAATTGATCGAGATCGAGATCACCGGCATCGAAGCCGCCACGACCGTCGACAGGCGCTACGGCGAGACCGTCGTGCTTCCGGTTGCTATCGCCGAGCTCACTGGCCTGCCCACGACCCAGAATTCGGTGGAGGTTGCAGAGTGCCGCGACGACCTGCTGACCATCGACGGAGAGCCGGTATCGCTCGAGGTCGACACAGAGGCCCTCCTCGCCGGCGAGGTGGTCGATGCCACCACTTGTGACGGCGCCGAGATCACCCTCGGCAAGGGCGATCACACCGTCGAGTCGACGAACGGTTTGGCGACAGGGATCAACGTCGACGACCTGCGACTCCTCGGTGCAGGCTCTAGGGCGGATCAGGCCGAGCGGAGCGCCGCGGTTGCCACGGTGAAGATCGAGGACTCTTCGGTCACGTCGGCGAGCATCACCGTGGGTGCCTGTCCCGATGGCTGCTGGCTGATCTATGGGCAGGGGTCGAACCCGGGGTGGGAGGCCACCATCGCCGGCGAAGACCGCGGCGCCCCGACGCCGATCAGCGGCGGGTTCGCCGGTTGGTGGCTCCCACCGTCGGGGCAGTCGGTGCACGTCGAGATCAGCTTCACGCCCCAGCGCACCCTCACCGCGGCTTTGATCGTCTCCGGGTTGTTCGTCGCGCTATGCCTCTTCTTGGCGCTCCGCCGCCGGCCCGTGGGGCTCCCGACCGTCGCCGAGGAGACACTCGCGTACGTTGCTGCTGCGCAGCTCACGGCGCCCTGGCAGCGCGAAGTGGGCAGGGCGAGCTGGTGGGCCGCCGGTGCCCTGGTGGTCGCCACCGGCCTCTTCGTCGCCCCGGTGTGGGCGTTGCCGGCGGCGGGCTTGGGGATCGCCCTGGCTCTGCTGCACCGGCCCCGGCTGGCCGGCGTGGGCGGCCTGCTCGGGATCGCCACCCTGGCGGCTGTCGTCGTGCGCCGGCAGGTGCTCTACCGCTATCCGGCGAGCGCGGCCTGGCCCGGATCGTTCGAGGATCTCCACCGCGCCGGCCTCTTCGCCGTCGTCCTGCTCGGCATCGTGCTCTTCGCCGGCGACAGCAAGGACGAACCAGACCCTGAACCCGCGCCAACGCTTGCGCTGGCCGATGGCGCCGATGCCGAACTTCACCTCTGAGCCACCGGCGGGCTCCCGCCTCCCCGGCCTCGATGGGCTGCGAGCCTTCAGCGTCCTGCTCGTCATCTTGTTCCACGGCAGGGTCGCCGGGTTCACCGGCGGGTTCGTGGGGGTCTCGGTGTTCTTCACGATCTCCGGCTATCTGCTCACCAATCGCTTGCTGGCCAAGCCGCTCGGAGCCAAGAGCATCACCAACTACTGGGCCGGTCGGTGGCGCCGGATCCTCCCCGCGGCGTGGACTGTCCTGATCGGGATAACCCTGCTCGAGTGGATGACCGACAGAACACCCGTCGGTGCCGGCCGCCGCTTGTGGACCACCGCCGCCGGGCTCGGCAACTGGCAGCAGCTGTGGAAAGGCTCCAGCTATGCCACCCTCTTCGAGGGGGGCGACACCCTGGTGCACTACTGGAGCCTCGGAGTCGAGGAGCAGGCATACCTCGTTCTTCCCCTGGTGCTCTTCGTCGTCGCCCGGCTCGGTGATCGACGGCTGAGGCTCGGGCTGATCGTTGGCCTCGCCGGCCTCTCCTTCGCCCTACCCCTGCTCGCCGGGATGTCGGTCGCCCGCACCTACTACGGCACCGACACCCGCGCCGGCGAGATCCTGCTGGGGGTCGGGCTGGCTCTCGCTCATCGCGGCGACGTGCTACCCCGCCGGACCGGGAGGCGCACGGCAGCGGCCCTGGTGCTGATCGGGCTGGGCGGAATCACCGCCATTTCTCTCACCGTCAATGCCAGCGACGAAATCATCCGCAGGGGCCTGCTGCCACTACTGGCCGTGCTCTCGGTGCTCAGCATCCACGGCGCTGTCAGTGGGCACAGGGTGCTGAACGGGTTACTGGAGACGGAGCCTGTTCAGTTCCTCGGTTCGATCAGCTACCCCGTCTATCTGCTGCACTGGCCGATCATGGTGGCTCTGCGCTGGTACGACGTGCCCGCCTACCTGGTGGCGCCCGTCGGTCTCGCCGGATCGGCCCTGCTCAGCATGCCGCTCACCCGTTTCGTCGAGAAACCCCTGCGACGCCGGGCCCCACGACCGGCCTGGCTCGCGTGGGTGGCGACCACGGCCGTCGTGCTCATCTCCATGTCGCTGGTGATCAAGCCGCCGGCAGCAGCCCAGTTCCTCGCCGACCTCGAACGCGATCAGCAGACCGCCGTCTCCGTGGCCACCACCGTCGCGCCCACGACCGTGCCAACTCCCACCTCAGGCCCCGAGACCGGGCACACCACAACCAGCGGTCCCACCACCACGGTCACACCACCCCTGCCTACGGTGGCCGTGTTCGGTGATTCGGCTGCCCTCTCAGTGGCCCTTCTGCTCCACGGTCAGGTGCCAAGGGACGAAGTCAACTATGTCGGCTCCTCCACCATGCTCGGGTGCGGTCTAGTTCACGAGCTCGAGCCGGTGAGGTGCGCTGCAGTACCCCAGCAGTGGATCGACTTCCTCTCCCTCCAGCCCACCGACGTGGCCCTCTTGATGTCGTGCCAGTGGGAACTCGTCGAGCGCGAGGTGCCTGGCGGCGGTACCGAGGTGGTCGGCGACACGGAGATCGACGCGATCATCACCAGCGGCTTCCGCGTGCGTCCTTGGATCTGCTTCTCTCCAGCGGGGTCGACACCGTGGCGTGGATGCTGTGCCCCGAGTACTCCAATGTGCTCGGCTACGACGCCGTTCCCGAGGTGAACCGGTCGCGCGACCCGGCGCGTCTCTCGGCCCTCAACGGCCTCATCCGCGATGTGGCCGGCGAATACGGGGGTGACGTGGTGATCATCGACCTCTACACCTGGATGCAGCCCCTCACCGACGATGGCGAGTTGAGGCCCGATGGCGCCCATTTCGCCTACGACCATCCCACCGTGTTCTCCGAGGCCCTTCCCGGCCTACTCGCCGAGGCCCTCGCTGGCTACCCTGGCGACGATCAGTCCGGATAGCCTCGCTGCGGCGACCCTATGGCAGCTTCGACCTCACCCCACACAGGCGTCGCGCCGCGCGAATCGGTCAACATCCCCGCCCTCGACGGGTTGCGCGGTCTCGCCGTCATCGGTGTACTCCTCTTCCACGACGACCGCCTGATCGGCGGGTTTCTTGGTGTCGATCTGTTCTTCGCCCTGTCGGGCATGCTGATCACCGGCCTGCTGATCGACGAGTGCAACCGTCGTGGGGCAATCGATCTCAAGCGGTTCTGGTCCCGTCGCTTCCGCCGTCTATTGCCCGCCCTGGTGCTGATGCTCGCCGCCATCGTGCCCCTGATGAGGCTGTGGGGCAGTCCGACCCAGCTGGAAGCAGCCAAGGATGGTGTCCTGCCCGGCCTGTTCTACGTGTCGAACTGGCAGCAGATCAGGGAGACATCCGACTACTGGGCCCTGTTCACCGACCCGTCGCCACTCACCCACCTGTGGAGCCTGGCCGTCGAGGCTCAGTTCTACATCGCCTGGCCACTCCTCTTCGTGCTCGTCGCCCGCCTCCCCCGTTGGAGGGTGAAGTTGGGTGTGCTCACCCTCGCCATGATCGCCGCCTCGGGCGTACTGATGTGGGTCCTGTTCGACCCCAGCCTCCCCACTCGCAGCTATGTCGGCACCGATACCCGGGCAGCGTCGATCCTCGCCGGGGCAATGGTGGCCATCATCGGCCTGCCGCGCCTCGTGGCCCGGTGGGCCTCACGGTCCCACTTCACCGTGCAGTCAGTTCAAATCGCGATCGTCGGCGGTCTCGCCTGGGCGTGGTTCACCGTCGACGGGTCCACCAGCACCCTGCTTCCCCATGGCGGCTACCTACTCCACTCTGCGGCCGGTGCCGTTCTTGCCGGCACCCTCGGGCTGAGCAGGCCCACCGTGGTTCAGCGCATCCTCTCGTTCAGGGTTCTCCGTGGCATCGGGCTGGTCTCCTACGGCTGGTACCTGTGGCACTGGCCGGTGTACATCGTGCTCACTCCCGAACGCACGGGGCTGCACGGCTGGGGGCTGTGGTGGCTCACCGCCATGCGCTGGGGTGTCTCCCTGGCGCTCACCCTGGCGTCGTACTACCTGCTCGAAATGCCTATCCGCCATCGAACCTTGCTGAAGGGTCGCTTCACTGCTCCCGCCGCCTTCGCCGGGGCGACGGTGATGATCGTCGCCGCTGTCGTCCTGATCCCCACCCCCGACACCTCACCAGCGGCGTTCGACCCGGGAAGCATCGACCTGACCACAACCACTCCCACGCCCACGACGTCGGCGTCGACCAGCACCAACGTTCCCTCCGACGTCACCACCCCGGGCAGCGACGAACCGACATCTACCGCTCAGACCACTACAACCACCTTGCCGCGACGCCTCGTCCAATCGGTGATATGGGAGGGCGACTCGGTGGCCTTCGACAACGAACTCGGCGTCGTTGCCGCACTTGGTGCAGCCGGGCTCGACTCGAGCGTGGCCACCTTTGTCGGGGTCGGTTTGGTACCCAACAGAGGCGTCGACACGCTCAAAGCCTTCGTCGACCCTGTGCTCGAACGCCAGCCGGATCTCGTCCTGTTCCAGCTCTCGGGCTGGGACGCCCTGTTCGCCGCCGACGCGCAGGAGGCCGCCTTCGACGCCTACACCTCGGCTGTCCTCGCCACGGGCGCCGCTCTGGTGTTCGTCACCCCCCCTCCCACCGACCCCGCCAAGCCCGACGTCGCGACCTCCGGCTTCGAGGTGATGTTGGGCTTCGCCCGCGACCTCGCCACCCAGCGCCCCGGCGAGGTGTTTGTGCTCGATGCCGATGCGCTTTGGGGCCCCTTCGCATACGACATCAACGGCGACGGAGTGCCCGAACGCAAGCTCGACGGTGTCCACATCTGCCCCCAGGGCAGCGCCCTGTTCGGTAACTGGCTGGTCCATGAATTGTCCGCACTCTTTGACGGCATCACTCCCGCTCCACCTGACGACTGGGCCGGCGACGACTGGGTGAACGACCAGCGCTACGACAACCCGGCCGGTGTCTGCGCCTGAACCCGGCGGACCCCGGTATCAGCCCACCACAGAGGCCACGACACGGGCGATGCGCTCGAACCCAGCCTCGGTGAAGCTGCCGTCCGACCAACGAACGGGCACCACTCCTTCGGCAGGGCAGTCGTCCCACCACTCGCATTGCATGTTCAACTGATCCGGCCCGCCGAGCAGATGCCCAACCAACGCGGTGCGTACATCCGGGGGCAGTGAGGCCGGTTCCGTGTCCAGGTGCCCACCCGGCACGATCACCACCACGGGGTCGACACCGGTCGACTCGAGGGCCTCGATCACCTCCGCCACCGGATCGTTGCTGCAATCGCCGCGTTCTGTCAGCGCCAGAACGAGGAACCGGGTGTCGTCGTCGAGTTCGAGGTCGCCCACGCCAGCGGCCAGGGTGCACCAGTCTGGAACCGGACCGAGATCGATGACCTCGTGGCCTCGTTCGCGAATCTCGCTGTTGAGGTGGGGAACCGCTTCGAACATGACTTCGTCGGTGATGACCGCCACCGTTCGGGCATCCCCACCGATCAGGGGCCAGGCGTACCAGACGGCTCCGGTGATCACGACCACCACGGCTGAGGCAGTGTGCAACCGACCCCACTTGAATCGCGAAGGGGTATCAGTAGGAACCTTCGACATGCCGACAACCTAGTGCCGGGGTCTCATGCCTCTCACGCCTCCCGTGCCGACAGCTTGAAACGACCCAGAAGCTAAGGTTGCGCCCACTCGGTCTTCTCCTCCATGCTCACTTCCCGCGCCTCCCAACCTCATCTCGCGGCAGTTCGCACCTCCACCCTGCTCGCCTTGTCCGGTGGTGTCGGGTGGCCCATCGTGCTGCTCGCCCGCACATCGCCGTGGCAGTCGTCGGTCGGTGCCATCATCGCCTCCACTTCACTGCCGATGCTGCTGGTACTGGTGGCTGCCGGTCACGCTGCTGCCACCATCGCTCTACGCCACCGGCTGGCGACCTGGGTAGCCGCCGTCGCCCTGCTCATCGCGAGTTCGGCCGCGTGGGCGCTGGCAAGCGACACCGACTGGCCCGACCCAACCGGCCAAGGACTCCTCGCCCCCCGCGGTACCCCGACCTGGCTGGCGGCGCTAACGGCGCTGACCGCACTGGCCGGCGGTTGGTTCCTGAGCCGGATGGCCGCAGCCGCGACCCCCCTCGTGACCCGCTACCCCTGGTGGGTCGCCGGCGCTGGGGTCGCTCCTGTCGCCTCAGTGCTCACCGTCGCCGCCCACAACGACCAGATCGCGGCTGGGATCGTCTCCCTGGTCGTAGCCGTCATCCTCGCCGTCGTGGCCGTCGCCGTTGCGCCCACCGGCGGGCGCAACGGCCTACCCCTCACCTGCATCGGTGCAGTGATCGGCCTGGTGGCGCTCACCCCCGGATCTGTGGCCCTGCTTGCGCGACAGTCACCCGAGCGCAGCTATGTCACCGACGGGGTGTTGAGGGTGATGGGGCCGCTTGTTCCTTTGATGATGTGGACCATCCTCCTCGCCGCCTGCCTGGGGGTGGTGCTGACTGTGGTTGGTTCGGGTCTCGCCGCCCTGGCCACCCGCCGCCTGTGCCTGCAGGCGCTCCGGGCCAACTACCGTCACATCGTCGCCGCCCTGATGGCCGGCGGATTCGTGCTGAGGGTGGCGGCCCTACTCACCGTCAACAACGCCCGACGCGATGCCGGCGACCCGTTCTTTTACCATGTCACCGCCAACCTGCTGGCTCAGGGGCGCGGCTTCGAGGAACCGGTCACTTGGGTCCATGACGGAGGGCAGCTGGCAAGCGCCCTGCATGGCCCCGCCTTCCCTGCCGTGCTGTCCCTGTGGTCGCGCCTCGGCGGAACTGGTTACTTCGATCATCAACTGGCCAGCATCGTGCTCGGTCTGCCCCAGGTATTGGCGGTCGTCGTCCTCGCCCGCCTCCTCGCCGGACGCCGGGCCGCGGTCATCGCCGGAGCGATTGCCGCCGTCTACCCCAACATCTGGGTCACCGACGGGACGATCTTCGTCGAGGGGCTGATGGCGGTGTTCACGACCGTCGCCACCTGGTGCGCCTACCGCTATCGAGCGGCACCACACAGGGGCTGGGTCATCGCCCTCGGCGTCCTCATCGCTCTCGCCGCCCTCACCCGTGGTGAAGCCCTCCTCCTAGTGGTACTGCTCCTGGTGCCGATAGTGGCCTTCGCCCCCGGGATGGCCAGGCGCGACCGTTGGCGACACCTCGCTGTCGGCGGAGTCGCTTTCGTTGCCACTCTGCTGCCCTGGATGGCTTACAACGCCGGCCGCTTCGAGGTCTTCGTTCCCCTGTCGACCAACAGCAACGAGGTGCTCTACTACGCCAACTGCGACGACGTCTACTCCGGCCCTGCGATCGGCTTCTGGTCGTTCGCCTGCCAGGCGCGCTACCGAGTGGAGTACAGCGAGCCGCCGGGCGACCAGGCTGAGAAGGCGGTGTTCTGGCGCGGGTTGGCCATCGACTACGTCAAGGACCATATCGATCAGGTCCCCAAGGTGGTGCTGGCCAGGGTGGGCCGGCAGTGGGAGCTCTTCCGGCCATCGCAGACCATCGACTTCGCCTGGATCGAAGGTCGTCCACGCCGCGCCGTGGAGATCGGGCAGGAAATGTATTACGCGATGATGTTGCTCTCGGTCCCAGGAACCCTCGCCCTGCGCCGTCGCGGCACTCCCTCTTGGCCCCTGTGGTCCCACGCTGTCGCCGTCACCCTCACTGCGGCGTATGCCTACGGCACCCTACGTTTTCGGGCCCCGTTCGAGCCGATCCTGTGCGTGCTCGCCTCTATCGGTGGAGTGTGGCTGTTCGACCGCGCTCGAAGTCGGTTCTCTACGCCACCCCAAGGAGGCGAAATTGCCCTCACTGGCTGAGCTGAGAAGCTTTCACCGCCGACGGATCTTGATTCCGGTGAGCCCAGGCGAGCTGGTGCTCGACGTCGGCAGCGGCGACAAGCCCCACTGGCGGGCCGACATCCTGCTCGATCGCTTCCCCGACAGCGAGCACGTCGTCCAACGGGCCGGCGCGGCCGCGGCACGCACCCCGCGTCCACTCTTCGATGCCGACATCGCCGACATGCCATTCGCCGATCAGGTCTTCGATTACGTCATCTGCTCCCATGTACTCGAGCACGTCCTCGACCCTGCGGCGGCGATGAGTGAGCTGATGAGGGTCGCCAAGGCCGGCTACATCGAAGTTCCCGGCGCGGGCAGTGCGCGACTGCTCGACTTTCCCAGTCATCTGTGGTGGTGCCGCCTCGCGGGTACCACACTCACCTTCGAGGCGAAGACCTCCCTGGCATTCGACGCCGACATCGACGAGTGGGCCCGCAGTGGCGACGTCAAGACCGACTTGGAGAAGTTGCTCGCCCGCCACCTCACTTCGAGGCTGATCACTTTCGCCTGGCGGGGCAAATTCGATTTCCGGGTGACGGGCAGCCCGACTCCGGAGCTACTGGCCGACGTAGAAAGGCTCGGGGCGAGCCACGACACCAAGGACGACACCCTGGTGCGCATCCTCACCTCCGTGCTCACCCTGCCTCGCTGGCGAGAGAAGCGCCCCCGCCCGATCCGGGCCAGCGAGGTACTCAGGCCCCATCTGGTCCCCCCCGGTGACCCCTTGCTGGAGCGCCGGCGCTACGCGGTGGACTGACCACCTCGGGTACGGCGGCGCCCGTTCGACCTTGCCAGCCGACGGGCGAGGTCGCGGACACCCCAGCCGGTGACGAGCAGCATCGACTCGATAATGATTCGCAAGGACATCTTCGATGTGCCGAATTGGCGGTCGACGAAGACGATCGGCACCTCCTGGACTTTCAGGTCGAGGTTGCTCGCCCGCCTCATCAGCTCGGTGAGGAAGGCATACCCCTCGGCGCGGGTGCTGCCCGGGTCTATAACCCTCAGCGCCTCGGCCCGGTAGGCGCGATACGCAGACGTGCAGTCGCGCACCTTCAGCCCGAGCACCAGACCGGTGTAGCGGTTGCCCCAGGCCGAAAGGACACGACGGTGCACCGGCCAGTTCGCCGTCCCACCTCCAGGTACGTAGCGTGAACCGACCACGAGGTCGGCCCCACCCTCGACTGCCGCCACCATTGCGGGCAGCACCGTGGGATCGTGGGATCGGTCGACATCCATCGAGACGATGATGTCGAAACCCTGACCGAGGGCCAGGTCGAACCCATCGCGATAGGCACTGCCCAGTCCGTGTTTGCCGGAGCGGTGAACGACGGTGATACCTCCGAGCTCGGTGGCCAGACTGTCTGCCTGATCACCCGTGCCGTCGGGACTGGCATCGTCGATGACGAACACTTCGGCCTCAGGCAGTTGGGCACCGACGTTGCGCAGGAACCACTCGATGTTCTCCATCTCGTTGTACGTGGGCGAGACCACGGCGATGCGCACGGGCGGCAACGCTACCGTCGTGGCCGTCGTGCCTGCGACACCTCGAGCAGTGCGGCCAACATGTCGCGAGCGACACGGTCCCAGGTGAGGGTCTGCGCTCTCTGGCGGGCCTGCAGGCCGAGGCGTGTCCTGCGCTCGTCGTCGAGCAACACCGTGGCCAGGGCATCGCCCAACTGCTCCAAAGGCGCGAGTACTCCGGTGACTCCGGCGATCACACTGCTGCGGTGGCCGCGGATGTCGCTGGCGACCGCAGGGGTACCACAGGCGGCGGCCTCGGTGAGGGTGAGCCCCCACCCTTCGGCCAGCGAGGCACTCGACACCACCCACGACGCTCTGGTACAGCTCCACCAGGTCGACCTGGTCGAGATAGCCGAGGAATGTGATCCAGTCGTGGGCGCCGGCATCTTCGACCTGGCGGTGCAGCTCGTCCTCCAAGGGGCCCGAGCCGACGATCTGCAACTTCAGCCCGGGCACCCGGTGTCGGGCCTCGATCACGGCGTCGATGAGGGCACCGAATCGCTTCACCGGCGCCAACCGGCCGACCCCGACGACCAGGGGGAAGGTGCCTTTCGACCGCCCGGGTGGAAGAGGGGGTCGACGCCGTTCGGTATCGCCCTCACCCGTTCGGGTCTAAAGCCGATCTCGAGCAGTTCCTCGCGGGTCGCGTCGGAGGGGGTGAGCACCAGCGACCGCTTGTAGAAGGGTGGCGCGATACGCGGCCTCGAGGGCCCTGCCGAGAGTGGCGGCGGGACCGGGAAGGATCTGGTTCCACATCGGGCCGTGGATGTGATGCAAGAAGGTCAGCCGGGGCTGCTTGGTCCACACCGGGCTGAACCAGGGCACCCCGTTCCAGATCTCCACCATCGCGTCGAACCGCCCCTCGCGACGCAGAAGCTCGGAGACGATGGTTCGCGGGAAGACAGAGAAGCGCCCTCCCCTGCTGACCACCCGGTAGCCGTGGCGATCATGCACCACGGTCTCACCGGCGAGGCCGGACGTCCGATGGGTGATCTCCAGCCCGGCTGCGGCCCAGCGGCGGCTGAACTCGTCGGCGTGAAGCTCACTTCCACCGGCATCGGGGTCGTCGAGGTCGCGCCAGGCCAGGACGTGGATTCGACGGATGCCCCTGTCGAGCAGTTCGGCGGCGATCTCGTCGCATGTTTGCTCGGAAGCGGGCACGGCGACGCAGTGTAGGCATCATGCCCACCCGTCACCCCTCTATCGGTAGAGTTGGTCTTTGTGCCCGACGCCGTCGAACCCCAGCCACGACGGCCCTTCGTGCAGGGTGGCCGGTGGTTTGCCCGGCCCACGCGTCGTTCAACACTGGCCTGGGCGCTCGTGGTGGCGGTGTTCGCGATCCCTCTGCCGGGCCTGTTCCGCGGCGTGGGCAGCTCGATGGAGGAGGGCTTCATGCTCGTCTTCCCCGAGAGGTTGCTGAAAGGCGACCTGCCCAACCGCGACTACCTCCACCTCTACGGCCCCGGGTCGATCCACTTCCTCGCCGGCTGGTTCAAGCTGTTTGGCACCTCGCTCGACAGCCAGCGGGTGGTGGGCCTCCTCCAGCACGGACTCGGTGTCGGCGCCATCTTCACCTTGTGCCGGCCGTGGGGCTACCGCGTCGCCACAACCGCAGCGGCGACGATGACCATCCTGGTGCTGATCCCCAGCGGTCTCGCCGCCCTCGCCTGGCCCGGCGCCATCGCCCTCGGTCTGTGGAGCATCATCTTCGGGCTGAGGGCCTTCCACCTGGAGGGTCGATCCCAAGCCCTCACCCTGGTCGGAGCAGGTGGCCTGGTCGGGCTGGCCCTGTCGCTGCGCCCCGACCTGGTCATCGCCCTCGCCCTTGTTTGGGCATTCTTGTGGTGGCGCCACCGCTTCAGCTGGGTGCCTGTCGCCGGCGCTCTGGTGGGGTTGATCCCGATGTGGGTGCACCTCGCCATGGTGGGTGTGCCAACCGCCTGGCAGGGCATGGTCGGCGACCCCCTGGTGCGCCTCCGCCCCGGGCGAAGCCTCCCCCGACCACCGAGCTGGTCCTACCTCGATGGAGCACTCCAGTCGCTGAACGAGAAGCCCTTCGACGCCCCTTGGTGGCGCCTACCCGCGTTCTCGGCCTCTCACCAATTGTTCTTCTGGTTCTTCGCGGTGATCATCGTCAATGTGGCGGTTCCGTTTTCCGCCTGGTGGTGGTGGCGGCGCCGAGGTGGTAGCGAACGCCTAATGGTGCTCGCCGCGGCCGGCCTGTTCGGACTCGGGCTCACCGGGCAGGCTTTACAGAGACCCGACAGCACTCACCTCGCCTGGGGTTGCTCGGTGGGTTTTTCGTTGCTCCCTGCTCTCGTCGCCGAGTGGGTCCGCCATCGACCGGCCGTGCATGTCCGGGTGAGAGCCCTTGCCCCCACGGCGGTCATCGCCGTCGTGTTCATGGTTGTGTGCCCCTTCTACAGTTACCGCTCTTACCTTGCAGCGGCGCGTGTGTCGGCCGGCGATCTGCCCGGCGGGTATGAGGTGAGCCGCGCCGACAGGAACTTCTACCTGCCAAACCCGGCCTTGCAGAGCTCAGCCCAAGCCGCAGTAGACCTTCTCGACTCGATGGTCACGGCTGGTGAGAGGCTCTTCGTCGGCCCGGCGGATCTCAGTCGAACCGTTTACAGCGACGTCGTCTTCTACCACCTCTTCCCCGATCTCGAGCCGGCCACCTACTTCATCGAGATGGACCCCGGCCTTGCCGACCTTCCCGACTCCGGCCTCGCCGAGGACGTCGCCTCAGCAGATTGGCTGATCCTCACCAACTACTGGACCGGCTGGTACGAGCCGAACATCTCGAAGGAGTCCCGCTCCACCGAACCCAATCAGGTGGTCGCCGACAACTTCTGCCTGGTCGGAGAGCTTCGCCGACGCCCTGGTGCTGCTTTACAGGGCTTGTGCCGAGGGCGACGGCATCGACCCCTCCACTCTCGGGATCGGCCCCGAACGCAAGGCGACGATCGAAGCCCAAGAAGAGCGTCGCGGCGACTGACAGGTCAGCCAAGGGGCAGGCGGCGCCACACCGGACCGGGTAGGTGGCGCAACACGGAGAACACCGGGCGCAGGATGGGCGGCGCCCACACCGTGCGGCGGCCGGAACCAAGCGCCTTCACCGTCACCTCGGCGACCTTCTGCGGGGTGGTGGCGAAGGGTGCCGCCTTCATGCCCTTGGTCATTGACGCTGTGAACGAACCCGGGCCTGACCACGAGCATGCGCACACCCTGAGGAGCCAGCCAGTCGCCGTAGCCCTGGCAGAAGCCGTCGATGCCGGCCTTGGTGGCGCCGTACACGGGGTTCGAATTGCGCACCCTCTCGCCGGCCACACTGCTGAACACCACGATGGTGCCGTGCCCCTGGGCTCTCAACCTTTCCCCGGCGGCGATGATCGCCGTCATGGTGCCGGTGAAGTCCACCTGCGCCAACGCGGCTGCTTCGGCGACGCTGGTACGCGTGGCATCGGGATCACCGAGCACACCGAAGGCGACGATCACAAGGTCGAGGTCTCCGTGGCGGGCGGCGAGGGAGTCGATCAATGGCTGGTGGGTACCGGTTTCGGCACCGTCGAAGAGCGACCACCTCCACCACCAGAGAATCCGACCTCAAGGTGGCGGCGACCTCGTCGCCGGCGGTCGTGTTGCGGCACGCCAGCACGACGGTGCGCGTCGCGGGCGTGATCGCTGCCCTCACCACCGCCACCCCGATCTCGCTGTTGCCGCCGAGCAGCAAGATGGTCTGGGCTTCACCCACGGCGTTGTTCACGAAGATCCCTCCTGGGGGGCGATAGCTGGAGATGTGAGGCAAAGGCGGCGGGCGAGATCGCTCTGCCACTTGCCGTGGGGGTCGACCTTTCGCTGCACCGCCTGCCATTCGGCGAGCCGAGGGTAGCCACGGCGGATCACATCGGGTGTGGTGACAGCATCCTTGGCCAGGTAGTGACGGCCACCCGCAGAGAGGACGATCCCGTCGAGTTCGTGGAGCAGACCGGCGAGACCACGCGAGCCGGCGGGAACGTCGAGCGCCAGCGTCCAGCCCGGGGTGGAGAAGCCGAGGGGTGCCGGGTTGCCTGGTCCCATTCGTTTGAGCACAGCGAGGAAGCTGGTGACGCCACCACCGGAAAGCCTCTCGATGATCGTACGCATCGCCGCCTCCTGCCCGAACGGGACGACGAACTGGTACTGCACAAGACCGCGGTTGCCGTACAGGCGGTTCCAGTGCGATCACCATGTCGAGGGGGTGGAAGAAGGAGGCGATGCTCTTCAGCTCGCCCTTCTTGTGGCGGGGCGTCTTGCGATACCAGAGCTCGTTGAAGGCAGCGACCGTGAGCCGGTTGAGGACTCCCATTGGCGGCACCAGAGGAGGTATCAGTAGTTGTACTCGTGGCCCGTAGGCACAGGGGTTTTGAGCGTGGCGTGGCCCCAACTGGTCGACCCGTGCATGGTCGCCGCGGGTGAGCACGCTGCGACCGAGCTGGCTTCCCTTGGCCATCAGGTCGATCCAGGCGACGCTGTAGCGATAGTTGTCGTCGCCCTCGCTCATTGCCGTGAACAGGGCATCGAGATCGGCAAGGCGCTCAGTGTCCACCGACATCTGGCTGGTCTCGATCGGTATCAGGCGGAATGTGGCTTCGAGGATCACGCCGGTGAGGCCCATCCCGCCAACCGTCGCCCAGAACAGTTCGGGATTCGATTCGGGCCCGATGACCACCTGCGACCCGTCGGCCAGGAGCAGGGTGAGGGACTCGACATGGTTGCCGAAGGAACCCTCGACATGGTGGTTCTTACCGTGGACATCGCTGGCGATCGCCCCACCGATGGTCACGAAGCGGGTTCCGGGGGTGACCGGAACGAACCAGCCCCGGGGGACGAGCACCTCCAGTAGCTCGTCGATGCTCACCCCGGCCGGCACGGTGACTGTGCCGCGCTGGGTGTCGATGATCGCCTGGTGGGCCGAGGCCAGGGGGTGCACTACCAGCCCGCCACCGTTCTGGGCGGCGTCGCCGTAGCAGCGCCCGAGGCCCCGCGCCAGGGCCCCACGCTGCCCAACCTCGGCCAGAGCGGCAGGCACTTCGTGGGTGGGGAGCTCCAAGACGTTGGCGACCGAGGGCGAGGTGCGGCCCCACCCGGTGAGACGAGAGGCGTGGGGTTGCATCAGTAAGGCCACTCCGGGTCGCGACCGGTGACCCGCTTCAGCACCCCACCGAGCTTGGCGCTGATCATCACTTTCACCGCCAGGTTCTTGGCGAACCAGGGCAGCTGGGCGAGCTGGCGCAGGGCATTGAGCATTCGGCTCCGGGGTGCGCCATCGAGGTCGGCGCGGTACTCGGTGAGGCTGCGCGACCTGCCCACGTAGCGCAACCGGGAGCCGCAGACGAGTTCACGCAGGATCGCCAGGGTGACCCCGACCGAGGAGAAAGAGTCATGGATCAGCAGGGTGCCTCCGGGTGAGACCCGGGCACCCCAATCGCGGATGTCGGCGAGGGCAGGACCGTAGCGGTGGGCACCGTCGATGTAGAGCACGGCCACCTCGCCCTCGACCTGTTCGTGGGCCTCGTTGCTGAACGCCCTCACATGCCGGACCCGGTCGGCCACGCCGGCCGTGGCGAGGTTCTGACTGAACACCTCGTGATCGGTAGCGGCCTCGGCAACGAAGCCGTCGATCTCCTGGGGGCCGCGGTCGTTGCCCGCGTGAGGGTCGATCGCCACCACAGCGACACCCTCGGGGGCGGCGCTGGCCAGCACGATCGTGCTGCGGCCACGGAAGGAACCGATCTCCACGATCTGGTCGCCCGGTCGGGTGGACGCCGCTGCGCGGAAGAGCCGCTCCGCCTGGTCGCGGCTCATCCAGCCTTCGACGTCGCTCACCAGGGCGACGACCTCCTCGAACGATCTCATCATCCCCGTCACCCTACGTACACGCCGAGCCCGAAGACCACTGCCCACACCACACCGAGCACCTGCAGGGTGCGGTCGGCGGCGAAGATCTCCTCCGGTGCGGCACCGTGGCCCTGCTCGAGGATCAGGGTGTAGCGCAGGAGGGCGGTGAGCATCGGCACGATCGAAAGCTCGTAGAAGGGCCAGCTCGTGCCTGAGATCTCGGGTCGCTCCAGGGCCCAGACGCAGTAGGAGACGAGGGTCGCCCCGACACTGACCGACAAGACTGTGCGCAGGAATCCGAGGGTGTAGTCGTCGAGGGTCTGGCGGATGTGGCCGGCGTCGCCGAGCTCGCGCAACTCCGCGTAGCGCTTTCCGGTGACGATGAACAAGGACCCGAACGAGATGCAGAGCACGAACCAGGTGCTCATCTTCACGTCGGTGACGACCGCACCGCCGATCGCACGCATCACGAAACCGGCAGCGACCGCCACGAGGTCGACGACGGCGACATGCTTGAGCACCATGCTGTAGAGGGTGGTGATGGCGACGTAACCACAAACTGCAACCCCGAACTTCCAACCGAGGGCAAACCCGAGCCCCACCCCGGCGACGACCAGCAGGGACCCGACCCACCTGGCGACACCGAGGGGTACAACGCCGGCGGCGATCGGGCGGTTCGCGTTTGGTCGGGTGATGGCGGTCCGACTCGACGTCGTGGATGTCGTTCCAGAAATAGGTGCCGCTGCTGGCGAGGCAGAAAGCGACAAAGGCCAGCAGGGTGCGGCCGAGCGACGACATGTTGTCGAGCACACCGGCGGCCCCGGGGGCCGCGAACAGAAGGACGTTCTTGGCCCACTGTTTGGGCCGTGCCTCCCTGACCAGCCCGCGGATCACGGCGGGAAACCTAACGGCGACACCGGCACCTCGGCATTCTTCACAAACAGGGGACGGTCTGCCCGGGCGAGCAGTTCACGATCCCCGGCGCTGTCGCCGTAGGCCCACACGGTGGCGTCCGCAAGATTGCCGGCGGCCAGCCAGTCATTGAGCCGACGGACCTTCTCCGCGGCTCGACAGTTGGGCCCGTCGAGCCCGTCGCCGAACTCGTCGCCGAGGCGCAGGGGTTCGGCGCACAGGACGGCGTCGACCCCGAGTCGGCGACCGAGAGGGCGCAGGTAGGTCCCTAGCGAAGCGGACACGAGCACGATCCGGTGACCCATTAGCTGATGCCACCTCAACCGAGCCATCGTGTCGGGCCTCAGCCAGGCTTCGTGAACCGTCTCGGCGAAGCGCTCACCGAGCTCCTCCACCTGGGCCACCTTGCGACCGCGCAGCACTCCGCCGACGACCAGTTCCTTGAAGCGATCCCGGTCACGGTGTACTGCGGCACCAAGGGTTGCCGCTGGCTTGCGGGCAAGCGCCCGGGCGATCCCACCCCAACCGCCCACCCTCACCAGGAAGGGACGAACACAGTCGCGCACGGTGAGGGTGCCGTCGACGTCGAATGCAGCCACCTCCGGCCGGTCGCCGGATTCCTCTCGAACCTGCCCTGCAGACGGATGGATCACCTCAGGCTCTCGATCATCGTCCAGAACTCGGGCCAGCTCTTCGCCACCACGTCGGGGTCCTCGACGATGATCCCGCTGGCGCCGAGGCCCACAAGGGCGAAGGCCATCGCCAACCGGTGGTCCTGGTGGGTGCCCAGGGTGGCGGTGTGGGGCTTGCTCGGCCTGACGACCATCCCGTCGGGGTTGTCGTCGGCGTCGATCCCCGCCTTGCGCAGTTCGGCGCACAGGTCGGTGAGCCGGTCGCTCTCCTTGTTGCGGATGAACCCGACCCCGTGGATGTCGGTGGGCTCGTCGGCAAAGGCTGCTACCACCGCCAGCGTGGGGACCAGATCGGACAGGTCGGACAGATCGATGGTGATGCCGCGCAGCCTGCCGCGCCTGGTGACCGTGGTGCCCGAGCCGTCCTGGGTGATCTCGCAGCCCATCCGGGCCAAGACGTGGCAGAAGGCCGCGTCACCCTGAGTCGAAGCGTCGGTGAGGCCGGGCACCCTCACGGTGCCTCCGCAGATTGCCGCCGCGGCCAGTGGGTAGCTCGCCGAACTGGCGTCGGGCTCCACGGCGTACGACCGTGACACATAGCGGCCGGCCGGCACGGAGATGATCCGGTCGCCCATCTCCACCCCCGGTACCCCAAATGCCTCCATCACGGCCGCCGTGAGTTGCACGTAGGGCCGCGACACCAAAGGAGTGGTGAGCACGAAGCGCAGACCGTCGGGCATGTAGGGGGCGACGAGCATCAGTGCCGTCAGGTACTGGCTGCTGATGTCGCCGCGCAGGTGGACCTCGTCGACCGTTACGTCGAAGGGGCCCTGAATGGTGACGGGAAGATGACCGGGTGCACCGGATGGCTCCACGATCGCTCCCATAGCGACCAGCGCCTCGTGGAGGGGCGCCATCGGACGGCGGCGAAGCGAATCGAGGCCGTCGATGGTGTAAGGGCCCGGCCCGAGAGCGGCGACGGCGGTGATGAAGCGCGAGGTGGTGCCGGCGAGCCGGGTGGGCAGGGTCAGCGGACCACGCCGGAACTTGCCGAGCCCACCGGCGATCCTGACCGCGGTACCGCTGCGCTCGACTTCGAGCCCGAGCCGGGTGAGGCAGTCGAGCATTGCTTCGGTGTCGTCGCCGTCGGGTACATCGGTGAGCAGGGTCTCGCCGTCGGCGAGGGCGGCACACACCAAGGCCCGGTTGGCAACGCTCTTCGAACCCGGCACGTCGACCACTGCATCGATAGGTACCCCTAGGGGGGCGACGCGATAGACGTCCATCAGAAGGCGACCATCAGCTCAGCCTCTGCAAAGAGGGTCGATACCCGCGCGCCAGTAGCCCACCGCGGTACATCTCGGCCACGGATGCCTCGACGAGCACTACGGCCACGCCGCGGTTGCCCTCGACACTGTGGACGACCTCGAAGCTGTCGATGTTGACTCCCAGTTCGGCGGCGAGGGTGAACACCTCGGCAGCAGCTCCGGGCCGGTCGGGGATGGGGATCCTCACCTCGGCCAGCTCGCCCGGCTGGGTCCCCCTGACCGGCAGGTTGGCGCGGGCGTCGCGGGCATGGGCCAGCCTCTGATAGAGCTCGGCCCGGTCGTCGGTCTGTACCACCCGGCGCATTCCCTGCAACCCGTCGATGAGGCCGTCGAGCGCGGAAAGGATCGCGTCACGGTTCTCGGCGCAGATGTCGAGCCAGATGTTGGGCTGGCCGCTGGCGATGCGGGTCATGTCGCGGAACCCACCGGCGGCCAGCCTCAGCAGGGCGGCGTGCTCCTCCGCCCGGTCGCTGGCCAGGCCCATCAGGGTGGCGGCGGTGAGGTGAGGCACATGGCTGATGACAGCCACGGTCTGGTCGTGGCGGTCGGCCGACAGGGCGACGACGTCGGCGCCGAGTTCGACCACCACCGCCGCGACTGCGCTGAAGCTGGTGTCGGCGGTGGTGGGCGATGGGGTGAGCACCCACACCGCGCCCTGGAACATGCTTGCGTCGGCACCGTCGATACCTTCGAGCTCGCTGCCGGCCATCGGGTGGCCGCCGACGAACCTCGGATCATCGATCGCCGCCGTTACTGCCGCCTTGACGCTCCCAACATCGGTGACCAGCCCCTTGGTCTCGCTCAAGGCCTTGCCGACCTCGTCGACGAGGGTGAGCACCGGGGTGGCCACGAAGGTGATCTCGGCGTCGGGATCGAGCCCGACAGCGGCCATGAAGCCACGCCGGAGCGCCGTCTCCGCCCTGTCGACGCTTTGATCATTGCCGGTGACGTGCCAGCCACGTTCGGTGAGCGCACGCGCGATCGACCCACCGATTAGCCCGAGGCCCACGACGTTCGCCCGACGCTTGGTTGACACGACCGTTCAGCGTACCCGGCGGGCCTTCCCAGCAGCCGCTTCGCTCAGGGCCTTGATCTCGTCGAGGTCCAGTGCTCTCCAATCCCCGGGGCGGAGTTGCGCATCGCGGAGCGGCCCGATACGCACCCTAACCAGGCGGGTGACGGGGTGACCTACCGCCTCGCACATCCGTCTCACCTGACGGTTACGCCCCTCGTGGATGGTGATCCGCAGCACCCCTGGTTCGGGTTGGGAGACCTTCGCCGGTGCCGTGACGCCGTCTTCGAGCTCGACCCCTTCGCGCAAACGGTGCAGGGCGCCCCCGCCGACGGTGCCCTCCACCTCGGCCAAGTACTCCTTCTCCACCCCGTGGCTGGGGTGGGCGAGGCGGTGGGCGAGGTCGCCGTCGTTGGTCAACAAGCAGCAGGCCCTCGGTTTCCACGTCGAGGCGGCCCACGGGGTACACCCTCGGCTCGCCCGGAACGAGATCCACCACGGTGGGCCGCCCTTGGGGATCACTGGCGGTGGTGACAACCCCAACGGGCTTGTTGAGCAGGTAGTGCACCAGGCCGGGCTTCACCCCCACAGGGGCTCCATCCACCTCGACCAGGTCGACGTCGGGGTCCACCCGGCGGCCGAGCACGGCGACCTCGCCGTTCACACTCACCCGACCTTCGGCGATGAGTTCCTCACAGACACGCCGACTCCCCCACCCGCGGACGGCGAGAACCTTTTGCAGGCGTTCGCCCTGGGGCAGCTCGGCCGAGCGTGCCGCCCATTGCTCCCACAGGGGCGGCTCCGGTGTGCGCCCCCCAGGGCGCCCGTCATCAGACACAGTGACCGGCCACGGCATCAGACATGGTGATCAGCCACGGGGATCGGCGGACGGATCGATGCGCAGGCCGTGTTCGAGCGCCTCGACCACTTCGGCGCCGGGCACGAACTGGGTGATGGGTGGCAGATCGGCCAGACAGGCCAGGCCGAGCTTCTCCAGGAAGGACGCCGTCGTGCCGTACAGGATCGCCTGGCCGGGACCCGGGTCGCGGCTCACCTCGGCGACGTAGCCGCGGGCCGTGAGGGTGCGCAGCACGCCATCTGGATCGACGCCGCGAATGCTGGCGATCTGGGACCGCGACAGGGGTTGCTTGTAGGCGATGATCGCCAACGTCTCGAGTGCGGCCCCGCTCATGCGCGCCCTCTGGCCGTCGAGCAGGAAACGCTCGACGTAGGGCGACAGGTCGGCGTGGCTCTGGTAGCGCCAGCCCCCGGCAACCTTCACCAGCTCGAAGCCATGGCCCGCTGCTGTATAGGCGGCCGCCAGTTCGCGGCACAGCTTCTCGACGAGCGCCACCGGTTGCTCGAGCAGTTGGGCGAGTTGCTCGGCGGGAACCGGCTCGACTGCCACCATCACGATGGCCTCGACCGCGCGCACGGTGTCCGCGTCGAGTCGGCCGGCCGGGGACGGGTCTTCACTCACGATGGGGTTCATCCTTCGTAGTCGTCGATCGGGAGGGCACCGACTGGGGCGAGGTCGCCACCTGTCCAGACCACTTCGATGTCGCCGAACCGCTCGGTCTGGTCGAGCTCGACCAGACCCTGCTTGAACAGCTCGAGCACAGCCAGGAAGCGAACGATGATCTCCAGCCTGTCGACGAGTCCGTCGGTGAGCCGGCGGAAGGATATCCGCCCGGCACGGGGCAGTTCATCGATCAGTTCGGCGACGGCATCGGCCACACTGACCCGGATCGGAGCGACATGGAAGAGGTCGATTCGAGGTGTCGGTCGCGGGGTGATCGCACTGAGGTAGGCCTTGTGGATACGCCGCGGCGACACTCCCTCCAGAAGGTCGGGAAGCAGATCGCTGAAGCGTTCATCGGCGCCGGCCAGCCGCGGGAAGGAGAGGTCGGCCTCATCGGCGAGCCCATTGAGCACCTTGGCCAAGTCCTTGAATGTCTTGCACTCGAGCAGGCGAGCGAGAAGAAGGTCGCGTTCCTCCCACAGGGCCAGCTCATCGTCGAGATCGATCTCGTCGCGACCGGGCAGCAGACGGCGGGCCTTGAGCTCCACCAGGGTGGCAGCGATGAGCAGGAACTCGGTGGCGACATCGAGATCGATGCTCTTGAGTCTGTCCACCTCCACCAGGTAAGCGTCGACGATGTGGCTCAGGGAGACTTCGTAGATGTCGACCTGATCTTTGAGGATCAGGTGGAGGAGGAGGTCGAACGGTCCCTCGAACACGGGGGTGGTGACGTCGACGGCCATTGAAAGGAGCGTATCGCCCCCACCCACTGTCGGTAGCCTGACCGGTCGTGACACGCGTGCTCTCCTGCATCCAGCCCACGGGCGAGGTCCACCTCGGCAACTACCTGGGCGCCCTGCGCAACTGGGTGTCCGGTCAGCACGAGACCGACGCCTTCCACGGCATCGTCGACCTCCACGCGCTCACCATCACCGAATCCCCCGACACCGTGGGTAAGGCGACCGTGGAACTCGCCGCGATGCTTTTCGCCGTCGGGCTCGACCCGGACTTGGCGACGGTCTTCGTGCAGAGCCATGTCACCGAGCACAGCCAGATGTGCTGGATCATGGAGTGCCAGGTGAGCTTCGGCGAACTCAGCCGAATGACCCAGTTCAAGGACAAGTCCGCCAAGCGCGAGCACGACTTCATCTCCGCCGGGCTGTTCACCTACCCCGCCCTGCAAGCGGCCGACATCCTCCTCTACGACACCCAAGCGGTGCCGGTGGGAGAGGACCAGCGTCAGCACATCGAGATCACCCGCGACATCGCCATCCGCTTCAACCATCGCTTCGGCGACACCTTCGTCCTGCCCGAGGCCGTGATGCCTAAGGCCGGCGCAAGGGTGATGGACCTCCAAGACCCGACATCGAAGATGAGCAAGTCGGCCGGCTCCGATGTCGGCCTGATCAACCTTCTCGACGCTCCCGCCGTGGTGCTCAAGAAGTTCAAACGAGCTGTCACCGACAGCGAGACCGAGGTGCGCTACGACCGCGCCGAGAAGCCCGGGGTCAGCAACCTGCTCGAGATCCTCGCCGCGTGCACCGGGGAGACACCCCTCGCCCTGGCCGGGCGTTACTCCCAGTACGGCCCTTTGAAGGTCGACGCCGGTGAGGCCGTCGTGGAACTGCTGGCGCCGATCCAAGCCCGTTACCGGGAGCTGATGGCCGATCGCGGCGAACTACAGGCCCTGCTCCGCAAGGGTTCGGCCAAGGCCCGTGAGGTGGCCTCAGCCACCCTCGCTCGCGCCCAATCCGCCATAGGCATGCTCCCCGCCTGAAGCTAGATCTGGGGCTGGGGCGACTAGGTGTTGTCGGCACGAGCGAGCGCGCCGGCAGTGGGGCCCCGGCCCTGGATCAGCTCGATCGTCACCATCTCGCTGCCGACCTTCGCCAACATCTCGGCCCCGATGCGCTCATGGTCGTGGTAGAGGCGCAGGCGTCGGGTTCGGGGGCCGATGATCGTCGCCACGACCCGGCTCGAGGTGCCCAGCCCTGCCACCTGCTTGCCCACGTCGTGGAGCAGGGCAGCTGCCACTTCGGCTCGACCGGCAGCCGGCGCGAGCACCACGAACCGGCGGGCGACCTCGATCGAATGGCGGCGATCCTGAACCGCCATCACCGACCAGCACCCCCACTCCCCCTTCGACAACTGGCTGCGCACCCAGTCGACGTCGGCCGAGCTCGGCTCGGCGCGCGACAGAGAGCCCCAGAAACGCCTCGCCAGGTGCCCGATCCGGCTCATCTCTGCTCCGCCCGCGGGTGAGCCTGCCGGTAGACCTGCCACAGGCGTTCCTGGCTCACCTTGGTGTACACCTGGGTGGTGCTTATCGACGCGTGGCCGAGCATTTCCTGCACAATGCGCAGGTCCGCACCGTGATCGAGGAGATGAGTGGCACACGAGTGGCGCAGCACATGGGGTGACAACTTCGCCGCCAGACCGGTGAGCTCGCCGTACTTGCGGACAACAGCCCAGGCCGCCTGGCGACTCAAGCGGGCACCGCGAGTGTTCAAGAAGACCGCCTCCTGATCCCCACGTCTGGCCCAACGCCGGGGTTCCAGGTGGGGGCGACCGGAGATCAGCCAGTCGTCCATCGTTGCCGCCGCGCTGCGACCGAAGGGCACGATTCTCTCCTTGGCTCCCTTGCCGAACAGGCGAACCAGCCGGTCCTCACGACTCAGATCGGCAAGCGAAAGTCCACACACCTCGCCGATCCGCGCTCCCGTCGCGTAGAGGAACTCGAGCAAGGCCCGATCCCTCAACGACACGGGGTCGGTGGCCACGACTGAGGCCAGAAGCCGATCCACCTCGGCCTCGGTGAGCGGGTGAGGAATACCGGCCGGTACGCGCACCCCCTCTACGTCAGCACTCGGGTCGTCGGTTCGCAGGCTCTCCTCGGCAAGGAACCGGTGCAGCATGCGCACCGCTGCCAGTTGCCTGGCGACGCTCGATGGAGCGGAGCCCGAGGCACGGCGATCCTGCACGAAGCGATCGAGCCCAGCCCGGTCGACGGTGCCGACATCGAGCGATTGCCCAGCCAGCCACATCGTGTAACCGGTGAGGTCGCGGCGATAAGCAGCAAGTGTGTTCGCCGAACGGCCACGTTCGCTCGCCATCCAGGAGAGGAACTCCTCCGCCTCGATAGGCAGCCCGAGGGCAGGCGAGTCAGTCACCGGCTCGTCAGTCACCGGCTCGTCAGTCACTGGCCGGGGCCAGGCCAAGCCGCCGCTCGAGCAACAGCAAGGCGATGATCGTCTTCGCGTCGTGGATCTCCCCACCGATCACCATCCTCACCGCGTCGGCGACGGAGACCTCGAACACTTCCATGTGGGTCTCCTCCGGGCCGTGCTGCTCGCTCTCGACCGCCGTCAGCTCGGTGGCCAGGAACAGGTGCAACACCGAGTCGGTCATCGCCGCTGAAGGGTAGAAGTGAAGCAGGAACTCGAGGTGGCCTGCCTTCAGACCGACCTCCTCCACCAGCTCTCGGGCAGCCGTCACCTCGGTGGGTTCGCCTGCCACGTCGCGCATCCCGGCGGGGATCTCGATCACCAGGTCGTCGTAGGGAGCCCGGTACTGACGCACCAGAGTGACCATCGGCGTGCCGTCAGGCGCGTACCAGAGGGGTACGGCGGCCACAGCGCCAGGCGAGCGCACCACATCGCGGTGGAACACTTCGCCGTCGGGTGCCACGAACTCGGCAACGGCCACGCTCCAGACATGTCCCTGATGCACCAGCCGGTCGCCCAGGTGGCGAAAACCGCTCACTCGAATCAGGCCACCGACGTGTCGTCGACTACGCGAAGGCTGGGGGTGCGGGCCTCACGGCGGGCGAGGGAGTGGGCCACCAGCTCGCGGAACAGGGGGTGGGGGCGGTCGGGCCTGCTCTTGAACTCGGGGTGGGCCTGGGTGGCAACCCAGAAGGGGTGATCGTCGAGCTCGATGAACTCGACCAAGCGCCGGTCCGGCGACATGCCGGTACAGCGCAGGCCGGCTGCTTCGAGGCGCGGCTTCCATTGGGCGTTGAGCTCCCAGCGGTGGCGATGGCGCTCGCTGACCACCGGCTCGCCGTATGCCTGGTGCACCCGGCTGCCGGGTTCGAGGATCGCATAGTAGGCCCCGAGTCGCTGGGTGCCGCCCTTGTCGGCCACGTCGCGCTGGTCGTGCATCAGGTCGATTATCGGGTAGGGCGTGTTGGGATCCATCTCGGTGCTGTTGGCCCCCGCCAGGCCCATCACGTTGCGGGCGAACTCAACAGTCATCGCCTGCAGACCGAGGCACAACCCGAGACAGGGGATGTCGTGCTCGCGGGCGAACCCGGCGGCAGCGATTTTGCCTTCGAAGCCTCGGTCGCCGAAACCGCCGGGGATGATGATGCCGTCGAGGTCCGCGAGCTTGGTGGTGGCCAACAGGCCCTCCACGTCCTCAGCATTGACCCAATCGATCTCGACCTTCGCCCCGTGGTGGAAACCGGCGTGCTTGAGGCTCTCGACCACACTCAGGTAGGCGTCCTGGTATTCGATGTACTTGCCGATCAGGCCGATCCTGACCGGCTTGGTAGCCGCTTCGACCTTCGCCACCATCTCGTGCCAGGGGGTTAGGTCGATCGGTGTGTCGATCTTCAGCACATCGCACACGACCGTGTCGAGGCCCTCGTCGTGAAGGATCAGGGGCAGTTCGTAGATGTTGCGGGCGTCGGCGGCGTTGACCACAGCGTTCTCGTCGACATCGCACAGGTTGCTGATCTTGCGCTTCAGGTTGGCGCTGAGCGGCGCCTCGCTACGACAGACGATGATGTCGGGTTGGATGCCTCTGCTGCGCAGCTCGATGACCGAGTGCTGGGTGGGCTTGGTCTTCTGCTCTCCGCTCGGACCGATGAACGGCACCAGGGTGACATGGATATAGCAGAGGTTGTCGCGGCCGACGTCTTTGCGCATCTGGCGCAGGGCCTCGAGGAAGGGCAGGATCTCGATGTCGCCCACCGTGCCACCCACCTCGGTTATCACCACGTCGACGTCGTCGGTGGCCAGCCTCATGATGCGGCGCTTGATCTCGTCGGTGATATGGGGGATGACCTGCACCGTCTTGCCCAGGTAGTCGCCCCGGCGCTCGGCCGCGAGAACCGCTTGGTAGATACTGCCGGTGGTTGCGTTGGAGTTGCGGGTGAGGTTCTCGTCGATGAACCTCTCATAGTGGCCGAGGTCGAGGTCGGTCTCACCACCATCGTCGGTGACGAAGACTTCACCGTGCTCGAAGGGGTTCATCGTGCCCGGATCGACGTTGATGTAAGGGTCGAGCTTCTGCATCGTGACCCTGAGCCCGCGCAGCTTTAGTAGGCGGCCCAGCGAGGAGGCGGTGAGGCCCTTGCCGAGGGAGCTGGCAACGCCCCCGGTCACGAAAATGTGCTTCGGCATTGGGCGAGATCCTCCGTCTCAGGCGAGCTGACAACGGGAGCAAAGTGTACCCCTCCAAGTCCGGAGCGCGCGGATGTCAGCAGTCGCCGTCTCGGTCCACCAGAGAAGACCATGTCACCCCGGCTCTGACCTCGATCTCTCCCGGGGAGGAGGCGCTGACGACGGTCCATCCGTCCGCGGCCTCACTCACACAGGCGTCTCCGGTGGCGACCCGGAACCAGGGCGAGTAACGCACCTTGACCTCCACCTCCCCCGGCGAGGACACGTCCACGGTGAAGGTGGAGACATCGAGGTCGGTGACAGTGCCCCCCTCGCCGGCGAGTGACGGATGGGGCACAACGGTGAACACCCGCCACACCTCGTCGGCAAAGACGAGCTCGAGGTATTCGGGCGGGTCCTCGAGCAGCGTTGCCTCGGCTTCGCCGGCGAAGTCGAGCTCGGCATCGGCGATCGCCACCACGGACACCCCGTTGTCGACCAGCCAGGCGAAGTATTCGGCCGGGTCCAGCGGATCCCCATAGAAGATCGGGTTGTAGTAGCGATCCAATTGTCGGTTCCAACCGCGAGCCAGAGGGGTGTGACGGCCGACCATGTTCGCCTCGGAATGGGTAACGAGGGGCACGACCTCGACCCTCATGGGGTGTGGCTGCGCATCGAGGACATCGATCAGCGGGCCGTAGAAATCCGCTTCGGTCTGTCGAGTGTCGGTGTCGATCGCCAGCGACACCGGACTCCACTGCAGTACGAGGAGGGGTACGAGGAGAAGTGGGGTGAGCCAGCGGCGCGGCGGCGGGCTGAGCAGGATGATCGCCGGGGCCACGAGGGCCGACAATCGGGCCGCATTGCCCCCGACGGGCGTGTTTAAAACAGACACGAGTAGGCAGAGCGCCCCATAGCCGGCACAGACCCATCGAACGGTGGCGAAGCGCCACCCGACAGCGGCGATCAGGGCAGCAACGACGAGCGCGTTGACCAGACCACCGATCGGGAAAGGGAAGTCACCATGATCGGGGAACAGGACGGCCAGAGAACCCACGAGTGCGACGGACGGGAGGATCATGGCTGCAGCCACCGACCTGGAAACGGCGCGGCTCATCCATGTCGCGCCACCGATCAGCACCAGAAGCAAGCCTGCGACCGGGCTTGAAGCGGTGGCGAGAGCGCCAAGCAGGCCAGTGCGCCAGACCCGGCCAACCGACGCAGCCGACACTGAGGCGATCAGGAACGCAGCACCGACCAGGAAGGCAGTCCTACCTCCATAAAGCGAGGTCATCAGACCGACGCTCAGCAAGGATGCAGCCCACCCGGGAGATTTCAGAGTCGGTTGGCTGCTCACCATCCGCCGGGTGAACACCGATGCGAGCAGGGTCGCGGCCACCACGGCGGTTGTACCGAGGATCTCCGGGCCGACCAGCCAGCCAAGAGGTGGGCCGAGCAGTGAGTAGCCGGGTGTGTGGTGGCCGCCGAACCAGAAGTTGTTCCACGGAGCAAAGGGTGCCCTGGCGAAGGCCCAGGCGCGGAACTGCTGGTTGGCGAGGTCGGCGGTGGGAGGGCGCCAGACCAGGTAGAGGCCACACCCGACCAGGGCCGTGAGCAGGGGCCACACATGCGGACGTAGTTGGAACTTGCTGGATGGCGAAGGCATACGTACCCGGAAGCGGGAACAACGACGGTATCACGCCCCAACGATCGGACGGATAGGCTCGACCGAGTGAGCACGTCGCCTGAATCCGACGCGCGTCCCCAGGAACAAGCGGCGACGACGACAGCGACCCTGCCCCGCGTGGGCTGGATACGCGAAGCGGTCATCGTCCTCGGCTTCTACTACGTGTACCAAGCCGTCCGCAGCGTCGCCGACCACGGCGGCGTCTCCAACCGGGCTCATCGCAATGCCCGCTACATCACCGACTGGGAAAAGGCGATCGGGCTGTTTCACGAGCAAGCGATCCAGCAACTGTTCATCGGCGCCCGATGGTTCATCCGGCTGATGAACATCTACTACGGCACCCTCCACTTCTTGATCACGGCTGGACTGCTCGTGTGGCTCTACATGCGCCGCCAACATGTCTACCGGCGGATGCGCAACCTCCTCGGTGCCACCACCGCCCTGGCGCTCGTGGGTTACTGGGCCTTCCCCCTTGCCCCACCCCGTCTCGAGAACTGCAACAACGACGTCCCGGTGCTCGGCCCATCAGGCTCGGCCCTCGGCAAGTGCTTCATCGACACCCTCGACACGATCGGCGGACTGTGGTCCTACCACTCCCCCGTAGCCAAGGCAGTGACCAACCCCTACGCCGCAATGCCGAGCCTCCACTTCGGATGGGCACTGTGGTGCGGCCTCGTGCTCTGGGCCTATTTGGGCGGTCGTCGCGGGCAAGTGCTCGGCGTGCTCTACCCACTTCTGACGCTTTTCGCTGTCGTGGTCACCGCCAACCACTACTTCCTCGACGCCGTGGGCGGCACGATCATCCTGGTTGCTGCTCATAGGTTGCTTGCGGTGCGCCAGCGGCGCCGCTCAGCGGGCACTGCCAACCCGGCGGCGCCGGCGCAGTAACGCCATCACCAAGCCAAATGCTGCCACGCCCAAAGACCCGCCCACCAGTAGAGCCTGCAGCGAGTCTTGGCGTCCGGTCCCGGACCACGACACGACCGCGACCATCACTGCGACGGCCGCTACAGCGGCGACCAGGGCTTCGAGCAACAACCTCGTGATGACCCGAGGTCTCATCGATCCGGTTAGCTGGTGCACCCGCCTCACGAGGAGCACCGCGGCGACCGCCTGCGAAGAGCCATAGCCGATAGCCAGTGCTGCCGCGCGTTCCGTGGGGTCCATCATCCCCGAAGCGACCGCCATCGATGTGACGCCGACAACAGCGCCGACGATCATCAGCATTGAAGCCCGCCTGACATCGCCGAGGGCGAAGAGCACCCTCGTCATCACGAACGCCACCCCATAGCCGAGCAGGCCGGGACCGAAGGCGGCAAGGGTGTGTGCGATCGGTGCCAAGCCCTGGCTCGCAGTCTGGCCGAAGGCCATCACCCTGGCCACCGGCCAGGCGAGCCCCACCATGCCGGCACCTCCGAGCACCAGTAGGGGCACGGCCAGCCTCATCGCGTCGTCGATTGCGTGCCTTGTGCTGTCGAGATCTCGAGCGATCCAGCGGTCTGCTACACGCGGGGCGAGGGTGGTGGCCACAGGTACCGCCACGAGCGCATGGGGCAGGACGTAGAAGGCGAAGGCGTAGACGAACACCGCCACCCCACCGGGAGCACCGTTGCCCAATGCCAGGGCGGTCGCGGTGGGTACCAGAGTGCCAACTATCGACAGGGTGGCCCAGCCGAAGTTCTGACGCATCAGGCTCACGGCCGGATGGCCCGGTCGCCAGGTCGGCCGCCACGGCCGGCCAGCCCGGCGCAGTGCTATTGCGGGTGTGAGACCGTAAGCGATCACACCCAGAGTCGTGCCTCCCGCAATGAGGGTGAACTGAAGCGGGGTGAGGTTGAGATCGGCGACGGCGCCCTCACGCGACACACGAAACAGGAGGCAGGCAACGATGACGATGACGTTGTTGACCGCAGGAGCGAGAGCGGCGGCCACGAACCGGCCGCGCGAGTTCAAGGCTGCACTGGTGGCCGTGGCGATCCCGTAGAAGAGGAGTTGGGGGATGAACACCAGCACCATCGGAACCATCACGTCGAGCTTCTCTCTGGCGACAGCGGCCGAAGGCTCCGAGGCGACCATCAGCCTGGCGAGCACAGGCGACAGAGCCATACCGAGCATGGCCACCATTGCGAGACCGGCGAGGATCACCCCGACCGTCGCCCTCACCGCCTCGCCCATCTCGCGGTCGCCACCCGACCTGCGGGCCGCGACATAGGAGGGCACCAACACCGCTTGCAGAACACCGCCGGCGACGAGTTCGAACAAGAGATTCGGTATCAGGTTCGCGGTCTGGTAGACGTCGCCCAGCAACCCGCCACCCAACACCGCGACTGTCGCCAGCACTCGGCCGAACCCGGTGAGACGCGATACCAGGGTGCAGATCGTGACGACTGCGGTGTCCCTGCGCAACACGGAACCTTCGCCCCCAGCGAGGTCCGGACCGCTCACTGTCGAGGTCGCTTCAAGCGGTGGCCTAGCAGGTCGGCGCTGTGTCGCAGGGCTGCCTCGCCGCCGACATGGCCGGAGAGCATTCGCGCCACCTCGGCGACGCGGTCATCGCCCTCCACAGGGGTGGCGGTCGCGAGGGTGACATCGCCAACCACCTCCTTGCTGACCACGACCTGGGTGTCGGCCAGCGCTGCCACTTGGGCAAGGTGGGTCACGACAAGAACCTGATGTCGCTCGCCGAGAGCCGCCAAGCTGCGCCCAACAGCGACGGCGGCCGAACCACCTATGCCGGCATCGACCTCGTCGAAAACCAGGGTGTCGGGCGCCTCACTGAGCACCAACCGGAGGGCCAGCATGGCGCGAGCCGAGTTCGCCTCCGCTCGCCACTCGCGCCAGGGGCAATAGTGGTGCCCCCGGGTTGGCGGCGAGGAGGAACGCCACCTCATCGCCTGGATCGGTGTCGCCGACGACGACCGCCACCTCAGCGTGGTCCATCGCGAGTTGACGCAGATGTACCTGAACCTCGGCGGCCAGCGACCCCGCTCCGCCTCGGCGTACGGAGCCGACCGTGGCTGCCGCGGCGGCTTCGTCGCCCAGAGCGCCAAGACGCTCTTTCTCCAGTTCCATAACTCTCTGCTCGTAGCCTTCGAGCTCGGCCAGCCGGGCGTCGACCTCGTCGTGGTAACCCAGTACGTCGGCCAGAGTGTCTCCATACTTGCGCCTCAGATCGCGGCAGGAGCTGTAGCCGACCGCGTACTTCCGCCAAGCGCTCTGGGTCCTCCTCGATGGTGTCGGCCCGATCACGGAGTTCGGCCGCCACGTCGGCCAATTCAGCGGTGAGCGCCCTCAGTCGCTGCTCGAGCTCGCAAAAGGGGCCCGCCCGCTGAGCGCCTTCAAGGTGGCTCCGATGGAGTCGGTGGCACCACCTTCGTCGGTCAGTGCCATCAGAGCGGCCATCGCCGACTCCCGGTACTCGACTGCCCGGGCGAGCACATCGTGCTCGGAGTCGAGCTTGCTGTCCTCGTCGGAACTACCGATGCCTGCGGCCTTCAGCTCAGCCGCCTGGAAGCGCAGGAGGTCGACCTCACGTGCCCTCTCTCTGGTGTCGCCCCCCAGTGCGGCAAGGGCGGCATCGATCTCGGTCAGCCTGGCGCGGGCCGACCTCAAGGGTCCCAGATCGGTGCGACAGTAGTGATCGAGTGCGTCGCGCTGCTCGGAGGTAGTCAGCAATCTCTGGTGGCTGTGCTGGCCGTGAAGGTCGACAAACCGCTCACCCAGTTCGGCGAGTGTGACGGCGGTAGCCAGCCGGCCGTTCACGTAGGCGCGCGAACGTCCATCGACGGGAATCACCCGGGTTACGACGTACTCCTCGTCGCCGAAGATGAATCGGCCTTCGACGCGAGCCTCGGGTGAGCCGGGGCGCACGATCGCCGCATCGGCACGGCCACCGACGAGAAGACTGATCGCTTCGACGAGCATCGTCTTGCCTGCACCCGTCTCGCCCGTTAGGGCGGTGAGACCCGGACCGAGCACGAGGTCGAGCCGCTCGATGACCCCGAGTGATTCGATGTGTAGTTCGTGAAGCATTCAACGATCCGTCAGGCCGAACTTCGCCTTGAGGATCTGATGGAAGCGCCTTTGCGCGAACCTCACGAAGCGGGCGACCTGATCGGACGGCACGACCGACACCCTATCCCCCTCCTCCAGGGAGGAAGCGGGTTGACCGTCGATGGAGAGGGTGACCGAGCGGTGGCCGATCACCTCCACCTCGACCCTCTCGGTCGGATCGAGCACAAGGGTGCGATCGAAGAGCATGTGGGGTGAGACGGGGGTGAGCAGCACGGCCCTCAGGCGCGGCGAGACCACTGGTCCGCGGGCGGACATCGAGTAGGCCGTCGAGCCGGTGGGTGTCGCCAGAATGAGGCCATCGGCGGCATACGAAGTGAACGGGGCACCGTCGATCCACACCTGCAGCCTCACCGTGTGGCCGGACTCCTGCTTCTCCAGAACACCCTCGTTGAGCGCGGTGTATGTCGCCACACGCCCGTCACCAGCCGGGTGCACGGTGATCTCCAGGAGCATGCGCTCGTCGAGTTGCCATTCTCCGCCATCGGGGCCGGCAAACCACCGGGCGAGCGATGAGCACAGATCTGGCGGATCAACTTCGGTGAGGTATCCGAGGAGGCCGACGTTGACGCCGATGATCGGGGTGCCAGCACCCCCGAGCATCTTCACCGTGCGCAGCACCGTTCCATCTCCGCCGAGACTGACCGCCAGGTCTGCGCCACCAGGTGGCAGTTCGGCAGCGAGGTCGTGGAGACCCAAGGGTTCGGCATCCGCGTGGGTGACGAACGGCTGATGGCCGCGGTCGCGCAGCCAGCCGGCAGCGGTGCGGGCCAGGGCCGCGGCCTCTGGGCGTTCATGATGGGCGACCAGCAGCACCGAGCTCACGCTGGGAATCCTGGCCGCTGAGTGACGGCATGTACAAGGAATTCGCGATTGCCGTCGCCGCCGGTTATGGGCGAGTCGACCCAACACTTCACTCCGCACCCCCGATCGATGAGTGCATCTTGCACTTCGGCGCACACCCGGCGATGGATCTCCGGGTCGGTGATCACACCTCGCCCCTTGGACACCTCCGCCCTGCCAGCCTCGAACTGGGGCTTCACCAGCAGGACGAGGTGGCCACCCGGCTCGCACACACTGATCAGGGCATCGAGGACGCGGGTCACCGAGATGAACGAGAGGTCGGCCGTGACCAACTGCACCGGTCCGCCGATCGACTCGGTTGTCGCGTCGCGGATATGGCACCTCTCGAGCACGGTGACTCGCCCGTCGCCGCGGATCTTGGGGTGGAGCTGTCCGTGCCCGACGTCGAGAGCCACCACATGGGCGGCGCCGTGCTGCAAGAGGCAATCAGTGAAGCCACCCGTGGAGGCCCCGGCATCGAGGACCCGCCAGCCGGCCACGTCGAGCCCGAAGGCGCTGAGGGCTTCAGCCAGCTTCTCTCCGCCACGGCTCACGAACCGGGGGGGCTCGCCGACGAGCACGATCGAGTCGCCGGCATGCACCTGACGCGACGACTTGTCGGCCAGGGCTCCGTTCACCAATACCCGATGGGCATCGATCGCCCGCCCCGCCTCGACGCGACTGACCGCCAGTTGTCGACGGACCAGTTCGGCGTCGAGACGCTGGCGTCTCGCCATTGGTCAGGCCTTCTTGGCCGCAGCCACCTTCTTGGCCGGTGCCTTCTTGGCGGGTGCAGCCTTCTTGGCGGGTGCCTTCTTGGCCGGAGCCGCCTTCTTTGCCGGAGCCTTCTTGGCGGGTGCAGCCTTCTTTGCCGGTGCCTTCTTGGCCGGAGCCGCCTTCTTTGCCGCAGCCTTCTTGGCCGGAGCCTTCTTGGCGATGCCCAACTTCTGGGCGATCTCCTCCACCCGGCCCTCGATCTCGTCGAGGCGATGGGCGAAGCGGCCGAGGCGCTTGGAAAGCTCGGCCTGCACGGTTGTGGCCATGTGCTCGGTGGCATTGCGACCGCGATCGACCAACTGCTGAACAAGTTGGTCACTGTCCTTGCGGCGGGTCTGACCCGACTTGACCATCTCCTTGACCAGCTTCTCGGCCTTGTCCTGCGACATCTCGGTGAACTGAATCCCGGCGTCGAGCATCCGCTTCAATGGGTTTGCTGTCATAACAGCAGCATACCCCTGGTTACCACTCGGTAACAAGGGTCTCTACCACGCCGGCGAGATCGTCAGCCGACCAGGTCGGGTTCCGGGTCGAGCACCTCACCGCGCCGCGTTACTCCGCTCCACACATGGGCATAGCGGCACCCCAGAGTCCGGGCAAAGCGGCCATCGGTGGACGGCCTGTCGCCCACCATCACCCCGGCGCGAGCGGCAGCATCACCGACCTCGGCCCTCACCAATGAGGCCATCGGCTCATAGGGCTTGCCGGCCACCTCCGCGGGCACTCCCGACCGCGGCGACCACCGCGGCCAGGATCGCACCACCGCCGGGGATCGGCCCGTCGGGCGTTGGGTAGGTTGCGTCGTCGTTGGTACCGATCAGGCGTGCCCCCCGGTTCACGGCACGGGCGGCCCTGGTCAGCCCGGCGTAGTCGAAGCTGACGTGCCAGCCGACGACCACCGCATCGGCGTCACCGTCGAAGACCACCTCCACGCCACGCTCCTCGAGGGCCTCGACCACGCCCTCGCCCGCACACGCGAGCGCCCTCTCCCCGGGCCGCAGCAGGAGCGCTGCGGCCCGGGCAGACGTGAGAACGTCGCCCTCTGCGGCGATGCCGATACGGTCCAGAGCCCCAACCTGGTCGGCCACCGTGGCCGCCGAGTTGTTGGTCACGAACAGGACCCGATGACCGGCAGCACGGAGCCGGGCGATGGCCTGCACCGAACCGGGGATCGGCCGGTGGGCGAGCCATACGACACCATCGAGATCACAGAACACGGGGAACATCGTTGGTCATGTTGGCATGCGAGGTGGCAACCTGTGCAGGTGCCCCGCTTCGAACCCTTCGCCGCCCTGCGCTATTCGCCCTCTCTGCCCCTCGACGAAGTGGCTGCTCCGCCCTACGACGTGCTCAGCGACGCCGACGTCGACGCCCTGCTCGCCCGTCACCCGCGCAACATCGTCGCCATCGACGTACCCCGCGACAGCGACGGCCCGGAGCGCTACGACCTCGCCGCTGCACCGTCTGCACCAGTGGATCGCCGATGGCACTCTGGTGTCCGACCCTCGCCCCAGCTTCACCCTCTACCGCATGCGCTTCGTCGACGCTGCGGGCACGGCGCGCGACACGGTCGGCGTGCTCGGTGGGCTGGAGGTGGTCGACGAGGGCGCCGACGGGGTGCTCCCCCACGAGCGCACGACTCCGAAGGCGAAGACCGATCGGCTCGACCTCACCCGGGCGACCAACACCAACCTCTCCCCCGTGTGGGGCCTGTCGCTGACCGCCGGGCTCACCGACCTGTTGCGTGATCCGGGCGAGGTCGTCGGCGAGTGCCACGACGAGCAAGGTGTGCAGCACCTCGTCGAGAGGGTGGCCGCACCCGAACGGGTGGCGGCGATCTCGGCCGCCGTGGGGGCCAACCCGGTGCTCATCGCCGACGGCCACCACCGCTATGCGATCAGCCGTACCCTGCGCGACGAGGTGAGAGCCCGGCGTGGCACTGGAACCGCCGCCGAGTTGACCCTCACCTATGTCGCCGAACTGGTCGACGATCAAATGTCGATCGACGCCATTCACCGCCTCTACCACGGGGTGCCGGTCGAACGCCTCCTCGAGATCCTCTCCTCTTCTTTCACCACCAGCGAAGCCGGCCCGGTGACCCCCGCGTTCGCCGGTGAGGTGAGCCGCAGGGGCTCACTCTGCCTCGTACGCCCCGACGGCACCGGAGTGTGGCTGAATCCCAGACCAGAGGTCTTCGCCGAGGTGAGGGCACTCGATGGCGCCTACCTCGAACATGCCCTGGCCGATCACGACATCGAGGTCAGCTACCAGCACGGGGTGGCACAAGTTGTCGACCTGGTGAGCGCGGGGGCAGCAAGCGCCGGCGTGCTCATCCGGCCGACAAGCATCGACGAGATTCGCCGCACGGCGACGGAAAGGCTGCTGATGCCGCCGAAGTCGACCTTCTTCACGCCCAAGTTGAGAACGGGCCTGGTGCTGAGGCCCCTCGACTAGGGCCGGTCTCCCGGCGGTCAGGTGCGCGATGCCTCGAAGATGCCGCCGATCGACTCGTCGAGCAGGGCGTTGAACTCGGCTTCGCTCTGCTTCGCCGACAGACCCTCGGTGAGAGCCCGGGAGAAGCTGGCGATCATGCCATGGTTGCGAGCAAGCCGGGCGATGGAATCTGCTCGCGTGTAACCACCCGACAAGGCGACAACACGCAGCACCGACGGGTGGGCGATGAGGGAGGTGTAGAAGTCGTCGACGGAGGGGATGGTGAGCTTCAGCATCACCTGCTGCCCGGTAGGCAGGTTGTCGAGATGCTGCACGATCGACTCCCTGAGCAGGCCCTCGGCAGCGTCCTTGTCGGGACTGTGGATGTCGATCTCTGGTTCGATGATCGGCACCAGACCAGCCGCGAGGATCTGACGCCCGACCTCGAACTGCTGGGCAACGACTGCTTCGACACCGGCCGGATCGGCGAGCTTGATCACCGAGCGCATCTTGGTGCCGAACACTCCCTTGGCCACCGCCCGGCTAAGGAGGTCGTCGAGACCGGGTATCGGTTTCATCAGCTGGACCCCATCGGCCTCGTCGACGAGCCCCTTGTCGACCTTCAAGAAGGGCACCACCTTCTTTGCCGTCCACAGGTACTCGGCGCTGCCGAGGCCCTCGATGGTGCGGTCCATGGTGTCCTCGAAGAGGATCGCGCCGAGGATACGGTCGCCATCGAAAGCCGGGCTGGTGATCATGCGCGACCTCATCTGGTGGATGAGGTCGAACATCTCCGCGTCGGACGAGTACTCGCTCTCCTCGATCCCATAGAGGCGGAGAGCCTTGGGGGTGCTCCCCCCGCTCTGGTCGAGGGCGGCGATGAAGCCCTCTGCGCTTCGGACCTTCTCCAGCTGAGCCTGGTTCATCACTTGTTCCTCCACGACCGTGGTATCGCGGCAACCGGTTCGGTGCCGCCTTCAGATGGAGCGTAGTGCGCCGCCCTGGTGCTCGCCCAGCCTGTCGGCCATCCGCCCGAGCATGCGCTGCACCTGTCGCCGCTTGGAGGCTTCGACCACCTCAGCCGCCACCACCTCGGTGCGAGTTTGGGTTATACCGCCGCTGCGAAAGAAGCGCCTTTTAACCACCCCGTGCGACCACCAGTTCGGTACCGGCACCCCAGTCGGGTGCGAAGCCCGGGTCGAACCAGGCGACGGGCACCGACACCTGGGCGCCGTCGTCGGCGGGGGTGGTGAGCTCGAGAGAGATCAACACCGACCCCGAGGCGAGGGGGCGAAGGATGGGCGCGCTGCTGAGACGGCCTCGAAGGACGACGATGTTCATGAGGTGACTCCCCTGTGGGTGAGGACACCGCCAAGGGCGGTGGGGTTGGCGGGGGAAGCCGAGCCTCAGCCTAGGAAATGGGTGTGACAAGGATTGAGTGCCCGCTGGTTTGGAGTGCCCAGAGGCCGCCCTGACTCAGCGGCCGAGTGACCTCAACCTGTCGCGCACGTCGGCGAAGTCGTTGTCGCGCTCGGCCACCAGGGTGAACCACCGGCGTGCCCTCACCACATCGCCGGACCGGTCGTACAGGTCGGCAACCACGTACCACTGCCTCAGGTGGTGATCCGCAACCTTCTTGGGCACGTCCATCGCCTTTTCCATCACCTTCAGCGCACCTTCCAGATCACCCTGATCCGCGAGGGCACCTGCCACCACGATGCGACCCTCGGCCATGACCACTGGGTCCGGCGAAGCCTCACGCAGCTCACGCCACAACTCGTTGACCTCGTGGTAGCGGCGCAATGCCCGATAGCAGTCGGCCAGCACCGGGTGGTGGCGCACCGACGAGTCGAGCCGACGGGCAGTCTCCAGCTCTGCGGCCGCCTTGCGCCAGTGCCCCAAGCGGTACAGGGCGAGGCCGGCGAGCTCGTGGGCAAAGGCCACATCGGGCAGATCGCGCAACACCGGCTGAACCATCCGCTTGGCATCGCCGAAACGCCCCCGGTCGAGAGCGTCGGCCGCCGCAGAGAGACGTTCCTGGTAGTGGGCCGTGCGGTTGGCCGGCGCCAACTCCACGAGTGACTCCGCCACCTCCGGTGCCACCTCCTGCGACCGGCGCCGCCGGGAGGGGGCAGGCGCAGGCTCGACGGCACGCCGGGTGGCCTTCTCGGCCTCGTGTCGCAGTGCTCCTTCGTCGATCCACTCCTCACGCTGCCAGGGCGGAGGGGCGGTCGGCTCCTTCGCCTCACGCGGCGCCCGGGTGGCCTTGACTTCCTTGGCACGCCGATCGGCGGCGGTCATCGGAGGGGCTACACGCCGAGGCGCAGGGCGATCGCCACGATCACGGCGGGGCCGCTCGATGCCGGCATCCTCTCGGGGGTCGCGTCGCCTCGACGGCCCTCCTCGCCGGTCGGCAGCTCCGGGACGGGGTCCCCGAGCGGGACGTCGCTCATCGCTCTGGCCCTCGCCCTGAGGACGGCCGCTGGCGGTCCGGCTTGCGGGCCGGCTTCCGGTGCGGCCAGGGGCACCTCGCCCCGCCTCCGCACCTCCGTCGCTGCGGCGTACCGGCCGGCCCTGGCCTCCATCACGGCTGGGACGCGACGGTCGGCCCTCGCCACCCGACGCTCCGGATGGGCGGCCTGCACCCGACGCCCGAGAAGGGCGCGCGGTGCCACCGGTGCTGGCGGCCCCTCCGCGTGCGCTGGCGCTGCGACCGGCGACTCCGCCGCGTACGGGCCGCCCACCACCAACCGGTCGACCACGAGAGGATCCACTGGGGCGACCGGGCTGCTCAGACATAGGGGCGCAAGCCTACGGCGAAAACGACAACGACGCCCCCGAAGGGGCGTCGTTGCTTCGAAATCCGGCGGCGTCCTACTCTCCCAGGGGGTCTACCCCCAAGTACCATCGGCGCTGGCAGGCTTAACTTCCGTGTTCGGGATGGGAACGGGTGTGACCCTGCCGCTATAGCCACCGAAATCTTTTGTTGTCAAGGATGCGCCATACCCCCTCAAATGGGGAAATGGCAGCCCTCCAAGGACTCCAGAGCAAGCACGAGCGATTGTAAATCCAAGCCCTCGGCCGATTAGTACCGGTCGGCTACACACGTTACCGTGCTTACACCTCCGGCCTATCAACGTGATGGTCTTGTCACGGGCCTTACTGCGTTAACCGCATGGGTGTACTCATCTTGGAACGGGTTTCCTACTTAGATGCTTTCAGCAGTTATCCCTTCCGGAGGTGGCTAATCTGCCATGCCCTTGGCAGGACAACAGACACACCAGAGCTCCGTCCGTCCCGGTCCTCTCGTACTAGGGACAGCCTTCCTCAATACACCTTCGGCTGCGGAGGATAGGGACCGAACTGTCTCACGACGTTCTGAACCCAGCTCGCGTACCGCTTTAATGGGCGAACAGCCCAACCCTTGGGACCTGCTTCAGCCCCAGGATGCGATGAGCCGACATCGAGGTGCCAAACCTTCCCGTCGATATGGACTCTTGGGGGAGATTAGCCTGTTATCCCCAGGGTACCTTTTATCCGTTGAGCGACCACACTTCCACACGTGATGGCCGGGTCACTATGCCCTGCTTTCGCACCTGCTTGACTTGTAGGTCTCGCAGTCAAGCTCCCTTGTGCCATTGCACTCGACGGCTGATTGCCAACCAGCCTGAGGGAACCTTTGGGCGCCTCCGTTACATTTTAGGAGGCGACCGCCCCAGTCAAACTACCCGCCTGACACTGTTCCTGATCCAGATAATGGACCTAGGTTAGAGCCCCGTCATACACAGGGTGGTATTTCAACGATGACTCCACCATGGCTAGCGCCACAGCTTCCAAGTCTCCCACCTATCCTACACAATGCAGGACAAAGCTCAATATCAAGTTGTAGTAAAGGTCCATGGGGTCTTTCCGTCCTTCCGCAGCTAACGAGCATCTTTACTCGTACTTCAATTTCGCCGGGTCTATGGTTGAGACAGTGGGGAAGTCGTTACGCCATTCGTGCAGGTCGGAACTTACCCGACAAGGAATTTCGCTACCTTAGGACCGTTATAGTTACGGCCGCCATTCACTGGGGCTTAGGTTCACAGCTTCGCCTTACGACTAACCGTTCCCCGTGACCTTCCAGCATTGGGCAGGCGTCACAGCGTATACAGCGCCTTGCGGCTTAGCACGCTGCTGTGTTTTTGGTAAACAGTCGCTACCCCCTGGTTTGTGTCACCCTCTCGAGCTCGGGGAGCAAGTCCCTTCACCCTAATAGGGTCATCCTTCTCCCGAAGTTACGGATGTAATTTGCCGAGTTCCTTAACCATAGTTCTCCCGATCGCCTTGGTATTCTCTACCCGCCCACCTGTGTCGGTTTGGGGTACGGGTGCCGTGCCAACTCACTGTTGGGCTTTTCTTGGCAGCATGGGATTGATGACTTCGCCTGAAGCGGCTCGGCATCACGTCTCAGAGTTATGGCTCCAACTCTCATCGGAACCCCCCTACACGCTTACCCGGGGACTACCATCGCCCCGGTTCATCTACCCTCCTGCGTCCCCCTCCAGCTATCCGCCAGCAACTTGGTGGGATCGCCCGAAGGCAGCCCCCACGTTGTCGCTCTTGGACCTGGCGTGGACACGGCAGTACTGGAATATCAACCAGTTGTGCATCGACTACGCCTCGCGGCCTCGCCTTAGCTCCCGACTCACCCTGGGAGGATTAGCCTTCCCCAGGAACCCTTGGGCTTTCGGCGGAGGGGTTTCTCACCCCTCTCTCGCTACTCATGCCTGCATTCTCACTCGATGGCGCTCCACGCCGGGTTATCCCACCGCTTCGCTGCACCATCGACGCTCCTCTACCACTCCAGCAAATGCTGAAATCCATAGCTTCGGCTCAGGACTTGAGCCCCGTTAAATTGTCCGCGCAGGACCACTCGACCAGTGAGCTGTTACGCACTCTTTCAAGGGTGGCTGCTTCTAAGCCAACCTCCTGGCTGTCTAAGCAGTCCCACATCGTTTTCCACTTAGTCCTGAATTAGGGGCCTTAGCTGATGGTCTGGGCTGTTTCCCTTTCGACCAACGAAGCTCATCCCCCGTGGTCTCACTGCCGTGCTCTGGAGTCCCGGCATTCGGAGTTTGGCTGGGTTCGGTAAGCTTGTAGGCCCCCTAGCCCATCCAGTGCTCTACCTCCGGGACTGAACGCACGACGCTGTACCTAAATACATTTCGAGGAGAACCAGCTATCACCAAGTTTGTTTGGCCTTTCACCCCTATCCACAGCTCATCACCGCCATTTTCAACTGACGTGTGTTCGGCCCTCCACGGGGTCTTACCCCCGCTTCAGCCTGGCCATGGATAGATCACTTGGCTTCGGGTCTACAGCATGCGACTCAACGCCCTATTCAGACTCGCTTTCGCTTCGGCTCCCCATCACTGGTTAACCTTGCCACATACCGTAACTCGCAGGCTCATTCTTCAAAAGGCACGCCATCGTGGCCTCCGTAAGGAGACGACACTCTGACTGTTTGTAAACCAACGGTTTCAGGTACTATTTCACTCCCCTCCCGGGGTGCTTTTCACCTTTCCCTCACGGTACTGGTTCACTATCGGTCGCCAAGGAATACTTAGACTTATGGGGTGGTCCCCACAGATTCACGCGGAATTGCTCGGAATCCCGCGTTACTTGGGATGACATGCGGAGGTTGCGTGTGTTTCGGATACGGGGCTGTTACCCACTATGGCCGGCCTTTCCAGAACCGCTCTCCTACACAGCAACTTGGTAACTCCGTGATCGATCTGATGCTCGATCTCATGGTCCCACGACCCCGCGCCAGCAACGCCATCAGGCTTGACACTGACACGGTTTAGTCTCTTCCCGTTTCGCTCGCCACTACTCAGGGAGTCGCGGTTGCTTTCCTTTCCTCGGGGTACTGAGATGTTTCAATTCCCCCGGTTCCCTCCACCGGCCCTATGTATTCAGACCGGGGTAACACCCCATGACGGGTGCTGGGTTTCCCCATTCGGACATCTGCGGATCAACACCTAGTCGACGGTTCCCCGCAGCTTTTCGCAGTCACTCACGTCCTTCATCGGTTCTTGGCGCCAAGGCATCCACCGTTGGCTCTTTGTAGCTTGGAAGAACAAAGATGCTCGTGCTTGCTCTGCAGTTCTCAAAGGGCACCTCCGGCGTCGGGATCGTGCTCAGCACGCTCACCTGACACGCCGTGGCAGCGGAGCCTGGAGGCTCGTGCCGTGGGCAAGGGTTCGGCCCGTCCTTGCGGACGGGCTCCGACTCCCTCAAAACGGAAGAGAAGACAAGATCGATCGATTCGAAATCGAGGGGAGGACGGATCCTACGACACTCGACTGCGCTCGACCTACCCACCAGTGCACCAACTGGGAACTGGTTCTAACCGGACCGGACGAATGCCGGCCATCGATTGAACTAGAGCTCCTTAGAAAGGAGGTGATCCAGCCGCACCTTCCGGTACGGCTACCTTGTTACGACTTCACCCCAATCACCGACCCCACCTTCGACGGCTCCTTCCTTACGGTTAGGCCACCGGCTTCGGGTGTTGCCGACTTTCGTGGTGTGACGGGCGGTGTGTACAAGGCCCGGGAACGTATTCACCCCGGCGTGCTGATCCGGGATTACTAGCAACTCCAGCTTCATGAAGGCGAGTTGCAGCCTTCAATCCGAACTGAGACCGGCTTTATGGGATTCGCTTACTCTCACGAGTTTGCAGCCCTTTGTACCGGCCATTGTAGCGTGTTTGCAGCCCTGGACATAAGGGGCATGATGACTTGACGTCGTCCCCACCTTCCTCCGAGTTGACCCCGGCAGTCTCCTACGAGTCCCCGGCATTACCCGCTGGCAACATAGGATAAGGGTTGCGCTCGTTGCGGGACTTAACCCAACATCTCACGACACGAGCTGACGACAGCCATGCACCACCTGTGTAGGGCCCCGAAGGACACCGTATCTCTACGGCTTTTCCCTACATGTCAAGCCCAGGTAAGGTTCTTCGCGTTGCATCGAATTAAGCAACACGCTCCGCTGCTTGTGCGGGCCCCCGTCAATTCCTTTGAGTTTTAGCCTTGCGGCCGTACTCCCCAGGCGGGGCACTTAATGCGTTAGCGACGGCGCGGATTTCGTTGGTTGAAACCCACACCTAGTGCCCAACGTTTACGGCGTGGACTACCAGGGTATCTAATCCTGTTTGCTACCCACGCTTTCGCTCCTCAGCGTCAGTATCGGCCCAGAGCGGCGCCTTCGCCACCGGTGTTCCTCCTAATATCTGCGCATTTCACCGCTACACTAGGAATTCCCCGCTCCCCTACCGAACTCTAGTCACAGCAGTATCAGATGCAGGCTTTGGGTTGAGCCCAAAGTTTTCACACCTGACTTACCGAACCGCCTACGAGCTCTTTACGCCCAATAAATCCGGACAACGCTTGGTGCCTACGTGTCACCGCGGCTGCTGGCACGTAGTTGGCCGCACCTTCTTCTGCAAGTACCGTCATTTTCGTTCCTGCTGAAAGCGGTTTACAACCCGAGGGCCTTCTTCCCGCACGCGGCGTTGCTGCGTCAGGCTTTCGCCCATTGCGCAAGATTCCCCACTGCTGCCTCCCGTAGGAGTCTGGGCCGTGTCTCAGTCCCAGTGTGGCTGATCATCCTCTCAGACCAGCTACCCGTCGATGCCTTGGTGGGCCGTTACCCCACCAACAAGCTGATAGGCCGCGAGGCTCTCCCGATCCAGTAACCCTTTCGTCAGTGCCCCATGCGGGACTCCGACGTCATCCGGTATTAGCAGTCGTTTCCAACTGTTATCCCAGAGACCGGGACAAGTTCCTCACGTGTTACGCACCCGTTCGCCACTAGGTCTTCTGATGTATTGCTACATCATGAACCTCGTTCGACTTGCATGTGTTAAGCACGCCGCCAGCGTTCGTCCTGAGCCAGGATCAAACTCTCCAACAAAAACCTGCCCAGACTCCCTACCCGAAGGTAGACGCCTAGACCGATTTGCTAGAGCTGGATGCCTCACAAGGGAAAACTCGTGGTGGTAGCACCCAGATCTGACTGTGATTTGCCAAAGGGTTGGGACCCCGTGGACTTTATGAATTGACAGACAGCATCCAGCTCGACCCGAGGGCCGATCCGTTGCTGCCCGCACTGGCGTTCAGTCTTCTCTTCCGTTTTCAAGGAGCCGAGGTCCGCTCTGCGGAACCCGCTCTGGGCACTCAGCCACCTGAGCAGCTGTTGGTGCCTGTCCGCCGGGCCCAGATGGGCTCTGCGGGGCGAGAGACAACGTTACCGCGGCGGATCGCGGGCATCAACCTCTCGGCGAGATTTTTCCGGCGACGAAATCCCGCTTCCCCTTGCGCAGGAGGAGGAACCCACCGCTGAGCAGGTCAGCCGTCGTGAGAAGGCCATCTGCATCGAGGACTCGGTTCCCGGCGCGCACAGCACCCTGGCCGAGCAGCCGGCCCACCTCGCTGGTTGACTTCGCCACCCCGGCCGAGATCAACAGCTCGTGCACCCTCAACCCGTCGATGTCGGTGGGCAGGGCTACCGACGGCACCTCGGCGGCGACGACAGCGAGTGCCTCGGCCGATGCGCTGGTTGGGTCGCCCCCGAACAGGACCGTGGCTGCGTCGGCTGCGGCAGACGCAGCCGAGGGGCCGTGCACCAAGGCGGTGAGCTCGTCGGCAAGGAGCCTCTGGGCGATTCTGCGCTCGGGGGCGCCCACCTGCTCCACCAGAAGTGCTTCGATCTCCTCGAGAGGGCGGAGGGAGAGCATCTTCAGGTAGGTGCCGACCATCTCGTCGTCGGTCTGAACCCAGAACTGGCGGAACTGGTATGGCGAGGTGAGGGCCGGGTCCAGCCACACCGAACCCCCCGCCGACTTACCGAACTTGGATCCGTCGCTCTTCACCATCAGGGGGTGGGTGATCGCGTGGGCCTGCTTGCCGAGGCGGCGGCGCATGAGCTCGACCCCGGCGGTGATGTTGCCCCATTGGTCGCTTGCTCCGGCCTGGAGCTCTACACCGTGAGCCTCGTAGAGATGGCGGAAGTCATTGGCCTGAAGCAGCATGTAGCTGAACTCGGTGTAGCTGATGCCGTGTTCGCTCTCGATCCTGCTGCGCACAGAATCCTTGGCGATCATCTGGTTGACGGTGAAGTGCTTGCCGACGTCGCGAAGGAACTCGAGCATCGTGACCGGCGTGGTCCAGTCGGCGTTGTTCACCAGGGTGGCCTGGTAGGGCCCGGGCTCGAAGTCGAGCAGCTTGCTCAGCTGGACCTTGATCCTCTCCAGGTTGTGGCCCAGGGTTTCGGCGTCGAGGAGGTTGCGCTCCTCGCTGCGCCCCCCGGGATCGCCGATCATGCCGGTGGCGCCACCGGCGAGAGGGAACGGTCGGTGACCGGCGAGCTGGAAGCGACGCAGGAAGAGCTGGCCGACGAGGTGACCGACGTGGAGAGAGTCGGCCGTCGGGTCGAAGCCGATGTACAGCCCGATCGGGCCCTGGTCGAGCCGCGCCCCAAGGACTGCGAGGTCGGTGGTGTCGTGAACGAGGCCCCGTGCCACGAGTTCGGCGATCAGATCCATGAGAGGTCATGTTGCCATGCCAGGAGCACACCGTGTCCATTCATTGGGGCTTATCCATTGGGGCCCATTCATTGGTGGCGGCAAGTGGCTACCGTCGTGCTGATGGAGGCCACCTATGACGTGCTCGAGGCGATCGAGCGCCAGGCAGCCTCGTGTGATCACATCGGCTCACCCCTGTACGGAACCACTCTCCGTGGTCTGGCAGCCGACTTCAGCAGGGGTGGCGTCACCCGAGAGCTCCTCGACGGGGTCAGCGAGCGCCCCCAGCACGATGCCATTCCCCTGCGCTACCTGGCCACCGGTCACCGCCTGGCGCTCTCAGGCGAGGCCCCGGAACTGGCTCGGCACTTCGCCAGCTGCGGCGGGCGGTGGAGCGGTGGCGACCCGACCGACGACTTCCTCGGTGTTGTCACCCGGCGGCGCGCCGACTTCGCGGCGGGGCTGACCCGCCAGGTGCAGACCAACGAGGTCGGCCGGGCAGTCGTGCTCGCGTGCGGCCTCGGCCACCTCGCCCTCGCCCACGGCCTGCCCCTGCGAACCCTGGAGGTCGGTGCCTCGGCGGGCCTGCTGTCACGACTCCCTTGGTTCCGCATCGACACCGGCCTATCGAGCCTGCGGCCCCGACGATGCCCTGCTGAGGTTCGGGCCGGAGTGGATAGACACGCCACCGCCCTCGATGCCTGCCCTCATCGATGTCGTCGAACAGGCGGCCAGCGATCCCTTTCCGATCGACACCTCAACCTCAGAAGGGGCCTTGGCGATCCAGTCGTACGTCTGGCCCGACCAGACCGAACGAATGGCCCGCCTCCGAGCTGCGTTGGTCGTGGCCGAGCAGCATCCCCTCGTCGTCGAACGGGCCGACGCCGGCGACTGGCTGGAAAGTCGGCTGGCCGGACCCCTCCCCCTGGGCGCCACGACGGTTGTCTTCCACTCGATCGTGTGGCAGTACCTGCCCCCTGCAACCCGGCAGGCCGTGCGCGCCTGCCTACTCACCGCCGGCGAGGCTGCCACGGCCTCATCGCCCCTGTGCTGGCTGCGTATGGAGCCGGCCACCGCCACCCATGCCGACCTGAGGCTCACAACCTGGCCCGGAGGTGTGGAGATCATGCTGGCCGAGGTGGGCTACCACGGGCACCGGGTGGACTGGCGGCGCTGACGACCCACGCCGGAATGCGCGGGATCACGCCGGATCAGGCCTTGGGTACAAGCCAGCGCCGGTGCCAGTCGGACGCCTTGGTGATGCCGATCCGCGTGGTGACCATCGGTGAAACGGGTGGTGGCACACCGTCGTCGTAGAGCTCTGCCACTGCCCCGTCGAGGGTCAGGTCGATGCCTAACTGGCGAGTCAGGCGGCCGGGGCCATGAGTCAGCCCAGGATCGACGCGATCGACGACAACCGCTCGGATGAGCACTGCCTGACCGTCGCCCTCCTGGCCGGTGACCAGGTTGAGGCAATGGTGGAGCCCATAGATGAGGTACACGTACCAGTGCCCCGGAGGGCCGAACATCGTCGCGTTGCGGGCCGTGGGGCCACGGAAGGAGTGGCTAGCGGGGTCGTCGCTCGTATACGCCTCGACCTCGGTGATGCGCGCCAGCCGGCCGTGCAGACGCGCCAGCTTGTTCAGCAGTTCCGGCGCCACCACCGTGGCATCGCGTTCAGCGAAGGTCGCCGGTAACCGCTGCACGGAGCTCGGCCAGCCGGGTGCGGAACCGCTCGAGTTGCACCGCCACTGCCGCCGGGCCGGCACCGCCGGGTGTGGTGCGCCTCTGCACGGCCACACCGGGCGCCACCAGTGCCGCGGCATCGGGGCCGAGACCCGGGTGGGCGGCGACCAGCTCGCTCAGCGAGGCCTCGCCGGCAAGGGTGCGCCGAACGAGGGCACCGACGATCGCGTGGGCATCGCGGAACGGGGTACCGCGTTGCACCATCCATTCAGCAAGGTCGGTCGCCGACATCGTCTCGGCATCGGCAGCGGCCTGCATGCGTTCGGGGACCCAGGCGACGGTCGCCATCATGCCGGTCACTGCCCCGAGGGCGAGACGAACCTGGTCCACCGCGTCGAACAGGGGCTCCTTGTCTTCCTGGTAGTCGCGGTTGTAGCTCAACGGCAGGCCCTTCATCGTGGCCAGGAAGCCGGTGAGGTTGCCGATCAGCCGTCCGGCCTTGCCCCTGGCAAGTTCGGCGATGTCGGGGTTCTTCTTCTGCGGCAGCATCGACGCTGCCCGTCGCGTAGGCATCGTCGAGCCTCGCGAAACCGAACTCGTCGGTGGTCCACAGCACGAACTCCTCACCGATGCGGGCAGAGGTCGAGACCTATGAGGGTGAGGGCGAAGAGGGCCTCGGCGACATGATCGCGTGAGCCGACGGCATCGAGTGAGTTCTCGAAGCGCCCGGCGAAGCCGAGCAGGCCGGCGGTGAAGTCCGGGTCGAGTGGCAGCGACGAGCCGGCCAGCGCGCCGGCACCGAGCGGTGAGACGTCGATCCTCTCCAGCGCGTCGAGGATGCGCTCGACGTCGCGGCCGAGTGCCCAACCGTGAGCCAGGAGATGATGGGCGAGAAGAACCGGCTGGGCTCTTTGGAGGTGGGTGTATCCGGGTAGGTAGGTGTCCGCCCGCCGCGATGGCACGATCCAGGAGGACGTCCTGCAGCGTCGACGACGCGCTCGGGCCACGCCCAGTAGCTCACGCTTCAGCCACAGGCGCACATCGGTGGCCGACTGGTCGTTGCGGCTGCGACCCGTGTGCAGCTTGGCTCCCGCCGCGCCGGAGAGCTCGGTGACCCGCCTTTCGATGGCGGTGTGGATGTCTTCGTCGGTGGCGACAAATCGAAAGGTGCCCGCCGTCCATCTCGGTTGCCACGGCGTCGAGCGCACGCCAGCACCGAGTCACGCTCGGCATCGGTGATGATCCCGACATGGGCCAGGCCGTTGACGTGGGCCACCGAGCCGGCGATGTCGTCGGCCCACAGCCGCGGTCGAACGACAGGCTCTCGGTGAAGGCCATCAGCTCGGCTGCGGGCCCGCCCTCGAAGCGGCCGTGCCAGAGGGTGTTGCCCCCTTCCCCTTGGGAGTCGGCGCTCACGACAGACCGGCCAGGTCGCTGAGTCGGGCTGTGCCAGGGCCTTACCGCCCATCGACTCCTCGGCCACGCACAGCAGGGTGTCGTCGCCGGCGACGGTGCCCAAGCAGGCCGCCGATTCCGCTGCGGTCGAGTGCGCTGGCCACTACGTGGGCACACCCGGGCGGGGTGCGCAGCACGACCAGGTCGCCGCTACAGCGCACCTCGGCCACCCACTCCCCCATCACCCGCCTCAACTGGTCCTCAGGGGCGATGCGAGCCGGCTCGTACTCGGGAATCGCGTACACCGTGTCGCCACCCGGCACCCTCACCTTCACGGCCCCGAGATCCTCCAGGTCCCGCGACACGGTGGCCTGGGTGGCGGCGATGCCGCCGGCAGCCAGCAGTTCGACCAACTGGGGCTGGTTGGTGACCGCATGCTTGCCGATCAGCTTGGCGATGGCCTGCTGACGTTGAACCTTGGAGGACATCACTCGCACCCCCATCAGGAAGGCCAACAGCGCCGCGAGCGGAGTGCATGCGGTTGTGGGCCTGGGCGATGACATGGCTCTGGGGGCCGTCGATGACCTCAGCGGCAACCTCGTAGCCCCGGTAGGCGGGCATGCAGTGGTAGAAGCCGGCACCGGGGCGGCGGCCGCCATCAGTCGCCCGATCGACGATGAAACCGTCGAAGGCCGCTCACCCGGCTGCTTTCTCGGCCTCTTGACCCATCGAGGTCCAGGTGTCGGTGTGGACCGCGATCGCTCCGCTCACCGCCTCGGTGGGGCGGTGGGTCTGGCTCGACCCGGCCGGCGCCGAGCCCGTTCAGGCGGTCGAGTTCGGCCTCGGTCGGCGCAGTAACCCGGGGGACACCCGAGCGCCACGTCGGCCCCGAGCAGCACGCACGCCTCGGCGAGGGAGCGGGCGACATTGTTGAAGTCGCCCACGTAGGCGACCTTCTGTCCGGCGAGGTCGACCGTGGACCTGCTGCATCGTCATCACGTCGGCGAGCGCCTGCAGGGGGTGGGCGTGATCACTGAGCATGTTCACCACCGGAACCGGGCTCACTGCGGCCATCGCGCTCCACCACCTCGTGGTGGAACACCCGGGCGGCGAGCACGCGCGTGATAGCCGGCCATCACCCGGGTCACGTCGCCAACTGGCTCGCGCACGTCGATGCCCACCTCCTCGCCGCGGGTGTAGACGGGATGGCCACCGAGTTGGACGCACGGCCATCTCCATCGAGTGGCGGGTGCGGTTCGACGGCTTCTCGAAGATCAGCGCCACACCCTGGCCGGCCAGAGGCTTGGGCAGGTCGGTGCGCTGCGCGAGACGCGAGCATGGTGGCGAGCTCGTCGGGCGTGAGGTCGGTGATCTCGAGCAAGTGCCGAGGCTTGGTGGGTTCACGGGGCAACTCCTCGAGCACGTGGCGACGATCGTCGACCGCCTCGTCGATCTCGTCGTCGGACGACGGTCAAAGGCGGGGCGAGGCGCAGCGCCGAGGCTGTGACCGCATTGGTCACCAGGCCACGCTCGAGCAGCGAGGTGTAGACGGCCTTGGCGTCGACGCCCGGGGACAGCTCGACCGCCAGCAACAGTCCGCTGACCGCTGAACGCTGACGACACCCGGCAGCGACTTCGAGGCTGGCCGTCAGCACTCCACCCTTCTCGCGTGCGAGCCGCGGGGCATCGATCCGGCGCATCTCGTCGATCACCGCGTTGACCACTGCAGTGGCGATCGCCGTACCGCTGTAGGTGCTGCCGTGGTCGCCCGGGCTGGAAAAGCGGCGGCCACCTCACGCGTGGCCCAGGCACGCGCCCACGGGAAACCCGTTGCCCATCGCCTTGGCCATCGTGACGACATCGGGCACCACGCCGGAGTGCTGGAAGCCGAACCACTGGCCGGTGCGCCCGAAGCCGGTCTGCACCTCGTCGACGATCAGCAGCAGGCCGCGCTCGTCGCACAGGGCACGCACGGCCCGCAGGTACTCGGGGTCGGCCAGCGATCACGCCACCTTCGCCCTGCACCGTCTCGAGCAGCACCGCGGCCACGGTCGGGTCGATCGCCGCGTCGAGAGCGTCGATGTCGTTCAACGCCACATGCCGGAAATCCGCTCGGGCATCGGCTGGAACGGCTCGTGCTTGGTCGGCTGACCGGTCGCCGCCAGCGTGGCCAGGGTGCGCCCGTGGAAGCTGCCGTACGCGCTCACCACCACATGGCGCCCATGGCCGCCGAACTTGCGGGCCAGCTTCAGCGCGGCCTCGTTGGCCTCGGCGCCGCTGTTGCAGAAGAACACCTGGCCCTCGTGGCCGGTCGACTTCCCGCAGCAGCTCGTTCACCTTGCATCGCCGCCATCGGCGGCTGCGGGTTGGCGAACAGGTTGCTGACGTGCAGCAGGGTGCCGGCCTGCCTGATGGGCCATGGCCGCGGTGACCACTGGGTTGGCGAGTGGCCGAGCGAGGTGACCGCCAGACCGCAGAGGAAGTCGAGGTAGCGCTTGCCGTCGCTGTCCCACAGCTCGGTGCCCCGGCACCGCGGACGAACATCACCTGCGGCGGGGCGAACACGGGCATGAACGGGCAGTGGCCAGCCCCTGGGTGTCGAATGGGTGCGAGCCGTCATTGCACCATCGTGCCGATCCCCTCGTCGGTGAAGATTTCGAGCAGCAGCACGTGCGGTATGCGGCCATCGAGGATGTGGGCCCGCCGCACGCCGGCGCTGCACGGCGTGCACAGCAGCTCTCCACCTTGGGGATCATCCCGCCGGCGATGGTGCCGTCGGCCATCAGCGCGTCGAGTTCGTCGCAGGGGTGGTCTGGCGGATGATGCTGGCCGGGTCGTCGACCACGCCGCCGCAGATCCCTCGATGTCGGTGAGGTAGACCAGCTTCTCGGCAGCCGAGAGCTTCGGCGATCGCGCCGGCGACAGTGTCGGCGTTGATGTTGTAGGCCTGACCGTCGACGTCGACGCCGATCGTGGCCACGACCGGGATGAAGCCCTCGTCGAGCAGGCCGGTGGAGGATCGTCGGGTTGATCGCCGTCACCTCGCCGACGAAGCCGAGCTCGGGGTCGCGCGCCGTGGCGCGGATGAGCCCGGCGTCCGCCTCCGCTGACGCCCACCGCCAGCGGGCCGTGCACGTTGATCGCCGCCACCAGCTGCGGGTTGACCTGGCCGATCAGCACCATGCGGGCGATGTCGACGGTCTCGGCATCGGTGACCCGCAGACCGTTGCGGAACTCGCTCACCTTGCCCAGCCTCTGCATCAGCTCGCTGATCTGCGGGCCGCCACCGTGCACCACCACGGGGCGCATGCCCACCTGGTGCATCAGCACGATGTCCTGGGCGAACAGGGCCGAGCGCGGCTTCGTCGTCGCTGGCCCCGGCGAGCGCGTTGCCACCGTACTTCACCACCACCACCTGACCGGCGAAGCGGCGGATGTAGGGCAGGGCCTGCGACCAGCACATCGGCCGCCACCTGCGGCGAGGGCACGCTCACGGGTACAGCCCGATGGTGGAGAGGCCCGCCGTCTCGGGCAGGCCGAGGGCCACGTTGGCGGCCTGCAACGCGCCGCCCGAAGCGCCCTTGGCGAGGTTGTCGATCGCGCTCAGAGACCATCACCGTGGCGGTGCGTTCGTCGTAGCGGGCGGTGATGTGCGCGGAGTTGCTGCCGAGGGTGGCCTTGGTCGACGGCGAGCCGACTCGCTGACCACGACGAACGGCTCGCCCGCGTAGAAGTCGGCGAGCGCGGCGAGGAGCGAGTCGGTCGACAGTGCTCACACCGGCGGGCGGGCCGTGCGTAGCACGTGGCCAGGATGCCCCGGTTCATCGGCGCGAGGTGGGGCGTGAACAGACACCTGCGCGCCGACTTCCTGCTCGATCTCGGGTGTGTGCCGATGGTCGAGCAGGCCGTAGGCGTTGACGTCCTCGTCGGCCGTGCAGAACATGCGAGGTGTGCTTCAGCGCCCGACCGGCACCACTGACACCGGTGATGCTGTTCACCACCACCCCGGTGGTCTGCGATCAGCCCGGCCCGTCACCAAGCGGCGCAAGCGCGAGGGTGGCAGCAGTGACGTGGCATCCCGGCGTGGCCACCAGTCGGCGCCCATGCAGACTCGTCGCGGTGCAGCTCGGGCAGGCCGTACACCGCCTCGGCCAGCAACTCGGGCTGGTCGTGGGTGAAGCCGTACCACTGCGGGTACAGCGAGGCGTCCTTCAGCCGGTAGGCCGCGGCCGACAGGTCGACCACGCAACCCACCTCGCCCACCAGTTCAGCGGCGCAGTCTGCAGGCTGGCCTCGTGGGGCAGGCCGAGGAAGACCAGGTCGAGCCCTTGCGCACTTGCTCGGCGTCGAACGACTCGAACACCAGGTCGGGGTAGTGAGGCGGCGAGGCTCGGGTAGAGGTCCGCCGGCTCGGGTGCCGGCCTGGGTGTCGCCGGTGGCGTAGACGACCTCGAAGTCGGGGTGCTGGGCGCACCAGCCGCAGGAGCTCGGCACCGGTGTAGCCCGGATGCGCCGATGATGCCGACTCGGATCATAGACGCATGATCATACGCTCTACGCATGATCATGCAACCACCTGATCGGCCGTCAGGCGTAGAGCTGCTCCGCTGCTGCCTCACCACCGGACAGCACCCATCGGCGCGGAGGTTGCGCCACAATGGGAACGTGAGCATCGAGCAGAGGTTCATCCCCGGTTCCTGCAAGGGAATGCTGCTCGTGGCCACTCCCCCGCTCGACGACCCCAACTTCGACCGCACCGTCGTGTACATGCTGGAGCACAACCGACGACGGCGCCGTCGGCGTGGTGCTCAACCGCCCCCTCGGCGAAGATCCGCCCGACGACAACGTCCCGTGTGGATGCCGCACATCGTCAGCCCGCCGGCGGACCTGTTCCACGGTGGCCCGGTCGAACTCGATGCACTCATCGCCCTGGCCCGCCTCGACAGCCCGATCGAAGGGCGCGTGGAGCCAGATGGTCGGTGGACCTCGGCTCGGTCGACCTCACCCTCGATCCGGCTCCGTGCGGCCGCTCGCGAGTGGTGCGCGCTGCGTGTGTTCCGCGGCTACTCCGGGTGGGCGCCGACTCCAACTCGACGAGGAGCTTGGCCGTAGGGGGCGTGGATGGTGTTCGACCCGCCGAGCCAGACGACGTGTTCACCGCCGACCCCGACGGTCTGTGGCGAGCAGTGCTGCGCCGCCAAGGCGGCCGCCTCGCCTGGCTGGCCGACGCCCCCGACGACCTCTCCACCAACTAGTCGGCGTTGGCACCTGCCGAGATCCCGTCTCACCGCCGACTCTGAGGCGACGCTCGACCTGGGCGCGGCGCAGCGTCAGCCGCGGAGGGTGGCTCCGAGCTTGTCGGTGGCGACTGCACCTTGTCGCGCACTTGGGCGATGTCGTCGTCGGTGAGAGTGCGGTCGAGCGGCCTGCACGCGCAGCCGGTAGGCGAGGCTGCGCGTCGTCTTCGGCAACTCCCGGTCCTCGGTAGACATCGAACAGGGCCAGGTCGACCAGGGCAGCGCCCGCACCCTGGCGGATCGCCTTGTCGAGCTTCTCGGCGGTGACCGAGTCCGGTACCGACGAACGCGAGATCGAGGTCGCTCGACGGGAAGCGGCTGGTGGGCTTCCACTGGGCGAACCTTCGGCTCGTTGGCCAGCAGCCCGACAGGTCGAGCTCGAGCACCGCCACCCTCTCGGTGATGTCGAAGGCGTCGGCGACATCGGGGTGGATCTCGCCGACGGCCCCGATGACCTCGCGACCGAGCGACAGGGTGGCCGAACGACCTGGGTGCATGCCCAGCGGGCACCGTGCCTTGGTCCAGTCGGGCGCCCCATCCCATGGCAGCCGCCAGCTCGCGCCACACCGCCACTGCCTCAGGTGCCTCCAGCCGGCGAGCACAACACCGAGTGCCTCGTACTCGGCGGGCAGCACATCGTCGCTGGGCGGGTACACATGACCCACCTCGAACAGGCGTGGCACCCAAGCGGCGGTGGGACTCGTTGTAATGCGATGGCCTTCAGCAGACCGGGCCGCAGCGACGTGCGCAGCACGTCGTCGCCGACCACCAAGGGGTTCACCAGACGCACCGCGACCCCGGGGCAGGCCGGCACGGTCGAGGTCGCCGTCGCTGAGGAAGGGGTGCGGCATCGCCTCGCTGACACCGAGGCCGAGCAGCACCTCGCGCAGCACGGCGACGACGCTGTTGCACCGCGGTAGAGCCCACCGGGAAGCGACGACCGAGGCACGGTCTTGCCGAGCCGGCCGTAGCCGTGCGTGGCGCGCGACCTCCTCGACGATGTCGATCTCCATCGTGCAGTCGGGGCGCCAGGTGGGGACGGTCACGACCAAGTCCGCACCGTGCAGGGAGCAGGCGAACCCGATCGGCTCGATGAGGGTTCGAATCGCCGCAGCGGTGAAGTCGGTGCCCGAGCAGAGCGCTGACCCGCGCCGGCCTCACCGTGATGGCTACAGGCGTGGGCAAGTGGGGTGAGCGGGCATCGACGGCGCCGTCGTGGACCACCAGGTCGGGACAGGTGAGGCGCAGAAGCTCCACGAAGCGGGCCACGGAGGCGTCGATGCCGAAGGGGTCCATGCCCCGTTCGAAGCGGGCGGAAGCCTCGCTGCGCAGCCCGGTTCGCGCTGGCAGCTGCGCATGATGGCGAGTGGCTCGAACCAGGCGGTCTCGAGGGCGATCACGGTGGTGTCCTCACCGATCTCGGTGTTCTGCCCACCCATCACCCCCGCGAGGCCGATCGGCCTGTCGGTGGCGTCGCAGATCAGGAGGTCGTCGGTGGTGAGGATGCGCTCGACGCCGTCGAGGGTGACCAGGATCTCGCCCTCGCGGCGCGAGGCGGACCCGAAAACCGCCACCGCCCAGGGCATCGAAGTCGTAGGCGTGGTTGGGCTGGTTCGTTTCGAGCATCACATAGTTGCTGACGTCGACGACATTGTTGATCGGCCTCATGCCGGCGGCGGCCAGGCGGCTGGCCATCCAGTCCGGCGAGTGGCCCACCGTGCACCCCGCTGATGACCACGCTGGTGAACCGAGGGCAGCGGTCACCGTCGACGAGCTCGACCGTGGCGGTGAGGGAGGGCGCGCTATGGCTGATCACCGGCGGCGAGAAGCTTGCGGCGACGCCGAAACGGGCAGCGAGATCCCGGGCCACACCCACATGGCCGTAAGCGTCGGGCCGGTTGCGCAACACGTCGAGGTCGTAGACCACTTCCTCGGCGATGCCGAGAGCCTCGCCGTAGGGCACCCCGAGCGGGGTGTCGTGGGGCAGCAGCATGATCCCGCTGTGGTCGTCGCCGAGGCGCAGTTCGCTGCGCCGAGCACAGCATGCCCTCGCTGGCTGATACCGAGGATCGGCTTGGGCTCGATCGCCCTACCGTCGGGCATCACGGTGCCGGGCGTGGCCAGCGGCACGACGTCGCCGGCGCTCATGTTGAATGCCCCGCACCACACGTGCCGCTCGACACCGTCGCCGGCGTCGACGTAGACGCGATGGACCTTGGCCGCGTCGGGGTGCCGCTCGGTGCGCAGCACCTTGGCGGTCACGACACCAGCCACCGTGGCACCCACACGGGCCGACGTCTTCGACCGCGAGACCGACGTCGCTGAGCACCGCGTGCGATGGCCTCGACGTCGTCGGGCAGGGGGGCAAGGTCGAGCAACCAGGAATGGACGATCTTCATCAGAACTGCTCCAGGAAACGAATGTCGTTGGTGTACATCTCGCGCACGTCGTCGATGCCGTGGCGCTCCTTGGCCATGCGGTCGATGCCGAAGCCGAAGGCGAAGCCACTCCACTCCTCGGGGTCGAGGCCGACCGGCACGCAGCACGTTGGGGTGCACCATGCCGCAGCCACCGAGCTCCAGCCAGGTGCCGTTCGGGGTGCTGGATGTCGAACTCGGCCGACGGCTCGGTGAACGGGAAGTAGCTGGGGCGCAGGCGGCTGGTGAAGCCCTCACCGAAGAAGGCCTTGGTGAAGGCCTCGATCGTGCCGGCCAGGTCGGCGAGGGTGATGCCGCGGTCGATCACCAGGCCCTCGATCTGGTGGAAGACGGCGAGGTGGGTGGCATCGGTGGTCTCGTTACGGAACACCCGCCCCGGCATGACCACGTAGATCGGTGGGGGCGTCGACTGCATCACCCGGATCTGCACCGGTGAGGTGTGGGTGCGCAGCACCGTGCTCCCGGGCGTGCCGTGATCGACGTAGAAGGTGTCGTGCATGCTGCGCGCCGGGTGCTGGGGCGGCATGTTGAGGGCCTCGAAGTTGTACCAGTCGGTCTCCACCTCGGGACCTTCGGCGACCTGGAAGCCGAGGCCGACGAACACGTCTTCGAGCCTCTGCCAGGCCTGGGTGACCACATGGGCATGGCCCCGTCGCCGGCCGGTACATGATCTCGGTGAGGTCGAGCCGCTCGGCCACCAGCTGCGGCGGCGCGCTCGCCTGCCGTGAGCTCGCCGAGGCGGGCCTCGACGGCCGAGGCGACAGCCTGGGTGGCCTCGTTGACCGCCTGGCCGGCGGCCTTCTTCTCCTCCACGGTCGCCAACCCGGCGAGGCGGGTCTTGAACTCGGCGAAGGGACCCTTCCTTGCCCTCGAGGACAGCTCGGTCTCCAGGGCGCGGGCCGTCGGCCAGGCTGGTGACGGCCGCGGATCGTCGATCATCGCCTCCTCTCGCGGCGTCAGCGAGCAGGCTCGCGATCATGGTCTGCGTGCGATGCGCACTTCCTGCTTCGCACCGGGGGCTCGAAATCGCGCTGACATCGCGACGCTACCGCTGCCGCCGCTGGCGGGCGACCTCGAATGCGAGGACCGTCGCCGCCATGGCCACATTGAGGCTCTCCGCCGGCGCCGGCGTGGGGGATGGTGATCCAGCTCGTCGACCTCGGCATCGGCCGCCAACCCGTGGGCCTCGTTGCCGACCACCAAGGCCACCGGGCCGCGTGAGATCGGCTTCGGTGTATGCGGCACCGCGATGCGACGACGTGGCCAGCACCTGCAGGCCGGCCGGCACTTCAAGCCTGACCAGATCGCACGTCAGTACCGGTATCCGGAACAGCGAGCCGGCGGTCGCCCGCACCACCTTCGGGTTGTAGGCATCGACCGAACCGGCGGTCAGGACGACAGCCTGCGCACCGGCTGCCTCTGCCGAGCGGATGATCGTGCCCGCATTGCCCGGGTCGGCGATGCCGGTCGGCCACCATCACGAAGTCGGCGCCGGCGGGTAGCGTCGGCCGTCCGCTGGCGGAACACAGCCAGCACCGGCTGAGGCGCCTCGGTGCTGGCGACCCGCTCGATCACGTTCGGGGCCAGGTCGAACACTGGCGCCGATGTCAGCCACCGGTTCGCCACCGGGGGCGACGAACTGGGCCTCGATCTCCCAGCCGGCAGCGACCGCCTGGGCGATGAGACCGGACTCCCTCGACCACGAACACACCCTCGTCGGAACGCGCACTGCGGCGCCCCAGGAGGCGCCGCAGTCGTTGAACCTTGGGGTTCGAGTAGGTGAGCCGTTCGGGCTGCACAGGGCTCAGCCCGGCATCGCTCAGAGCGCTGCCTTGGCCGCTCGACCAGGGCAGCGAAGGCTGCCGCGTCGGTGACAGCCAGGTCGGCCAGGATCTTGCGGTCGACCTCGATGCCAGCGGCACTGAGGCCGGCGATGAACCGGCTGTAGCTCATGTCGTTGAGGCGGCAGGCGGCATTGATGCGCTGGATCCAGAGGCGGCGGAATTCGCCCTTCTTGGCCCGGCGGTCGCGGAAGGCGTACTGCCCGCTCTTCATCACCTGCTCGTTGGCGGCGCGGACCGAACGGCTCTTGTTGCCGTAGTAGCCCTTCGCCCGCTCGAGGATCTGGCTGCGCTTCTTCTTTGCGCCAACGGCTCGCTTCACGCGTGCCATGGTTGATTCGTCTCCTTGTCTTCGTTCTCGTCCGGCTCAGCGCTCGCCCAGCAGGCGCTTGATCTTCTTCGCGTCGCCGGGATGCACATCGACCTCGCCGGCGAGGCGACGGGTGCGCGTCGACGGCTTCTTCTCGAACAGGTGCTGGCGGTTCTGCTGAAGGCGGCGCAGCTTGCCGGTGCCGGTCTTGCGGAACCGCTTGGCAGCGGTCTTGCTGGTCTTCATCTTGGGCATGATGCTGTCCTGTGGGGTCTGGTGGGCAGGCCCACCCTCTTGATCGACGCGTCCCTACCGACTTGTAGTGACGGGTGTCGCGAACTTGGTTGTGTCAGGCGGGTTCGGGAGCCGGAGCTACCGGAGCTGCTTGGGCGACAGGTTCGGGTTCAAGTTCGGGAGCGGGTGCCGTCTCGACCGGTGATGCCGGTTCTTCGACCGGCGATGCCGGTTCTTCGACGGGCGTGCTCTCGTCCTGCCTTGCTCTCGTCCTTGCTCTCGTCCCTGGCCTCGCTCTTCTTGGGCGGGGCCTTCTTCTCCGGGGCGAGCACCATGGTCATGTTGCGTCCCTCGAGCCGGGCCTGGGTTTCCACCTTGGCAGTCGGGCCGAGTTGTTCGAGTACCGCGTCGAGGATCCTCGAGCCGAGCTCGGGGTGGGCCATTTCGCGGCCACGGAACTGCAGTGTGACCTTGACCTTGTGGCCTTCTGCAAGGAAGTCCTCCATGTGGCGGACCTTGGTGTCGAAGTCGCCCTTGCCGATCTTGGGACGGAACTTCACTTCCTTGATCGACACGTGGACGGTCTTCTTCCGCGACTCCTTGGCTTTCTGGCTCTCCTCGTAGCGGAACTTTCCGTAGTCCATGATCCGGCACACCGGCGGGTTCGCCATGGGTGCGACCTCGACCAGGTCGAGATCCTGCTGGCGGGCCAGTTGCAGCGCTTCCGGAAGGGCTTTGATGCCCAACTGATTGCCGTCGGGGCCGATGAGACGGACCTCTCGGGCGCGGATGCGCTCGTTGTACCGGTGTTCTGGTTGCTGCGGCGGTGCTATGGCTGCTCACTCCTGTGCAATGGGTGTGTCCCCTCCTGTGTTGGCGATGCGAAGCCACCGAACACAACGGGGCACACCGCACCAGGCGGCATGCTACGCGATGGGATGACCCGGACGCATCTCTTGTGACCCAGATGGGCGATGGCCGGGTGGGGACTGCCGGAGCGGACCCACTTCGCTTCAATTGTCAGCTCGCTAGGGTACCAAACGTGCCCAGCGATGCCACCGCCTCCCCCGAACCCACCGAACTCGACGAGTCCGCCCTCGAAGCTGCCCAGGATGCTCTCCACGACGCCCGGTCCCGCCTCATCGATGTGCCCGCCGAATTTGTGGTCGCGAACCATGTGATGGGGCTCTACGAACTGGCGGCCATCCACCTCAGCAACGAACCCCCCTCGCTACCCCAGGCGGCCCTCGCCATCGACGCCGTCGGCTGCCTGGTGGAGGGTCTCGGCGACCGCCTCGGACCCGACGCCGAGACCCTGCGCACTGCGCTGGCCAACATCCGCCTCGCGTTCGTCCAGATCAAGGGCACCCCCCCAGGCTGAAGCGACCCGAAGGAGCGTCGCGAACCCGGCCCTTGCTCACCGTCGCCCCTTCAGTCCTCAGCAACCCTGCCTGCTCGAGCTCGTGTCCGGGCACCAGGCGGCCGGTCGATCTCACTACCCTCCACCACGGCAGGTCCGACTCTGATGTGGCCAGGATGCGACCAACCAGCCGGCTCAACTTCGGGTACCCGGCGTCGGCGGCGATGTCGCCGTAGGTGACCACCTCGCCCTCACCGAGCGACCGGATCACATCGATGATCCGCTGGTCGCGTTCGTTCATCGTCGGGTGACCTGGGCCGCCTCGTATCGGCCGAACTTGGTCATCACCTCGAACGTCACCGCTGCGCCCACGTCGATGTTGCGGCTGCCGTCGGCGATCTCGACACAGTGGAACCCGAACACGGTGCCGTCATCGGTTCGGACATCGCCCAGGCCGACCTCGCGGTCAAAGGCCACGACTGTGCCGGACAGGGCGCTCACGGGATGATCTTGGATATCGGCAGCTCCAGGATGCCCGTGGCCCCGACCTCTTTCAGGGCGGGGATGAGCACATTGATCTGGCTCTTGGCGACCACAGTTTCGACGGCGAACCCGTCGCCGCCGGCCAACGGGTTGACCGTCGGCGACTTGAGTGCGGGCAGCAGCTCGAGCACGGCATCGAGCTGTTCGCCCGGCACGTTCATCTTCACCAGCACCTTGCCGCGAGCGTCGAGGGTGCCGTTGAGCAGGGTCATCAGCTGACCCATCGCGTGGCGCTTGGCCGGGTCGGCGTAGGCCGCCTTGTTGGCGACGACCTCGGTGTAGCTCTGCAGGATCTCGGCGATGATCCGCAGGCCGGCGGCGCGCAGGGCCCGCCCGGTCTCGGTGATGTCGACGATGCAGTCGGCGATGTCGGGGATCTTGGCTTCGCTGGCTCCGTAGCTCAGGCGGATGTCGGCCTCGATACCCAAACCGGCGAAGAACCGCCGGGTGAGCTCGGGGTACTCGGTACTCACCCTCAGCCCGTGGGGCAGGTCTTCCACCCTCTGCACGTCGCTGTCGCCGGCGACCGCCACGACCACCCGGATGGGCAGGCTGGTGGCCTTGGAGTACTTCAGCTCACCGAGGCTCACCACGTCGCTGGCCGTTTCCTCCACCCAGTCGCGGCCGGTGATGCCGATGTCGAACAGGCCCTCGGCCACATAGGTGGGGATCTCCTGGGGACGCAAGATGCGTACCTCGGCGATGCGGGGATCGTCGATCGATGCCTTGTAGTCGACCGACGAGGATCTCACGACGGGCAGGTCGGCAGCCTCGAACAGTTCGAGGGTCGCCTTCTCGAGCGAACCCTTTGGCAGGACCAGACGTAGCACGGACCGCGAGACTACCGGCGGGCCCAGCCCGCAGAGGTGGTCAATGGGAGGTGGGTGCTTCGGCCAGCAGGCGCAGGGCGTGGGGCAAGACGTCGAGGATGGCCTGCAACTGCTCGGTGCAGGCCTTGGGTGAACCGGGCGTGTTGCACACGATCGCCTGCCCGCGTATGCCGACGATGCCGCGCGAGAGCCGCCCGAGAGGGTTGATCGACCTCATCGCCTCGGCGAGCCCGGGCGCCTCACGCTCGATAACCGCGCGGGTTCCCTCGGGGGTCTGGTCGCGGGGAGCGAACCCGGTGCCCCCGGTGCTGACCACCAGCCCGGCAAACCCACTGGTGAGCTGGATCAGGGCCGCGGCGACGTTGTCGGTGCCGTCGGCGACGACCTTGTGCTCGACGACTTCGAAACCGCCGGCCTGCAGAAGCTCGACCAGGGCGGCCCCGCTGGCGTCCACCCGGGTGCCGGCAACGACCCCGTCGCTGACGGTGAGCACCTTGGCGAGGAGGAGGGTCTGATCGCTCATGCGCTCCTACGGTACCGAACGAGGATCATCCCGTCGGTGCCGGTCTCGTGGGGAAGCAACCTCCACCCCTGACGGAAGGGCTGCCACTCCCCCGGGGGCGGATCGGTGATCACATCGAAGCCGGGCGGCACAGTGTGGTCCACCGATTCCTCGGCCAGCAAGGTGCACACGGAGTAGACGAGGGTGCCGCCAGTGCGGACCAGGGGCGCGCACTCGTCGATCATCCTCCCCTGCAGAGCCGCCAGCTCGGTCACGTCGGTGGGCTGGATGCGCCAGCGTGCGTCGGCCCTTCGGCGCAGGGTGCCCAACCCGCTGCAGGGTGCATCGATCAGCACATGGTCGAAGGTTGACGGCGAAAATGGCGCCCGTGTCGCGTCGGCTACCACGGGAAAGACGGTGGAAGCCGCGACACGTAGGGCGTTGGCGACGATCAGGCCGACCCGGTGGGGCTGCAGATCCGCTGCCACCACCACCGCACCACAGGCGCCGATGGCCGTCGCCTTCCCTCCGGGGGCCGCGCACACGTCGAGGACGACCTGGCCAGGTTCGGCTTCTACCGCTGCCGCCACCCACTGGGAGCCGAGGTCCTGGATGTAGCCGTCGGCACGCTCGGTGACCGGCGGCGGCTCGTTCATCGTCGCCAGCGTCGCCAGGGCATCGTCGTGGCCGAGTTCGGCCACCAGGCGATCGACGATCCAGTCGGGATAGCTCAGCCTGACCGCGTCGGACGGCCACGCCGAGCCGGCGGGCGGCGCGCTGCGCGACACATTGCGCAGTACGGCGTTGACGAAGGGCCGGGCCCTCTTGGGCGCCAGCTCCACCGTCTCACCGACGGCGGCGTGGGGCGCCACCTTGGCGAACTCGAGCTGGTAGGCGCCGAGGCGCAGCAGGGTACGGATCTCGGGCTGGGGCTCGGAGGTGATGAAGCGATCGACGAGGGCATCGCACGCCCGCCGCATTCGGGTGGTGCCGTAGACGAGATCGGTGACGAAGTGGCGGTCACGGTCCGAGAGGCCGCTGCGCGCCAACTCGGCGGGGGTTACCAGGTTGGCGTAGGCGCCTTCATGCTCGATGCGCTGGAGGCAGAGGTAGGCAACGGCTCTTGCCGACGCCGGGTGGCGGCTCATACGAAGGTCTCGCCTGGTTGAACTCGTGCTCCACGGACGAAGTCGGCCAGCGTCCATCGGCCCCTTGCCCTCGGGCTGCACCCGGGTCACCACGAGCCCGGAGACCGGTGAGGCGAGATCGGCGTAACTCGGGGTGCCGGCTTCCGGCGCGTCGAGGTCGCTCCCAACCACTTTCACCCTCTTGCCGCGGAAGGTCGTCCACGCCCCTCCGAGGCGCACCAGGCGGTCGATCCGCTCGGCCGACTGGGACCAGTCGATGTGCAGTTCCTCGGGACGAATCTTGGCCGCGTACACCGGCTCACCGACCTGGGCCACGGGCTCGGGCAGGGGCACCGCCAGGCAGCGCACCAGCTGGTCGGTTCCGACGGCCACCAGCTGAGCAGCAAGCTCGACTGCAGTGACACGCGGTCCGATGGGCACACGCACCGTGTCGTAGACGGGACCCGTGTCGAGGCCTTCCTCGACGCGCATCAGGCACACCCCGGTCTCTGGGTCGCCGGCGAGCAGTGCCCTCTCCACCGGTGCTGCTCCGCGCCAGCGGGGCAGGAGTGAGAAGTGCAGGTTCACCATCGGCACTTCGGCCAGCACGTGGGGCCGGATGAGCTCGCCGAACGCCACCACTACACCGAGCTCGATCCCCCGGCCGAGCAGGTCGTCGACGGAGTGGCTCACCGGCAGGCCGAGCTCGATCGCCGCGGCCTTCACCGGGCTGGGCGTGGTCTCGCCACCGCGACCGCGTCGCTTGTCTGCCCGGGTGACAACCAGGGCGACTTCGTGACCGGCTTCCACTAGTGCCCGAAGCGGTGGCACCGCCATCTCGGGTGTGCCCAAATAGGCGAGGCGCCGTCTCACTTCAGACGAATGCGTCGGCGCTGGGGAGCAGATGGGGTCTCCTGGATGCGCCGGTACTCGGCCATCGCCTCTTTGCGCTGGTCCGGCGTCATCCGCTCGAACATCAGCACCCCGTCGAGGTGGTCGATCTCGTGCTGCAACATGCGACCCATCAACTCTTCCGCCTCGATCTCGATCTCGTTGCCGTCGATGTCGAGACCGCGCACCAGCACCTGGTTGGGCCGGAGGATGTCGACGTAGAGCTCGGGGATGCTGAGGCAGCCCTCGTTGTAGACCCACTCTCCGGACGCTCTCCACCACCACCGGGTTGATGATCACCGTCGGCTGGTCGTCGATGTCCCACACGACGATCTGCTTCTGGACGCCGATCTGGGGGGCTGCGAGGGCGATGCCTGCGTCGGATTCGTAGAGGGTGTCGAACATGTCGTCGATGAGGCGCGCAACCTTGCCGTCGATCTCGTCGACCCGATTGGCCTTGGTCTTCAACACCGGGTCGCCGTAAGTGCGGATCGCGTACGCCACGCATGCAAGGCTACCGATCCGTGACGGCACCCGGTTCTCACTACTTCGACGAGGAACCCACTGCCGAGTCCGCTCCACGCGAGGTCACCCTGTGGTTACCTGACGCTTCGTTCGTACTGATGACGGACCGCGGGGTGTTCGGCTACGACCGGATCGACCAGGGTTCGAAGCTGCTCCTGCTGAAAGCACCGCCGCCGGCCCCCACCGGGCACCTGCTCGACCTCGGCTGCGGCAACGGTCCCCTCGCGCTCACCATGGCCCGACGCTCCCCCGCTGCCACGGTGTGGGCGGTCGACGTCAACGAGAGGGCCCGCAACCTGTGCCGCGCCAACGCCGAGCGCAACGGATTGCCCAACGTGACCGTGTGCGCCCCCGACGAGGTTCCCGGCCGACATCCGCTTCGCCACCATCTGGAGCAACCCGGCGATCCGCATCGGCAAGGCGGCCCTGCACTCGATGCTGCTCCGCTGGCTGGGCAGGCTCGAGCAGCCAGGCCAGCGACCAGGATGCCGGCGAGGCCATCCTGGTGGTGCACAAGCATCTCGGCAGCGACTCACTGCAGGACTGGCTGACCGGCCAGGCCTACCCCACCACTCGCCTGGCGAGCAGTGCCGGCTACCGAATACTGCGCAGCACGACGCTCACGAACTGAGCGCCACATGGGCAGGGATGCGCCGGCTCAGCGCCAGCGAACCCATCACACCGCCCGCGGACGCCGCCAGCGGCAACAGCCACACGGCGGTAAGTGAGTGTTGCATGATCAGGGCACCGAGGCTGACGGCCAGCCCGATGCACACCTGGAAGACCATCGTGGCCAGCCCGAAGTAGCGACCGACCAGCTCGGGCGGGGCGAGGTCCGATGTCAGTGGCTGGCGCACTGCACCGAGCACCGCCTCCCCGAAGCCCCCCAACACCTGGGCGACACCGATGGCCACGATCGCGATGGCGATCGAGGTGTGAGCAGTCGTGAGCATCAGAGCTGCAGCGGCGAAGAACCAGGCGTTCATGATCGCCAGCGACCTCATGCGCGGTCGCCCACGCACCCAGCGCAGGGTGGGGATCTGGGTCAACACCACGCTGGCGGCGCCGAAGGCAAAGAGGATTCCGATCGTGACCTTGCTGATGCCGAGCTCCGAGGCGTAGGCGGGCATGAAGCCCCACAGGAACCCGAACCCGAGAGCGATGGCCACATCGGTGACGAGCAGGCTGACGAAGAACCGGTCGCGAAATACGTCGCCGAAGTGAAGTCGTTCGTGCTTTGGCCTCCTCTCCACCCGGCCGTGGGGCAGGCCGGGCAGCACGGAGAGGAAGACCACATAGGTGGCGATGTTCACTGCGAAGAGCCAGCGGAACGAGGCCAGCGTGCTGGCTCTCACCAGCACCCCGCCGAGCACCCCGCCGAGTGCGGCACCGAGGTTCATCGCGGCTCGCTGGAAGGCCGATACCGCAGGGCGCTGCTCGGTGGGCACGATCAGAGTCAGCAGAGCCGCCTGTGACGGAAACCACAGAGCATTGCCGATGCCGATCAGCACAGACACCGACACTGCGGCGGTGAACGAATCGACGAACGCGTAACAACCGCCGGCGATGATCGAGACGACACAGCCGGCGGCGAGGGTCCGCCGAGCACCGAGACGATCCGACAGCGAACCGGCCAGAGGCGTGGCGAGCACCATCGTGAAGCTCATCGCCCCGACGGCGAAGCCGGCCTGGGCCAATGGGATGCCGCGAACCTCGTGGAAGTAGACGAGCACGAAAGCGAACAGAGCGGCCGAGCCGATCATGTTCACGACGGTGGCGATGAAGAACCTCTGCAGCGCGGGGCTGAACGAACGGAACCCCGGCGTGGACATTCGTGCCAGGGTAGGGCGCACCCCAGCGGATCGCCTCACGCTTTCAGACGCGGGGCGGATCGACCTCGACCCGAAGTCGCGATCCCTTGGGGCGCTGGGTGGCGGCGAGAGTGCTGCCCAGCGCCTCCCACGTGGGAGCACGCAGCAGAACGCCCTTCGGCGTTGGGGCGGCCTCGAGGCCCGTCGCTGCGCCGAAGCTCGCCGCATCAGGGCCCTCCACGGCGGCCAGGGCGCGAAACGGGGGCAGGCCGAGCAGGCTGCGGCGGGCCAACTCCGGTCCGGATCACCCGGTCGGGGTCGGCGAACTGCACCGCCTGAAGGACTTCGTGGTGGGGCAGATAGGTCTGCACCAGAACCTTGCCGCCACCCTCTCGGCGGCCGACCAGCCTTCCCGCCCTCACCAGCAGCGCCATCGCATGCTCGACGGCCAGATAGCGGGGGGCCAGCAGTTCCGCGTCGAAGTCCAAGAATGCGACCACGTCGACACCCCTCACCCGGTGGAGCACGGCCTCAGTGCCGACATACACGTCGGCCGCGGGCAGGCCCTCACTGTCGCCGGTGACGGCGACGACCGGCCTGTTGGCCGCGGCCTCGAGCTCCTCGCGCAGTCGGGTGACGCCGGGCTTCACCAGCTTCAACGCCGTCGCCCCGCACGCCTGACACACCGCAGGTCGCGCCAAGTCGCAGCGGCCGCACTGCAACATGCCGTCGTCGCTCATCGCCACCGCCGCCTCACACCTCTCGCACCTCTGGATGGCGCGGCACCCCTTGCATGCCAACAGGCGCGCCCGCCCGGCAGTGTTGAGCACGCACACGACCCGCTTCGTCCGGTCGCGGAGCGCCTCGTTGAGCCGCGACCCGACCAGCGAGCGCTTCCACGGCTCGACATCGCCGAGGTCGTCGATCTCGAGAAACGGCCAGCCACCGACCCTCTCACCCAAGGGCACGTCGTGCACCCGCGCCCCGGCCCAGTGCATCGCTGTCGCCGTCGGGCAAGGCGACACGAGCACGCAGGCCGCACCGGCCCGAGTGGCCCTTTCGGTCAACACGTCGCGGGCGTGCCAGTTGGGGGTGCGTTCCTCCCGGTGGGCGTCGTCGTGCTCGTCGAGCACCACCACGGCGCGCAGGCCCGGGCACGGTGCCCATGCCGCGACGCGGGTACCGACCACGACGTCGACGCCGGCTGCGGCCGCCGCCCATTCGTCGGGTACGAGCGCCACCGTGAAACCCGCCTTGCGCAGCCGGGCGGCGATCGCCCGCGCCGCGCCGTGAGATGGGTGCACCACGATCGTGGGGCCGGTGTGGGCCACAGACGTCACCAGAGGCAGCGGGTCCGTGAGCGGAGGGTTGCGATACACGCCGGAAACGAAGACGTGGGCCTCTGGTGTCACGGCCACCGTCCGTCGCGACCGGCCGAGGCCCGCCACCATCTTCGGCGGTGAGGCGGCAACGAGGAAGGGTCGCAGCCGATCTGTCCCCCAGCGGGGACCGGCCCAACGGGCCACCGCCACCACCTCGGGAGGCGGGCCGACCGATGAGACCTTGAGGATCGGCATCAGCTTCTCCTGCGACACCGCAGGGTCGAGAGCGCCGAGCGCGACTACCCAGCCACCTACCCTGCGGCCGTGCAACGGCACCCGGACCAGGGTTCCCACCTCCACCTGGGCGCGCATGTGCTCGGGGACGAGGTAGTCGAACTGCTTGTCGAGACCGGTGACATCGGGAACTACCCGGGCGACCGGAGGGTGCGGGGCATCGCCCGCCACGCTCACGCCGTGCCTACGCGGCTCACGCCCCGACGGCGCGCATGAAGTGGTCGAGTCGGGTGAGGTGCTCCCATGTGAAGTCGGGCAGGGAGCGACCGAAGTGCCCATGTGCGGCAGTGGCTTGGTAGATCGGCCTCTTCAGGTCCAGGTCGCGGACGATCGCCGCCGGGCGGAGGTCGAACACCTCACGCACTGCGCGGACGATCTGCTCGTTGGCCACCTTCTCGGTGCCGAAGGTCTCGACGAGGATGCTCACCGGATGGGCCATGCCGATGGCGTAGGCCACCTGCACCTCACACTTGGTGGCGGCTCCACTGGCCACCACATGCTTGGCCACCCACCGGGCGGCATAGGCAGCCGAGCGGTCCACCTTGCTCGGGTCCTTGCCGCTGAACGCACCACCACCGTGGCGGCCCATGCCGCCGTAGGTGTCGACGATGATCTTGCGGCCGGTGAGGCCGGTGTCGCCCTGGGGGCCACCGATGACGAACTTGCCGGTGGGGTTGACGTAGACCTGGTATTCGTCGCCGGCGAACAAGGCGGGCACCACCGGGCGGATTACCTGCTCGATCAGGTCGGGGCGGATGACCGTGTCGCGATCGATGCCGTCCTGGTGCTGGGTGCTGATCAGCACCGACTCGAGCCTCACCGGGCGGCCGTTCTCGTAGGCGATGGTGACCTGGGTCTTGCCGTCGGGCCGCAGGTAGGGCACCGCACCACTGCGGCGCACCTCGCTGAGCCTCTCGCTGAGACGGTGGGCCAGCCACACCGGCATCGGCATCAGATCGGGGGTGTCGTCGCAGGCGAAGCCGAACATCATGCCCTGGTCGCCGGCGCCTTGAGCGTCGAGGAGGTCCTCGGCGTGGCCGGTGCTGCGCACTTCTTCGCTCTTGTCGACACCCTGGGCGATGTCGGGGCTCTGGGGATCGATGCTGACCACGACACCACACGTGTTGCCGTCGAAGCCGTAGGCGGGGTTGTCGTAGCCGATGCCGTTGATCACTTCGCGGGCGATCTTGGGGATCTCGACATAGGCCTCGGTGGTGATCTCGCCGGCGATGACACACAGCCCGGTGGTGAGCAGGGTCTCGCAGGCGACACGGCCGTTGGGATCCTCGGCGAGGATGGCGTCGAGAACAGCATCGCTGATCTGGTCGGCCATCTTGTCGGGGTGGCCCTCGGTGACGCTCTCGGACGTGAAGGTGTAGCTGCTCACGGGGTGAGGCTCCTCATGCTGATTGGGTTGTGACAGGGCCGCGGATCTCGACCACAGTATCGAGGACGGCCTTGGCGATGGATCGTTTGTCGGTGAGCGCCACAGTGGTGACGAGCCCGCCGGGGCGCACCAGGGTGACGGCGTTGGTGTCGTGGTGGAAACCGACTCCGGGGGCGCTGACGTCGTTGGCGACGATGAGGTCGAGGTTCTTGCGCCTGAGCTTGGCTTCCGCGTTGGCGACGAGGTCGCTGGTCTCGGCGGCGAACCCGACCAGCACTTGGCCCGACGGCTTGGCTGCACCCAACCCGGCGAGGATGTCGGGGGTGGGCTCGAGCAGGATCTGGGGAACGCCCTGGTCCTTCTTGATCTTGCCCGCGCCGGCAGCCACCGGGCGGAAGTCGGCGACGGCTGCCGCCATGATGACCACGTCGGCCGACGGTGCGAGGTCGGCGAGCGCGGCCTGCATCTGGGCCGCCGTCTCCACGACGACAAGCTCTGTGCCAGAGGGTAGGGGCAGGTCCACGGTGGACACCAGGGTGACCTTGGCCCCACGCGCAGGCGGCCTCGGCGGCGATGGCATAGCCCTGCTTGCCGCTGCTGCGGTTGGCGATCACTCTCACCGCGTCGATCGGTTCGCGGGTGCCCCCGGCGGAAATCACGACGCGAACACCGGCGAGGTCCCCGGCGGCCGTGGCGGACGACAGGATCGCGTCGATCGCGGCGACGATGCGCTCCGGGGTGGCCAGACGCCCGGCACCCACGTCGCCGCCGGCGAGTCGCCCCTCCTCTGGGTCGACGATGTGGACACCTCGGGCGCGAAGGGTGGCGACGTTGGCCACCACGGCAGGGTGCTCCCACATCTCGGTGTGCATCGCCGGGCACACCACGACCGGGGCCCGGGTGGCGAGCAGGGTGTTGGTGAGCAGGTCGGTGGAAAGGCCGGCCGCGTAAGCGCCGATCAGCCTGGCCGTGGCCGGGGCGACGACGATGAGGTCGGCCGACTGCCCGAGCCGGGTGTGCGGAATCGGATCGGCTTCGTCCCACAGGCTGGTCTGCACCGGCTCGCTGGCGAGTGCCGACAGGGTTGTACGCCCGAGGAAGCGCTCGGCGCCCTCGGTCATGACCGGCACCACATGAGCGCCCGCATCGACAAGGCGGCGGCACACATCGACAGCCTTGTACGCCGCGATGCCCCCGGTGACACCGAGCACGATGCGCTTGCCGGCGAGCATGGGCCTGTGTTCTGAGGGCTCAGGCCGTTGGGCCGGCCGTCGCCTCGTCGGCGGCGGGCTCGCCCTCGGCACCGTCGGACGGAGCCTGCTCTTTGATTGCCTCGCCGCGGCAGATCTTGTCGGCGGCGATCTCTTCGAAGCTGATGCTGAGCGGCTTGCGGGCGACCGAGCTGACCTGGGGCGGCACCATGTGGCCGAGGCCGTCGCCGAGCTGGTTGAAGTAGCTGTTGATCTGGCGAGCACGACGGGCGGCCAGCGTGACCAGGCTGAACTTGGAATCGACGCGGTCGAGCAACTCCTCGATCGGCGGGTTCATCATTGTGTCGAACGAACGAGTGGTCATCCGGTGGCCTCCTGAGAGCAGCGACGAAGTCTACCGGGCGGATCGGCGCCTGAGCACGATGGTTGTCGATGATCTCCATCATCTCGCCGCACGGTGCGCTCGAGGTCGTCGTTGACGACGATGTGATCGGCGAGGGCCAAGCCCACCGGTTCCTCGTCGAGCGCCTTCTGCAGGCGTTGGTCCACCTTGTCCTCGGGATCGCCTCGGTCGCGCAGCCGGCGTTGCTGCTCTTCGCGAGACGGGGGCAGGACGAAGATCAGGATCGCCTCCGGGTGCAGCGCCTTGACCTGGCCGGCACCATCGACCTCGATCTCGAGCACCACGTCGCGCTGCGCCGTCGGCTCTGGCACGGGGCTGCCGTAGTAGTTGTCGAGGAAGGTCGGTCCACTCGAGGAAGCCACCGGCGGCGATGCGGGCCTCGAAGGAGTCGCGGTCGGTGAACACATACGCAGTATCGCTCTCACCAGGTCGTTGCTCCCTCGTGGTCCACGAGCGGCTCAGCCACAGCTGAGGGTCGCGTTCCACGAGCGAGTTGACGATCGTGCCCTTCCCGACGCCGCCGGGACCGGAAACGATGAAGATCAGTGGTGAGGCGTCGGCTGATCGGGCCGCCATGGCCTCACTTGCCGAGCATGGAGAGCAGGGTGTTCTTCTGCTGCTGTCCGAGACCCTGCACACGCCGGTTGTCGGCGATGCCGATCTCTTCCATGATCTTGCGGGCCTTGACCTTGCCCACGCCCGGAAGCGACTCGAGCAAGGAGACGACCTTGAGCTTGCCGATCGTGCTGCTGGTGGAGGCCAGAGCCTCGACCAGAGTGAGAGAACCATTCTTGAGCTGGTTCTTTGCTTCGGCACGAGCCGCACGGGCCTCAGCTGCCTTGGCCAGGGCAGAAGCCCTCTGTTCAGGGGTGAGTATCGGGGGTGTTGCCATGGCTCGACACTAGCGCCCCTGGTCAGCCGCGCCGCGGCAATCCCTCGCGATGGGCCAAGCCGGTTAGCCCGGCAGGTGTCACACCCCGGTCGGCGCACCATGCCAGCAACTCGGCCTGCACCCTTGCCGGGGCCGCAGGGTCGGCGAAGGTGGCGGTGCCCACCTGCACCGCGCTAGCCCCGGCGAGCAGGAGTTCGGCTGCATCCCAGCCCGTCGCCACTCCCCCGACCCCCACGATTGGCAGGTCGGGAAGGGCGGCATACACGTCGTATACGGCACGCACGGCGACGGCATGTAGGGGCCGGCCGCTGTACCCGCCACCGCCGGCGCCGAGCACCGCTTTACCGGTTTCCTGCTCGAGCACCATGCCCAGCAGGGTGTTCACCAGGGTGACTGCCTCGGCTCCTGCTGAGTGCACGGCCGTGGCGACCTCGACCAGGCGGTCGGTGTTGGGGCTCAGCTTGGCCCACCGCGGCCGCCCGCATCCCTCGGTGGCGGCGATGACCTCAGCCGAAAGCTCGGGATCGTGGGCGAAGATCCCCCGCCTGCCCTCCAGGTTCGGGCAGCTGAGGTTGACCTCGACGGCCACCACTTCGGCTGGTGCCGCTGCCAATTGCTCGGCCGCTCGGCGATATTCGTCGACGCTGCGACCCCAGATGCTGGCCACCACACACGCCCCTGTTGCGACAAGCGCCGGCAGCTCCTCGGTCAGCCAGTGCTCCACGCCCGGGCCCTGGAGCCCGACCGCATTGATCATTCCCACCCCTGCCGGGTGCAGCCGTGGGGGTGGATTCCCCGCCCACTCGAAGGCCGCCAACGACTTCACCACGACGGCACCGAGCGAAGCGAGGTCCATGTAGGGCGCCAGTTCGGCACCATGTCCGGCGGTGCCCGAAGCCGTCATCACCGCCCCCCCAAACAAAACCGACCCCACCCGAACCCCCGAGCCCGAGTTCATCGCCACCCGTCCCGAGCGTCATGCCCAACCCTCGCGCGCCGAGCGAAGCCCCATCGACGAGGCGCACAGGCCGAGTAGCCGAAGCGAAGCGGAGGTGATCGAGGCCATCAAGCAGGCCGCCAGCGACGAGGCGCACAGGCCGAGTAGCCGAAGCGAAGCGGAGGTGATCGAGGCCCACTAAGAATGGTATTCCTGGAGTGGGCGCACCATCAGTTCGTGGCCGACCATCTCGGCCATGCCCTGCACGGCGGCCAGGGCGGCCTCGACGGTGGTGACCGAACTGACCCGGTGAGTGGTGGCCGCCTTGCGGATCTGCTCTCCATCGGTTCGACCACCGCGACCCTGAGGGGTGTTGATCACGAAGGCGATCTGGCCACTCTCGATGAGCCTCAGGGCGTTGATCCCGTGACCATCGCTGATCTTGCCCACCACCTGATCGACCCCGACGCCGAACCTCTGCAGGTAGTCGCACGTGCCCCGGGTGGCGGCGATGCCGAGACCCAGTTCGCGTAGCCGCTTGGCGACCACAAGACCAGCCGGCTTGTCGCCGTCGGCCAAGGAGAGGAACACCGTGCCCTCTGTTGGCAACAGGGTGCCGGCCGCCAGTTCGGCCTTGAAGAAGGCCTTGCCGAAGGTGGTGTCGATGCCCATCACCTCTCCGGTGCTGCGCATCTCTGGCCCGAGCGCGGGGTCCACCTCGGGGAAGCGGTTGAAGGGCAGCACTGCCTCCTTGATCGCCACATGCCCGTGGTCGCTGGGCGGGCACAGCAGACCCTCGGCGCGCAGCTCGGCCAGGGTGGCGCCGAGCATCACCCGACTGGCGACCTTGGCCAGCGGCACCCCGGTGGCCTTGGCCACGAAGGGTACGGTCCGGCTGGCCCGTGGGTTGGCTTCGATGACGTACACCGTGGTGCCTGTCACCGCGTACTGGACGTTGATCAGGCCCCTCACGTCGAGGGCATCGGCTATGGCCCGGGTGTAGGTCTCGATGACCTCGACCACCCACGACGGGAGGGTCTGGGGCGGGATCGCGCAGGCCGAGTCGCCGCTGTGCACTCCCGCTTCCTCGACATGCTCCATCACCCCACCGATGACGAAATCGCCGGTGTGGTCGCGGATCGCGTCGACGTCGACCTCGGTGGCATCCTCCAAGAAGCGGTCCACCAGCACCGGGCGCTCAGCGGACAGGCCACCCTCTTTGCCCAGGCTGCCCATCCCGCCGAGCTCGGACCCCAGGATCTCCCGAAGCGCGAGAGCCAGATGGTTGCGGTCGTGGACGATCTGCATCGCCCTCCCACCGAGCACATAGCTCGGCCTCACGAGCACGGGAAAGCCGACCCGGTCGACGATGGTGAGCGCCTGTTCGAGATCGGTGGCGGTGCCCCCAGGTGGTTGCGGAATCATCAACTGGTCGCAGAGCACGTTCCACTTCTCGCGATCCTCGGCGAGGTCGATCGATGCAGGCGACGTGCCGGCGATGAGCTCGAGGGGTAGCTCGCCCGCCAACTTGAGTGGCGTCTGACCGCCGAGCGAGACGATCACCCGCGGCGCCACTCCCCCGGCGGCTGCCGTTTCGGCGGCGATCACGTTGAGCACGTCCTCACTGGTGAGCGGCTCGAAGTAGAGGCGGTCGCTGGTGTCGTAGTCGGTGCTCACCGTCTCGGGGTTGCAGTTGATCATCACCGTCTCGAAACCGGCTTCGCGCAGGGCGAAGCTGGCGTGAACGCAGCAGTAGTCGAACTCGATGCCCTGGCCGATGCGGTTGGGGCCGCTGCCGAGGATCACCACCCGCGGGCGATCACTGGGCCGGACCTCGTTCTCGTCCTCCCACGTGCTGTAGTGATACGGCGTCTCGGCGGCGAACTCGGCGGCACAGGTGTCGACCGTCTTGTAGGTGGGGAAGACGCCGGCTGCCTCGCGAGCGGAGCGCACCGTGGTCTCGTCGACCCCCCACAGCCATGCCAGCTGGGCGTCAGCGAAACCGAACTGCTTGGCCCTCTTCCAGATCCGCCGGGTCATGCCCTGCGGCCCTAGCTCGGCAAGCACAGCCCTTTCCTCCATGATCTGCTGCATGTGATCCAGGAACCAGGCATCGATCCGACAGGCGTCGTGGATCACCTCGATGCTGACCCCGCGCCTCAGCAGCTCACCGACTTGGAAGATGCGGTCGGGTGTGGGAATCGCGATCGAGGCCAGCAGGTGGTCGTCGCCGAGCTCGGCCAGTTGGGCTTCGGCAGGGTCGCAGCCGAGGCCGAGACGGCCCTGCTCCAGGGAGCGGAGCCCCTTCTGCAGGCTCTCGGCGAAGGTGCGACCGATGCTCATCGCCTCACCGACACTCTGCATCTGGGTGCCGAGAACACCGCGGGTTCCGGGCAGCTTCTCGAAGGCCCACCGCGGGATCTTGGTGACGACATAGTCGATGGAGGGCTCGAAGCTCGCCGGCGTGGACCCGAGTCGAGGTGGAGGTGATGTCGTTGTCGATCTCGTCGAGGGTGTAGCCGACGGCCAGCTTGGCCGCGATCTTGGCGATCGGGAACCCGGTGGCCTTGGAGGCGAGCGCGGAGGAACGAGACACGCGTGGGTTCATCTCGATGATCACCTGTCGGCCGGTAGCGGGGTCTACGGCAAACTGCACATTGCTGCCACCCGTCTCGACTCCCACACGGCGGATGCACTTGAACGCCGAATCGCGCATCTGCTGGTACTCGACGTCGCTGAGCGTCTGGGCGGGGGCGACGGTGATCGAATCGCCGGTGTGCACCCCCATCGGGTCGACGTTCTCGATGCTGCAGATGATCACGCAGTTGTCGGCGCAGTCGCGCATCACCTCCAGCTCGTACTCCTTCCAGCCGGCGATGCTCTGTTCGATGAGGATCTCGCCGATGGGGCTTGCCACAAGACCGTTGGCGGCGGCAACCTCGAACTCCTCGGCGGTGGCGGCTATGCCGGTGCCGCGGCCCCCGAGGATGTAGGCAGGGCGGATGATCACCGGCAGTCCGATTTCGGCCATCACCCGGCGCGCTTCGTCGATGTCGTGGGCGGTGCCACTGGGTGGGACTTCGAGGCCGATCTCGATCATCGCCTGCTTGAACAGCTCACGATCCTCGGCGGTGGCGATGGCCGCGGCGTTGGCGCCGATCATCTCCGGCGTGCCGGGCACACCGATCAGACCCATGCCGTAGAGCGCCATCGCCGTGTTGAGGCCGGTCTGCCCGCCGAGCGTGGGCAGTACGGCATCGGGGCGCTCACGCTCGATGATCCTGGCCACCACCTCGGGGGTGATCGGTTCGACATAGGTGGCGTCGGCGAAGTCGGGGTCGGTCATGATCGTGGCCGGATTGGAGTTGACCAGGATCACCCTGAAGCCCTCCTCCTTCAGCACGCGGCACGCCTGGGTTCCCGAATAGTCGAACTCGCAGGCCTGACCGATGACTATCGGGCCGGAGCCGATGATCAAGATGCTGTGGATGTCGGTGCGCTTGGGCATCAGTGACCCACGCTCGTGCCGACGAGACCGGCATCCATCAGCTCGGCGAACATCGCGAAGAGGTACTCACTGTCGTGGGGGCCTGGGCCTGCCTCGGGGTGGTACTGAACACTGAAGGCAGGCACACCGAGCACCTTCATCCCCTCGTTGGTGCCGTCGTTGAGGTTGAGGTGGGTTACTTCCACCCTGCCCTCGAGGCTGGCCGGGTCGACGCAGAAGTTGTGGTTCTGGCTGGTTATCTCGATCCGCCCCGTGGCCTCGTGGCGCACAGGGTGGTTGCCGCCGTGGTGTCCGAAGGGCAGCTTGAAGGTCTCACCGCCGAGAGCGCGGCAGAGCAGTTGGTGACCGAGGCAGATGCCGAACACCGGCACCTGGCCGACCAAATCGCGGATGGTGTCGACCGCGTAACCGGCCATCGCCGGATCGCCGGGACCGTTGCTGAGGAACACCCCATCGGGGGCGAGGGCGAGCACCTCTGCCGCGGTGGTGGAAGCCGGTACCACCTCGACCGACGCCGAGTCAGGCCAGGTGGCGCAGGATCGTGGTCTTGATCCCGAAGTCGATGGCGACGATGCGACGCGGACCGTGGCCCACCCTGTAGGGCTCGGGGGTGGTCACCTGGGCGACGAGGTCGATGCCGTCGGTGCCCTGTTCCGCCCGTAGCTGCCGCGCCGAGCTCCGCCTCCGATGCCGTACCGAACGCGCCGGGCATGGCACCCGGTGTCGCGGAGCAGGCGGGTGAGGCGACGGGTGTCGATGCCGGCGATGCCGCTGACGCCGAAGCGGTGCAGCATCGCCTCGAGGGAGTCCTGGGCCCGGTGGTTGCTGTGGCGGCGGGCCATCTCGCGGACGATGACGCCTCTGCAGAAGGGTCTGATCGACTCGAAATCGTGGTCGTTCACCCCGTAGTTGCCGATGTGGGGGTAGGTGAAGGTGATGATCTGACCCGCGTAGCTGGGGTCGGTGATCACCTCCTGGTAGCCGGCGAGGACGGTGTTGAACACCACTTCGCCGCCGGCGATGCCCCCCGGTGGATCGACGCCGATCAGCTCGCCCTCGAACACACTGCCGTCGGCGAGTACAAGAGCGGCCTCACGCATCGTCTCTGCCTCCCGCATCATGCATGATCATGCAGTGTACTGCACGATCATGCAGAACCTCGGATCGAGGTGATGGAAACATCGACATCTCCTTCCGTACGGGCCTCACGGAACCCGTTTCACGGTCAGGACGTGAGGCTACCATCCACGCACCTCACGGCGAAGCGGACCCGGTGGTACAAGGACCAGTACTCGTTTCCGGCCACAAGGTCGAAATCGGCTGCGACGAGGTCCCAGTCGGCCTTCTGTTCCGCAGGTACGACTGTCTGGAGGACCACGTACTCGAGATCGTTCGCCGCCGGCAGGCACGCGGCCGCCTGTTCCAACACGGTGTCCGGGCCGTAGAGGACCACCCGGAAGGGGTTGGGGAACTGGTAGATCTCCTTTCGGTGGCTGAGGTGGGGGGCAAGCGCATGGTGGCTGGCCACCGAAGCACCGGCGGGCACCTTGGCGATGATCTCCCGGGCGGCGACCGCAACCGGATGGCTCGGCGGCCAGTAGTAGGGCTGCTCGCGCCCGATCGGATCGTCGGAGCCGGGGGTGAGGATCTTCCCCAGCGGCACCACCCCCCACATCAGGCACGACCACACTGATGTCACCGCGATCAGAGCCACCATCCTCCGGCGCCACGTCCTCTCGAACCCGGCCAGGGCGTAAGCGGTGCCGATGACGATGCCCGGGACGGCGATCAACGAGTAGTGGTATTCGAGGTGGTACTGGTACCAGAAGGTACTGAGGATGTTCGTGGCGATCACGAGCGCGCTGATCAACGCCACACTCGGCCGGCGGAGGAAGGCGAAGGCCATCGGGAACGTCATCTGCCAGACATAGAAGGGCCGATTGTCGCTCCGGAAGTGGTCGATGACGTTGCCCGGGCGCTCGATGGTCTCACGCACCACGCCGCGGACCCCACCGAACGGGATGCGCCAGGTGTTGCGTGTCGGCACACCGATCAGGCTGCGCATGACGACGTACATCGCGACCATCGACGCGACCATCGACCCGACGAAGGTGGCCACTCCGATCCGCCGGTCCCGCCTGAGCGCCACCCACATGCCGAGGGGTGCCAGCACGAGGACGACGTCTTCCTTCACCAACAGGGACAGCACCAAGAAGACCGTGTAGACCCGCCACTTGCGTTCCAGCGCGGCATAGATGGTCATGCCGACGAAGAAGGCGAGGAAGCAGTCGGGGTGGAAGTTCTCCCGGTTGGTCCATCCCACCGCCGGGTGGAGCAGGAAGCAAAGGGCGAGCACAAGGGCCATCGCCTCGCTCTCCAGGCGCCGGCGGGCAACCAGGAACACCGGAACTGCACCGAGGCCGATCATCAGGCTCTGGACGAACAGCAGGGTGCCCACAGCCGGCCACAGCCAGTAGAGCGGCGCCACCAGAACGAGGATGAACGAGGTGTGATCACCAAACAGGTTGCGGCCCATCAGGGTCACGAACGGGGCGTCGAAACGGGAGAGCAGCCACACCCCCTGGTCGTAGAGCCCGAGGTCGTAGCTCGACGTGCCAAGGCCGCGGTGCACGTCGAGAGTGACCTTGGTGAAGTACCAGGTGTAGGTCGTGATCGCGGCGGCGAGCAGGAGTTGCCAGGCGGTGATCCGACGCAGGCGTTCGGTCAGCGCGGGCACAGCGCCATTGTGGCCCATCCGACCACTCAGGCGGCGCGCAGCACCGGCACCAGCGCCGACAGCACCCCGTTGACGAAACGACCGCAGTCGTCGGTGCTGAACCGCTTCGCCAGTTCGACCGCTTCGTCGAGCACTACGGCCACCGGCACGTCGGTTCGGCCGAGCAGTTCGTATGGCGATGCGCAGCACATTGCGGTCGATCACCGGCATCCGTGCGAGGGTCCACCCCTTGCTGTGGGCGGCGATCGCCGCGTCGATGCGGTCGGTTGGCCTCCACCCCTGCACCAGAAGCTGGTGAGGGCGTCGATCGGGACCACCTGCTCGGCCAGCACCTCTCTAGGGGCGACGCCTTCGACTCGGCCTCGTAGAGCAGGAGCAGGGCGCGCTCGCGAGCGTCGGTGCGTTCGTCGTTATCGCGGAGAGGCCCCAGGTCGCGGCGACGGGGGCGGCAGGCCATCGTGCTCAGACCCGGGTGATGTAGTCGCCGGTGCGGGTGTCGACCTTGACCCGATCGCCGATGTTCACGAATAGTGGAACCTGCAACGACCTTGCCGGTCTCCAGCGTCGCCGGCTTGCGGGCTCCACTGACGCGGTCGCCCTGGATGCCCGGCTCGGTCTCGGCGATGGCGAGCTCGACCGAGGCGGGAATCTCGACGGTGACGATCTCGCCGTTGTAGAAGGCGATGATCGCCACCGAGTTCTCGACCATGTAGTCGGCGGCGTCGCCGAGGGCCACCGGCGCGACGTTCTGCTGGTCGTAGGACTCGATGTCCATGAACACGTAGTCGTCGCCGTCGCGGTAGAGGAACTGCATGTCCTTCTTCTCGAGCAGCGCCTGCTCGACGCGAATACCGGCGTTGAAGGTGCGGTCGATGACAGTTACCGTTCTTCAGGTTGCGCAGCTTGGTGCGCACGAAGGCGCCGCCCTTGCCGGGCTTCACGTGCTGGAACTCGACGACCTGGAACAGGCCGTTGTCGAGTTCGAGCGTGATCCCGTTCTTCAGGTCGTTGGTGGTGATGGCAGGCACGGTGAATCCTTGGGGCAGGCAGTGAGTACTCGGCAACCGTCGCTGGTGACGACCACGAGATCCTCCACACGGATGCCGCCGAAGCCTTCACGATAGACGCCAGGTTCGACGGTCACCACGTCTCCACCTGCAAGACGGCGTCGCCGGCGGTGTTGACGAAGGGATCCTCGTGGATCACGAGCCCTACACCGTGACCCGTGCCGTGGGTGAACCAGCCGCCGTAGCCGGCGTCGGTGATGAAGTCCCGGCACACCGCGTCGAGTTCCTTGGCGGCTGACCCCGGGCCGACCGCGGCCAAGCCCGCTCTCTGGGCAGCCAGCACCACCTCGTACGGTTCGGCCTTTGCTGGGTGGTGGGTTGCCCACCACGAACGTGCGGGTCATGTCGCTGTGGTAGCCATCCGACGAGGGCCCCGACATCGATGATCACGGTTGGCCGGCCTGCGATCAGGGTGGAGGTGGGTCGGTGGTGGGGCAAAGCCGAGTTCACCGGGCCGGTGGCCACGATCGTCTCGTAGCTCGGGCCGCTGGCACCCAGTTCGCGCAGGCGCACCTCGAGCCGGTTGCGCACCTCGGCCTCGGTCAGCCCGTCGCCAAGGGTGGGCGCCACTCGGCCAGCGCGCGATCGGCGATGGCGCAGGCGCGGGCCATGCGGTCGATCTCTCCCACGTCCTTGGTCCGCCGCTCGGCCTCGACGACTCCGGTCGGTGCTCACCAGTTGACCGGCGATGGCGGCTGCAGTATCGGACGTGCTCGCTGACCGTCACATGCGTCGGCCTCGAAGCCGACCCGGGCCGTGGCCCGGCAGGTGGCATCGAGATGTTCGAGGGTCTCTGCGCTGGTCACGCCCACCAGCACCTCGCCGCTCCACTCCGTCTGCGGCCATCTGCTTGACCGGCCTGTTCGCCGTAGCGACCGTCGGTGACCAGGGTGAGGTGATCGGGTGTCAGCACCACCCAGCCGTTCGACCCGGTGAACCCGGTCAGCCAGCGCATGTTGGTGAGGTCGCTGATCAGGAGGGCGTCGACCATCGCTGCCCCGAACCGGGCCCGGACTCGTGTTCAGCCCTCAGCGCCGTGCTGGCCGGCTCTCGACTCGACCGTGGCCAGCTTGTGGGCCACCGCGGCGACCGCCAGCTCGTAGCCGTGCATGCCGAGACCGATGATGGTTCCGGTCGCAACCGGGACGACGACGCTGGTGTGCCGCCATGGCTCGCGGGCGTTGGGGTTGGAGATGTGCACCTCGATGATCGGCCCGTCGAACGCAGCGAGAGCGTCGTGGATAGACCAGGCGTAGTGGGTGAAGGCGCCGGGGTTGATGATGATCGCCGCCGGCATGGCCGCGCGCGGCGTGGATGGCGTCGACGAGCTCACCCTCGTGGTTGGTCTGGAAGGGCTCGACGGTGTGGCCGTGGGCGTTGGCAGCCTCGCCGCGGCCGCTTCGTAGTCGGCCAGCGTGGCAGAGCCGTAGATGTGGGGCTCGCGCTGACCGAGAAGGTTGAGGTTCGGATCCGTGGAGGAGGGCGATGATGGCCACCCCCCTATCGTGCCACGCCCGCCTCGCGCCGCCCCGCCACTTCACCGTGCTTGTGGGCGGTCAGCTCATCTCGGCGAGGGTGGCCAGGGCATCGGAGGGTGAAACGCCCTCCACCACTTCGACGCCGCGGTCGCCGTCGAGCACGAAGGTGAGCTGTTCGCCGAGCACCTTCTTGTCGCGACCCATCAGCTCCACCAGATGCTCGACGGACACCCCGGAGGGCAAGGTGGTGGCGAGCTCGTATGCCCCACCGACGACGTCGTAGTGCTGCTGTACACGGCGCCGCTGAGATGCGGCCCAGGCGGTGGGCGAGGCGGGCCGCGTAGACGAGGCCGATCGCCACCGCCTCTCCGTGGGCCAGTCGCGTAGCCGGTTTCGATCTCGAGGGCGTGGGCCAGGGTGTGCCCGTAGTTGAGCAGGGCTCGGCGACCACCTTCGCGCTCGTCGGCGGCAACGATCTCGGCCTTGATCTGCACACAGCGGGCGACGCGCTCCGCCTCACCCATGGTCAGCAGGTCGTCACCGGTTAGGAAGTGGTACTTGGCCATCTCCCCGCGGCCACAGCGCAACTCACGCGGCGCCAGGGTGGCCAAGGCGTCGAGGTCGCAGATGACACCGTTCGGCTGCCAGTACGCACCGATCAGGTTCTTGCCGCCAACCCCGTCGACCTCGGCGAGGTTGACACCGGTCTTGCCGCCGATTGCTGCATCGACCATGCCCAACAGGGTGGTGCTGACGTGAACCACGGGGATGCCCCGGTGCCAAGACGCGGCTGCGAATCCGGCGACGTCGGTGACCATCCCCCCGCCCACAGCCACCACAACGTCGTTGCGGGTGAGGCCGAAGCGAGCGAAGCTGCGGCACAGCGACTCGATGGTGGCCAGTGACTTGTGCTCCTCGCCCACTCCGATGTCGAAGCGTTCGAAAGGCAGCCCGGGATCGACTGTGAACGGGATGCCCGCCTGGCTGACGACCGCGGCGCGACGAGCAGAGCGTGGCAGGAGGGCACCGAGTTCGCTGCGCGCACCGTGCCCGATGATCACGTCGTAGCTGCGCTCACCGAGCGGCACCCTCACCGTGATCACCTCAGCACCGCCTCGACGACATCGCTGACCGAACGGTTGTCGACGAGCACTATGGCGTCGGCCACTTCACGGTAGAGGGCCTCGCGCTCGCGGAACATGAGCTGCAACGTACCCGCGGGGTCCCCGTCGAGCAGGGGACGGTGGCCTCCGCCACGCACCCTGTCCACCAGGTTCACGGGGTCTGCGCACAGCCACACCACCCGTGCTCCGGACTTGGCTAGCGCGGCACGGTTCGCCAGGCTCAGCACCACTCCCCCGGCGGCGGCTATCACGAGTGGTTCCGGCGACGCCAACGCCTCAGCGAGCACCATGATCTCCAGCTCTCGGAAGGCCGGCTCGCCCTCGTCGGCGAAGATCTCGCGGACCGTGCGGCCGGCGCGGGTCTCGATCTCTAGGTCGGTATCGAACACCTGACGTCCCAGCCGGTCGGCCAGCACCCGCGCCACGGTGGTCTTGCCTACACCCATCATCCCGACGAGCACGAGGTGCTGGTCGGCGCGGATCACGGGCAGGGTCGCCCTGTAGGCCGAGGCGTTGCGCACGAACTCGACCAGGTTGTCGCCGCCGAACTTGCGTTGAGCTTCGGTGGCCAGCACCAGGGCAACCATCGTTTCGGCCACCACCCCAGCCGCCGGTACAGCGGTGACATCGGTGCGCTCCTTGAAGCTCACCGTCGCCTCCTTGGTGGCCACGTCGACCGTCTGCAGGGTTGGCCGGTTGAGGGTGGCCAGCGGCTTCATCGCCGCCCTGACCACCACCACTTCTCCGGTGGTGATCCCGCCCTCGACACCTCCGGCAAGGCTGCTCAGACGGCGGTAGTCGCCGACGGTGGTGTCCCACACGATGGCATCGTGAGCCACGCTGCCGCGCCGACCCGCGACCTCGAAGCCGTCGCCGATCTCGACGCCCTTGATGGCCTGAATGCTCATCACTGCCCGGGCCAGATCGGCGTCGATCTTGCGATCCCAGTGCACATGGCTGCCGAGCCCGACCGGCACCCCGTAGGCGAGCACCTCGACCACTCCACCCAGCGAATCGCCGTCCTTGGATGCGGCTTTGATCTCTTCGATCATGGCCGCTGAGGCAACTGGGTCGAAGCACCTCACCTCGTCGGCGTCGACTGTGGCGAGGTCTCCAGGCAGGGGACGCAGCCCGCTGGTGGCACGCGCCGCACCGAGTTGAACGACGTGGGAGATCACAGAGATACCCAGTTCGGCGAGAAGCTTCTTGGCCACTGCGCCGGCCGCCACCCGAGCTGCGGTCTCGCGCGCCGAAGCCCGCTCGAGCACGTCGCGGGCGTCGGTGAAGCCGTACTTCTGCATGCCTGCGAGATCTGCGTGTCCGGGGCGGACCTGGGTGAGGGGTTCGCGAGTGACGCCGGGAGCGGGCGACATCTCCTCGTGCCACTTGTCGCTGCGGAACCACTCGCTGTTCTTTATCTCGATGGCCAGAGGCGATCCCAGCGTGCGCCCATGACGCACCCCTCCGACGAGGGTCAGTTCGTCTTCCTCGAAGCGCTGGCGCGGGCCACGCCCATATCCGAGGCGGCGCCGGGCCATCTCTGCCTGCACGTCGTCGACGGTGAGCTCCAGACCTGCCGGCAGACCCTCGATGATGACGACGAGCGCCTGTCCGTGAGATTCGCCGGCGGTGAGGAAACGAAGCATCCCGCCCAGGTTACTGGTGGCGCAAGGCGAGTTCCCGCTCTGCAGCTGAGGCCATCACGGCCACATCGGGGAACAGGCCATGCCACAACTGCTGCTGGAGCGCAGCTTGGTGCACGAGCATGCCCATCCCATCGACGGTGGTGGCACCGGCTGCTCTCGCCGCTCTGAGCAACGCCGTCTCGCGGGGGTGGTAGACGATGTCGGCCACCACTTGGCCGGCCCTCAGCGCCCGCGGGTCGCACGGCAGATCCTCACTGCCCATACCGATGCTGGTCGCGTTGACCACGATGTCGGCCTCGCTGACATCGTGAGCGCCAGCGATCACACCCACCCCGCCGGCCAACTCCACCGTTTCCTGCCGCGGTGGCGAATGTGCGGTTCAGCACCGCTATCCGTGCCGCGCCGGCACGAGCCAAGGCATCGCTGATTGCCCGCGCAGCACCGCCGGCGCCGAGCAGGCACACGGTGCGACCATTCACGGCAACACCCGCCGCGGCGAGAGAAGCGATGAAGCCCGCCCCGTCGGTGCTGTGCCCTACGAGGGTGCCATCGGGCTGGAGAACGACGGTATTGACGCTGCGCAGGGCCGAGGCGGCGGGGTCCAAGGCGTCGACGGCCATGGCCACTGCTTCCTTGTGGGGCATGGTGACCGAAAGCCCGCCAAGCTCAAGCACCCTCATCGCGTCGATCGCCCTTTGGGCGTCTCCGTGGGCGACATGAAGAGCCACGTACACCCAATCGACGCCCAACTGCTGGAAGGCAGCATTGTGCAGGGCCGGTGACAGGCTGTGCTTCACCGGGCTACCGATGACTGCTGCCACTCGGGTGGTGCCGCTGATCACAGCAACCCCTTCTCGCGTGCGGCCTCGACGTTTGCCTCGTGCTGCTCGAGGGTGGCGGCGAAGGCGTGCCGGCCGTCCTCGTCGGCGATCACGTAGTAGAGGTAGACGCAGGGGAAGCCATCCGGGAGCCCAGCGCACAGGGGATCGCCGAGAGAAGGGTTGGTCGCCGGGTTCAACGCGGCTTGGATGCTGGCGCGACCGGGGTTGGCAATCGGCGTGGGTGGCAGGCCGGAGTAGAGGTAGGTGTTGTAAGGGGAATCGATGGCCTTCAACCGCGAGAACGACAGGGACGGGTCCTGCTGGTAGAAGAGGGTGGCATCGATCTGCAGAGGGACACCGAAGAACAGCCGGTTGTAGATGACCCTGGCGATCTTCGCCCGATCCTCGGGGACGCGGGCCTCGCGCTCGATCATGCTGGCCACGATGAGCACCTGGTAGGGCGTCAGCCCGAGGCGCTCGGCACCCGGCTCGATGTTCTCCTGGCGACCGACACGCTCCATCAACTGCACCATGCGCTCCACAACCTGACGCTCGCTCTCTCCGTTGGAGACCTGATAGGTGTCGGGAAACAACAACCCCTCGAGGCTGTTCGTGCCATCGGGCTGGAGATCAGACCGGATCGCGCCGTCAGTGGCAGCGGCATTGAAGTCGATCGCGCTGCAGCCGGCCCACCTTCGCCACCAATCTGAGAGCCATCTGTTCGTACGTGTACCCCTCGGGAAAGGTGACCTTGGTGTAGGTCTCCGAGGGTGGCGTGCGCAGGACGCGCATGATGTTGCCCATGTGATCGTCGGGGCGAATCTGGTAGTAGCCCTCCGTCAGGTCGAGGCCATCGTGGTGTTCCACGTACCAGCGGAACAGCGAGGCACTCTCCACCAGGCCCTGGGCCTCGAGCCGCTCGCTGATCGACTGCAGGTCGTCGTCGGCGTCGACGGTGAAGTTGACCGGCACACCCGGGTCACCCTCCGGGTTCACCTGCTCGGTGTACCAGAGCCCCACTACACCGACGACGACCACGCCGGCCATGCCCAAGTAGAGCAATATCCAGGCGATCCACTTGAAGGGTCGCCAGGGCCGGTGGGGCCGCTCGATGACATCGGCCTCGGTGACCCCAGGGTCGTCCCACGGGTCGGCCCGCCACTGTGTCTCGTCGACGTAGGTCATCGCGAGTCGAGCCAGGTCTGCAACATCACGGCCGCGGCAACCTTGTCGACCACCTTGCGACGCGCCTTGGCCCCCATCCGCGCTTCGATCATCGCCCTATCGGCAGTGACGGTGGTGCGCCGCTCGTCGAACATGGTTACCGGCACGCCCACCACGGTAGCCAAGGCCTCGGCCTCCGAGGTTGCAGCCCTCGCGGCCGGGCCATGCGATCCGTCCATGTTCAGGGGCAGCCCGACCACCACTGCCTCGGCCTCTTCCTCGGCGACGAGGGCGGCGATCGCCCGATGATCGCGTGATACCGAGCCCGACCTCGCCAGCACGGTGAGCGCCGAGGCGATGGTGCCACTGCGATCGCTGACGGCTATGCCGATGCGCTTCGAACCGAGGTCGATGCCGAGGGCGCGCATGGTCAGCCCCTGGCTGCCGCCTCCGCGATGCGCAGCGCCTCGTCGAGTCCGTCGGGGTTCTTGCCACCAGCGGTGGCGATGTCGCCCTTGCCTCCGCCGCCGCCGCCGACGGCTTTCGCCGCGTCGCGGATGAGGTCGCCCGCCAACGTGCCGCTCTCGGGCCGTACCGCCGATACAAGGGACACCCCGCCACTGTCGGTCAGGCCGCCGAGCACGACCTTGACCACATCGGCCTGCTGTCGTACGGCGATGGCCAGCTCACGCAGCTCGTCGGGTGCGAGCCCGTCGACCCGCGCCACCACAACTCCCTCGACGACGTCTGCCGCCAGCTCGCTGGCCCTGGCGCAGGCCGCCTGAGTACGCAGCTGCTTGAGCTCTTCGTGGAGGGTCTTGATCTCGTCGATCCGGCGCTGCACCCCGGCGACCAGGTCGTCGGGTGTGGAACCGACCAGGCGGGCGGAGTCGGCCAGGATCGCGGAGTCGCGCTGCAAGAGTGCGAGGGTGTTCTCGCCGGTGGTCGCCTCGATGCGGCGCAGGTTGCTGCCGATGCTCGCTTCGCCGAGCACCTTGATCAGGCCGATGTCGCCGGCGGCGCGCACATGGGTGCCACCACACAGCTCGATCGAGTTGCCGACTTCTAGCACTCTCACGAAGTCGCCGTACTTGTCGCCGAAGAACGCGATCGCGCCCAGTGCGCCGGCCTCGTCCTTGGTGGTTTCGAAGACGCGGGCGGTGGAGTTTGCCAACACCTCGGCGTTGGCGACGCGCCTCGATCTCGCGGATCTCGTCGTCGGTGAGGGCTGCGTAGTGGCTGAAGTCGAAGCGCAAACGGTCGGGGCCGACGAGCGAGCCCGCCTGTTTGACGTGCTCGCCGAGCACCTTGCGCAGGGCGTAGTGGAGGATGTGGGTGCCAGTGTGGTTGCGGCGAATGGCGGTGCGCCGACCCACGTGGATGGTCGCCGTGGAGGTGGCCCCGGCGACGACGCTGCCCCTGACAACACGGGCGGTGTGTCGCCTGAGACCTGGCAGGGCGAAGGTGGTGTCGATCACCTCGGCCTCACCTGACTCGGTGACGATGGTGCCCGTGTCGCCGACCTGGCCACCGGCTTCGGCGTAGAACGGGGTGCGATCGAGGAAGATCTCGACGAGTTCGCTGCCGCCGCCATCACCCTCGACGGGGTCTGCCGGCAGCACCGCCAGGACGCGGGCCGTGACCTCGTCGGCGGTATATCCCACGAACTCGGTGGTGCCGAACTGTTCGACGACATCGCGGTAGCCGCTGAGCCGATCGTCGCCCGTCGCACCCTTGCGCGCTGCCTTGGCTCGCTCGCGCTGAGCCTTCATCTCGGCCTCGAAACCGTCACCGTCGACCGTCACCCCACGCTCGCCGGCTATCTCCTCGGTGAGCTCGAGCGGGAAGCCGTAAGTGTCGTGGAGGAGGAAGGCCGTGCTGCCCGCAAGGCGACTGACCCCACCGGCCAATTCGTCCTCGAGGATGCCGAGGCCAGTCTTCAGGGTGTGACGGAAACGCTCTTCCTCGCGGGTGAGCACGCCCACCACGAAGTCGCGGTTCTTCACCACGTCGGGGTAGGCAGCTACCCATCACCGACACCGCCGTTTCGACCAGCGACGGCATGACCAGCTTCTCGGTGCCGAGCAGGTAGGCGTAGCGCACCGCACGGCGGATGATCCGGCGCAGGACGTAGCCCCTGCCCTCGTTGCTCGGGAAGACGCCATCGCTGACGAGCATCGTGCTGCTGCGGGCATGCTCGGCGAGGACGCGCATCGCGAAGCTCTCGCGGTGCTCGTAGTCGCCGGCCACGTAGCGCTTACCGGTGAGGCTGCAGGCCTGATCGATGAGAGGCATCATCAGGTCTGTCTCCCAGACCGCGTCGACACCCTGCATCAAGCAGAGAATTCGTTCGAGGCCGGCACCGGTGTCGATGCTCGGCTTGGGCAGCGGCGGTGCGGGTTCCGTCGGAGCCCTGGTCGTACTGCATGAAGACCAGGTTCCAGAACTCCATGAACCGATCACCGTGGGGATCATGCGAGCGGGCCGCCCTCCGGGCCGAAGGCCGGCCCACGGTCGATGTGGATCTCGCTACACGGGCCACATGGGCCGGTATCGCCCATCTGCCAGAAGTTGTCCTTGTCGCCGAGCCGTTGGATGCGATCCATCGGCACGCCGACCTCCTCGTGCCAGATGGCCTCGGCCTCGTCGTCGCTGTCGATGGACGGTGATCCACAGCCGATCGCCATCGAAGCCGAACCCCTCGGTGACGAGCTCCCAGCTCCACGGGATGGCTTCGCGCTTGAAGTAGTCGCCGAAGCTGAAGTTGCCGAGCATCTCGAAGAACACGAGGTGGCGCTTGGTGCGGCCGACGTCGTCGAGGTCGTTGTGCTTGCCGCCGGCGCGGGCGCACTTCTGGCTGCTTACGGCGCGGTTGTAGGGCGGCACCTCATCGCCGACGAAGTAGGGCTTGAAGGGCACCATGCCGGCGACCGTGAACAGCACCGTGGGGTCGTGGGGTATGAGGCTCGCTGAGGGCACTGCCGTATGCCCCTTTGCCGCGAAGAAGTCGAGAAAGGTGGAACGAAGCTGGTCGGCGGTCGGCGGTGCGGTACCCATGGGCTGCTCAGCTTACCGAGCAGCCGGCTGCGCGGCCCTGACCCATTGGGCTCGCTCTTGGTATCGTCGCCCACCGTGGCTCTCGACACTCATGAATGGATCAGCTTCGAAGACGACGAACGACCAGCGCACGTGGGTGTTCGATGCCACCTTCTTGACGCAGTCGCTGGAGCTGCATCTACGGCGCCGGCTGCCAGGGTGTGCTCGACTCCGACGCCAGCCCACATGGAAGCAGGGTTGCTGCAGCTACGGCGCCCACTTCGTCGACGACGAAGATGTGCAGACCGTGGTCGTCGCCTCCGCCCGCTTGCGCCGCACCACTGGCAGTTCATCCGCAAGGGACAAGGCGGGCGGCATCCTCGGCAGCGAGGACGGGGTCACCACCACCCGTCTCGTCGACGGGGCGTGCATCTTCCTCAACCGGCCGGGCTTCAGCGGTGGGGCGGGTTGCGCCCTCCACGTCGCCGCCGTCGAGGAGGGCGAGCGGCCGCTGGACTGGAAGCCCGACGTGTGCTGGCAGCTACCCCTGCGCCTCGACGACCAGACCGACGAGCACGGCTACGTCACCTCCACATTGCGGGAGTGGAAACGCCGCGATTGGGGCCCCGGCGGCGAGGAGTTCCACTGGTGGTGCACCGACACCGACGAGGCTTTCGTCGGTGCCGCGCCTGTCTACGTCTACCTGAGTCGACGAGATCGTCGAACTGGTCGGCCGCAAGGTGTACGACCAGCTGGTGGAGCTGCTCGAACGACCGAAATGGAAGCCCCTCCCGCATCCTGTCGTGAGGCGCTGAGGGCGCCAAGGTTCAGACGTCGACGCGGACCTTCTTGTTGGCCTTGCGGCGATCCTCGAGCCCGAGGTAGCGCTTGCGGACCCGGATGGCCTTAGGGGTGACCTCGACCAGCTCGTCGTCGCCGATCCACTCGATTGCAGTCTCGAGGGTGTGGATCTTCGGCGTTGGCAGCTTCACCGCGTCGTCGTGGCTGTGGGTGCGGATGTTGTTCTTCTCCTTGGGGCGCACCGCGTTGACGACCATCTCGTCTTCGCGGCCGCACTCACCCACGACCATGCCCTCGTAGACCTGCTCGCCGGGGTTGACGAAGAACTGCCCGCTGAGCTGGAGCTTGTCGAGGGCGTAGCCCGTGGTCATACCGAGGCGGTCGGAGACCATCGCCCCACCGCGTGCGGTGGGCATCTCGCCCGCCCACGGCATCCAGCCCATGTGGTGCTGGTGCAGGAGGGCGGTACCGCGGGTGGCTGTCAGCAGGAGCGAGCGGAAGCCGATGAGGCCGCGGCTGGGGCACTCGAAGGTGACGATGGTGCGGCCGGCGTCGCCGGGGCGTAGGTCGGTGACCCGCCCCTTGCGCGGTGCGAGCTCCTGGGTGACGGTGCCGACGTACTCGTCGGGCACGTCGCAGACGCCCCGCTCCTGGGGCTCGAAGCGCTTGCCGTTGACTTCCTTGGTGATCACTTCGGGTCGGCTGACCTGGAGCTCGTATCCCTCGCGGCGCATGGCCTCGATGAGCACGGCCAGCTGCAGCTCGCCTCGGCCGGCGACTTCGATGACGTCGGGGGAGCCGGTATCGAAGAGCTTGATCGAGACGTTGCCGAGGATCTCCTTGTTCAGCCGGTCCACGAGGTGGCGGCTGGTGAGGTACTTGCCGTCCCTGCCCGCCAGGGGCGAGGTGTTGACGCCGAAGGTCATCCTCAGGACGGGTTCATCGACAACCAGACGGGGAAGGGCCACCGGAGAGTCGGTGGCGGCGATGGTGTCGCCGATCTCGACCTCGGGGAACCCGGCCACGACGAACAGGTCGCCGGCGCTGAGCTCGTCGACCTCACTGCGGCTGACGCCGTCGAACGCCATCAGCTGGACGAGGCGGCGGCGCAAGGGTGGTTGGCCTTCGGCGAACTCCTCCTCGAGCAGGGCGACCGTCTCTCCCCGGCGCATGACACCGTTCACGACCCGACCGATGGCGAGGCGGCCGAGGTATTCGCTGGCGTCGAGCTGGGTGACCATCGCCTGCAGGGGCTTCGAAGCGTCGCCCACCGGGGCCGGGATGGCCTCGATGATCGTGTCGAGCAGAACGCTGAGGTCGGCGTCGGCGAGCGGGCATGCCGATGCCCTTCATCGCCCGACCCTCGCGGGCCACCGCTGAGACGATCTCGAAGTCGATGTGCTCATCGCCTGCATCGAGGTCGATGAACAGCTGGTAGACCTCGTCGAGCACCTCGTCGGCCCGAGCGTCGCCACGGTCGACCTTGTTGATCACGACGATGGCCGGCAGGTCCCTGGCGAGGGCCTTTTGCAGCACGTAGCGGGTCTGGGGCAGCGGGCCCTCGGCGGCGTCGACGAGCAGGAGCACGCCGTCGACCATGGTGAGCGCCCGCTCCACCTCGCCGCCGAAGTCGGCGTGGCCGGGGGTGTCGACGAGGTTGATCTTGACGCCCTTCCAGGTGATTGAGGCCGCCTTGGCGAGGATCGTGATCCCCCTCTCGCGCTCCTGGTCGTTGGAGTCCATCACCCGGTCGACCACCGCCTGATGGGCGGCGAAGGTGCCGGTGGCGCGCAGGAGCGCATCGACGAGGGTGGTCTTGCCGTGGTCGACGTGCGCGACCAGGGCTACATTGCGAATTTGCGAAGTCATGTCCGAGTTCAAAGGGGTAGACCAGGCTCGGCGGCCTCGCTGCGAGGATCAGTCGTCGGACTCGCTCGTCGTCGTCGTCGAACGTGACGCCGTACTTCTCCGCCAGCGCGGCGTACTCGTCGTCTTCGTTGTGTGGCTGACGATCAGTGCTGGCCAGCCCGAGTTCGAAAGCACTCGGACCAGCCTGCTTGAGTTTCCGCGCTTCTTCGAAGCGGCGGTGACGACCCTTCTTCACGGTAGGGCTCCCGAACCTAGAGAGTTGACATTGGGTTCCACTCTACCGGCTAGCCATGCCAACGGGCGGGATGACCCCGGACTCGCTGCCACACCCCGCAGGCCTCGGAGCTGCCCTAGGGTGCCGCTCATGACCCTCGCCGACCCATCTGCCTGGTGGAAGTCAGCCGTGGTGTATCAGGTGTACCCACGCTCCTTCGCCGACACGGGCGCCGACGCCACGAGTTCTGCCGCCCAACCCGGGGTCGGTACCCTCGCCGGGCTGACCGCGCGCCTCGACCACCTCGAGTGGTTGGGTGTAGACGCGATGTGGTTGTCGCCGATCTTTCGCTCGCCCATGGCCGATTTCGGGTACGACGTCAGCGACTACTGCGACGTCGACCCCACCTTCGGCACCCTCGCCGACCTCGACCACCTCGTATCCGAAGCCCACACCAGGGGGATCAGGGTGCTGCTCGACTGGGTGCCCAACCACACCAGCCACCAACACTCCTGGTTCCAGGAGAGCCGCCTCGATCGCACCAACCCCAAGGCCGACTGGTACGTGTGGCGCGACCAGCCGCCCAACAACTGGCGGGCGGAGTTCACCGGCGGACAGCCGGCGTGGACCTTCGACGAGGTGCGTGGCCAGTACTACCTCCACTGCTTCCTTCCCGAGCAACCCGACCTCAACTGGGACAATCCAGAGGTCGAAGCGGCGATGCACGACACCCTGCGATTCTGGCTCGACCGAGGCATCGACGGCTTCCGGATGGATGTTGTGCACCTGATCGGCAAGGACCTAGCCGCCGACGACCCGGCCGATGCCGTCGCAGCTGGTTGGAGCCATGTGATCTTCAACGACGTTCCCGTAACCCACGAACGTCTCCGCCGACTTCGCCGCCTCCTCGATTCATATCCCGGCGACAGGATGAGCGTCGGCGAGGTCTACCTCCTCGACGAGGCACGCATGGCCGGCTACTACGGAAACGACGACGAGCTCCACCTCAGCTTCAACTTCCCCTTCCTGTGGGCACCCCTCCAGGCCGAGGCCCTGCGGAAACGGATCGAGCTCACCGTCGGCATACTGGCCGCCCGCGGCGCCTGTCCGACCTGGGTGTTGTCGAACCACGACGTGCCCCGTCACCGCCAGCGCTACGGGGGTGGCGAGGCCGAGGCACGCATCGCTGCTGTGATCCTGCTCACCCTGCCTGGCACAGCCTTCATGTACCAGGGCGAGGAACTGGGTCTGGTCGATGCCGTCGTGCCGCCCGAGAGGGTGGTAGACCCCGGCGGCCGCGACGGCTGCCGGGCACCTCTGCCATGGACCTGCGAGCCCCTCCACGGCTGGGCCACCGACCCCTGGCTGCCCTTCCCGCCCTACGCCGACACCCTCGACGTCGCCTCCCAGAAGGCCGATCCCAACTCGATCCTGCACTTCTACCGGCGCCTCCTCCACTTCCGCCGAACCACTGCGGATCTCCAGGGCCACGACATCACCCTTCTCGAAGGTGCCGCCGACGTGCTCTCCTACCGGCGCGGTGAGATCGTGGTTCTGGCCAACTTGGGCGACCGCGCCGTCGTCCTGCAAACGCCCCACGAGGTGCTGCTGAGCACCGAGCCCGACAGGGCGCCAGGCTCGGTGGGCCACGAACTGCCACCTCTCGCCGCATGGATCGGGCGACCCACGTGAGAACATGACCGTATGGGTCGTGTAGTTACCGTGCTGAATCAGAAGGGTGGGGTGGGCAAGACAACGGTCACCCTCGGTCTGGCCTCCGCCGCCGCCGAGGCGGGTCATCGTGTGCTGGTGGTCGACCTCGACCCCCAGGCATCGAGCACCTGGGTGCTCGGCATCGACCCCGCCTTGGTGGAGAACTCCGCCGCCGAAGTCCTCGGGCGCCTACCCGTCTCACGAGCCATGGTGCCCTCGACCTGGGGCGGCGAGGTGTGGGTCGTACCCGCCACCAGCCGCCTCCTCCCCCGCGACCACGGTGGCAACCCGGCCCGCCTGCGCGACGCGCTCGCAGCGGTCAGCGACCAGTTCCACGCCGTCCTTATCGACTGCCCACCCTCGCTCGGTGCTCTCACCACCAGCGGCCTCACCGCCGCCGACCATGCCGTGATCGTTGTCGAGCCGTCGTCTCTGGGGTTGCGCGGCATCGGTGCCGTCGCCGACCTCGTCGACGAGGTCTGGGACAACCACAACCCGGCCCTGGAGCTCGCCGGGGTGGTCGTCAACCGGGTTCCGGCCGTGAGCAACGAGTCCGACCGTCGCTACGAGGAGCTGACCCGCATCGTCGGCCGCCGGGCCGTCTGGCAGCCGGTGATCCCCCAGCGTGTGATCGTCAACCAGGCGATCGGTGAGCGCCGGCCGATCCATGCCTACGGTGCCCGTAGCGCCGATGTTTCCGAGGTCTTCGACCGCCTGTGGGCGAAGCTGCGTCGGGTGACGAGAGGCTGAGCCGGGGCCCGACCTGCGGACCGGGCTCAGTCCGGCACGTCGATGAGCGTCAACCCACCCTTGCCGTCGAAGGTGAGCGCGGCATGGCCGGCGACCAGCCGACGGATCCCGTCGCCGAGCAGTTCGTTGCGCCATCCGGTACCGAGCCTGGCGTCGGCGTCGCCGCGCAACAGCGACACCAGGTCGTTGCGGGTGGCCAGCAGTGTGGTGTCGATGCGCTCCTGGCGACCCACCTCGCTGACCCAGGCCGATACGAGGGTGACCGCCGGCCTCAGGTTGCGATCGAGATCGTCGCCGTCGGGGGCCGGCAGGTGGACCTCGTTTGCGGCACCATCGGCAACGGCCTCGAGCAGTTCCTTGGCGATGACGCCCCGGGTGTGGCGGTCGTCTACGCCGCGGGCCTGGCCGAGCTCTTGCACCGTGCGCGGCTGACGCTGGGCGATGCCCAAGATGGCGAGGTCCGGCAGGACCTGACGCACTGGCGAATCGTTGGCCATCGCCCTGCGTTCGCGCCACGCAGCCACCGCCCGGGCCACACCACGGGCGCGAGGCTTGAGCACACGCACGTCCTTCAGCCGCGTCCACGCCTGGTCGGGTCGGTGCCGCTGGCCGGACGGCAGCGCAACTCCTCGCAGGCATCGACAACCCAGCCGGCGCGACCCCGGCCTCTAGCTGGGCAGACAAACAGTCGTGTAGTTCGAGAAGGTGGGCGACGTCGCTGGCCGCATAGTTGCACTGGTCGGCTGTGAGAGGGCGGCGGAGCCAGTCGGTGAGGCGATCGCCCTTGGAGGCCGTGACCTTGAGCTCGCCCTGTAACAGGGACGACAGAGAAGGGGTGCTGTAGCCGAGGAAACCGGCCGCCAACTGGGTGTCGAACATCCGCGCCGGGATGGCTCCCACCGAGTGATGCAGCACGTCGAGGTCCTGCTGGGCGGCGTGCAACACCGCCAACGCGGGTGAGGCGAACAGGCGACGCAAGGGGGTGAGATCGCACGCCAACGGGTCGACCAGCACGATTTCGCCGGCGCCGGCGATCTGCATCAGGGCGAGCTTGGGGAAGTAGGTGCGCTCCCGGTGGAACTCGGTGTCCATCGCATACCGGGGTTCGACAACGAGGCGATCGACCAGGTCGGCGACCTCGGCGTCGGTCGTGATCCAGCGGTAGGCGCCGGAAGCGGCCGTCTCGCCAGGCTGCACCGCACTCGTCTCCCTCACCAGCATCGGGCCAACGCTACTGGTGCCAGTAGCTACTCGTGTCAATAGCTACCTGTGCCAATAGCTACCTGAAAAGGTCCCGCGGAGTGTTGACGTTGGTGAGATCGTCGCGATCCACCATCGGGTGGGCCACGACTATCCGGTCGAGGACCCCCCTCAGGCTTCGTTCTCCCATTTCGAAAGCGGCCTCCAGGGCAGGCAGAGCGGCTGGGGACCAGGCCGCGCAGAGGGGTTCGGGACGATCTGTGAGCGGCACGGAAGCCTCGTTGTCACCCAGAGCGGCGAGAACGGTTCGCACGGTGCCGGCTGACAGTCGGGGCAGGTCGCACGACACCGCGATCACCATTGCACCGGGGAAATGGCGAAGGGCGGTGATCACCCCGCCGAGGGGTCCTTCACCTGGCCAACAGTCCGGCACGACGATCAGCCCGAGGGCGCTGAGCGCCTCCCTGTCTCCCCCGATGGCGACCACCGGGTCGCACCCGGCCTCGCCCAACGCGGCCGCCACACGCGAAGCCATAGGCACACCCTGCCAGGGCACGAGGGCCTTGTCGGTTCCCATGCGCGAACTCGCACCACCGCAGAGGATCGCGCCAGCGACGGGTTGATCACCCACGCCGTCACCCTACGCGTAGGGTGACGATCATGCTTGCACTCTCCCTGGAATCGGCCAAGACCCTGGCCATCGTGGTCGCGGCCGTCTTCGTCGTCTTCGCCGTGGCATCGGCGTGGATGATCAAGAACATCACCACCAAGATCATCGCCGTCGTCCTCCTCGCCGGGCTCGCCCTCGGAGTCTGGACCCAGCGCACCAGCCTTCAGGACTGCGCCGACAAGGCCAAGCAAAGAGGCATCCAAGAAGGCGAGATCACCTGCACCTTCTTCGGCACAGAGATCGCGGTACCGAGCGCCTAACCGACTCTGCACCCAAAACTCGATGTCTGCCGCATCCCCGGGTGCGGCAGGTCGATGGCGACAGGCGTCTATCCGATTTGTGCGAGCGCGCGCGCCAATAGGGCGTGACCAGCGCGAACGCCTCTGCACGGCGAAGAGTTCTGAGGGGTGTCACTGGTCGCGGGTGATACGAGTGACAGCGGCCCGTCCGAGTGACAGCGGCCCGCCGGGGGGCACGCCCGCACTCGGATGCTCGCCAGGCCCTCGGATGGTTGCCAGGCACTCGAACGGGAACTGGGTGGGCGGCGGCTGGCATGTCTATCCGGCCCGTGACCTGCTCTAGGTGACCATACTTGTTGATCCAGTTCCACGTCTTTCAGACACAGGCCGGCCGAGCGTTGCTTTGTTGGCGCTGAGGCGGGCACAGACCCCGGCCCAGCGCCGAGACGATTGACGCCTGACACCTCCCACGCAATGTTGGCGTTGAGGTGGGCACAGACCCCGGCCCAGCGCCGATGATGACATGCGAGAGACATGAGCTAGTCGGGCGACTCGACGGGAGGCTGCTGCGCTCAAAACGCACAGACCGAACGTTGTGTTTGTGTGCTTAGGACCTGAGCGGGTAGGTGCTCAGTTGGGGCTCCATCTGTTGCGGTAGTCGATAAGTCGGCCGACGATGAGCACGACGGTGGCGAGCTGCAAGGCGGCGTGGCGGTGGCGGATTTTGCGGTCCGTCGAGCGGCGTAGCTGCCCGTAGTTCGACCACCACGTGTTGGTTGCTTCGACGATCCAACGCAACCCGAGTGTGAGCCGGTGCGGACTGCCCGCCGGTGGTTTCGTGCCGCGGCGTTGGATGTCCAGCTCGACGAGACCGCGGGCGTGGAGCTGGTTGCGGATCTTGGGGTAGTCGTAGCTGCGGTCGAGCGTCAAGGTGCCGATGTCGGCGAGGAGCCCGTTGGCGGCGATCGCGTCGAGGGTGGGTTCCAGCATGACGACGTCGTTGCGGTTGGCGCCGTCGATCGCCCAGCCGATCGGGATCCCGGCTCGCTCCGACGCGACGGACCACTTCCAGCCGAGTTTGGCCCGGTCAACAGGGCTTTGCCGGTTCCCTCACCACCGTAGGGGGCTTTGTGGAGTGAGCCGTCGATCGCCACCACGTCCAAGTTGAGCTCGATGATCCGGTCGTAGCCGGCTCGTGCTTCGGCCTCGAGTCGGTCAAACACACCAGCTGCGATCCACTCGTCGCGTCGGGCTCGCAGCGTGGTGTCGGAAACCTCGAAGTTCATGATCGCTTCGATGTCGACCCACGATGATCCGGTCACCAACCGGATCAGGAGACCTCGGAAGCAGACCCGGTCGGGTACTCGCGGGTTGTGGCAGCCGAGCGGGTGATCGTCGACCGGAATCGGAAGGAGCGGTTCGATGGCTGCCCAGATGGCGTCGGCCACCTCCGGGTCCATTGCGCGTGTCATGATCAGAGTGCCTCCGCTGGTCGTTGGATAGGTGAGTGCACTCGCCATCAAACGCGAGACACCCCAACGACTGGTGGATGGTCACCCCCTACCCGCGCGAGTCCTTAGCCTCGATCCACCGATGGGCTTGGTGTGAGGTGATGCGCGTATCCGTGTGAGAGGTCTCCTGGGCTGGGACGATGTACGTCTTCTACCTCGTCAGCACCCACAGCCCAGGAGACACTTTCAGTGACGCGAGTATCGCATGCGCTCGACCGGATCGACGCCACCTTTGATGACCCGAACCTCGTCGCGAACGCCGGGCTGCTGCTCGTCGCGACGATGTCGCAACGCCTCGGGTTGGAAGACCTGGTCGACGCGACCGTGAGGCTCGATGGTCGGGTCGGCGGCGCCAGTCCGGGCCGCAAGGTGTTGACGCTGGTGCACGCGATGTGTGCGGGCGGGTCGCACATCGATCACACCGACATGCTCCGTGCTGGTGCCACCGCCGGCGTGTTGGGGCATCGGGTGATGGCCCCGTCGACGGTCGGGACGTTCCTCAGGTCGTTCACGTTCGGGCACTGCCGCCAGCTCGAAGCCGTTAACGGTCACGCACTTGAGCGGGCCTGGAACCTCGGCGCGGGACCTGGGGAGCTGGCGTTGGTGATCGATGTCGACTCGACGATCTGCGAAGTCGACGGCAAAGCAAAGCACGGTGCCGGCTACGGCTACACCCACGCCCTCGGCTACCACCCGCTGCTCGCGACGCGTGCCGACACCGGTGAGGTGCTTCATGCCCGGATGCGCAAAGGATCAGCGAACACCCAACGGGGGATGGTCCGCTTCCTCGACGAGCTCATCGCCCGCGTCCGTCGCGCCGGCGCCGGCGGTGAGCTGACTGTGAGGGTCGATTCCGGGTTCTGATCGTGCGCCGCACCCGACTTACCGACACCACCCAGCAACGGCTGTGGCCCGACTGGCGGCACCACGCGTTCCTCACCGATCTCGACGGCACCGTCGTCGAGATCGACAAGTTCCACCGCCAGCACGCCGTGGTCGAACTCGCGATCCGCGACCTCAAAGAAGGCGCCGGACTCGAACATGTGCCGTCTGGGAACTTCCACGCCAACAGCGCCTGGCTGCAAAGCGCAGTCCTCGCCCACAACCTGATCCGCTGGACCACCATCTGCGGCGACGCCCGAATCGACAACCAGTTGATCGTTGCCCGCACCATCCGCACCCGACTCCTCGCGCTCCCCGGCCGGATCGTCAACCGCGCCGGACGACCAACACTCAGGCTCCCCGCGAACTGGCCGTGGGCCGAGCAGTTCACTACAGCGCTCGACACGCTGCGCGCCCTGCACCCCGCGCCCGGCTGACAGCCACTTCGCGGTCAGGCGCGCCGCACACCAGCCAAGCGCTGACAACCCCCACCAGCACGACGCCTACCTCACCGCGCCCGAACCCACAGATCAACGAGGGTCGGCTACGCCGACCCCATCACCCTCACCACCAACCCGACACCAAGGACTCGGTCGGTGGATCGAGGCTTAGAGCGCGCGCCAATAGGCCGTGACCAGGGCGAACGCCTCTGCACGGCAGTACCGAAGTCCTTATGGAACAAGGCCTGCAACCGCACCGCAGCGCGGGGCGGCGTGAAGCCCGCCGCCTATTGGCGCGCGCGCTCACACAAATCTCGATGCTGCCAGGCTGCCGCTAGTGGGTCCAGGGGGCGCCCGCCGCTTCCAGCAGGGGTTCCACCAGGACATGACAGAACTCGGCGGGATGGCTGGTGGGGGCATCGTGTCTGCAACCGGGGAGAACTACCAGTCGGGCGTCGGGCAACACCGAAGCGAGGCGGGTCATACCTTCGCGGTGGTGGCTCGCCCCTCGGTCGCCGTACCCCACCAGCACCGGCGCGACGATCTGCTCGGGGTGCCAGGGCGAGATCGCCCTGAGGTCCGCAAGCTCGCCGACCATGGCCTTGCCCTCCACCCGGCGGGTGGCCCGGGTGCGCTCGGGCAAGGCTTCCCAGCGAGAGTCCCCGATCAGCCTGCGCATGAACGACTCCGCGGCGCGCTCGGGCTGTTCCCCCTCCATCACAGCCTTCGCACCGGGTGTGTCCTGGGGCCACCACGGCTGCCACGACAGGGGTGACTCGAAGGCACCGACACCGGCGACCAGGTGGGGGTAGTGGGCGGCGAGCGAGAGGGCCACGTTGCCGCCATAGCTGTGACCGATCAGGACAGCCCTTCGGTCGGCAAGTAGAGCCACCAGGTCGGCCACCTGCTCAGTCATCCCGAACGGGCCGTCGTGGGGTGTCGATCTTCCATAGCCCCGTCGGTCGTAGCGCAGCACCCGGTAGTCGTCGTCGAGCCTGCGGCTCAGCTTGAGTAGCCCCGAAGCGCGGTCCATCGACCCGTGTACCAACACCACCAACGGTTGCGAAGGATCACCGACCTCTTCGCTCCAGATGGCCGTCACGACACCCTTACGATGCGCAACACGTCGGTGCTCGCCCCGCTCGGCCGGTGGGGGGCGCCGGCCAGCACGAGCACGGTGTCGCCGGCGGCCACCAACCCGCTCTGCACCGTGCGCTCGACGGCGAACGAGACCAGTTCATCGGTGCTCTCATAGACCCCAAGGGCCAGTGGCCGCACTCCCCACGACAGGGCCATCGACCTCACCGTGGCCGGGTCGTTCGACAGGCCGACCAGGGTGATGAGGGGGCGGAAGCGGGCCATGGCCCGCGCCGTGCGACCGGTTTGGGTGCAGCACAGGATCGCCTGGGCATCGGCATCGGCCGCCGCCATGCCGGCCGCGTGGGTGATCGCCATCGTGATCCGATCCGGCCCATCGGTGAACTGCATCCGTTGGACACGACCGAGCCGCGAAGCCCACTGTCGATAGCCGGCCTCGGCCTCGGCCCGCGCAGCCACCCTCACCATCGTGCGCACCACTTCGGGTGGATCGACGCCCACCGCCGTCTCACCCGACAACATCAGGGCGTCGGTGCCGTCGAAGACGGCGTTGGCGACGTCGCTCACCTCGGCCCGCGTGGGCGATGGGGAGGTGATCATGCTCTCCATCATCTGGGTGGCGGTGATCACCGGCACGCCGATCTCGACGCAGTAGCGGATGATGCGCTTTTGGAGGTGGGGCACGTCCTCCAGCGGGCACTCGATGCCCAAGTCGCCGCGGGCCACCATCACCGCGTCGGACTCGGCGACGATCTCCTCGATCCGGCCTACCGCGCTCATCGTTTCGATCTTCGCCACCAGGCGAGTGCCATGGGGGGCGATGCGCATCGCGGACGAGACGCATGTCGTGGCCGGTGCGCACGAAGGACACGGCCAGGAAGTCGACCCCTTCGGCGGCCATCGCCTTGGCCATCACCAAGTCGGCCTCTGTCGGGGTGGTGAGGCGCAGCCTGTGCGACGGAAGGTGTACGCCGGGCCGACCCTGAACCCGCCCTCCGGTGAGCACCCGGCACCTCGCTTCTGCATCGGTGACCCAGTTCACCTCGATGGTGATGGCTCCATCGCCGAGCACAACGCGGTCCCCGTCCTGCAGGTCCTCGAGCAGGGTCGGGTAGTCGACGGTGATCAGGTTGGCAGCGCTCGGCCCGGTACCGGGCACCAGGACCAGCGCGTCACCGCCCGCCAGGGTTATCCCACCATCGGGGAAGGGTCCCGAGCGCACCTTCGGGCCGGGCAGGTCGGCCAAAACCGCTACTACCTGACCCAACCTCTCGGCCGCCGCACGAACGGTGTGCAGCAGGTCGATGTGAGCGTCGAGGGTGCCGTGGCTGAGGTTGAGCCGAACCACGTCGACGCCCAGCGCGAAGCAGGTCGTCGAGCACCGGTTGGCTCCAGCTGGCAGGGCCGAGTGTGGCCACGATCTTCGTTCGGGTGTCCATAGATGCTGAACTGTCCGGGATGGAGTTGATGTTGATCCGCCACGCCCTCCCCGTACGCCGCGAACTGGAAGAGGGTATCGCTGATCCCGAGCTGGCGCCTGCAGGGGTGGCCCAAGCCCGGCACCTGGCCGAATATCTGCTGAGTGAGCCGATCGACGCGATCTACTCCAGCCCGATGCGCCGGGCCTTCCAGACGGCACAACCACTCGCTGCGGCAAAGGGCCTCGCTATCACCGTTGTCGAAGACGTGGCCGAATGGGACCGCAACTCCAGCGAATACGTACCTCTCGAAGAGCTCAAGGCGGAAGGCGATCCACGCTGGAAGGCACTGGTCGCCGGCGACGTCGACGACCGCGACTCGACTCCTGATGAGTTCAGCTCTCGGGTGGTCGGGGCACTCGAAGCGATCATCGCGGCCCACCCGGGCGGCCGCATCGCCGTCGCGTGCCATGGTGGTGTGGTGAACGCCTACCTGGCCCACGTTCTCGGCATCCCCGTCAACCCCGGCTTCTTCTACCCCAACTACACCAGCATCCATCGGGTGGCGGCGTCGCGGGGCGGTCACCGCAGCATCATCACGGTCAACGAGACGGCACATCTCCGGGGCACCGGACTGCCGATGGGAGTCGTGCAGAAGCCATGAACGCCGACGTCACCAGCCTCCGCCGCTTCCTCGACGAGTCGCCTTCACCCTGGCACGCGGCAGCCACGGCGGCCGCGATGCTTTCCTCCGCCGGCTTCGAGCAGCTCGCTGCGAACGCGCCATGGGACGAGCCGGTCACCAAGGGGTTCGTGAAGACGCGGTGCTTCCCTGGTGGCGTGGCACCGCGCCCCGGGTAGCACACCGACGTCACCGCTTACGGATCGTCGGCGCACACACCGATTCACCGTGCCTGAGGGTGAAGCCGCGCCCCGATACGGGTGGGCACGGTTGGAAGCAGCTCGCAGTCGAGGTCTACGGCGGCGCGCTTTCGAACTCATGGCTCGACCGCGACCTCGGTGTCGCGGGCCAGCTCGTTCTGAGCGACGGCTCGTCGACGCTGGCGCTCGTGGACCGAGCGGTGGCCCGTGTCCCCCAGTTGGCCATCCATCTCGACCGTGAGGTCAACGACAAGGGTCTGGTGCTCGACAGACAGACCCACCTGTCGCCGGTGTGGGGCCTCGGGTCGCCGCGCCCTGGCGAGTTCGCCGAATGGCTCGGTTCGACGATGGGGCTCGACGCCGGCGACATCGCCACATGGGACCTGTGCCTGTTCGACCTCACCCGTGCCGAGGTCCTCGGCCCCAACGGGGATCTCCTGGCCGCGGGCAGGCTCGACAACCTGGTGTCCTGCTGGGCCGCCACCGAGGCCATGTGCGCTTCCACACCCCAAACTTCGGGAACCTCGGTGATGGCCCTGTTCGACCATGAGGAAGTGGGCTCGCAGAGCACAACTGGCGCCGCCGGGCCAATCCTCGAACACACCCTTGAACGACTCGCCCTGGCATCGGGCGGCGGTCGGGCTGACTTCCTCGCCCAGTTGGCAGCAAGCACCTGCATCTCCGCCGACAACGCCCACAGCGTTCATCCCAACTACCCCGAACGCCACGAGCCCGACCATCGTCCGGTGGTCAATCAGGGTCCGGCAATCAAGCTCAACCACAACCAGCGCTATGCCACATCCCCCGACACGGCCGCACTCGCCCAGAGGGTGTTCGAAACCGCGGGGGTGCCGTGGCAGGTCTTCGTCAGCCGCAACAACATGCCCTGCGGCAGCACCATCGGCCCGATCACCGCCACCCGCCTCGGCATCGACACCGTCGACGTCGGTGTGCCCCAGCTCAGCATGCACTCCGCCCGCGAGCTGTGCGGCACGAAGGACCCGGGGTGGCTCGCCGAGGGCCTCGCCACCTACTTCATCGGCAACTTCTAAGCGAGTTGCGTTCGGGGCTCCGGTCGACTCGGCGGACTGCAGGCTTGGTCGAAGGCGCGCGCTGGGCGGTCGAAGAGGCGCTGGAGCTCGGCATGAAGCTGGGCGGTGACCGCCCTGGTGGCCTCGCGCTGCTCCTTCGGGGTCGACCCCGTGGGGGCAGGGATCGGGGCGCCGACGATCACATACACCTTCTTCGGGTAGATGAACCGCGCCCCCTTGGGCATCACCCTCTCCGAGCCACCGATGCCCACGGGCACGATCGGCGCCCCCGTCTTGGCGGCAATGTAGGCGGCACCGTCGAACAGGGGTTGTACCACCGGACCACTCTTGCGTTCACCCTCGGGGAACAGCACCAGCGGCTCGCCACCATCGAGCACGGCAATGCAGCGCTTCAGAGCCTCACGATCGGCCGAACCGCGGGTGACAGGAAAGCCACCCAGCGCCGACAGGAGCTGGCCGAACTGCTTCTGTTTCCACCACTTGTCGGCGCCCATGAACCTCATCCGGCGACGGGTGACGCCCGACGAGATCGGAGTGTCGATGACACTGCGATGGGTGGGGGCGAGGATGAAGATGCCCTCGACGGGAATGTTGTGCCTGCCCTCGACCGACATCCGGCACCACACGCGGCAGAACCCGGTGAGCAGGTTTCGCATCAGCGAGTAGGCGACATGGTCCAGGCGCGACCGCCCCGCCAGCTTGGTGGAGATCTTGGTCAAGCCGCAGACTCCAGCAGTCGAAGGATGCGGTCGAGAACCTCGTCGATCCCGAGGCCGGTGGTGTCGATCACGACTGGCCCGTGGTTGTCGGTGAGAGGGCTGTCGGGGCGGGTGCTGTCGTGATGGTCGCGGGCGGCGATCGCCGTTTCGATCTCGTCGACGTCGCCACCTGCCTCGGCGACACGACGCTCGGCCCGTGTGCGGGGCGACGCGGTGAGATAGAGCTTCAGCCGCGGCATCGGGGAACACCACCGAACCGATGTCGCGACCTTCGATCACTCCCCCACCGCGCACCAGGGCCCAGGCCTGCTGGCGGGCCCTCATCTCGCTGCGGACCCCGCTGTTGGCCGCCACCTTGCTGACAGCGGCGGTGACTTCGGGAGTGCGGATGGCCGCAGTGGCCTCGAGCCCATCGACTGTCACCCCGTTCTCGTCGACCTCGAGGGCGACCTCGCGTGCGAGAGCGGCGACGGTGTCGAGATCGTCGAGATCCATGCCGCGCCGCATCGCGGCGAAGGTGACCGCACGGTACATCGCCCCGGTGTCGAGGTACTCGAGGCCGAGCCGCGTTGCCAAGGCCCGGGCAATGGTGCTCTTCCCCGCCCCCGCCGGGCCATCGATGGCAATGACGTTCACTACCAACTCGTTCCCTGCGGCTGGCCTTCGCTGTAGCCGGCAGCGCTCTGCACACCGATCACGGCCCTCTCGTGGAAGTCGGCGATGCTCGCCGCACCGGCGTAGGTGCAGGCCGATCGCACCCCGGCGACGATGTCGTCGATGATGTCCTCGACGCCCGGACGCTCGGCGTCGAGGTACATGCGCGAACTGCTGATGCCCTCCTCGAAGAGTTCCTTGCGGGCTCTTTCGAAGGGCGTCTCGCTGCGACTGCGGTTCTTCACCGCCCGGTTGCTCGCCATGCCGAAGCTCTCCTTGTAGAGCCGGCCGTCGGTGCCACGCAAGGTGTCGGCGGCAGACTCGTAGGTGCCCGCCAGCCAGGAACCGAACATCACATTGGCCGCTCCGGCAGCCAGCGCGAGGGCCACGTCGCGAGGGTGGCGCACACCTCCGTCGGCCCAGATCTGCTTGCCGAGGCGATTGGCCTCGGCGGCACAGTCGAGGACCGCGCTGAACTGGGGCCGGCCGACGCCGGTCATCATCCGTGTGGTGCACATCGCCCCCGGACCGACACCAACCTTGACGATGTCGGCACCGGCATTGATGAGGTCGCGGGTGCCCTCCACGGTGACAACGTTGCCGGCGACGATCGGAGTATCCGGAGCGATGGCCCGCACCTTCTCGATCGCCCTCAGGGTCTTGGTCTGGTGCCCGTGGGCGGTGTCGACCACAAGCACGTCGACGCCGAAGCCGACAAGTGCGCCGGCCTTGGCGGCCGGATCGCCGTTGATGCCGACCGCTGCCGCCACCATCAGCCTGCCCTCGCGATCCACGGCCGGCCGGTAGATGGTGCTGCGCAACGCACCCCTGCGGGTGACGCATCCGATGAGGCGGCCGTCGGAACCCACCACGGGAG
>CAVPRT010000008.1:0-183574 GCA_963707925.1 uncultured Acidimicrobiales bacterium
CCACGTTGAGGCGGGCGTCGCTGAGCCTGGTGCAGTTCGCCGCCGGCTCGGTACCGCTCTCGACCACCACCAGTTCGCGGCTCATCACGTTCTTCAACTGGGTGAAGCGATCGAAGCCCGCCGAGTCGTGTTCGGTGAAGATGCCGACCGGCCTGCCGTCTTCGACCACGAACACCGCGCCATGGGCTCGCTTGTGGATCAGGCCGAGAGCATCGCCGACGGTGTGGGTGGGGCTCAAGGTGAGTGGAGTGTCGTAGACAAGGTGACGCGTCTTGACGTACTGGATGACCATCTCGGTGATGTCGAGCGGGATGTCTTGGGGCATGACGGTGAGGCCGCCCCGGCGGGCGACGGTCTCGGCCATGCGGCGGCCGGCAACTGCGGTCATGTTGGCCACGACCACGGGGATGGTGGTTCCGAGGTGGTCCGGGGTGGACAGATCGACATCGAAGCGGGAGGGCACCGACGACAGGCTGGGGACCATGAAAACGTCGCTGTAAGTCAGGTCGTAGGGCGGATTTGCGCCGAGGAAACGCATGGCACGTGAGGCTACCGTGGTCTCGTGGCAGCTTCGGTCGTTCTCGTTCACGGTTGGGGCGGCTCGTTCGCGAGCACGTGGCAGCGGACCGGCTTCACCGAGTTGTTGCGCGACGCCGGGCGCGAGCCGATCGGTGTCGACCTCCTCGGCCACGGCACCGCGCCGAAGCCACACGATCCGCAGGCCTACACGGATCTCGGTGCGCGTGTGCTCGACGCGATGCCGGCCACCCCGGTCGACGCCGTCGGCTTCTCGCTCGGCGCGATGACCTTGCTCAGGGTCGCCGCATCACACCCTGAGCGCTTCCACCGTCTCGTCGTCGCCGGCGTCGGGCGCAATGTGCTCGAGCCCGATCCGGAGCGAGGCGAGCGCATCGTCGCGGCCATCGAAGGCAATGCTCCCGTAGACGACACCGGTGCACTGCTTTTCGCCCAGTACGCCAATCAGCCGGGCAACGACCCTGTCGCCCTGGCCGCGATCATGAAGCTGGACCGTCTTCCGTTCACCACTCAGGAACTGGCTTCGATCACCTGCCCGGTGCTGGTGGTGATCGGCGACAAGGACTTCGCCGGGCCTGGCGATCCTCTGGTCGCAGCCCTCCCCAACGCCACCCTCAAGGTGCTGCGCAACGTCGACCACTTCGCCACGCCGGAGTCGTTCGGGTTCATCGACGCGGCACTCGGGTTCCTCGACGCCGTACCCGCATGACCCCGCCCTCGGCCATCGAGCGCGCCCTTGCCGTTCTGAGGGACGGGGGGTTGGTGGCCATACCTACCGAGACCGTTTACGGCCTCGCCGCAGATGCATCGAACGAAGAGGCTGTGAGGCGCATCTTCGCTGTCAAGGGACGACCCGTCGACCATCCTCTGATCGTTCACGTTGCCATCGCCGGAGAAGTTGGGCGAGTGGGCTGCCGAGGTGCCCGCCGCGGCCTCGGTGCTCGCCGCTACCTGCTGGCCCGGCCCCCTCACCCTCCTGGTGCCCCGGGCGGCCCATGTACTCGACGTGGTCACCGGCGGCCGGCCCACAGTCGGGGTGAGGGTGCCGGCCCACCCTCTCACCACCGAGCTGCTCACCGCCTTCGGGGGTGGACTTGCCGCGCCCTCGGCCAACCTGTTCGGCCGTGTTAGCCCCACCACCGCCGACCATGTGCGCGCCGATCTCGGCGACCTGGTCGACTTCGTTCTCGACGGCGGGCCCTGCCCAGTGGGTGTGGAGAGCACGATCGTCGACTGCACCGTGGATCCGCCCCAGGTGCTGCGTCCCGGCGGCATCGCCACGGAGCAGATCGCCGCCCTCCTGGGTGGAATCCTCTCCGGGCCAGAGGGGCCAAGCCGCGCCGCGGGCATGCTCGCCTCGCACTACGCACCACGGGCCCGGGTGGTGCTGGCCGGGTTCGGCCGCTGAAGCGGCAGCCCTCGCTGGCGCCCACCCCGGCGCCTGGGTGCTCGACCTCACCGCCGACCTCGTCGCCTATGCGCGCAATCTCTACGCCGACCTGCGCGACGCCGACGACCGAGGTGTGCCCGTGGTGGTTGCCGTCATGCCACCTGCCGCCGGCCTCGGCCACGCCATCCGCGACCGTCTCGTCAAGGCCGCCGCCAGCGGGTGACGCTGCGGCCGCTGGTTCAGCGACCCCTGAAGTTCGGGGTCCTCTTCTCCATGTACGCGGCGACACCCTCGCGGAAGTCGTCGGTGCGCAGCAGGGGTAGGAGCTGCAGGAACACGTGGTGCACGTTCTGCTCGAAGGTCTCGGTCTCGGCGGCGCGCATCATCCGCTTGATCGCCCTCACCGCGAGCGGGGCGTTGGCGGCGATCTCGCCGGCCATCGCGGCGACGGCATCGGCCAGTTCGTCGTTGGGCACCACCTGGTTCACCAGGCCCAGTTCCAGTGCCTCGGCTGCGGTAAGGGTGCGCCCGGTGAAGGTGATCTCGGCCGCCTTGGCGTAGCCGACGATGCGCGGCAGCAACCAGGTACCACCGCTCTCGGGCAGGATGCCCCGCTTGGCGAACCCCGGGTTGAGCTTCACCGACTCGGCGGCGATGCGGATGTCGCAACCCAGGGCGAGATCGAGTCCGTAGCCCGCTGCGCCACCGTTGAGGGCGCACACGGTGGGCGTGTCGAGGTTGTGCAGCACCGTGGGCGGGGTGAACCTGAGGTCGAGCTCACCGGGTATCGCGTCGCCTCCGCCGAGACCACCGAGCGAGCCTTTGGCGGATCCCATCTGGGCTGCCATGTCGAGCCCGGCGCAGAACGCCCGTCCGGCACCGGTGAGCACGATGCAGCGCACTTCAGGGTCCCGGTCGGCCTGGAGCAGACGCTCCGATAACTGGTCGAGCATCTGCCCGGAGATGGTGTTCATCCTCCCCGGAGCATTGAGTGTGATGGTGGCGATATGGTCCGCCACCTGGTAAAGGACCTCGTCGGCCTGGGGGGTTGGAGTGTCGGTCATCAGCTTCACCGTAGCCTCGGCCCAGTGGCCCAGACGGGCCGGGGTGCTTGTGAGCCCGTGAACATGGGCCTAAGCTACGATCCTCGATACAACCGGGGGCACATTTCGTGACCCGGACTCCTAGGGGGAGAAACCCAAATGCAGATATCCCGCGTGCGCCGTGTAGGCGCGCTGATCGTAGGCCTGGCACTGGTTGCCACGGCCTGCGGCGACGACGAGGACGCAGCCGACACCACGGCCGCTGCCGAAACAACCATGGCCGGCGGCGACACCACCATGGCGGGCGGCGGCGACGCCGTCTGCGAAGGCGAGTCAGACGGCCAGCTCCACATCGGTACGGTCCTGCCTCAGACTGGCAACCTTGCCTTCCTCGGACCGCCCGAGTTCGCCGCAGTCGAACTCGCTGTAAACGACATCAACGCGGCCGGTGGCGTACTCGGCAAGGACGTCCTGCTCACCCAGGGCGACTCTGGCGACACCTCCACCGACATCGCCAACCAGACCGTCGATGCCGGCCTTGCCGCTGGTGTCGATGCCTTCATCGGCGCGGCCTCGTCGGGTGTCTCGTTCACCTTCATCGACAAGCTGGTCGAGAACTGCAAGATCCATTTCTCGCCGGCGAACACCTCACCCGACTTCACTGCTTACGACGATGGCGGCCTCTACTTCCGTACCGCCCCGTCCGACGTGCTGCAGGGCCGGGTGCTGGCCGACCTGATGATCGAAGAGGGAGTTACCAACGCCGTGTTCATGGCGCTGCAGGACCCCTACGGTGAAGGCCTGCTCAAGTACTCGAGCGAGCCCTATGAGGCTCAGGGTGGAGAGGTGCTCGAAGCGTTCACCTACGACCCCACCCTGGCCACCTTCGATGCTGAGGTCGACCGCGTCGTCAGCGCCGATCCCGAGGCACTGGTGCTCATCGGCTTCGCCGAGTCGGCCCAGATCCTCACCGGCCTGTTCGAGAACGGCTTCACGCCCGACGTGAAGAAGATCTACCTCGTCGACGGCAACGTCGGTAACGCTCTGGCCGAGGGCTTCGATCCCGGCGCGTTCTCGGGTATCAAGGGCACCCTGCCCGCCGCCGAGACCACCCAGGAGTTCAAGGACGCCCTGATGGCGGTCGACCCCGGACTGATCGACTTCAGCTATGCGCCCGAGTCCTACGACGCCGTCGTGATCACCGCCCTGGCCGCGGCGATCGCCGGTTCCGACAACCCTGGCCTCGTCGCCGCTGCGATCAACGGTGTCACCCGTGATGGGGAGAAGTGCACGACGTTCGCCGACTGCATGACTCTCATTGCGGCCGGCACCGACATCGACTACGACGGTCCGTCGGGTCCCCAGAGCTTCGGCCCTGAGGGCGAGCCCACCGAGGCGAGCTTCCAGATCCTGAGCTACGACGAGAACAACGCGGTCTACGGCGACATCCCGCCGGTGTACAAGTTCGCCACCATCTGATAGAGGCGAACTAGAAGCAAACTGGTAATCGAGGCAGGGGGCCACCCGCGAGGGTGGCCCCCTCTTCCGCGTCTGGGGCCGGGGTTCAGCGGGCCTTGGCGAGTGTGCCGAGGTAGAGCTCGATCACCTTCGGGTCGGTGAGCAGCTCTCGGCCCGTGCCCGTGTACGCGTTACGGCCCTGATCGAGGACATAGCCCCGGTCGCAGATCTGGAGGCACCTCGCCGCGTTCTGCTCGACCATGATGATGCCGACGCCCGATGCGTTGACTTCCTTGACTCTCTCGAACACCTGGTCCTGGAGTAGGGGCGAAAGGCCCGCCGAGGGTTCGTCGAGGAGAAGCACGGAGGGCTCCATCATCAACGCTCGGCCCATGGCCAACATCTGGCGTTCGCCGCCCGACAAGGAGCCGGCTTGGGAGCCGATCCTCTCGGCGAGCCGCGGAAAGATACCGAGCACGAAGTCGCGCCGGGTGCGGTACAGGGATGGTCGCTGGTAGGCGCCCATCTCGAGGTTCTCGTCGACCGTCAAGGTGGGGAACACGTTGTTGATCTGGGGCACATAGCCGACACCGCGCTTGACGAGGGCGTTGGCCTTGAGGCCGGTGACATCGTCGCCGCGCAGTTTCACCGTGCCCGAGTGCACCTGGAGCAGCCCGAACAGGGCCTTGAGCATCGTCGATTTGCCGGCGCCGTTGGGGCCGATGATGCCGATCAGCTCGCCAGGGTGGAGTTCGATGCTCGCCCCGTTGAGGATGTTCACGCCTGGTACATAACCAGCGACGATCGAATCGACGTGGACGAGCAGCTCGGACGACTCGGTCACTGGTCTCCCCCATCGGTGAGGCTCGTGTGCGAGGTGCCGAGGTAGGCGTCGATCACGGCCGGGTTGGCGCCGACCGACGACGCCCGTCCCTCGGCGACAACGATGCCTTCGGCCATCACCACCACCCAGTCGCTGATGTCGCGCACCACGTCCATGTCGTGTTCGACGAACACCACCGAGATGCCCTGCGACCTCATCCGCTTGACGTGACCGAGCAGGGATTGGGTGAGGGCCGGATTGACACCTGCCATCGGCTCGTCGAGCATGATCACCTTCGGGTCGGTCATCATGCTGCGCGCCATCTCCAGCAGTTTGCGCTGTCCGCCCGACAGGGCGCCGGCGAACTCGTCCTTCATATGCCCCATGTTGAACTCGTCGAGAATCTCGAGCGCCTTGGCCTCGACAGCCTTCTCCTGATGACGCCAGATCGGCTTCACCAATGCCTTCAACATGCTCTCCCCGGATTGCAGTTGGGCGCCGAGCTTCATGTTCTCCAACACGCTCAGCCGACCGAGAACCTTGGTGAGCTGGAATGTGCGCACCATGCCACGCTTGGCCAGGAGGTGGGGAGCGACGTTCGTGATCGTGTCCCCCTGGAAGACCACCTCGCCACCGTCGGGCCGGTCGAAACCGCTGAGCACATTGAAGAAGGTGGTCTTGCCGGCGCCGTTCGGCCCGATGAGAGCTGTGATCGCCCCCTTCTGGATCTCGAGGTGGTCGACATCGACGGCGGTGAGACCACCGAAGTGCCTCTGCACCCCGCGGGCGATCAGTACCGGATCCGCCTTCGACGAGCCTGGAACCTCCTCTACACCGTCGAAGAAGTGTTCCGCAGGGTTGCCCCATTCGGTGTCGCGCACCCGGCTGGCCCCGCCGCCTCCGGCGGTGCTACCGAGGTCGGTTCCGTCACTTGCGGACATCGATCGCGATCTCTCTCTTGTCGCCGAAGATGCCTTGTGGCCGGAAGACCATAAGGGCCATCAGCCCTAGGCCGACCAGCATGAACCTCACCTGACCGACCTGCACCCCGTCCATGATGCTCTGGGGAATCTTGTCATTGGCGACCCCCTCCTTGAGCAGGTTCTCGATCCCCGAGAGCAGCATCCAGAAGATGACCCCACCGACCACGGGGCCCCACACCCGGCCGAGGCCGCCGAGGATGGCGATGGTGAGAGCGAAGAAGGTGAACGGTCTGCTGTAGTTGTCGGGCTGCACCGAGTTGTTGGCGATGGCGAAGAACATGCCGGCAACGGTGCCGAACAGGCCACCGGCGATGAGGCTCTGCATCTTGAACCGGAAGATGTTCTTACCCATCGCTCGGGCTGCGTTCTCGTCTTCGCGGATGGACTTCAGCACCCGGCCCCACGGGCTGTTGACCAACCTCCACATGATCAGCACCGAGATCAGCACGAGGCTCCAGCCGATACCGATCTCCCACAGGTCGCCGCCGGTGAACCGGAGGTTGAGAGGGCCGATATCGAAGCCGTACTTCTCCGAGCTGGTGAGAGGGTTCCACGACTGGAATGAGTCGGCGAAGCCGTTGATCCCGTTCGTGCCCCCGCTCCAGTCCTTGAGCTTCTGGTACCTCACCACGAGGCGGAGGATCTCGGCCGCGGCGATGGTGACGATGCCGAGGTAGTCGGACCGAAGACGCAAGGTGGGCATGCCGAGCAGGAGGGCCAGCAGGAAACCGCAGACCAGGCCGATGAGGATGCCAACGCCGAGGGGCAGGTCGTAGGTGTAGGTGGAGATGCCCACGCCGTACGCACCGGCCGCCATGAACCCCACCTGACCGAAGTTCATCAGCCCCGTGTAGCCGACGTGGAGGTTCATGCCGATCGCGGCCAGGATGTAGATGATCGCGGTCTGGGTGATTCCCGACCTGACGGTGTTGCTGAGGATCAGCGACCAGTTCATTGTCTCACCCGATCCGCTCTCTACGGCCGAACATGCCCTCAGGACGCACCATCAAGATGACGATCATCAAGAACAGGGCCGGCACCGTTTGCAGCTCCGACGGCCACCAGACCGTCGAAACCAGGATCGCCACACCGACGGTGATGCTGCCTGCCATGGCACCGAAGGCGGTGCCCAGGCCGCCGAGCGTCACAGCGGCGAAGACGAGCAGCAGGAGCTGCTGACCCATCGTCCAGCTGACCGTCTCGCTGACCCCTTGGAACACGGCGCCGAGCGATACCAGGGCCGCACCCAGTGTCCAGACCAGGGTGATGATGCGGTCGACGTCGATCCCAGTGGAAGCAGCAAGATCGGGGTTGTCGCTCACCGCCCTCATCGCCTTGCCGAGGCGGGTGAACTTGAGGGCCAGTGCAACGGAAAGGAGGATGGCCGCGCTGAGGGCCATGATGATCAGGTCTTTCGGGCTGAGCTGGATCGGGCCAAAGGTGATGTTCTTGCGCTGCACGCTGTAGTCGGCGTACTTGCTTGGACGATCGCCGAACTGGTAGAGGATCGCGTACTGCATGAACAGGCCGAGTCCGATGGAGACGATGCTCATCGCCACGAGGCCGGTCTTACGCTTGCGCAGAGGTCGCCACAGAACGAGGTCGAACCCCGTGCCGGCCAGGGCACCGAGCACCATCGCCAGTAGGGCGGCGAAGACGAGAGGAATGCCGTAGGTGACGTTGAACATCCAGGCGAGTACGGCGCCGAGGGTGATCATCTCGCTGTGGGCGAAGTTGACCAGCCCCGTGGTGCCGTAGATCAAGGAGAGCCCGATGGCGCACATGCCGATGATCAGGCCGAACTGAAGGCCGTTGACGGCGAGGCGTGCCGTGCGGTCGTACCAGGGGTCGTCGCGTGTCGGTAGAACGCTGGCAGCGTCGCCTTCGACGAGCTGAAACAGGACGGCCTTCGACTGGCCCGGACTGACCCTCACCGGAAGCGAAACCTTCTCGACGTCGACGAGGCCGACACCATCGGGCAGGGAGTCGAGGTCGAGCCTGACCGCATAGTCGCCAGGCCCGGGAAGTGGGAACGAGAACTGACCAGCAGCATCCGACTCCGCAGTACCAAGAAGGGCGCCGAGCTCTTCGACGGTTCGTCCGTCGAGAGTGAGGGTGGCCTCGAACACCTCGACCAGCCCACCCTCCACCGGCGTCTTCGCGTTGGGCGCGTCGGGGTTGCGGACCTCGGGTGTGTACTGGAGGGTGCCCTTCACCACCTGGGCCTCGTCGGCAGTACTCGGACCATCGGCATACGCGGGTGCTGCGAGGGCGAAGGCGAGCGCCGACAGGAGGCCGTAGAGGAACCAGCGAGACATGGCGCCGGTACTATACACAGGGTGATCGCGGCCGTCGTTCTGTGTCGGCGGCGCCTCCGGCCGAGGCGCGTATTTGCGCCTAGCGTGCTCCTGGTCACGGCAGCGGTGCTCGTCACCGGCTGCTACGAAGAGCCGGCGGTCGGCGCCGACCCAGCGGCCACGGCGCACTCGGTGTGCGCCGTGTTGCGCACTTACGTCAACGACACGGGAGCAATCGCGAATGCCTCGGCCGCACTTGTCAGCGGGAGCCAAGACCCCGTAGGCAGGCGCGATGCCGTGCTCGACGGTTTCGATCAACTCGTCGAGCGCACCGACGCCCATCTCGCCTCTGTGACGGCTCTCGATCCCGCCGTCCTCGCACACGGGGCAGACCTCGTCGCCGACCTGATCGACGGAGCGGAGCAAGCGGGTGCCGAGCTACGCGACGAGAAGGCCGTCGTTCGAGCAGGTGGCCGGGATCGATGATGAGAACATGACGGGGCTTGTCAGCCAGTTCTTCAACGCCCTCGAAAAGGCGATGTCGGTGGTCGAGCCGGTAGTCGCCGACTATGGCTCCACCGATCTCATCGATGCCTTCGCCACCGAACCCACCTGCCGCTTCGTCGTCCAGACCTGAGCCGGTCGGCCACACCATGAGCGATATCGCCAGTCGATCCGAGGCCAACGGTGTGTTCGGCGCCACGGCCGGCGTACTGGCTGCAGCCGTCCTGTTCGGTACCACCGGCACTGTTCTCGTCAATGCTCCCGACGGAACCGACGCCTACTCGGTGGGGTGCATCCGGCTTGCCCTCGGCGGGCTCACCCTGCTCGCCCTTGCCCTCGCCGAACATCGCAGGGGTGGTGTCGGACGTCTACCCAGCCCCGCCTCCTGTGTACTCGGCGCAATGGGCGTTGCCGTGTTCCAGCTCTGCTACTTCCTGGCCGTCGAGCGCACCGGGGTAGCCGTGGGAACTGTTGTCACCATCGGCTCCGGCCCTGTGCTGAGCGGGGTGATCAATGCCGCCCTGCAGCGGCGACCACCACCTCACGCGTGGATGCTCGGCACGGGGGTCGGGGTTACCGGCGTTGCCCTGCTCGGGCTTCTCGGCCGCGGCGACGTCTCCACCGACCTCGCCGGCATCGGCCTGGCGGTGCTCGCCGGACTCGGCTGGGCCACCTTCGCCACGGTGGGCAAGCGACAGATCGACAGCGGGGTGCGCAGCACGGTGAGCATGGCCGCAATGTTCTGTGGTGGCGCAGCGCTGCTGAGCCCATTGCTGGTCAGCCATTCACCGGCCTGGTTCGGCACCGGCCGCGGCTTGCTCACCGGCTTCTACCTCGGCGTGGTCACCGTGGGCCTCGCCTACTGGCTCTACGGCGTCGCCCTGCGCCACCTCGCTGCGCCGACGGTGATCACCCTCACCCTGCTCGAGCCGATCACCGCCGCCGCACTCGGGGCGGTCGTGGTCCACGAGCACATCCGCCCGATCGGCTGGGTGGGGGTGGGCCTTGTGCTGGCCGGGCTGGTTGTGACTGCGATGGGTGCTTCCGACCCACCCGAAGCCACCACTACCGTGGCTGCGTGACCACGACCGCTTCGCTCCCCCAGGCCCCCGCACCGCTCACCACCCGCGTCAGCGAACTGCTCGGGGTGGACTATCCCATCGTCCAGGCCCCGATGGGCTGGATTGCCGGCGCCCAGTTGGCATCTGCCGTCAGCAACGCCGGCGGGTTGGGCATGTTCTCCCCCAGCGGTCATCCTTCTCTCCTCGACGAGCTGGACAAGATGCGCGGCCTCACTTCCAAGCCGTTCGGCATCAACGTCGCCCAGGCGTTCATGAGCGACACAACCATCATCGATCTGATCATCGAGCAGGGCATCCGCTTCGTCACCACCTCGGCCGGCGACCCGCGCAAGTACACCTCCACCTTGAAGGCGGCCGGGCTGACCGTGTTCCACGTCGTACCCACCCTCGCCGGCGCGCTCAAGGCAGTTGATGCCGGGGTCGACGGCTTGGTCGTGGAAGGCGGCGAGGGAGGCGGATTCAAGAACACACGCGACGTGGCGACGATGGTGCTGCTGCCTCTAGTGGCGAGCAAGGTCGACGTACCGATCATCGCCGCCGGCGGCATCTCCGACGGTGTCAGCATGGCCGCTGCCTTCGCCCTCGGCGCCGAAGGAGTGCAGATGGGCACCCGCATGGTGAGCGCAGCCGAATCGCCCGTTCACGACAACTGGAAGCAGGCGATCATCGCCGCCGCCGAGACCGACACCGTGTTCCTCAACCGCTTCAGCGGCCCCGGCCTGCGGGCCCTGCGCACCGAGAGGTCGGTGGCACTCGAACGCAGCGAGCACGTCGGCCTCGACATCTTCGCCAACGCCACCGACCTCTACTTCGGCGGCGACATGGAGGCCGCAATCGCCCTCACCGGTCAGGTGTGTGGACGGATCGAGTCGATCGAGACGGTCGGCGACATCATCCACGACACCGTGATCGAGTTCCGCCGCCGCATCGCCGACCTCCAACGCTGGCTCTGACCGACGTGGCACGTGTATCGCTGCTTTGCGCGCGGAGCGTGGTTAGACTTGACGATTGCGGTGGAGATCGTGGGTTTGTCTGTCGTACACGTACCCATGGAGGTCACCAAATGGCAGCCCTGCTCGTTCAACTCAAGGCCGCAAGCCGTATCGCGATGTACCTCACCATCGCCTTCCTGGTGATCCAGCTCTGGCAGGACCCAGCCGGCGCAGCCCACGCGACGATGTCATTCATCGAAGGTGTCGGTCACTTCTTCGCCGCCCTCATCGACAAGTTCGGCGCCTTCGTGAAGGGGCTCACCGAGTAGGCGCACCGGCCGGGGCACGACGGTTGTCGCGCTCCACATCCAGGCGGTAATACCCACGAGCCCTGTGGCCCCGGCCATGTGCACCAGCACCAGACCAGGCGGCAATCCGGCCGCATACTGCACATAGCCGACGGCACCCTGCACGACAGCGGCGATGATCCAGGCGGTGAGAGGGGCGTCGAGCACCTCGCGGTCGTGGCTCAGGCGGCGCAGTTGCCACAGCAGCGACAAGGCAACGGCCAGTGTGATCCACACGACGACACCGTGGATGCGTGAGACCCATTCCAGCCAGGTTCCGCTGATGTCGTCGGTCGAGCCGAAGAATCTGCGGGCCTCCTCGTCGCCGGCATGGGGCCCGGTGTTGGTGACCACCGTGCCGAGCACGACGGTGATGATGGTCCACAGGGTGAGCAGGCGCACCCGGCGACGCACGCGGGGTACGACTGCCGGCACTCGACGGCCGGAGTCCGGTTCACCGGAACGGATGAGTAGTAGCACTGCAGCCCACACGAGCACCATCGACAACAGAAAGTGCCACTGGATCGCCGCCGGGTGGAGGTCGGTCCACACCACGACCGCACCAACCAGACCCTGGGCGGGAACGCCCACGAGAAGCACAAAGCCGAGCGCCACTAGGTCGCGCCGGCGTGGCCTGCGATACCACGCGGCGACGGCCACGAGGGCAACCCCGAAGCTGACGAGGAAGGTGAACAGGCGATTGATCTGCTCGATCGCCGCGTGCTTGCTGGAGACGTCGAGGACCCTCTCGTTGTTGCAGTTGGGCCAGTCGTCGCAGCCGAGGCCGGAACCGGTGAGTCGCACCGCACCACCGCTGACGACGATGATGCCGAGGAGCACCAGAGCGGTGACGCATACTGCCTTGAACTCTCGGGGCGTGAACCCCTCTGAGCGCACTCGCCTGATCTTCTCCCGGAGCCGACTCACCCGACTGATGCTACGGATCGCCGAGTGATTGCCTCACTTGCTCGACAGCTACGGTTCGGCTCATGCTCAGCAGCTACGACGATTTTCCGGTGCATCAGACCTCGATGCCCATCGCCCACACGATGTCAGCGGACCTGAACCGTTACGACCGCTACTTCTTCAACGGCTACACGAAGTCGGGGGATCTCTACTTCGCCGCGGCGATGGGTCTCTACCCGAACCGTCATGTCGCCGATGCCGCGTTCTCTGTCGTGCGCGATGGAGTCGAGTACAGCGTTTTCCGCTCCCAGCGAGCACCAGAAGACCGGGCCGACGCCACATCGCTCGGCCCGATCTCGGTCGAAGTGGTGAGGCCCCTGCAGACACTCAGGTTGCGCGTCGACTCCCCCGAACACGGCCTGCGAGCCGACCTCACCTTCGACGCCCGTTCGGCGGCGATCGAGGAACCCCACTTCTTCCAGCGCATCGGCGTTCGTCCCTTCTTCGATTACACCCGCCTCACCCAGTTCGGCCAGTGGTCGGGCTGGATCGAGATCGAGGGCGAGCGCATCACCGTGACGCCCGACGAGGTGTGGGGCTCGCGCGACCGCTCCTGGGGTGTGCGTCCCATCGGCGAAGCCGGGTCCTCAGGGGCACCGATCGACCTCTTCCAGTTCTTCTGGATCTGGGCGCCGGTCAACTTCCCGTCCCTGTCGACCCACTTCGATGTCAACGAGCACGGCGACGGGCGCAGGTGGCACGAGACCGGTGCCGTTGCCCCGGTCGGCGGTGAGGGAAACATGATGCGCAGCGTCGATTTCAGGGTGAAGTGGCGGCCCGGCACCCGCTGGGCCGACTCCTTCGAGTACGACCTGATCAGCTGGCAGGGCGAGGTCACCACGGTGTCGATGAGGCCGCGCTACGAGTTCATGATGCGCGGCATCGGCTACGGCCACCCCAAGTTCGGCCACGGCTACTGGGTGGGCGAAGCCGTCGACGGTGGTGATCGCATAGTCCTGCCGGTCGATGATCCCCTCGATCTCGGCAGCGTCCACGTCCAGTCCGTCTGCGATGCCACCGTGGTGCTGCCCGACGGTAGGAGCGAGGAAGGTATCGGCATCCTCGAGCTGTACTGCATCGGCCCTCACCCCACCGGCCTGACCGGCCTGATCGACGGCTACACCGAGTAGCCCGCAGAGTTACGTGTGGCGGATGGTCATGCCGCCGTCGACGACGACCACTGCTCCGTTCACGAAGCTGCTCGACGGCAGGCACAGGTTGAGGGTCATGTGGGCGACCTCCTCGGGGTCGCCGTAGCGCCGCAGGGGCACCCTCCGCCTGGCGTAGGCCTCTTTGGCGTCATCGGGGATGAGTGAGGTCATGCCGGTGTTGATGGGCCCAGGGCAGATGCAGTTCACGGTCACCCCGTGGCGGCCGAGTTCGACGGCCAGGCTGCGGGTCAGCCCGGTGACCCCGGACTTGGCTGCCGAGTAGGCAGCGAGACCGGCGGTGGCCACGATCGACTCGGTGGAAGCGATGTTCACCACCCGTCCTCCACCTGGAGCGGAGATGAGGTGGGGAAGGCACAGCCGAACGAGCCGCGAATGGGCGGTGAGGTTTACCGTCAGTGTCTGTGCCCAGTTGGCCTCGTAGTCGGCCTCGTCCTGGAACACCGATGTTGCTCGGGAGACGCCGGCGTTGTTGACCAGCACGTCGACGCCACCGGCCTGAGCCACCACGGCGGCGACCAGTGCCTTGAGCTGTTCGTGGTCGGCGACGTCGGTGATGAAACCGGCCGCCTTGCCGGGTCCGTGGGCGGCCTCGATCTCGGTGACCACGGCGTTCACCCCATCGGCGTCACGGTCGACCACAGCCACCCAAGCCCCCTCGTCGGCGAACAGGTGGGCCGTCGCCCGACCCATTCCCGAGGCCGCGCCGGTGACGATGACTCTCTTGCCTTCCACCGACCTGCTGAGAGTGGTCAACCTCGCCATATTCCCCCGTCCGACTTTTCGACCGCCAGATCATCGCGCCCCGTCCCTGGCCAAGCCGGTATCGTGCGCGCCAGTGAAGAAGCCGACTGTCGCAGAGCGCCGCGCCGAGATCCTCGAAGTGACCTGCGAGGTGGTGATCGCACGCGGCTTCGCCGCCACCCGCATCGCCGATGTCGCCAAGCGTCTCGGCGTGTCGAGCAGCCTCATCCACTACCACTTCGACTCCAAGGAGCAACTGCTCGCCGAGGCCTTCGCTCACTATGCGCGCAAGGATCTCGCCGAGATGGAAGCCGAGATCGAGGCTGCGCCCACCTCTGTCGCCCAGCTCGACCGCGTCATCCAGAACTATGTGCCCGAGGGCAGCGGCGACGTCGAATGGATGCTGTGGATTGATGGTTGGGGCGAAGCCCTGCGCAACCCGATGATGCGCAAGATCAGCCAGGAGCTCGATGAACAGTCGGCCGGGTTGCTCGAGCGCGTCATCCGCAACGGTGTGGAGCGTGGCGAGTTCGCCTGCGGCGACCCGGCGGCGGCCGCCACCCGACTAACCGCCGTCGTCGATGGGTTGGCCGTCCAGTTCGCAGCCCACGACGGCATGCTCAATCGGGAGCAGTTGATCGACCATGTGCGCACCCTCGCGGCGTGGGAGGTCGGCCTCGAGCCCGACGCCCTGCGCGACACCGACACGCCCAATAAGCCTTCACCCAACCTGCCTTCGCCCATCACCCACACCGCCCTGCGCCAGCTCATTGCCCGCTACGCAGACTCGGTGATCCGCGCCGACGTAGAGGCCTGCCGCCCGCTGTGGACACCGGATGCCACCTGGCAGGTCGGCGAGGGTCGGATCGAGAAGGGCCGCGATGCCATCACGGCCGCATGGGCCAAGGCATACCCGAAGCCGGGGCAGATTGTGCACAGCGCGCCGAACGCGGTGTTCGAGGTCGACGAGCAGGCCGGCACGGCAACCGGCCGGGTGACCGTGTTCGAAGAGAAGTACCTGCCCAAGGGCGGCCCCAGCCGCATCGTCGGCGTTTATCACGACGTGTACGCCCGCCGCGACGGCACCTGGTTGTTCGCCTCCCGGCGCCTCGAGCGCTTCGGCTGAGACCGACCCCGGTCAGGCCGGGTCGACGAATCGACCGGGGCGCTTCTCCAGGTTGGAGATCACGGCCTCGGCCTGGTTGGCCGTGCCGATGAGGGTGCCGATGGAGCGTCGCTCGGCGGCGAACTGTTCGGCGGCCCCCGTGTTGAGCATTCCGTTGATCAACGCCTTGGCAGCCCTCACCGCGTCGGGGTTGCGCCCGGCAATCTCTCGGGCGAGGGTCATCGCGTCGTCGTAGGGCTGCTCGGTGAGATGGGTGGCTATACCGATGCGATAGGCCTCGCGGCCGTCGAAGATCCGGGCCGTGAACACCAGCTCCTTGGCAACGTCGGCGCCCACCACCTGGGCGAGCATGAAGGTTCCGGTCATGTCGGGCACCAAGCCCCAGTGCACTTCGCGCACACTGAGCTGGGTGTCGGGGTGGACGAAGCGGATGTCGGCACCGAGGGCGAGCTGGATCCCCCCGCCGAGGGCGTGGCCGTGCACGGCGGCGATCACCGGCACCGGCACCTCCTGCCACACCCAGGCCACCTGCTGACCGAGGTGGGTGATGCGATCGCTGGTGTCCATGATGGCGCCGGCGGCGGGGGTCTCCTTGGCCGGCTGACCACTGGCGAGGGCGGTGATCATCTCGAAGTCGAGGCCGGCGCAGAACGACTGGCCGTCGCCGCTGATCACCACAGCCCTCACCCCCGGTGTCTTCTTCACCGTCTCGCCGGCTTCGGCGAGAGCGGTGAACATCGCCCCATCGAGGGCATTGCGCTTGTCGGTGCGAACGAGGCGCACGTCGGCGACATGGTCGGTAACGGTGATCGTGACACGGTCCTGAGACATGCCCTCAGTCTGCCAGCCCCCCATCCCCCAACTCCCACCGTGCCCCCCAAACCCGAATGGGCGCGAAACCCCGCCAGTCCTGTCGAACGGGCGCGAGACCCCGTCACAACTGCGGGTTTTCGATCACAAGGGCGCGAGACACCGACATAGTTCCGGCAGCGGGGAGGGCCAGTGGGACCGACGGCGGGTCTACTCGACGAGGCGCAGGCCGCTCGGGTCCATCGACGGCTCGGCGTGGGGCAGGTCGACGACGAACTCGGTGCGGTGGGCGGGGAAGATGTACTCGCTGAGTAGAACGGGGTCGCCGGCCACACTGTTGGTGAGGCGCTCGCACCTCAGCACCGGGCTGCCCACCGGCACCTCCAGTAGAGCCGCGTCGGCCTCGCCGGCGGCGGCCGCGCCGATGGTCTGGGTGGCGCCGCGTAGCTGTACACCGAGCAGTTCGTAGAACGGGCTGCGTTCGACATCGATCCGGCTGAGGTGCTGGCCCAACTCGGCGGGGCACCACACCGTGACGACGGCGAAGGGTGCTCCGTCGGCGAGATTCCGGCGCTTGACGCGCAGCACCTGAGCGGCGCCGAGGCGCGCACTCACGTGGGGCGGTGCCTCCACGAACGCGAACTCGAGGATCTGCCGCTCGGGCTTCACACCGCGCTTGAGCAACTGCCCCTCGATGGTGTCGAGGCGGCCGAGTTGCTGCTGCACCGGTGCGGTGGCCACGAACCAGCCGAAACCCTGGCGCGAATCGAGCAGCCCCTCGTCGCGCAGGGTTTCGAGCGCCCTGCGCACCGTGACCCGGCTGACGCCGAACTCGGCCGACAACTCGCTCTCGCTGGGCAGCACATGGCCGGGACCGGCTGCCACCACCTGCTCGCGCAGGCTGTGGGCGATCTCCTGGTAACGGATGGTGCGCATGCGGTCTCCCTGGCCGAGCGTCTTGGCGCATCGACAAACTTGTATTATGCTTGTCTACATACGACCGCCGACGCAAGGGGAACTTCGATGACAGTCACCGCAGGCACGCCGATCGAGCTCGTCGAGAGCGTGTACAGCACCCTCCCCGAGAGGGTCGCCGCCGGCCGCGCCCGCCTCGGCCGTGCACTCACGTTCACCGAGAAGATCCTGCTCAACCACCTCGGCGACCCCACGGAGCCGATCGAGCGCGGCGGCACCTACAACGACTTCCATCCCGACCGGGTCGCAATGCAGGACGCGACCGCCCAGATGGCCCTGCTCCAGTTCATGACCGCCGGCCTGCCGACCACCGCCGTGCCCAGCACGGTCCACTGCGACCACCTGATCTCGGCCAAGGTTGGTGCGAAGATCGATCTCGGCGTCGCCATCGACACCAACAAGGAGGTCTACGACTTCCTCCGCAGTGTGAGCGCGAAGTACGGCATCGGCTTCTGGGGCCCCGGCAGCGGCATCATCCACCAGGTGGTATTGGAGAACTACGCCTTCCCTGGGGGGATGATGATCGGCACCGACAGCCACACCCCCAACGCCGGCGGCTTGGGAATGGTGGCCATCGGTGTGGGCGGCGCGGACGCCGTCGACGTGATGACCGGCTTCCCGTTCAACGTGCGCTGGCCGAAGGTCATCGGGGTCAAGCTCACCGGCACCCTCAGCGGTTGGAGCAGCCCGAAGGACGTCATCCTCGAAGTCGCCAGGGTGCTCACCGTCGAGGGCGGCACGGGCGCGATCGTCGAGTACTTCGGCCCGGGCGCCGAGACCATCAGCGCCACCGGCAAGGCGACGATCTGCAACATGGGCGCCGAGATCGGTGCCACCTGCAGCCTCTTCGGTTACGACCACAACATGGCCGTCTACCTGAAGGCCACCGGCCGCGAGGCCATCGCCGACGCCGCCGACAGGGTGGCCGTCGATCTGCGTCCAGATGACGGCGCCCTCTACGACCAGCTGGTCGAGATCGACCTCGACCAGCTCAAGCCGCTGATCAACGGCCCCCACTCCCCCGACCGCGCCAACCGCGTCGGTGCCGCTGTGGGTGCCGAGGCCCGCGCCAACGATTGGCCGCTGGAGATCAGCGCCGCACTGATCGGTAGCTGCACCAACAGCTCCTACGAGGACATCACCCGCGCCGCCTCGATCGCCCGCCAAGCGTCGGCGAGGGGGATGAAGGTCAAGACTCCCCTCCTGGTGTCGCCCGGCAGCGAACAGATCCGGGCCACGATCGAGCGCGACGGCCTGATCGCCGACCTCGAGGCGATCGGCGCCACCGTGCTGGCCAACGCCTGCGGCCCGTGCATCGGCCAGTGGGACCGCCCGGCCGGCGCCAACGACAAGCCGAACACCATCGTCAACTCGTTCAACCGCAACTTCCCCAAGCGCAACGACGGCTCGGCCAACACCTTGAGCTTCGTCACCTCACCCGACACGGTGGTGGCGCTGGCCCTCGCCGGCCGGCTCGACTTCGACCCCACCACCGACACCATCACCGCCCCCGACGGCAGCTGAAGTGCTCCTCCAGCCACCGGTGGGCGAGGTGCTGCCCAGCCAGGGCTACGACCCGGGCCAGAACACCTTCACCGCTCCCCCGGCCGACGGCGCGGACGTGGTCGTGGAAGTGTCGCCCACCAGCACTCGCCTCCAGCTGCTGACCCCGTTCCCCGCGTGGGATGGCAACGACTACCTCGGCCTGCCGGTGCTGATGAAGGCCCAGGGCAAGTGCACCACCGACCACATCTCGGCGGCCGGCAAGTGGCTCACCTACCGCGGCCACCTGGAGAACATCAGCGGCAACCTGTTCCTCGGCGCAGTCAACGCCTTCAACGGTGCAGTCGGCGAGGGCAAGGACTTCCGCGACGCCAGCGTCGACACCTACCCCAACCTGGCCAAGAAGTACGGCGAGGCCGGCGTCCGCTGGTGTCGCGATCGGCGACCGCAACTACGGCGAAGGCTCGTCGCGCGAGCACGCAGCGATGGAGCCCCGATTCCGCGGTGGTGTGGTGATCTTCGCCCGCAGCTTCGCCCGCATCCACGAGACGAACCTGAAGAAGCAGGGCCTGGTGCCGCTCGACCTTCGCCGACCCTGCCACCTACGACGCCATCGGCGAGGACGACCGCATCAACGTGCTCGACCTGCCTCCAGTGCCGGGCCAGCAACGTGCGCTGCGAGATCGTCAAGCCCGACGGCACGACGATCGCCTTCGAGGGCAAGCACACGTTCAGCGATGAGCAGGTCGAGTGGTTCAGGGCCGGCTCGGCGCTCAACGTGGTGCGCCGGAAGGTCGCCGAGGGCAAGGGTTCCTGAGTCGGTGGAACTCACCCAAGCGCTGCGCACCACGGGTTCGGTCCGCGGCTTCACCGCCGACCCGGTGCCCGATGCACACGGTGGTAGCGATCCTCGATGACGCCGCTTCGCCCCGAGCGGCGGGAACCGCCAGCCGTGGAAGGTTGCCGTGGTGCAGGACCGGGCCGCCCGGCGGGCGATGGCCGACCTGATGAGGCCGGTGTGGCACGAATACGCGGGCGCGGTCGTTGCCGGCCATGCGCCCCTTCGCCTATGGCAGCGCGAGCGACGCACCACCGGTCGAGGCGCCCAATTCGCTCATCGACGAGATCGAGTCGATCCCGGTCGTGCTCGCCGTCGCCGCCGACCTGAACCTCATCGCGCTGATGGACGGCAACCTCGATCGCCCGGCGATCACCGGCGGGGCGAGCATCTACCCGTTCTGCTGGAGCATCCTGCTGGCGGCCCGGGCACACGACCTCGGCGGTGTGCTGACCACCTTCTTGGTCGCGGGCCGAACCGGCGGCCGCTGCGGTGCTCGGCCTGCCTCCCGACCACGCTCGCGGCAACGATCTTCCTCGGCGTGCCGACTCACCAGAACACCAGGCTGAAACGCAATCCGGTCGAATCGTTCGCCACCCTCGACAGCTTCGACGGGCCGGTTTTCGGTAGCTGACGAGCGGGGCGACCGGCAACCGACGACACCTGGATAGTGTCCACTCATGCGTCTCGGCCTAACGATGTTCCCCACCGACAAGGGCATTCAGCCCGTAGAGCTCGGCCACGAGGCCGAGGCCCGCGGGTTCGCCTCACTCTGGTTCCCCGAGCACTCCCACATCCCGGTCAGCCGGCGCACCCCGTGGGGAGGGCGCGAGGGGGCACCGCCCTTGCCCGAGGAGTACTGGCGCAGCCACGATCAGTTCGTCGCCCTCGCCGCGGTGGCAGCTGTCACCACCACCATTCGCCTCGGCACCGGCATCACCCTCGTGGCCCAGCGCGACCCCCTGTGGCTGGCGAAGGAGGTCGCCTCGGTCGACGTCATCTCCGGCGGACGGTTCATGTTCGGCATCGGCTACGGGTGGAACCATGAGGAGATGGAGTCCCACGGCACCGACATCGGCCATCGCCGCAAGGTGGTGAGGGAGAAGGTCCTCGCCTGCAAGGAGCTGTGGACCAAGGAGGAAGCCGAGTTCCACGGCGAGTACGTGAACTTCGAGAAGAGCTGGGCGTGGCCCAAGCCGGTGCAGCAGCCCCACCCGCCGATCGTGATCGGTGCCCCGCCCACACCTCTTTCCTTCCGCCACATCATCGAGTACGGCGATGCGTGGATGCCCATCGAAGGCCGCGCCCCCATCGACGACAACTGGGCCGAGCTCAAGCAGGCCGCAGCCGAGGCCGGCCGCGACCCGTCGACCTTGCAGCTCGGTGTGTTCGCCGGGAGAAACAAGGCGGATCATCTCTCCCATCTGCCGCGACATCGGCGCTTCCTTCGTCGCCCTCGGCCTGCCCCCCCTCGACCGCGACGCAGCGCTGGCCACTATGGACAGCTACGCGCCCCTGGTGGCCGAGTTCAACGGCTGAACTCGGCCCCGGGTTGTGGTCAGCTCACATCTGCGGTGCGCCACATGTGGATGCTGACCGCAAGGATCCAGATCGACCAGACGATGAAGGCGAGAAAGCCGAGCAAGGCAGCCGGATCGGAGTCGGTCGTAGCGCCCAGGAGCGAAGCTGTGAAGAGGATGGCGTCGAATACCCCCAGATAGCCGACCCACTTGGGCAGGAACCCGCTCCTCAGGCCGATGGCGTTGACGCCCACGAGGTGGACGGCGACGAATGCACCACTCATCGCCAGCAGCACAGTGGAGAGGACGTAGAAGAACTTGGCGGGGTCGGCGCCGACCTCGTCGACTTGCATCGCCACCGTCGCCACTACGGCGGTCGACGCGAGATACAGCGCTCCGCTGCCCGCCAGACCTACAAGAGCGACGACAGAGAGACGATGGTTGCCGTTCTCCGCTTTCGCCATCCGCCGCCACAGCGAACCGAACCACCACACCAGCGCGATGACCGAGAGGCCACCGAGCAAGGTGGCGAGCTTGATGCCCGAATCGTTGTCGACGAACCACTTGAGCACTTCGTCGTTGGTGTCGTCGGCAGAGGGCGGCGAACCCTGGCCCCCCATTCCCACGAGGTTGAGAACCACGAAGACCACACCCCCGAGCGCGGCCAGCTTCTCCCACTTCTTGTCGTCCATGACATCCCCCTTTGTCCGCCGACAAGGTTTCTACCGATGCGACTGCTTGTCAAGCACCCTTGAGCACGAACGGTTGGTCGCAGAGCGCACACCCGAACGCGGCCGGGACAGCAGCCAGCTATGTTCGCTCCCGTGAGCGCCTTCACCCGTCGCCTGCGCAGCGTGTCCCTCGTGCTGGTAGCCGCCGTGTTGCTGGCCGCGCTGCTCCCCCTCTGGCTTCCGTTGGTCGCGGTGGTCGACCTCGCCCGTAGGCGCCCCCGGTTGCCTACGGTCCGGCTTCTCGCTTTCGGGCTCTGTTGGGCGTGGCTGGAGACCGCGGGGGTGCTCGTCGCAGCGGTGTTGTGGCTCACCGGGCAGGGCCATAACCTCGCCGCCCATTACCGGCTCCAGCGTTGGTGGGCCTCACGGCTGATGAGTGCACTGAGGGTCACCACCGGGATCACCGTCGACGCTCTCGAGGCCGGCCAGCTCTCCCCCGGGCCGGCAGTTCTGCTGTGTCGCCACGCCAGCCTCGCCGACTCCTTGCTCAGCGCCTGGGTGGTCACTTCTGTGGCCCGGATGAACCCGCGCTACGTGCTCAAACGGGAGTTGCTCGCCGACCCCTGCCTCGACATCGTCGGCAACCGGCTGCCCAACCACTTCCTCGACCGCCAGGCCCCCGACTCCGCAGCTGAGCTGGAGGCTGTGCGCAACCTGGCGGCGGGGCTCGGCGACGACGAGGTGGCGGTGATCTTCCCCGAGGGAACCCGGGCGACTGACGCCAAGCGGCAGAAGGCACTCGACCGCATCGGCGAACGCGACCCCCTTCGCGCCGAACGGTTGGCGGCCCTGCAACACCTGCTCCCACCTCGGCCAGGCGGGTTCGGCGGCCCTCCTCGACGGCTGCCCGCGCGCCGACGTGGTCGTGGCGTGGCATGTCGGCTTCGACGGCCTCGACACCTTCAAGGGCATCCTGCGCCACCTCGCCCACCGACCCCGACCGGTGCAGTTCCACGCCCGGCGCATCCCCAGGGCCGAGGTGCCGTCGGGCGCGGCCTTCACCGAATGGCTCGACGGCATCTGGCTGAGCACCGACGCCGAGGTTCACACCTTGCTCACCGAAGGGGAATCATGACCGCCACCTCACTCGCCACGGCGGCGATCACCATCGCCCTGCTCATGGTCGGCACCTGGTTCGTCAGTATCGCAGTGAAGAACGCCTCGATCGTCGACATCGTGTGGGGCTTCGGGTTCGTTGCCGTGGCCTGGGCCGTTCGCCTGAGGGTCGACGGGGTGACGGCCCGCCAGAACCTGCTGGTGGTGCTCACGTCGATCTGGGGCTTGCGCTTGACCGGCTATCTGTTCTGGCGCAACCACGGCAAGGAGGAAGACTTCCGCTACCGGGCGATGCGCAAGCGTTGGGGCACCCGGTTCCCCCTTGTCAGCCTCGGGACCGTGTTCGGGATGCAGGGGGTGCTGATGTTCCTGGTCTCGCTGCCGGTGCAACTGGGCCAGGCGGGCACCGAACCCGACCTCGGCTGGCTCGCCGGCGCCGGTGTGGCGGTGTGGGTCGTCGGCCTGTTCTTCGAGGCCGTCGGCGACGCCCAGTTGGCCCGCTTCAAGAAGGACCCCGACAACGCCGGCCGGGTGATGGACCGCGGCCTGTGGCGCTACACCCGCCACCCCAACTACTTCGGCGATGCCTGCGTGTGGTGGGGCATCGCCCTCGTCGCCGCCGAAACGCCGGTGGGCCGGTGGGGCCTGATCGGCGCGATGGTGATGACGGTGCTGCTGCGCCGGGTGAGCGGGGTGACCCTGTTGGAGAAGTCGCTGAGCAAGCGCCGGCCCGGCTACGCCGACTACGTCGCCCGCACCAGCGCTTTCGTGCCCCGTCCACCCAAGGCGCGTCCCATCGAACAAGGCTGAGGCCCGACCCTGACCCCGGAATCCGCCGGCTAATCGGTGCCGGGGCGGCGTTCGGCCTCGTGGTCCTGGTCGCCCTTGTAGCCGGGCGGCAGGGCAAGGGTGATCTCATCGGCCGTCGGCTTACGGCGTAGGCGGCTCTCGGCCGGCAGCAGAGCCATGATCGCCTTCATCATCTTCTTCGTGTCCGCCTCGGGGCTGCGATGTGCCAGCGCCACCGGCTCGCCGACCCTGACGGTGATCGTGGGTGGGGCGACGACGTTGAGCATCGCCGGCAAGCGGGCCGAACGGGGCCACACCTTCTCCGTGCCCCACAGACCCACAGGTACCACGGTGGCACCCGTGAGCGCCGCAAGCCGGGCGGCACCCCAGCGACCCTTCAGCACGGGGTCGTAGAACGCCTTGCCGCGAGGGATCGTGCCCTGGGGCATGATCGCCACCATCTCGCCGTTGTTCAGGGCGTCGGTCGCCGCCATCAGGGGCTCGTCGCTGCCGGTGCCGCGGTCGACGCGGATCCCGCCGAGGGCCTTGGCGAGGGGGCCGACACCGGGGACGTCGAACACCTCCTTCTTACCCAAGAAGCGCACGGTGCGCCCGGTGCGGGAAAGGGTGATGCCAATTGCGACGGGGTCGAAGTAGCTGCGATGGTTGCCGACCACGATCACCGGCCCAGTGGCGGGGATGTTCTCGACGCCGGTGATGTCGAAGCTGGCGTAAGGGAACATCAAGGGGTGGACCAAGCTGAGCGCGAGCTTCTGCACCTCCATGTTGATCACCGGGATCTTCGCCATCGACGAGGGCTGCTTGTCGCCAAGGCTTGGGCCGGCGAGATCGATCGTTGGCCACCGCCGGGCCGCGGCCATAAGAACCAGGCGCGGGTCGGGGTTGACCACGAAGGGGTGGCCGACCGCCGCCAGCAGGGGCGAATCGAAGATGCTGTCGCTGTAGGCGTAGCTGTGGGCCAGGTCCACCCCGTTCTTTGCCGCCCAGTCGCGCACCGCAGCGAGCTTCCCGGTGCTCCATACGAAGGGCCCGTCGAGGGTGCCGTCGTAGTTGCCGTCGGCATCGACCCCGTACCGGGTGGCCACCACACCGTCGAGGCCGAGGCGGGCGACCAGGGGTGCGACGAGGTCGTAGGGGGTTGTCGTGGCCAGCACCACCGGCCTGCCTGCCGCCCTGTGTTCGGCGAACAGGGGGGCGGCGAGGGGCTGGACCAAGGCGACGAGGGAGTCGGCCGCTAGCTCGGCAACCCTCTGCATCCCTGACCGCGGGCGACCCTTGGCAAGGCTGACGGCGTGGCGGGTGAGGACCATCGACGGCAGGGTCTCGCCGACCGCATTGAACAGCCGGAACAGCAAACCCTCGCCGGGGATCTGGCGGCTCATCATGCCTGCCTCGCGCATCGCCGACGAGAACACCTCACCCGATGCACCTGCCAGCAGGGTGCGGTCGAGATCGAAGAAGGCTGCACCCTTCGCGTGGCTCATGGGGTCACTGTACGCGCCCAGGGGGATCACTCGCACGAGAGGCCGTGCTGAGGGGAAAACGGGAGAAGCCCCGCTTGGGGGAAGCGGGGCCTCTCAACCTGGAACCCGTGGTTGGGGGAACCACATTGGGGGTTCTCGTCGAGCGGAATCGCTGGGGGAGCGATACCGCTTCGATCGACATAGAGAGTATGCACGTGAATGAGTGATCTTTCAAGCAGTATTCGGAGATATTCGGTATCGTTTTTGGTGATGGATCTGCGCCAGCTGACAACCCTCGTAGCCATTGCCGATCACGGCTCGTTCTCGGCGGCGGCACGCGCCCTGTACACCGTGCAGTCCAATGTCAGCGGGCACATCGGCCGCCTCGAACGCGAGCTGGGCGTGATCCTGGTCGATCGCCAGCGTGGCGGGCTCACCGATGACGGGGTTCTGGTGGTCGAGAGGGCTCGCCGCGTGCTCCACGAACTCGACGACATCACCGCCGACATGGCCTCGCGCGGCAACGAGGTCCGAGGCGATTCCCGTCTCGGCATCCTCGGCACCACGGCCAGGTGGCTGCTGCCCAGGGTGCTCACCCACCTCAACCAGGAACACCCAGGGGTGCGCATCACCGTGCACGAGGGGATCACCACCGGTCTGATCCCGCGCCTCATCGCCCAACAGATCGATGCCGTCATCGTCCACCTCCCCATCGACGATCCCGAGGTCACCGTCGAGACCCTGTTCGCCGAGGACCTGGTACTCCTCGTCCACAGCCGACACCACCTGGCGGTGCACGAAACCCTCCCCCTCGCCGCTCTCGCCGCCGAACCCTTGCTGCTACCTCCCCTCGGAACCGCCTTGCGCAGGGTCATCGACCGGGCCGCGGCCAACGTCGGGGTCGAGCTCAAGGCCCAGGTCGAGATCGACGGCGTCCGGCTGCTGGCATCCATGGCGTTCGAGGGCCACGGGGCAGCGATCGTGCCGGCAACGGCAGTACCACGCTGGTTGAAGGGCGACTTCCAGCGGATCACGGTGCCCGAGCTCCCCCGCCGGGTGGTCAGCTGGGTTCAGCGTCGCCGGCCCACCCCCGGGCCGCCCACGCGTGCCCTGCTCGCCGTGGTCCGCGAGGTCGTGGCCGTAGAGGGCGCCAAGCAGCCCGGTGTCCACATCGGACCCGAAGCCTTCCCCCTCAGCCGCACTGTCTAGTCTCTGGCCGATGGTCGATCTCGTTCTGCGCGCCAAGGTGCCCGGCACCGTGCATGCCTTCGTCCGCGACTTCCAGGGTCGCCAGGTGGTTTGGGTCGAGGTCGACGCCGAGGACCGGCGAGGCGCGCTCACCAGCGATTCGTCGTCCACGCTCGAACATGCCGCGATCACCGCGCGCGAGGTCCACATTCCCCTGGTGTGCATCCTGCGCTCCAGCGGTGCCGACATCGTCGAGGGCTTCTCCGCCCTCCACGGGTGGGGTCGGGCGGCCAAGGCGCTCACCGACTGCTCCGGGGTCGTGCCCACCTTCTTCATCGTCGACGGTCCTGCCGTATCCGGCCCCGCACTCCTCTTGGGCATCGCCGATCATGTGGTGATGACCGAGGCGGCCTACGCCTTCGTCAGTGGACCGACGATGGTCGCCGAGTTCACCGGCGTGCACATCGACAACGAGGAGCTCGGCGGCGCCAACAGCCACGCCCGCTACTCGGGCGCGGCGACGGCCATAGCCGCAGACCTCGACGGCTCGATCGACATCGTCGCCCAGCTGTTGGCCTACTTCCCCCAGCACAACGACGTCGAGCCGCCCGCATGGCCCACCGATGACCCCATCGATCGCCAAACCCCCGAGGCCGGCGAGCTGATCCCAGCCTCGTCGACGGGCAGCTACGACGTGAGGGCCGTCATCCGTGCCCTCGCCGACGATGGCGACATCCTCGAACTGCGCCCGCGCTGGGCCGCCAACGTCGTAACTGCGCTCACCACCATCGGCGGCATGCCTGTGGGCGTCGTCGCCAACCAGCCCCTCACCCTTGCCGGCACCCTCGACATCCCTGCGTCCCAGAAGGCCGCCCGCTTCGTGACGATGTGCGATGCCTTCAACCTGCCGATCATCACCCTGGTCGACACCCCCGGCTTCTACCCGGGCAAGGACCTCGAGTGGAGGGGAATGATCCGTCACGGCGCCCAGCTGGTGTTCGCCTACGGCCGGGCGAGTGTGCCGCGCATCTGCGTGATCCTGCGCAAGAGCTACGGCGGGGCGTACATCGTGATGGACTCGAAGAAGATGGGCAACGACCTGTGCCTGGCCTGGCCGTGGGCCGAACTGGCGGTGATGGGAGCCGGACAGGCCGCCGCCATCCTCCAACGCAGAGCCACCGCCGAGGAGAGGGCCGCCTTCGAGGTCGACTACGCGTCACGTCTCCTCAACCCCTACGTGGCCGCCGAGCGTGGATTCGTCGATGCCGTCATCGAGCCGGCCGAAACCCGTCTGATCATCGGCACCGCACTGCAGAGCCTCGTCGACAAGCGCGAACACCTTGTGCCCCGACCCCACGACAACAGCCCGCTCTAGCGGAGTCAAGCCGGGTGGGCCACACCGAGAATGGCCCCGCTAGTCTCAATCGTCGGGGGATGAAGCCCCCTGTAGACGCCCGTGTCAGCGAAGGGAAAAACATGCCCGACACCATCACCATCACCGACGATCGCACCGGCAAGACCGTTACCGTCCCGATCACAGGGGGCGTGTTCCCGGCGTCGGCCGTGCGTGAGCTCGACCCGTCGCTGTTCATCTACGACCCCGCCTACATGCAGACGGCGGCGTGCAAGAGCAGCATCACCTACCTCGACGGTGAGGCCGGCATCTTGCGCTACCGCGGCTATCCGATCGAACAGCTCGCCGAGAACAGCACCTACCTGGAGGTCTGCTACCTCCTGCTCAATGGTGAGCTCCCCGACGCCGAGCAGCTGGCGAAGTGGACCAGCGACGTCACCAGCCACACCTTCATCCACGAGAACATGCGCAAGCGCTTCGTCGACGGCTTCCACTACGACGCCCACCCGATGGGCATGCTGGTCAGCGCGCTGGCCGCTCTGGGAACGTTCTACAACGACGCCAAAGACATCCACGACAAGACCAGCCGCGACAAGCAGATCCTGCGCCTCATCGCCAAGACCCCCACCCTGGCCGCGATGGCGTACCGCTTCTCCATGGGCCTGCCCTTCGTCTACCCGAACAACGAACTCAGCTTCCCGGCCAACTTCCTCAACATGATGTGGAAGATCGGCAGCTACCAGGTCGACCCGCGCCTCGAGAGGGCGATGGACGTGCTGTTCATCCTCCACGCCGATCACGAGCAGAACTGCGGCACGACGGCGATGAGGGTGGTCGGCTCGAGCCACGCCGACCCCTACACCTCGGCCGCTGCCGCCGCTTCGGCGCTCTACGGGCCCCTCCACGGTGGGGCCAACGAGGCTGTGGTGCGCATGCTCGCCGAGATCGGCAGCATGGACAACGTCCCCGCCTTCATCGACGAGGTCAAGGGCGGCAAGGGGAGCCGCCTGATGGGCTTCGGCCACCGCGTCTACAAGAACTACGACCCGCGGGCGACGATCATCAAGCAGACCGCCTACGAGGTGTTCGAGGTCACCGGGAAGAACCCCCTGCTCGACATCGCCCTCAAGCTCGAGGAGACAGCGCTCCACGACCCCTACTTCGTCGATCGCAAGCTCTACCCGAACGTCGACTTCTACTCCGGCCTCATCTACCAGGCCCTCGGCTTCCCGGTCGACATGTTCACCGTTCTGTTCGCCATCCCCCGCACGGTCGGCTGGCTCGCCCACTGGCAGGAACTCCTCGGCGACAAGGACCAGAAGATCAGCCGCCCGCGCCAGTGGTACACAGGCACCGAGGCACGCGACTATGTGCCGATCGCGAGCCGCTGACCCGAGCTGACCCGGGTCGGTCGGCTCGGACCGGCTCGGCCTCTCAACCAGTTCAGTCGATGGTGATCACGATCTTGCCGGCGTTGGCGTTGGCTTCCATATGCCGGTGGGCGTCGGCGACCCTAGACAGGGGAAACCGGCTGTCGATCACCGGGTGTAGACGGCCATCGTCGAACAGGGGCAGTACCTCGGCGGCGAAGCGCCGGGTGACGGCGATCTTCTCCTCGATCGGCCGGGTGCGCAGGGTGGTGCCCACCCAGTGGGCGCGCCTTTCGAGAAGGCGGCCGACGTTCACCTGAGTGCGCCCACCGCCCATCAGCCCCACCTGCACGATGGTGCCCTTCGTGGCGACGGCCTGCAGGTTGCGGTCGACCTCCTCGCCGCCGATCACGTCGAGGATGGTATCGAAGCCGGCCGGTACTGCCACCCTGGCGTCGGTGAGCCAGTCGTGGGGCGACCTCTGCAGTACCAGGTGGGCGCCGAGCGAGCTGCACACGCCAGCCTTGCCCGCCGAACAGGTGACAGCCACCCGGGCGCCGACGGCTACGGCGATCTGGATGGCGGCCGTGCCCACACCACTGGCACCGGCGTGAACCAACGCCCAGCGGCCGCTGGTGAGCCCACCCTGGAGCACCAGCGCATCCCAAGCGGTGAGGAACACCTCGGGGATCGCGGCAGCATCGATTAGGTCGATGCCGGAAGGAATGGCCAGCAGTTGTCTCTCGTGGGTCGCAACCCGTGAGGCGTAGCCACCCCCGGCGTCGATACCCATCACCCGATCACCCGGTCGCCACATGCTGACCCTCTCCCCCACCGCGCTCACCGTGCCGGCGAACTCGAGGCCGGGTATCTCGGGTTGGCGGTTCCTCGGGTCGGGGTAGAGACCGATTCGCTGGAGAAGGTCGGCACGGTTGACGGCGGTGGCCGCGACATCGATGAGCACCTCGTCGGGGCCGGGCACCGGGTCCGCGACATCCTCGATCGTGAGCACCTCGGGACCACCATGACTACGCAGGACAACAGCTCGCATAATCCCAGTCTCCCAGCTCAGAAGTCGTAGACGAAGGCCAGACCGAGAACGCCGTCCCAATACTCGTCGCCGGCCGGGTCGCGCCGAAAGCCCATCTTGCCGTAGAGCCGCTGAGCGCCCTGCATCGACTCGAGGGTATGGATCCGCAGGCGCGCCTTCCCGGCGGTGATTGCCTCGTTGATGCACCACTGCACCATCGCCTCCCCCACCCCCCTGCCCTGAACCGACGGATCGACGCCGAAGAAGCGGAAGGTTGCGGCCTCGGGGTCGTCGAACTCGTGGTGGGGGTTGTCGGGCTTGTCGACGTAGGTGAGGCAGCCCACCAGCCGCCCATCGAGCAGGCCGACGACAACCGACGTGGTGGCGTCGGTTGCCCGGTCCGCGACCTCGCCGATGGTGATGTCGTACTCGTCGTCGTGGGGGTAACCGGGCAGGCCGAAGTAGGCCTGCTGCACGATGCGGCCGGCAGCCGCCAGATCATCGCCAGGCCGCGCCCGGCGCACCTCCAGTGTCATCCGCGCCAGACCCCGCGCAGCCTCGCGGCCGAGTGGGAGAGAGGCTCAGGAAGGGTGCGCGCTTCAGCCACTGAGGTCATGAAGTTGCCGTCGCCGCTCCAGCGGGGCACGACGTGCACGTGAAGGTGCTCACTGATGCTGCCCCCAGCTGCGCGACCGAGGTTGATGCCCACGTTCACTCCCCCGGGTCGGTACGCAGCCTTGACGGCTACGACCGCCTCGGTGACGGTGGCCCACAGTTCGGTGGCCTCGTCGGCCGTGAGGTCCTCGAGGTTGCTGATCTCGCGGTAGGGCAGAACCATCAGGTGACCCGACGTGTATGGGAAGGCGTTGAGGATCACGAACACGAGGGGGCCGCGGTGGATGATGTGGGTCTCTTCGTCGTCGAGCCCGGAGCGCAGGATCTCGGTGAAGAGGCTGCCATCCTCGCCGGGCACGCGGCCGCCCGACTCGTTGACGTACTGGGCGCGCCAGCCGTTCCAGATGCGGTCGAGGGTCACCCCGCGAAACTACCTGGCACCAGGCGATCTCCCCCGACACAACCCAAGCTTTGGCGCTGGGGCAGGCACAGACCCCGGCCCAGCGCCGAAGTTGTCAGAGGGTGGCGGCGAGTTGGTCGGCGATCTCGCTGTGCAGCCGGGCGACGAACTCGTCGAGACCGACTCCGCGTTCCACCTCTCCACCTCGCGGGTTGACGCCGAGGGTGCCGGCGGCGACATCGTCGTCGCCCACCACGAGCACATAGGGGATCTTGTCGAGCTTGGCGGCACGGATGCGCTTGCCCAACTGGTCGCCGGCATCCACGACGTCGACGCGAAAACCCTCGGACTGCAACCGTTCCGCCGCCGACTCGGCGTAGGCCTGGTGGGCGCTGGCGACGGGCAGCACGCGCGCCTGCAGGGGAGCCATCCACGTGGGGAAGGCCCCGGCGTAGTGCTCGACCAGCACCCCAAAGAACCTCTCGACCGAGCCGAACAGGGCGCGGTGGAGCATGATCGGACGGTGGCGGCCTCCATCGGCGCCGACGTATTCGAGCTCGAAACGCTCGGCCATGTTGAAGTCGTACTGGATGGTGCTGAGCTGCCAGGTGCGACCGATGGCGTCCTTCACGTCGATGTCGATCTTCGGGCCGTAGAAGGCGGCGTCACCTTCTTTGACCTTGAAGTGCAGGCCGTACTTCTCCAGAGCGGCGCGCAAGGCGGCGGTGGCGTCGTCCCATGCCTGGTCCTCGCCCACATACTTCTTCGGGTCCTTGGTGGACAGGTTGGCTGTGAACTCGGTGAAGCCGAACGCTCTCAGAACGCTCATCACGAAGTCGAGCAGGGAGGCAATCTCGTCGGCCGCCTGCTCCTTGGTGCAAAAGATGTGGCTGTCGTCCTGGGTGAAGCCGCGGATGCGCATCAGCCCGTGCAGGGTGCCGGCCCTCTCGTAGCGGTAAACCGTGCCCAGCTCGAACAGGCGCAGGGGCAGCTCGCGGTAACTGCGCTGACGACTGCGGAAGATCAGGCAGTGCATGGGACAGTTCATCGGCTTCGGGTAGTAGGTGCCGTTGTCCATCTCCATCGGCGGGTACATGCCGTCTTTGTAGAAGTCGAGGTGGCCCGACGTGTGGAACAGGTTGGCGTTCGACAGATGGGGGGTGTACACGAACTCGTAACCGCCGTCGGCGTGGCGCTGGCGGCTGTAGTCCTCCATCAGCTTGCGCACGATGGCGCCCTTGGGGTGCCACACGGCGAGGCCACCACCCAGTTCGTGGGGGAAGCTGAGCAGATCCAGCTCCACGGCGAGCTTGCGATGGTCGCGCTTCTCCGCTTCCTCCAAGCGGTGGAGGTGCTCCTCGAGCGCCGACTTGCTCTCCCATGCCGTGCCATAGATGCGCTGCAGCATCGGGCCCTTCTCGTTGCCCCGCCAGTAGGCGCCGGCGACCTTCATCAGCTTGAACTGGCCGAGCTTGGAGGTGCTGGGCACGTGGGGCCCGCGGCACAGGTCGAGGAATTCGGGGGTGTTGCGGTAGACGCTGATGGTCTCGCCGCTGCCGATCTCGCCACTGTCCTCGTCGTCGGCCGCACCACTGCTGACCCTCTCGATGATCTCGCACTTGTAGGGCTGATCGGCGAACACCACCAGCGCCTCGGCAGCCGGTAGTTCGGCTCGCACGAAAGGCTGATCGGCCTTGATGATCTCGCGCATGCGGGCTTCGATCGAGACCAGATCGTCGTCGCTGAAAGTGCGTCCGCCGGGTAGCTCGAAGTCGTAGTAGAAGCCGTCGGTGATCGCCGGACCGATGGAGTACTTCGCCCCCGGGAAGAGCTGGATGACCGCCTGGGCCATGACATGGGCCGTGCTGTGGCGCAGTACGTGACGACCTTCGTCGCTGTCGGCGGTGAGGATGGCCACGGTGGCGCCCTCGGGAAGTGGGCGGCCGAGGTCCGTCTCCTCGCCGTTCACGACCGCGGCAACCGCAGCCTTGGCCAGACGGGAACCGATCGACTCGGCCAGGGTGGTGGCCGTGGCGCCCTCGGGGAGAGTGCGCTGGGAACCGTCCGGGAGCTGGATCGTGATGTCGGCCATAGGGCACCAAGTCTAAGGGTGGACCAGTCGGCGGGTCCGGAGAATTCGGCGCGACCCGACCGGCGGCTGCTCAGCCCCCGGCGGTGGAAACCAGCTCGCGGGCGTCGGCGTCGCTGACAGTGGCCACCTTCGCCGGCACCATGACCTCGTTCTCGGCAGAGCCGGCATAGACGTTGCGGTACTCCTGGCCGGTGAGCTCGCGGATCTCGAACATCAGCTCGTCGGTGATCCGCCTCAGCAGGAGATGGTCGTCACCTCGCCCCTGGTAGCGGGCGACGTTGATCGGCCGGCCGACCCTGATGGTGCAGTCCTTGAACAGCTTGGGTGCCTTGGCGTCGGGGGGTTGGATCTCGCGGGTGCCGGTGACACCCACGGGGAAGATCGGGCAACCGAGCTTCATCGCCAGCCGGGCCGCGCCGGTACGACCCTTGTAGAGGTGGCCGTCGCGGCTGCGCGTGCCCTCGGGAAAGATGCCGAACAGCTCGCCCCGGCGCAGAACGGCCTCTGCCGTGTCGAGAGCCGCCTGGCTCTTCTCGCCGCCGGTGCGGTCGATGGGGATCATCCCCATCATCGGGAACAGGTACTTCGTCTTCCACGAGTCCATGTACTCGGCCTTACCCACGAAGCTGATGTTGCGCGGCACCTGCAACAACAAGAACGCCGAGTCGAGGAAGCTGATGTGGTTGGGGCACAAGATGGCCGGACCCTCGGCGGGCAGGCGGTCGAAGCCCTCCAGGTGGAAGTGCCACAACCGGTTCGCCACGGGTCGCGCCACCCTGCGGAATCTGGTCTGTGCCTTGCCGGCACCCGTGGCCTTCACGAGAGCTCACACACCGACGACATGGCCGGATCATAGCCACGACGCCGATCGCGTGTCCCTCCGTTAGGTGAACGCTCGGTCAACCCTGTGTCAAAGGTTGACTCCGAGGAGCTGCACGGCCTCGTGCACCCCGCGGCCCTTCGCCACAGCCGAGTCGATGAGGGCAACCGCGCCGGGCGTGTCGAGGTCGTCGTCGAGCGCTGCGCGCACATCGTCGACCACCCCACTCTCCTCATGGCTGTTTTCCAGCCACGCTTGCAGACGCGTCCTGTTGCGCGGCATCAGTTCGTCGTCCCACTCCCACTCGCGGCGGTAGTGGTGCTCGATGATCGCCAACCGGATGGCGCGAGGATCCCACTCCTGGCGCAGGGCGTCGACGAACACCAGGTTGCCGAGGCTCTTGGACATCTTGTGCCCGTCCTTGAAGACCATCGCCACATGCATCCAGTGCTTCACGAACGGAACGCCGGTGGCCGCTTCGCTCTGGGCCCGCTCGCACTCGTGGTGGGGGAAGATGAGGTCGCTGCCACCCCCGTGGAGGTCGATCGTGGAGCCCAGTTCGCGCAGGGCGAGGGCGCTGCACTCGATGTGCCAACCGGGCCGGCCCGAACCCCACATCGTGTCCCAGCTGGGCTCGTCGGGTGCCGAGGGGTGCCAGAGCACGAAGTCGAGGGGGTGCCGCTTGTTGGGGTCGTCGACGTCGCCGCCGCGCTCCCGGGCGAACTCGATCATCTGCTCGTGGCTGTAGTTGCTGACCGAACCGAAGGAAGGGAACTTGGCCACGTCGAAGTAGACGCTGCCGCCGGACTCGTAGGCGAAGCCCCGCTCCAGCACCTGGCCGATGAAGCCACGGATGTCGGCGATCGCCGAAGACGCCCGAGGCGTGCTGTGCACCGGGAGGGCGTTGAGGGCTTCGAGGTCCCGTTCGAATCGGGCCTCCTCGCCGGCGGCGAGATCGAGGTAGTGCACACCCAGTTGGCGCGCCTTGGCGAACAAGGGGTCGTCGACATCGGTGACGTTACGCACACACTTCACCGAATGGCCGAGGTCTAAAAGGCGCCTCTGCAGGACGTCGTAAGTGATGAACGTGGCTGCGTGGCCGAGGTGGGTGGCGTCGTAGGGGGTGATCCCGCAGGTGTAGATCAACACCTCTTCGCCCGGCTCGAAAGGCACCACCGCCCGGCGGGCGGTGTCGAACAGGCGCATCGTCACGCCGTGGACGCTACCGGCTCGGGATTCGAGGGAGCCTGCTCGACAGCAGGCTTGGGCAACCGTGGGTCACTCTTGATGCCGGTGAGCTTGGGGGCGACGCGGGTCTTGTAACGCACGTTGAGCTGCAACAACACGGCGGTGAAGGCCTCGATTGCGGTGGCGTTGGACAGCTCGCCCGAATCCAGGGGACGGCAGCCGGGGATCTTGGATACCAGCTCGCTGATGGCGCGTACCGCCTCGGGATCGTCACCGCAGATGAGTACGTCGCTGTCGATCGGTTGGCCGATGTGACCGAGCTCGGTGGCGGGCAGGTGATGGAAGGCGGCCACCACCCGGCACCGGGGCACGGCGGCCTGCACGTGAGCGGCCACACTGCCCCGCGGCGGCACCAATGGCTGGAACTCGTGGCCGACCCTGACCAGGGCGTTGGCCATGCTGATGACGATCTTGCCCTCCAATGCCACGGCGTTCTCCTGAGCCGTGGTGGCCGCCGAATCCCACGGGGTGGCGATGACGACGATGTCGCAGTCGGCCGCAGCGGCGTTGTCGCCGAAGCCGAGGCGAGAGGCCAGCTCGGGCCACTTCTCGACCTGGCTGTCGCGTGCCTCCATCGCCCTGTACCTGGAGCGCGAACCGATGACCGCGTGGTAGCCGACCGATGCCAGGCGGGCGGCGAGGGCGCTTCCCGCCGGCCCCGTACCTCCGAGAATGCCGATGCGCATCCGCTGAGCCTTGCACACCGGCCCCTCCCGGTCGAAGGCCATTGCCAACTCGTCGCTTCGGATAGGCACATCAGGTGGGCAGGCCCCCGGATGGCTACGATCACCCGCATGGGTCTGCTCGACGGCAAGAAGATCGTGATCACCGGCGTCCTCACCGACGCCTCGCTCGCCTACGGGGTTGCCGAGCTCGCCCAGAAGGAAGGTGCCGACATCGTGCTCACCAGCGCCGGGCGGGCGCTCAGCCTCACCGAGCGCACCGGGCGCAAGCTGCCCACGCCGGTCGACGTCTACGAACTCGATGTCACCCAACCGGATCAGCTGGTCACGGTACGCGAGGCCCTGGCCGCCAAGTGGGGACGGGTCGACGGTGTGCTCCACAGCATCGGCTTCGCTCCCGAGGCCTGCCTCGGCGATGACTTCATGGCCGCCCAGTGGGCCGACGTGTCGGTGGCGATGCACATCAGCGCCTACTCGTTGAAGGCCCTGGCCGACGCCTTCGTACCCCTCATGACGAGCGGCGGCGCCTTCGTCGGCCTCGACTTCGACAACACCGTCGCCTGGCCCGCCTACAACTGGATGGGCGTGGCGAAGTCGGCGCTGGAGAGCATCAACCGCTACCTGGCCAAAGAACTCGGCCCGCGGGGCATCCGCAGCAACCTGGTGGCCGCCGGACCGGTGAAGACCGTCGCCGCGAAGAGCATCCCCGGGTTCAAGAAGTTCGAAGACGTGTGGGACGACCGTGCCCCGCTCGGCTGGGACGTCACCGACTCGTCGGCCGTCGCCAAGGCCTGTGTGGCACTGCTCAGCGACTGGTTCCCGTCCACCACCGGCGAGGTCGTTCACGTCGACGGCGGCTACCACGCCATCGGCGCCTGAGCCCGATCGTCGCCCGGTGAACCGTCTCGCCAACGAGACCAGCCCCTACCTGCGCCAGCACGCCGCCAACCCGGTCGACTGGTACCCGTGGGGCCCAGAGGCGCTGGCCGCCGCCGTCGAGCGCAACGTGCCCATCCTGCTGTCGGTCGGCTACTCGGCGTGCCACTGGTGCCATGTGATGGCCCACGAGTGCTTCGAGGATGTCGAAACGGCCGAGGTGATGAACCGGCTCTTCGTCAACATCAAGGTCGACCGCGAGGAGAGACCCGACGTCGACTCGATCTACATGGACGCGGTGCAGGCGATGACCGGCCGCGGCGGCTGGCCGATGACCGTGTTCCTCACCCCTGCCGGCGAACCCTTCTTCGGTGGCACCTACTTCCCGAGAGCCCAGTTCGTGCAGCTGATGGAAGCGGTCGACGAGGTGTGGCGCAACCGGCCGGCCGACGTGCACCAGAACGTCACCGCCCTCGGCGAGGCCCTGCGCCGCAGTGCCACTCTCCAGCCGGCCGCCGACCTGCCGGGCATGCCATTCGTCGACCGCAGCCCTGGATCACCTTGCCCAGGCCTTCGACCGTGAGTGGGGTGGCTTCGGGGGCGCGCCGAAGTTCCCCTCGACGATGAGCCTCGACCTCGTCGCCCGCTCGATCGTCACCGGGGCCGCACCGGACTTCGGTGCGGACCCTGCCGTCGACCCTGCCGTCAACCTGACCGGCATTCTGACCACCAGCCTCGATGCCATGGCCAGCGGTGGCATCTACGACCACATCGGCGGCGGCTTCGCCCGCTACTCGGTCGACGAACGCTGGCTGGTACCCCACTTCGAGAAGATGCTCTACGACCAGGCCCTGATGGTGCGCCTCTACACCCACGCCGCGTTGGCCCTCGGTGAGGCCCGCTACCGCCAGGTCGTCGAGGAGACCGTCGGCTACGTGATCGACGAACTGAGCCACCCGGCCGGGGGCTTCTACTCCGCTCAAGACGCGGACTCCCCCGACGAGCACGGCCACGGACACGAGGGCCTCTTCCACACCTGGACGGTCGAGGAGGTGAGGGCCACACTCGGCCCCGACGCCGACGCGGCGCTCGACTGGTACGAGTTCACCGCGGACGGCAACTTCGAGGGCCGCACGATCCCCAGCCGGCTCAACCACAGGGGCCAGCTCGAACGCCCGACCCACATCGAGTCCGCGCGGGTCCGACTCCTCGCCGCCCGCGCCCAGCGCCTCCGCCCGGGGCTCGACGACAAGGTGCTCACCGAGTGGAACGCCCTCATGCTGTCGTCGTTGTGTGAGGCAGCGGCGGGGTTCGATCGCCCCGACTGGGCTGCAGCGGCGGTGGCCAACGGAGAGTTCCTTCTCGCCAACCTGAGCCGGCCCGACGGCCGCTGGCACCGCTCGTGGCATGCCGACGGCTCGCCCCCCGCCCGCCACGACGCCCTCGCCGGCGACCATGCCGCCCTCGTCGATGCCTTCACCCGCCTCGGGGAGCTCACCGGCAAGGTCAGCTGGCGCGACGAGGCGTGTCGGGTGGCCGACGTGATGCTCGACCACTTCTGGGACCCCGGCCAGGGTGGCCTCTTCACCTCGCCCGACGACGGCGAGAAGCTGATCACCCGCCAGAAGGACCTCCTCGACAACGCCACCCCGTCGGCCAACTCGTCTGCTGCGTGGGCCCTCTACCGGCTGGCCGCTCTCACCGGCGAGGCCCGCTACGCGAACCACGCCGATCAGATCCTGCGTCTCCTCGCCCGCGCCATGCCGCAGGCACCGACGGCGTTCTCGCAGGCCTTGGCCGCGGTGGCGTTGAGAGCCGCCGGCATGACCGAGATCGTGATCACCGGTGATCGCCCCGACCTGCTCGCCGAGGTGAGGCGCCACTGGCTGCCCGATGGGGTTCTGGCGTGGGGTGAGCGCGGCGATAGTCCCCTCTGGGCGGGGCGCGACGACGGCCTCGCCTTCGTCTGCCACGATCGGGTGTGCGACCTGCCCACCGCGACAGTCGAGGCTCTAGCGGGCCAGCTCGATGATCTGCGATGATTCTCCCGACCCCTAAGGAGCCACCGATGATCCGCAGAATCCTCACCGCCGGCCTCGCGGCCACTGCCTTGCTCTCCCTCTCCGCGTGCGGCGGCGACTCCGACGACGAGTCGGTCATCCTGCCCGGCGGGGTCACCCTGCCCGCCGGTTCTGGGTCCAACACCATCCCTGGGGTTGCGGGTGTTTCGGCCGAATGCATGGCCATCGCCAATGCCTTCGCCGGGGCGGCAACAGCCATGTCCGGCCAGGGCGACATCGCCCAGGCCGAGGCCTCCCTCGGAGCGCTGGAGGAGATAGTGCCCGACGAGTTGAAAGATGACGCCCGGCTCTTCGCCGAGGCCTACAGCGCCGTCATCGTGGCACTGGTAGCCAACGACAACGACTACACCCAGCTGATGGCTGATCCCGAAGCGATGGCCGCGCTGGAGGCCCTCGACAGCGCGGACGTGCAGTCCGCCAGCGACAACATCAACGCCTACCTCGCCAGCGCCTGCGACACCGGAGGCTGACGGTCATCTCGGCCTCACCAGTGGCCGAGATGCACCACCTCGGCCGCTGGCCGCCGCGGGCGACGGCCGGGCGACCCACTGGGCCGATCATCGGGACTGCGCAAGCCGAGGGCCACAGCACCGACCCCTTCGATGTGGGTCGGCACACCCAACTCGTCGAGTGCCGATCGCGAGTTGCGAAAGATCCCGAAGTAGAGCGCACCCAAGCCGCGATCCTCGGCGAGCAGGAGAAGGTTTTGTACGGCCATCGCCGTGTCCGTGAGCCAGAAGGGCACCGGCCAGCCGCCTCTTTCATCCAGCCCGTGCCCGGCCTTGTCGCTCTCCGTATAGCGAGACGTGTAGGCCGTCGGGTCGGCGAGGGGCAGGATCACCACCGGCGCCCGGAGCACGCCCGGTTGGCGGGCGGCGAACCACGCATTAGCACCGGTGGTTTGCCAGAAACCGGCAAGCTGGTCGCCCTCGAGCACGAGAAAGTGAACACCCTGGCTGAAGCCGGCCGAAGGCCCCCGCCGCGCCAGGTCGACAAGTTCGGTCACCAAGCCGACCGGAAGTGGGTCGGGCAGGAAGTCGCGGGTCATCCGCCGGCGGCGGATGAGGGCGTCGAGCGGTAGATCGCTCAGCGAGCACCCAGCTTGACGAGGTCCTCGGCCATCACCCAGCCGTGCACCACGAGCACTCCACCCTTGTTGGGGTCGACGCCGGTGAAGAGTGCTGCGAGTTCGGGCTTGGTCTTGTCGGGCTTCAGCGACTCGTGGTCGAGGAACCCGCTCTGGCCGTTGATCCTGGCCACGAAGGACTGCTCGTCGTATTGGGCGTCGACGGCGAAGCGCTTCGCCAGGCGACGGCCCCAGGCGCGCTCCTCGCCCACCGCCCGGTGACCGGGGCGGGGGATCAGGCCGTCGATGTGCTTGAAACCCTCGAGCCCGTCGGCGCTGAGGAAGCGTGAGCCGACGACCACATCTTCATCGGGGAAGGCCATCAGTGCCCGGTGGAAGGCCTCGGCCATCAGACCCTTCAACACCTGGTCGCGCTTGGAGTTGCGCCTCACGCTCATCAGGCCGAGAAGGACGCAGGGGGTGCCGCCGATGCGCTCGAGAGTGGAGAAAGTGAACCCGAGCAGCCTGCCGTCGTCGCGGCAGGTGGTGCTGAGCACCCAGTCTTCCTTCGCCTTCGAGAGCGCGCCGATGTCGAACGCTCCTCCCATCGACGCCATCTCGTCGAGATCGCCGTCGGTGAGCGCTGCGCAGTCCCTGGTTCCCACCTGGAATGCCATTGCCCTGAAGCTCCCCTGTCGATATCTGGCCCCCGAGAACCCCGGGGGACGTGACGTGAGCTACCCATTCTGCCAGAGAATCGTCGATTTCGCAGCCACAAGGTTGTCTTAGCGCCTATAAGACGACGGCATCGTGGCCGAGCGCCATGCGCAGTTCGCCCACCACCCGGTCGAGGTCGACACAGAAATCGTCGGCCAGACGCAACACCTTGCCCTGACCGATGTGCAGATAGACGGGTGAATCACCAGGGTGCTCACGCAGGATCTTGCGAATCTGATGGATCTTCAACTCGGTGAGTGAGGTTGCCGGCACTTTCAGTCGCAAGGGCGCGGCGTTGGTCTCCAGCCCCTCGATGATCTGCACATCGATGGCCATGAACCCGACGCGAGTCTCGTCGCGGCGGTCGACACGGCCCTTCACGGTGACGATCGCGTCGTCGAGCAACTTGTGGCCCTGGTCCATCAGCACCCGGGGGAAGACCGTCACCTCGATGGAGGCATCGAGGTCCTCGAGAACGAAGACCGCCATCTGGTCTCCCTTCTTGGTGAACTTGCGCGCCAGGTTGGTGATCACCCCACCGAGCACGACCATCGAGCCGTCCTCCTTTCGGCCACCTCGGCGACGGTGCAGTCCACCTTGCGACGCAGGGCCGCCTCGACACCGAGCAGGGGGTGGTCGCTGACGTAGAGGCCGAGCATCTCCTTCTCGAACTTCAGCCGGTCGCCCTTGTCGAACTCGACGGCCGGGATGGTGATCGTCTCGTCGAAAGCGCCACCGCCCTGGTCGCCGCCGAGGTCGCCGAACAGGCTCATCACACCTTGGTCGCGTTCCCGACGGCGGACCAGGGTGGTGTCGATGATCTGTTCGAACACCATCAGCAGGCCCTTGCGTGGGTGACCGAGAGCATCGAAGGCGCCGGCCTTGATCAGGGACTCGACCGTGCGCTTGTTGAGCACCGACTCCGGGACCCGCTCGGCGAAGTCGTGGAAGGAGTCGTAAGGGCCGTTCTGGTCGCGCTCGCACAGCAAGACCTCGACCAACCCCACCCCAACGTTGCGGATGGCGGACAACCCGAAGGTGATCGCACCCGGGCTAGCCGGCGGCAACTGGACATCGGGGGGGACCTCGGCGGGGTTCAGCGCGGCGAAGTCGGTGACCGAACGGTTGATGTCGGGAGTGAGCACCTTCACCCCACTGGCCCGGGCGTCGCTGAGGTAGACGGCGGCCTTGTCGAGGTTGCTCTTCACGCTGGAGAGCAGGCAGGCCATGTACTCGACCGGGAAGTGGGCTTTCAGATAGGCCGTCTGGTAGGCGATCAGGCCGTAACCGAAGGCGTGGCTCTTGTTGAACGCGTAGTCGGCGAAGGGCTCGATGATGTCGAACAGTTCCTTGCCCAGCGCGCGGCCGTAGCCGGTGTTCTCGCAACCGGCCTCGAAGGCATCCCTGGCCGCCGCCATGACCTCGCGCGCACTTCTTGCCCATCGCCTTGCGCAAGTTGTCGGCCTCGGCGAGCGAGTAGCCGGCGAACTTCTGGGCGACCCTCATCACACTCTCCTGATAGATCATCAGGCCGTAGGTGTCGCCCAAGACCGCTTCGGCGTCGGGGTGGAAGAAGGTGACCGGCTTGCGGGCGTTCTTGCGGTCGGCGTAGTCGTAGTGCATGTTGACGCTCATCGGCCCCGGCCGGTAGAGAGCGACGAGAGCGGCGACGTCGTCGAAGACGGTCGGTGCCAGCGACCTCATCAGAGCCCTCATCGGCGGGGATTCGAGCTGGAAGACACCCATCGTGTCGCCGCGGCCGAGAAGGTCGAACACCGTCAGGTCGTCGAGAGGCACCGTGTCGATGTCGAACTCGGGGTCCTTGGTGGCTCTCACCATCTTCATCGTGTCGGTGATCACGTCGAGGTTGCGCAGACCGAGGAAGTCCATCTTCAGCAGCCCGAGTTCTTCGACCCCGTGCATCTCGTACTGGGTGACCATCGGCGCGTCGGCCGGGGGCTGCCCAGCCTCGGGTTTGCGCTGGATGGGCAAGTAGGTGGTGAGCGGGTCCTTTGTAATGACCACCGCTGCGGCGTGGATGCCGTCGCTGCGCTTCAGCCCTTCGAGACCCTTGGCCACGTCGACGACCCTCTTGACATCGGGGTCGGTCTCGTACATCGCCCTCAGCTCCGCGGCCGCCTTGAACCCGTCGGTGTACTTCGGGCTCTCCTCGAAGCAGTACTTCAGGGGGGTGTCGCGGCCCATCACCAAAGGTGGCATGGCCTTGGCGATCCGGTCGCCCACGCCATAGGGGAAACCGAGAACCCGCGCCGCGTCGCGCACGGCGTTGCGAGCCTTGATCGTGCCGAACGTGATGATCTGGGCGACATGGTTGCGGCCGTACTTGGCGGCCGCGTAATCGATCAGCTCATCGCGATGGCGCGAGTCGAAGTCCATGTCGATGTCGGGCATCGTGCGCCGGCTGGGGTTGAGGAAACGCTCGAACAGGAGGTCGTACTTGATCGGGTCGAGTTCGGTGATGCGCAAGCTGTAGGCGACGGCGCACCCAGCGGCCGACCCACGACCCGGGCCGACCCGAATGCCCTGTTCGCGGGCATGGTGGATGAGGTCCCACACGATCAAGAAGTAGCTGGCGAAGCCCATGTTCTTGATCACCTGCAGCTCGTAGGCGAGGCGATCCCCGACCTCACTGGGCGGGTTCTCGCCCCACCTCTGGCGGGCGCCCTCCCACGTGAGATGGTCGAGGTAGGCGGCATCGTCGGCGAAGCCGGAAGGAATAGGGAAGTCGGGCAGTTTGGGCTTGCCGAACTCGATGGTGACGTCGGCGCGTTCGGCGACCCAAAGGGTGTTGTCGCACGCCTCGGGCAGGTCGCGGAACAGGTAGCGCATTTCGGCCGCGGTCTTCAGGTAGTGCTCGTTGCCCTCGAACTTGAACCTCTTCGGGTCGCTGAGGGTGGCGCCGGTTTGGACACAGAGCAGGGCGTCGTGGCTTTCGTGATCGGCGCGGTGCACATAGTGGGAGTCGTTGGTGGCGATGATCGGTGCGCCGAGCCGACGGGCGATCTCGATCAGCTTCGGGTTGGTGTCGCGCTGTGACGCCAGCCCGTGGTCCTGCACCTCGACGAAGAGGTTGTCCTTGCCGAAGATCTCCTGGAGCCGACCGGCCTTCTGGAACGCGCCCTTCTCGTCGCCGTTCAGGAGGCTCTGCAGAACATGCCCGCCGAGGCAACCGGTCGTGGCGATCAGCCCGTGGTGGTACCTCTCGAGCAACTCCCAGTCCATGCGGGGCTTGTAGTAGTAGCCCTCGAGGAAGGCCAGACTGGCCAGCTGGATGAGGTTGCGGTAGCCCTGGTCGGTCTCGGCCAAGAGGGTGAGGTGGTAGTAAAGCTTTCTGCCACCTTCGGTGTCGCCACCCGAGTCGTCGACACGCCCCCGGCGAGCGGGGCGCTCCAGACGCGAGTCGTAGGCCATGTAGGCCTCAGTGCCGATCACCGGCTTGACACCCTGCTCGTTGCACTCCTTGTAGAACTCGAGGGCACCGTACATATTGCCGTGGTCGGTAATACCCAGGGCAGGTTGGCCGTCCTGCACCGCCTTGGCCACGAGTTCGTCGAGCCTGGCCGCACCATCGAGCATCGAGAACTCGGTGTGGACGTGAAGGTGGGTGAACGAGTCGCCCACGGGCGGTGACCTCCTCTCGACGGTGCGGATCAGCCGTGGAATGACACGGCTGTGATTCATGCGACCCTAGCCGCGTTGACCTCCGCCGAAAACTTGCCCCGTGTTGCCTGCCGCGCTAGGGCCCGGCGGATCTAGAGGTAGGTGCCGGGCCTTTCGTTGGCCTCGACGACCCTGTCTTGGGGGCCCATCATCGACCCCGGGGGCAGTTGGCGCATCTGTTCGAGTTGTTGACGGGCGGCAAACTGCTGGGCGAAGAGGGTGGCCTGGATGCCGTGGAACAGACCCTCGAGCCACCCCACCAGCTGGGCCTTGGCGATGCGCAGCTCGGCCTCGCTGGGAATCTCGCCGTCCTTGAACGGCAGGGCGAGCATGTGCAGCTCATGCTGCAGATCCGGCGACATGGCGCCGGTGAGCTCAGCGATCGATCTCTCGTAGATCTCGGCCAGGCGCTCGCGGCTGGCCTCATCGAGGGGGCTGGTACGCACCTCCTCGAGCAGCTGCTTGACCATCGACCCGATGCGCATCACCTTGGCCGGCTCGGTGACGGTCTCCGTGGCGTCCTCGCTCCTTGGCGCGTCGACCACCTCGGGGTGTTCGCTCGGTTGGATTGGATCTGTCATCGGACTCTCCTGCTCATTCATCGGGCCGCCGCCAGCAGAGGCACCAACATCTCAGCAGATGTGAGCGAGCCGTGTCGACATAACAGCTCGAAAGGACCGGCATCGGCCGGATCGAAGAAGCCGACCGCGGCATGGGCGACCAGGGCGACATCACCGAACCGGGATGCCACCGGCGGGCTCACCACCGGGCCGAACCAGCCGGCATCGACGAGCTCTCTGCGGCTGTGCACCCAGGCCGTGTCGCTGTGGTGTTCGCGCGCTGCGGCCAAGAGATCGTCGGCGGCGCCGGGCTTGGCGTGCAGCCAGCGGAAGCGGGCCTCGCCGGATTGTTGCCTGCACGACCTCATCACATCTGGATGGGGAGCCACCATGCTCGCCCCGACCTGCACCTGGCCGTGGTCGGCAGTGATCACCAGCGCCGAACCGGGTGGCAGTGCCGAAAGAACGTCGGCAACCAACCGGTCGGCGGCAACCAGCTCGGCATCGTAGAAAGGTCCGAAGCCGCGCTCGTGCGCAACCTTGTCGATCCCGTCGTAGTAGGCGTAGACGAACCTCTCTCCCTCTCTCAGTTGCTGACCGATCACCACCGCCAGGCTCGACGCGACACGCCACCCGACGGGCCGGCAGCCGCGCAGGTGGGCCTCGGTGAAGGCCGAGCCCTCGAGCTCGGCCTTGCTGACCACCGGCACCCTCTCGCCCATGAAGGGGCGGAAGGGCTGGACCTTGGCAGGCTCGCACTGGCGGCGGGCGTCGCCGGCGGAAGTGCTCCAGCGGATCACGTTCAGTACCTCACCGGCCATGTCGATGCGATATCCGACCAGCCCGTGCTCACCCGGTGTGAGCCCGGTGGTGATCGATGCCAGCGCGGTCGCCGTGGTGGACGGGGCGACCGTGGTGATCGGGCCGCCGCTCATCGAGCTGAGGGTGGGCGCGAGATGGGCTCTCTCCGCAGCTGCTCCCACCCCAGACCATCGATCACGAGCAGTACCACCTGGTCTGCTTCGGCGATCACCGCAGGCATCCACGCCGGCAGGGGCGCGCCTCGCGGAGCAAGCAGGGCAGGCACGATGCCACGAACATTGGCGCCGGCGTAGTCGGGGAGGGTGGCGTTGAGGTGGCACGAAGTGCCCAGTCCATCACCTCGGAGCAGGCGCGCGCCATTCACTGCTTCGCCGACGGGTCACCGGAGCGGCCTAGATTGGCGCTGTGCGAGTGTCGAGCAAGGGCGATTATGCGTGTCGGGCACTGCTCTCGCTCGCCCTCCACCCAGACGAGCCCGGCCCGACATCCGTACGCGACATCGCCGAGCGCACCGCCATCCCCCAGCCCTATCTGGAACAGATCCTGCTCGCGCTCAAGGGTGCCGGACTGGTGCGTTCCAAGCGCGGCGTCGGCGGCGGCTACGTGCTTGCCCGCGCCCCCGACGAGATCCGGATCAGTGAGATCCTCAGCGCCGTCGACGGGCCGATCAGCCTCGGCGACTTCGGCGAGCCCCACCAGGACGGAGCCTGCAGTCACGAAGGGCAGTGCGTGCTGCTGGCGATCTGGAAGTCGGCCGGCGAACAGATGAGGCGGATGATGCACGCCTTCACCCTCCAGTCGGTGGCCGACGCCGCCCAGGGAACCACCCCATGGCCCGAGGCCCGGCTCGACCCCTGAAGTCGTCGGATCGTCCGGCGCGGAACATCAATCGCCGAGCGACGCCTCAACTGCGAGCGAGGTCGGCCGGCAGGGGCGACTCGAATCGCAGGGGTTCGTGGGTTACAGGGTGGTCGAGCTCGATCACGGCAGCGTGCAGGAAGGGACGAGGCGACGGCACGCCAGGCCTCACCCCTCCATAGGTGGGGTCACCGACGACGGGATGCCCGATCGCGGCTGAGATGAACTCGGATCTGGTGGGTGCGACCCGAGTCGAGGCGGCACTCCAGGGTCGAAGTTGCCGTGGGGACCCTGTACTCGTGGAGTACTCGATAACGGGTGCGAGAAGGTTTGCCGTCCACCACCACAGCCATGCGCGTCGGGTCTCGGTGGTCGCGGCCGATGGGAGCATCTACCACCCCATGGGAGTTGGCGAGGTGTCCCCAAACCAGGGCCCGATAGATGCGCCCGACATCGCGGTTTGCCAAGGCATCGACGAGCACGTGATAGGCCAGCTGGGTGCGGGCAACGGCGAGCAGGCCCGACGTGCCCACATCGAGGCGGTGCACGATGCCGGGTCGATGGCTCTCACCCACCCCAGCCAACTCGGGGAACCGAGCGAGCAAGCCGTTCACCATGGTGCCCTCGGTGTGACCGGCGCCTGGATGCACCACCAGGCCGGCCGGCTTGTCGACGATGATGAGGTGTTCGTCGACATGGACGATGGCGAGCTCGACCGACGAATCAGCCTCAGGTCCAGTGGGCTCGGGCAGCATCCCTGGCTCGACCTCGACCCTCTGGCCGGCCTTCAGCCTGACCTTGCCGGAACTCTGGACCTCTCCGTCGACCCGGACCCCGCCTAGTCCTACAAGACGGGTTGCATCGCTGCGACTGCACTCGGCGAGCAGGGACACAACACGGTCCAGGCGCTCACCCGCCAGGGCGCTGGGGATCTCCTCTTCGATCATGCCGGCCTCGCCGAATGAGAACCGAACACGGACCACAGTACGAACAGGGCCCCGCCGACGTTCACCGCGATGTCGGCAACGTTGAAGATCGGAAACCATTGGAAGTCGATGAAGTCGATGACCTCTGCCGCGCAGCCATCCCTCGTCCGCGAAACAGGCGGTCGACGAGGTTGCCCAACGCCCCACCCAGCACCAGCCCGGCGGCCACCGCCGCCGTGAGGCTGGTCTGACGGCTCACGGAACGAACGATCAGTGCCACCACCACCAGCGCCAGAAGGCCGATGATCGGGCCGATGCCCTGCCCCTTGGAGAACGCCATGCCACTGTTGTACGCCAGGTTCCACTGCAGGGTCCACACCACATGAATGTGATCGCGATCAGCGAGCGCACTGATAGCCCAGTGCTTCGTGCTCTGGTCGAGCAGCACTACCGCGATCGCAATGGCGAACACGAACCGCAGCCGATGGGCCGGCTGCACGTCGTCGGTCATCGGCGACCGATCCCGCCGACCTTCTCCTCGACCAGGACCGTGGCCCAAGCGATGGCCTCGAGCCGCTCACGAGGGATCGGGCGACCCGACTCGACGGAGTAGCCGTAGGTGCCCTTGACCAGGCGATCCAGAGCGGCGTCGATGTCGGCGACAGTCTGGCGGGCCTGGGCGCTTAGGGCGAGATCGCGCTCGCGCTCGACCACCATCGTGTCGCCCTCGCCCCCTTCGTCGTCGAACTGCACGTCTCCCATTTCCTGCTCCTCGATGAGCTGGTGAGCCTCATCCTCGAGACGGGTGGCCTGTCCGATGAGCGCCGACCGCCGCGCGAGAAGGGTGGCCTTCTGGGCGGAGAGGAACTTCACGTCGAAGTCCTTGGTGTAGGCGACGCCGTCCTTGGTGACACCCTTGACGGCAGGCAGGTCGACCCGGATCGGCGCACCCAGGCGTTGGACCGGGGATTTCTTCGTTGCCACTTTCTTGACCGGAGTGGTTGCCGTCTTGGCAGGCGCAACCGTCTTGGCGGGTGCAGCCTTCTTGGCGGGTGCGGCCTTCTTGGCGGGTGCGGCCTTCTTGGCGGGTGCGGCCTTCTTGGCGGGTGCGGCCTTCTTCGGCGGGTGCGGCCTTCTTGGCGGGTGCGGCCTTCTTGGCGGGTGCAGCCTTCTTGGCAGGTGCGGCCTTCTTGGCAGGTACAGCCTTCTTGGCAGGTGCAGCCTTCTTCGCCGGTGCAGCCTTCTTCGGCGGGTGCGGCCTTCTTCGCCGGAGCAGCAGCCTTCTTCGCCGGTAGCAGCCTTCTTCGCCGGAGCGGGTGCTGCCTTGGCAGCTGCCTTCTTCGCCGGAACCTTCTTGGCGGTTGCCATGGTGGATGTCCTCCGTCGTGCGGTTTAAGGCCGGGATGCTATCGCTCTGGGGCCGATCCGGGACCGATCCGTGCTGCCAACCGGCCGAGGACCGCTGACTCACCAAGGGTGACCGCAACCTGCTTCGACCGAGATGTATGGCCCCCCACGACCCGGACCTCACGCGCCCGCAGCCCTAGCGCATCAGCCAGGACAGCACAGAGTTCGTCGTTCGCCCGGCCGTCGACGGGCGGACTGCACACCCTCACCTTCAGCTCCTCGCCATGCATGCCGACTATGCCCGAGCGTCCGGCACCGGGCAGAGCGCGAACAGCGATGACAGCACCGTCGGGATGGGCGCGGACTAGCGGCTCTCAACCGGCCGCCACGACCGAGATGTGCACGGGTTCACCGTCGAGTTCGGCGTTGGGCTGACCTCCCACCCACTCCAGCGACGTCGCCAGGGTGGCGTCGGTCAGCAGGTGCTGGAAGGCACCCACCTGGCGGCGGACCGATTCGGGCACCCCGAGCGAGAGGGCGATGCGATCGCTGACCTTCAGTCCGGCGTCGCGACGGGCCTGCTGCACCAGGCGGATCACATCGCGCGTCACGCCCTCGGCCTCGAGCTCGGGGTCAGGGTGGTGTCGAGCACGACCACACCTTCGCCGCTCGACAACGGGGTGCTGACTGAATCGCCCCTCACGACCAGTTTCAGGGAGTACTCGCCCTCGACGAGGAGCACTCCCCCGGCGACCACACCTTCTGCCGTTCTCTGCCAGTCGCCCGACTTCACCGCCTTGATCACATTCTGCGTCTGATCACCCAGGCGTGGGCCGAGCACGGCCGGCACCACCTGCAGGTCATAGCTGGCTACGGCGGCGACAGAGTCGGTGAGCCGAACTGCCTTGACGTTGACCTCGTCGGCGATGAGGTCGGCGAAGGGCGTCAGGCGGTCCGCTCCGGGCACCGCCACCATCAGGTCCGCCAGGGGTTGGCGTACACGGCATTGGTTGGCCTTGCGCAACCTCAGGGCGGCGTTGCAGACATCGCGGGCAAGATCCATCGACTCCGACCAGGTCATCGTCGGCGGGCAGGTCTGCGGCGACGGGCCAGTCGGTGAGATGGACACTGGGCTCGCCGGTGAGGCCACGATAGACAGCCTCGGTGGTGAGCGGCAGAAGTGGTGCCAGGGTTCGGCACAACACGGCGAGCACGGTGTGCAGGGTGTCGACTGCCGCCTGGTCGCCTGCCCAGAACCGGTCACGGCTACGACGCACGTACCAGTTGGTGAGGGCATCGAGGAACGACCTGGTCGAGCTGCACGCCCCGAACAGGTCGTACTCGTCCATCGAAGTGGTGACGTCGGCGACCAGCCGGTGGGTCTTGGCAAGGATGTAGCGGTCCAGCAGGTCGGCACTGTCGGTTCGCTCGGTGCCCTGGATGTGCGGCCGCGTTGGCGTAGAGCGAGAGGAAGTACCAGGTGTTCCAGATGGGCAGGATCACCTGTCGAACCGTGTCGCGGATACCGTCCTCGGTGACCATCAGGTCGTTGCCGCGCAGGATCGACGAGCTGAGCAGGTACCACCTCATGGCGTCGCTGCCATAGGTGTCGAACACCATCATCGGATCGGGGTAGTTCTGCAGGCTCTTCGACATCTTCTGGCCGTCGTCGCCCAACACGATGCCGTGGCTGACGCAGGTGGTGAAGCTCGGCCTGTCGAACAGGGCGGTGGCCAGAACGTGGAGGGTGTAGAACCAGCCGCGGGTCTGGCCGATGTACTCGACGATGAAGTCGCCCGGGTAGTGGCTCTCGAACCAGTCGCGGTTCTCGAACGGGTAGTGCACCTGGGCGAAGGGCATGCTGCCGCTCTCGAACCAGCAGTCGAGCACCTCCGGAACGCGGCGCATCATCGAGCGACCGGTGGGGTCGTCGGGATTGGCGCGGACCAGGTCGTCGACGAACGGGCGGTGCAGGTCGCTGACCTCCACACCGAAATCGCGCTCGAGCTCGGCGATGCTGCCGTAGACGTCGATCGCGCGGGTACTCGGGATCGTCACTGCGCCACACCGGGATCGGTGAACCCCAGAAGCGGTTGCGGCTGATGCTCCAGTCGCGGGCGTTCGCCAGCCACTTGCCGAAACTGCCCTCCTTGATGTGGTCGGGCACCCAGCGGATCTGCTGGTTGAGCTCGACCATCCGATCACGGAACGCAGTGACCTCGACGAACCACGAGCTGATCGCCCGGTAGACGAGGGGCTCGGCACACCGCCAGCAGTGCGGATAGCTGTGCTGGTAGCTGTCGTGGCGCACGACCAGCACCGCGACCCTTGAGATCCTTGATCACCTCGGGGTTGGCATCGAAGACATGGACGCCTGCCCAGGGAGTGATCTCCTCGGTGAACCGGCCGTGTTCGTCCATCGGGCACAGGGTGGGGATGCCTACCGCGTTGCAGGCGATCTGGTCGTCCTCACCGAACCCGGGGGCCATGTGCACCACCCCGGTGCCGTCCTCGGTGCTGACGAAGTCCGCAGCGAGCACGCGGAAGGCGTTGGGGGTGTCGGCCAGGAAGGGGAACAGGGGCGTGTACCTGCGCCCGATCAGGTCCGCACCCTTCAAGCGTGCCGATCCGGGTGGCGCCGGCAAGTTCCTTCTCGTAGGCCTCGAGACGGGCCTCGGCGAGGATGTACCGCCGGGGCCGGCCGTCGGAGTCGGCCTCCTCCAGCACCGCATAGTCGATGTCGGCACCGACGGCGAGGGCAAGGTTGCTCGGCAGGGTCCACGGAGTTGTGGTCCAGGCGAGGATCTGCTCCCCGCTCTCGAGGTGGAACATCACCGTCAGCGCCGGATCCTGGCGGTCGCGATAGACGTCGTCCATGCGGGTCTCGGTGTTGCTCAGCGGGGTCTCGCAACGCCAGCAGTAGGCGAGCACGCGGAAACCCTCGTACACGTAACCCTTGTCGAACAAGGTCTTGAACGCCCACATCACGCTCTCCATGTAGGGCGTGTCGAGTGTCTTGTAGTCGTTCTCGAAGTCCACCCAGCGGGCCTGACGGTTGACGTAGCGCTGCCAGTCGTCGGTGAACCTCAACACGCTGGTGCGGCAGGCATCGTTGAACTTGTCGATACCGAATCGGGCGATCTCCGGGTGCCCACTGATGCCCAGCTCCTTCTCGGCCACCACCTCCGCGGGCAGGCCGTGGCAGTCCCAACCGAACCGGCGGTGCACCTGCTGGCCGCGCATCGTGCGATATCGGGGTACTGCGTCCTTCACGAAACCGGTGAGCAGGTGGCCGTAGTGAGGCAGGCCGTTGGCGAAGGGTGGGCCGTCGTAGAAGACATACTCATCGGCACCATTGCGCTGGTCGATCGAGGTCTGGAAGGTGTGCTCGGCATCCCATGAGGCGAGGATCTCGCGCTCGATGTCGGGGAACGACGGCTGTGGCTGCACGTTGGGATAGGTCACGACTGCTCCTGAGTTAGTTGCTCAGGGACGAGCCGTAAGGCCCGCGGTACCACCCTGGTTGCTGCGACCCGTCGGATCGCAACCCCTCGACTGCACCAGCTGTGTCGGGCTGGACCCGTCCGGTTCTACTGGGCACGACTGGCGTGCTGTTCTTCCGAAAGCTCGGAGGTGATGGCCTCGTCGTCGCCGTGGAGCCGATGCTAGCGGCCCCTCACCACTGCCGGACCGGCTATTGAGGTTCCTCGCCGAACACCAGCCCTGTTTGCTGATCGGTGTCGTCCGACTCCTCGGCGGGGATGATGGTGTCTGCCTTGAGCGAGGGCATGAACAACGAATCCGCTTCCGAGTCCGGTGCGGGCTCGGGAGCAGAGGCAGGTTCCGGCTCGGTCAGGGGCTCAGCCGAGGCCGACAGCAGGGGCCGGCGCATCTCACCGAGACCTCCGGGTACTCGGTCGACGAGCTCGTGTAGTTGCACGGCCGCGTCGCGCAGCCTCTCGCGCTGGGCCTGCATGTATTGCTCCAGGTGGTCGACGTCGGCAAGCAGGAAGTCACGACGGGCGAGCAAGGATTGCACCTCGTTCTCGGCACGCATGGTCTCCTCATCGCTGGCGCGTCGGGCGTCGGCCCGAGCCTGGTCGACCGCCTGGTTGGCAGTGGCCAGGGCATTCTCGACCATCTGAGCTGCCTCTTCGCGAGCATTGGAAGTCATCTGCTCGGCTTCGATACGGGCATCGGCCAGGGTGGCGTCGGCGGCTCGTTGGGCGAGCAACAGGGTGCGGCTGAGGATCTCGGTGTCGCCGGAACTGCCGGCGTCGGGGCGCTCTTCGCTCCCGGCCGCGGCCACCTGTTGGGTGACCTCTTGGAGCTTGGCGAAGGCGGCCCTGAGCGCGGGCCTCCATTGCCGTCGCCAGGTTCTGAGAGAACTCGACAGCGGCAGCCGTCTGTTCCTTGAACTCATCGACCTCTGTGGGGTCGTAGCCCTTCCTGACCGTCTTGAAGCCAGTACTGCGAATGGTCTGCGGGCTCATCTCCATGGGCACGATGCTAGGCGAGCCAGCCGCCACCACACACCCTGACGATCCGACCGTAGATCAGCCTCCGTAGTCGGCGCCGTCGTGCCCTGCTGCCCTAACGTAGGGCTTCAGGAGGTAGACGCCGGTGGCAACCTTTTCCATCGTGCCGTTGAGCCCGTAGCACAGCCCGCTGGCGAAGTCGATAAGGCGCCTGGCGAGCTCGCGATTCACTCCTTCGAGATTCATGATCACGGGCAGACCTTCGCGGAACTTGTCGGCCACTTCCTGGGCTGCGTCGAAGCGGCGCGGGCTGACCGTGTGGGGTTCGGCGCCACCGGAGACCTGGCCGGATCGCGACGGGGCCGCTGCCCGCGGGTTGGCTGGACGAGGCTGGACGTTGCTGTCGTCGCCGACAGGTGTGGGCCGGCGTACGGCCATGTCACCGTCGCGAGTGGGGAAGCTGGGGCGTGTGGGCAGTGGACGCACCGAAGGGTCCGGTTCATGCTCCCCCGAATAGCCGCGTGTGGGGCGAGCCGACTCGTCGCGAGGAGGGCGCGTCGCACGCATCGGGTGCTCGGGCTCCGGGGCCATGTCGTAGTCGTCGTAGGCATCATCGGGTCCGAGACCCAAGTAATCCATTGCCTTCTTCCACATCGACATCTGTGATCCTCCCGACGGCCGAGGCTATCGCACCGGTGAGGTTGCGGAGGTACGTGCGCCAAACAGGGCACTGCCCACCCTCACCTCGGTGGCACCCTCCTGCACGGCGACTTCGAGGTCGGATGTCATGCCCATCGAACAAACGGTCAGCCCCAGACGGTCGATCAGTGCCCGCACTGCCCGAAAGCCGGGGCGCGCAGCTTCGGGTCCACCCTCGGTGGGACCCACCGTCATCAACCCGATCACCTCGAGGCCAGCCCTTGCCGCACTCTCGACGAGTGCCGGCACCTCGTCGAGACGACACCCACCCTTGCCGCGGTTCACCGGTGGTGTCGACCTGGATCATCACTCGTGCACCGGGAACCCGCTTGGCGAGCTCGGCGACAAGCGACAGCCGGTCGACCGTCTCGTAGACCGTGACGATGGGGGCGAGCATGCGCACCTTGTTGGTCTGCAACTGGCCGATGAAGTGGACCCCGAATGGCCGGTCGATTCCACCGAGCTTGGCCACGATCTCCTTGGCGTAGTTTTCGCCGACAGCAGGACAACCAGCGCGGTATGCGGCCCAGCAGGCTTCGACCCCGAAAGTCTTGGTGACAGGCAGAACGGTTACACCGGTGCCGCCGGCGCGGGCGATGCGCTCGTAGACCTCGGCCAGGCGCGTCTTGACCAGTTCGTCGAGGTCGGTCATTGCCGTGTCACCCGCCACCGACCCTGCCGGCCGACGGTGGCTGACATCACTTCAAGAAGGACGGTACATCGAAGTCGTCGTCGTCGCTGTCGAGTGGGTCGGCGGCCTCGTCGGCGAATAGATCCTTCAGGGATGCGGCAGGCTTTGACTCTGGCACCGCCTTGACCGTGGAGCGGCCCGATGCCGGCGGGGCGCCGCCGTCCCAGCGATCGAAGCCGGCGGCGATGACGGTGACCTTGACTTCGTCGCCCATCTCGTCGTCGATGACCGTACCGAAGATGATGTTGGCATCCTGGTGGGCGACGCCGTGGATGATCTCGGCCGCAGCGTTCATCTCGAACAGGCCCATCGAGCTGGGGCCGGTGATGTTCAACAGGATGCCGCGTGCACCGTCGACGGCGGCCTCGAGCAGCGGGCTGCTGATCGCGGCCTTGGCGGCGATCACCGCCCGGTTCTCGCCGCTGGCCTGACCTATGCCCATCAGCGCGGATCCGGCGCTGGAGAGGATCATCTTCACGTCGGCGAAGTCGGTGTTGATCAGGCCGGGGGTGGTGATGAGATTGGTGATGCCCGACACGCCCTGGAGCAGGACCTCGTCGGCCATCTTGAACGCGTTGAGCACACTGGTCTTTTCGTTGGCCACGGTGAGCAGGCGATCGTTGGGGATGACGATGAGGGTGTCGACCTTCTCCTTCAGCCTCTGCACGCCCGCATCGGCCTGTACGGCGCGCCGACGACCCTCGAAGCTGAACGGCCGGGTGACCACACCGATGGTGAGAGCGCCCATGCTCCGTGCCGTCTCGGCGATGACCGGTGCAGCACCGGTGCCCGTGCCGCCACCCTCGCCGGCGGTGATGAACACCATGTCGGCGCCCTTGATCATCTCTTCGATCTCATCGCGATGGGTCTCGGCGGCGTTGCGCCCGACCTCGGGGTCGCTGCCCGCGCCCAGGCCGCGGGTGAGATCGCGACCGATGTCGAGCTTGACGTCGGCGTCGCTCATCAATAGAGCCTGGGCATCGGTGTTGACGGCGATGAACTCGACACCCTTGAGACCGGCATCGATCATGCGGTTGACGGCATTGACGCCACCACCGCCGACGCCGATCACCTTGATGACGGCGAGATAGTTCTGCGGGGCGCCGGCCATCAGATGAACCTCCGGGTTGGTTTGGGAAAATGGGCGATGAGTAGTTGCACCAGGTGACGCTCTCAGGATTGACGTACCAGTGGCCGTGATCGTAGCGAATGCACGGGCCCCCATGGGGGTTACCCGGGTACGACGCCGATTTCCGCAGTCGAGACATCTAGCGCGGCGACCCCTTCGAGGCCGTCGCGTACCTGCCCGAGGAGGCGGGCAAGCTTCTGATCGAGGTCCTCACCGTCGCCGAGCCTCACCTCGACATCGCCCTCGAGGTGCATCGTGAGGGTTCCGGTAGAGGCGTCGACACCGACCGATTCGGTGATCCGGCGGATCTCCCCTGGTAGGGATGCGACCAACACCGCTGCCGACGCGTAGGGGCCACCGGCGAACTGACCGCGCGACGTGTCGGGGTGGTTGCCGGTGATCAGCATGTAGGCGACAGGGCGCCCCTCGATGACGTCGAGCACTCTCCCCTGCACGTCGATGACCCTCCACTGCCGATCGCTGCCCTGGAAGGTAGCCAGCGGCTGGCGTTCGCGGATATCGATCAAGATGGTGTGGGGGAAGTCGGTACGCACCCGCGCCTGCTCCACCCACGCCACCTTTTCCAGCCGGTCCTCGATTGCCTTCGTGTCCACGAGCAGCACAGGGTCGCCCTCGATGTCCGCGATGATGTCGACGAGGACTTCCTCGTCGGTGTAGACCGCACCCTGCACCCTCACCTCGCTGACTTCGAAGATGGGTGAGGCGAGGACCGCAATCGCACCCACGAGCACGAGCAAGACGATCACGGCGACGCCGACCCACACCAGACGGCGACGACTCTCGGACCGACGAACGGCGATACGCCGGGCCCGGATGCGGGGGTCTATACCGGCACTGCCCCTGGTGGGGGCCGGCTCCACCACAGCGCCGTCGTCGAGGTCGCTGATGAAGATGGTGTCCCTCTCGCCGTGCGAGGTGGCGTGGACGGCGCGGAAGCGCTCCTCCTTCTCCGCGTCGAGATAGACAGTGTCGGGTTGATCGTCCTCGGGGATCACGATCGTGCGCCGCGGCGATTCAGCCGCAGGTCCGGGCCCGGGTTCGGGCGTCGGAACCGGGCCCTGAACTGGCCCCTGAACTGGAGCGTCGTCGAAAGCCGCCGAGAGTTCGTCGAGTACGGAATCGGGTACGTGGTCGCGATCGGGCAGATCGGGCTCGCTCATATCGTCACCCCCGGTCGATCCTCGTCGGTGATGTCCGCGATGTCGGCGAAGCCGACCAACCTGATCTCGCTGCGCAGCAGATGGCCCGTAGCGGCATGCACCACCTCGCGCACATGCTCGATCACTGCCCTCACGTCTGCGGCCGTGGCGCCATCGGAAGCCTGCACGAAGTTGGCGTGCTTGTCGCTGACCACGGCACCGCCGATCGAGAAGCCGCGCAGGCCGAGATGATCGATCAGGGCCCCGGCCGCCACCTCACCCGGTACCGGGTTGACGAACACCGAGCCGGCGTTCTGCCCACCCGGCTGGTGCTCGCGCCGCCAGCGCACGATCTCGGCGATGGTGGCCTCGGCGACGACTGGGTCGCCATGGGCGAGGCGCAGGCGGGCCGCGACCACCACCTGATGGTCGGCGATGTCGGAGCCACGCATCCTCAGACCGAGGCGATCGACAGGTACCCAGCCCTGCCGGCCCGTGCGCAGATCGAGGAGGTGAGCGCTGACGAGAGCGGAGGCGATGTCGCTGCCGTGCCCGCCGGCATTCATGCGCACAGCGCCGCCGATCGAGCCTGGCACGCCGACGGCCCACTCGAATCCCACCAGTCCCACTGCCGCGGTGCGCCGAGCGACCACGGGCATGGCCACGGCCCCGCCGGCCTCGACGTTGACATCGTCGATGACGATCGATTCGCCCATCGCCGATAGGGAGACGACGATGCCGGCGAACCCTGAATCGGCGACAAGCAGATTCGAGCCGCGACCGAGCACCAGCACGGGCAAACCGGTCTCACCGACGGCCTTGCCCACGGTGGCCAGTTCGTGGATGTCGCGGGGAGTGGCGAAGACAGAGGCCGGACCACCCAGCTTGTAGGTGGTGTGAGGGGCTAGGGGCTCATCGGCCGTGGCGAACCCGTCGAGGATGGCCAGGGCGCGTTGCCGGCGATCGTCCACGATCAAGCCGACCGCAGCTCGCGCTCGGCCCTCAGTTCGGCGCGGCGGGCGGCCACTTCGTCGGGAAGCGAGGCCACGTCGCCGCACCCCATCGAGATGCACACGTCGCCGTCTTCGAGGCGCCGAGCGAGGAACTCGACCAGGTCGGCGCGCTTGGGCAACCACGCCAAATCGGTGTCGGGGTGGGCATCGAGAACCGCATTGACCACCAACTTGCCGGTGACACCCGGGATGGGCGTGGTGCCCGACGAGTAGATGTCGGTGAGCACCACCAGGTCGGCGCTCACGAACGCGTCGGCGTACTCGGGCGACATGACCGCCATGCGGTTGAACCGGTTCGGCTGGAACACCGCCACGAGGCGCTTCCACCTGTCGCCGCTACAGAGTGCGGCCGACAGCACGGCAGAGATCTCCGAAGGCAGGTGGGCGTAATCATCGACGAGGGTGGCCCCGCCATCGATCGCCCTGATGTCGAAACGGCGGGCGACACCGCCGAACTTGGCGAGGGCGTTGGCCGCCGCCTCGAAGGGCACCCCGACGGAGATCGCCATGGCGAGAGCACCTGTGGCGTTGCGCACATTGTGCAACCCGCGCAAGGGGAGCTCGACGGTGCCCAGACGAGTGCCGTGGTGGACAAGATCGAAGGTGAAGGAGCCGGCTCCGGCGCGGATGTTGGTGGCCACGAAGTCCGCCTCGGGCGATGTGCCGTAGGTGATCGCCCCATGGTCACGGGCCAGTCGGGCGCAGACAGGGTCGTCGAGGCACAGGACCTTCGGACCCGGTATCTGGGACAGGTAGAGGTCGAACCCTTCGACGATCGCCTCGAAGGTTCCGTAATAGTCGAGGTGATCGGTCTCGACGTTGGTGAGGATGGTGCCGTAGAGGGGCAGAGCGAGGTGGGTGCCGTCGCTCTCGTCGGCCTCGACCACCAGCCACTCGCCGCCGGTCCATTGGGCCCCGGTGCCCATGTCGGTGACATCACCACCGACGACGAAGCTGGGCTTCAGACCGGCCTCTACCAGCATCAGCATCAGCATCGAGGTGGTGGACGTCTTGCCGTGGGTGCCGGCGACCCCGAGCGACCGGGCCATGGCACAGATCGAGGCGAGCATCCCGGAGCGATGCATGGACGGCACGCCGACGATCTCGGCCTCGTTGCGCTCGATGTTGGCGGCCGGGATCGAAGTGCTCCAGGTGATGGCGTCGCGATCGTGCACCAGCGACCGGTCGATGGCCGACCTGCACCCTGACACCGGCCGCCCGAAGTCGGTCGAGCACCGACCTGTTGCGGATGTCGCTGCCGGTGACGTCGTGGCCCATCTGCGCCAGCACGATGGCGATGGCGCTCATCCCAGGGCCGCCCACGCCAACCACGTGAAGCTTCATCGGGACCGACAGGTCCAAGCGGTGCGAGGGGCTGCGCACTCACGGCTCGGCGACCTCCTCGATCAGGGCCACGAGCCTGCCGCTGCGGTGCAGCGCACCTTCTGAATGAGCCCTGTCGGCGATGGCCGCCAACTCCTCCGGCGAGGCGATGAAGTGTTCGATCTCGCTCACGAGCCGGTCCACCGTGAGCTCGGATTGCTCGATCAGCACCGCCGCACCCTTGTCGGACAGCACCCTGGCGTTGTCGACCTGGTGGTTCTCGGCTGCATCGGGCCAGGGGACGACAATGGCCGGAGCGCCAACCGTGGCCAGTTCGGCGACAGTGCCGGCGCCGGCCCTGGTGACCATCAGGTCGGCCGCGGCATAGAGCTGGGGCATGCGGTCCTCGTATCCGATCACGCGGTAAATGATGCCCTCGGAGCCGACGCGAGCGGGCGCGGCATCACTGAGAAATCGTTCACCGACGACGTGGTACACCGCCAGGTCGCGCCGGTCCGCGAGGCGTTCGACCGCAGCCGTCACCACTTCGTTCACCGCGCCGGCACCCAGCGAACCACACATCACGGCCACCACGAAACGATCAAGGGGCAGGCCCAGATCCTGGCGTGCCCTCGCGCGCGATCGGCACGGCGGTCGAGACTGATCATCGCCTGGCGTACCGGAGCCCCGGTGAGGCGGCCCTGCGGGAGGGTGGAGCCCTCGAAGGCCACGGCACAGGCCGTCGCCCGACGGGCCATCAGCTTGGACACCAAGCCCGGCCGACGGTCGTAGCTCACCACCACGTAGGGGATCCGCAGACGCCGCGCCGCATAGGTGGCGGGGAAGCTGGCGTAACCGCCGACGTTGACGACCACCGCCGGGCGCAGGACGCGCAACAGGTGCTTCGCCTCGCGGACTCGCGCGGTACAGCTTGAGAGGAATGGAGAGGTTGCGCGCCGTCAGGCTGCGCTGCAAGCCGGTCACCTCGAGGAAGCTGTGCGGATAACCGGTGGGCGGCACGATGGTGGTCTCGACGCCACGGCGGGAGCCGACGTAGTGGATCGAATCCGGAGGGTGCCCCGCTGCCACCAGGCCGTCGGCGATTGCCAGTGCCGGCAGCACATGGCCGGAGGTGCCCCCACCGGTGACGACGGCGAAGGTGCCGCTCATCTCACGTTGCGGGCCACGTTCAGCAGCAGGCCCGTGGCCGCCAGGGTGACGAACAAGGAGCTGCCACCGGCGGAGAAGAAGGGCAGGGTGAGTCCGGTCACGGGCATCAGGCCCGTGACGCCGCCGACGTTGATGATCGCCTGAACCACGAACCAGCAGACGACACCACCGGCCACCAGAGCGTGGAAGCGATCCTGAGTGACAATGGCCACCTGCACCCCGGCATAGGCCAGCACCATGAACCCGCCCAGCACCGCGACGACACCGATCATGCCCAGTTCCTCGGCCACGACGGCGAAGATGAAGTCGCTGTGGGCCAGGGGCAGGAACTCGCCAAGCTTGTTCTCGCCGCGGCCCGACACCGGAACCAGTCACCCCTCCCTGAGCGATCGCGATCATCGCCTGCCACGTCTGGTAGCTGAGGTGGTCCTTGTGAGCGGCGATGTCCATGAAGGCGGTGAAACGTGCCTCACGACGCGGGCTCGACACCACGAACGCCAAGGCAGCCATTGTGCCGAACAGGCCGGCAGTGGTGAGCGGCAGCAGGGATGCGCCGGCGATGAAGGCCATCGTGAAGACGATCGACAGCGAGCACGATGGCCGAACCGAGGTCGCCCTGGAGCAGGCAAAGCCCGCAGGCGACGATGGCCAGACCGAGCACCGGCAACAGGGTGCGCACCGGGTCGTGCATCTCGTCTCGGCGTGATGCCAGAAGGCTCGCACACGCCAGAAGCAGGGCCAGCTTGAGGAACTCGCTCGGCTGGAAGTTGATCGGACCGATGACCACCCACGAGCTGGCGTCGTTCACCCTGCTGCCGATGCCGGGGAGGAAGGGCAGGACCATCAGCCCGCACGCCACCACGAACGAAGGCACAACCAACTGGCGCCACCGTCTCATCGGTATGCGCATCGCCACCCACATGCCCACAAGGCCGAGCGCGGCCCACAATGCCTGCCGGTTGAAGAGTCGCCACGGTGAGTTGCCCTTGTGGAACTCGCTGATCGAAGTCGCCGACAGCACCATCACCAGGCCGAGCATGGTGAACACGGTGGCCACGACGGCGATCAGGTAGAAGGCGATGGGCGGGGGCGTGACCGGGCGGACGTGATCACGCGTCGATCGGGTGCCGGCGCATCGCATCGGAGCGGGCAAGGGCCGCCCTGCGCCGGTCGCCGATGAGAGTGCTCGATGCGCTCAACTCAGGTCCTCCCCGCAAGGGCTCGCGCCAACTGCTTGAAATCCTCACCACGCGCCGGGTATCCGCCGTCGGGGTACCAGTCGAAGCTCGCGCAAGCTGGTGACAGGAGGACGACATCGCCTTCGACCGCGTAACGAGCGGCCAGCTCTACCGCTTCCTCCATCGAGCCGGCGGTCGAAGTGGGGCACAGGCCGGCAAAGGCGTCGGTGATCTCACCCGCTGCGGCGCCGAGCCCGACAACAGCCTTGATCCTCCCGTGTTCCGAGGCGAGGCCGGCCAGATCGAGGCCCTTGTTGAGTCCCCCGGCAAGAAGCACAACCCGCCGAAAGCTGCGGATCGCAGTGAGCGCCGCATGGGGTGTGGTCGCCTTGGAATCGTTGAACCACTGCACCCCGTGGAAGGTGCCAACCGGTTCAATACGGTGAGGCGGGTGGCGGAAGGTGGTGAGTGCCCGGGCCACGGCTTCGGTACCGGCGAGACCGCTCTCGAGCACGAGAGCTGCCGCAGCAAGAGCGTTGGTCAGGTCGTGAGGCAGGGTGCGTGTCATCGACGCCACCGGGGCGATGGATCCCATCGGCCCCGCCAGATACCCATCGGCGATGTGGTAGTCGGCACCGGACGCGGCGAAGGTGCGAGTGATGCCGCCGGCGGCTTCCAGGTTGCGCATCACGACCGCGTCGTCGGCGAAACCGATGGCCACGTCGGTGGGCCGACGATGGGCCCACATCCGCGCCTTGGCCGCCTCGTACGACGCAAGCGAGGTGTGCCAGTTCTGATGGTCGGGAGCGAAGTTCAACCACACCGCGGCTTCGGCACGGAACGAATCGACCCAATTGAGACGGAAGCTGCTGCACTCGACGGTGAAAACGTCGACGGGGTCGTCGAGAGCTGCGGCAAGCGGCACCTCGGTGTTGCCGACCGCCGAGGTGGGAACGCCCTCAGCTTCGAGCATGTGGGCGGTCAACATCGTGGTCGTGGTCTTGCCGTCGGTGCCGGTTATCGCCAGCATCGGCCGTGGTCCTCCCGGCCTGGCCTGTTCCCACAGGTAGGCGAGGTCGATCTCGGTGCGCAGAGGAGTGCCGGCGGCGACGGCGGCGCCGATCACAGCATGGGTCTCGCGAACCCCCGGGGCCGGACAGACGACGTCGCTGTCGCGCACCAGGGCGGCGATCTCCGCTTCGTCGGGACGCTCGATCAGGGCGGTGCCGAGGACTGCGGCAAGCTGCCTCTTGGCGTCGTCGGGCGCATCGTCGGCGACCATCACGCGCCAACCCCGCCTCACCAACTGAGTCGCGAGCGCGTTACCGCTGAGAGCAATGCCATAGATCAGGGCGGTGCCTGTCACGTCGGCCTCACAGTTCGCCGACTCGCGTGAAATCGCCGATGAAGATACCCAGCGCGGCGGCGACACAGATGCCGCAGACGACCCAGAAGCGGATGATGACTGTCGTCTCGGGCCAGCCGCTGAGCTCGAAATGATGGTGGATAGGCGACATGCGGAAGAGCCGCTTCTTGTGACCCGACAACTCGAACACCCCCATCTGCAGCACCACCGATCCGGCCTCGATGACGTTCACCCCACAGATCAGGAACAGGAGCAAGTGGGTATTAGTGGTCAAGGCGAGCAGGGCTAGGGCCGTGCCTATGCCGAGGGCACCGACCTCGCCCATGACTATCCGTGCCGGGGCGGCGTTGAACCACAGGAACCCGGCGCACGCGCCGCCGAACGCCGACGCGAGCACAGCCAGATCGAGGGGGTTCACCACCGCGCTGTAGACGCCGGGATTACGAAAGGCCCAGTAGGCGATCACCGTGAAGACGAGGAAGCCCATCATCGCCGCGCCGCCGGCCAGTCCGTCGAGGCCATCAGTGATGTTCACCGCGTTGGCGGTGCTCCAGACGAGAAGACCGGCCAGGACCACGAACACAACTAGCGGCACTTCCCATCCGGGCCTGGCGGCGCGGGTGAACGAGATCGTCTCGGCAAGGCCGGTAGCTGCCACCAGCCACCAGACGATCACGACCGACAATGCCAGGGTGATGTATCGCCTGACATTGAGGATGGCCCTACCACCGTGGTGGCGGATCTTGACCAGATCGTCGAGCAGGCCGACACCGGCAATCGCCAGGATGCCCACCCACATGATCATCGCCTGGTCGCTGAAGGCGAGACCGGGGCGCAGGTGGGCCACCATCCAGCCCGACAGCGCAGCGCCGATGATGGCCAGGCCGCCCATCGTGGGCGTACCCCGCTTCGCCCTCTGTTCCGGGCCGGGTTCACTTGGGTCGGGCTCAATGCGGCCGCGTACCGGTTGGCCGATCCAACGCTCACCGAACAAGGTGATCAGGTAGCGGGTCGCGAACAGGCCGATGAGCATCGCTGTGGCGCCACCGATCATCACCGCGATCATGTGGGATTCTCCAACAGGCTCAGGGCTACCGCACGGTCTTCGAAGGGGATGACCTCGGCACCGACGGTCTGGGTGGTCTCATGACCCTTCCCGGCAATCACCACCACGTCGCCGGGGTTTGCCTTCCGGAAAGCCACAGCGAAGGCGCGGCGTCGGTCGGGCTCACTCACAACACGGTCACGGTAGTCGCCAGCCACCCCCTCAACCACGGCATTGATGATCGCCAGAGGATCCTCTGACCGAGGGTTGTCGGAGGTGACGACCACGAAGTCGGCGAGTTCCGCCGCTACCGCACCCATCATCGGCCTCTTCTCCCGGTCGCGGTCACCACCACAACCGAATACGGCAATCACCCGACCGTCACCAGATGCGGCACGAGCAGCGCCGAGGACTTCCCTCAGACCATCTGGTGTGTGGGCAAAGTCGACGATCACCGTGAACGGTTGGCCGGCATCGACCGGCTCGAAACGCCCAGGCACCGGCCGGGCAGCCCGTAACCCCACGCTGATGGCTGCTGGTGGCACCCCGAGCGCGGCGGCCGCAGTGGCGGCGGCGAGGCTGTTCATCGAATTGAAAGTTCCACCGAGACCGACTTGGATCCTCTGACCGCGCCAGTTGTACTCGTGACCGGTCGGCGTCACGGTGAGATCCGAGAAGTCGGACGCAGAGAATGCTTCGATCGGTATCGGCTGGGCATCGATCAGCAGACGTCCGTGCACGTCGTCGGCGTTGGCGATCCCCCGCTCGGCGAGCCACGGCTCGAACAGGGTCGCCTTGGCAGCGAAGTAGTTCTCCTGAGTGCCATGGAGGTCGAGGTGGTCGCGACCCAGGTTGGTGAACACGACGAGGGCGAAGCGGCAGCCGGCCACGCGGTGCAGGGCGAGGGCGTGAGACGAGACCTCCATCACCACCACCTTCCTGGCTTCGGCTACAAAGCCTGCCAGTTGGGCCTGAAGGTGGGGCGCCTCGGGAGTTGTGTGCTTGCCGGTGAGAGTGCCGATGACGCCGGTGGCTATACCTGCCGATTCCAGGATCGCGGCGAGCAGAGCGGCGGTTGTGGTCTTGCCGTTGGTACCCGTGACACCCACCAGAGTGAGTGCGCGCGAAGGATGACCAAAGAAGGCTGCAGCCAGGTGACCCATCGCCTCGCGTGCGTCGGGAACGACCACCTGGGCGACATCGACCGGTAGCTCATGGTCGACCAGGAGGGCTCGCGCGCCGGCAGCCACAGCAGAGGCGGCAAAAGCGTGACCGTCGGCCGTCGCCCCGCGCAGGCAGCAGAACAGGGAACCCTCGCGTACCTCGCGCGAGTCGAAGACGACTCCGCCCACCACTTCGCTCCCGTCGCCGCGTTTCGCGGTCGAGGGCAGCTCCGCCTCGGCCAGGAGTTCGCCGAGAGGCAGTTCCACTCCCGTCACCGCGCTGCGCAGCCGGTGTCGCCGGGCGTGGGGGTGATGGCCAACTCGTGGATCACGCTGGTGGCCACCGTGGCAAACAGGGGGGCGGCGGCCTTGCCACCAAAGCGGTCGTTCGACGTCGGGTCGGGCTCGTCGATGGTGACCAGGATCGTCACCTGGGGTGCGGCCGCAGGCAGGAAGCCGACGAAGGAGGCTCGGTAGGCGCGACTGCCGTCCTCGCCGTAGGTGCCGTCCTGGACCTTGTACGCCGTGCCGGTCTTGCCGGCCGCTGTCATGCTGTCGAGCCGCGCGTCCTTGCCCGTGCCGGTGCACACCACATCGGTCATCATGTCGATCATCGTCGCTGCGCTGTCGGGATCGATCACCCGCCGAGTGGCAGAGGCAGGAGTCTCGGTTACCTCACCGTCGGCGCCGATCGTGGCCATCAGCATCTTCGGGGCCACGTAGGTGCCCCCGTTGGCGACGGTGTTGACGGCGGCGGCGAGCTGCAACGAGGTCGTGGTGTAGCCGTAGCCGTAGCTCATCGTGGAAGCCTCGGAGCCCTGCCATTCGTCCACCGGCTTCAGCCTTCCGGCGCTCTCATCGGGGAACCCGAGCGCCGTCGGCTGACCGAAACCGAAGCCCTGAAGGTACTCGCCGAAACGTTCGTCGCCGACCTGCTCGGTCAGCAACAGGGTGCCGATGTTCGAGGAATGGACGATGATGTCACGCAGGCTCATCGGCTTGGTGTCGTGCAACTCGGCATCCTTGACCGTCTGCTCCCAGATGGTGTTCTTGTTGAACACCATCCTGCCAGGAACATCGATCACGGTGTCCGGGTTCGCCACTCCACTGTCGACCACAGCGGAGAGGCTGAACACCTTCGCCACCGAGCCGGGCTCGAAGGCCTCGACCGCCGCCAGGTTCGCCGAGGTCACGGCCGCTATGCCTGTGTCCTCATCGCGCTTGACGTTGGCAATGGCGTAAATCTCCCCCGAGTCGGTGTCCATCACCACCACCGTGCCTCCGTCTGCCTTCACCTCGTCGACCCGGGCCAGAAGTGCCTGCTCTACCTGGAACTGCAAGGAGCGGTCGAGGGTGAGCACAAGATCGGTGCCGGGTATCGGCTCTTGAGTGGTAGTACCCGAACCGGGGATCGAAAGTCCGTTGCGGTCGTGTTCGCGCACCCTCTCGCCATCGATCCCGGTGAGCAGGTAGTCGTACTGACGCTCGAGACCGCCTGTCCCAACACCATCGATGTCGGTTCGGCCGAGCACGCTGCGGCCCACCTCACCACTGGGCATGATCCGCTTGTCTTCTGCGATCACGTCGACACCGGCGAGGTTCATCGCCATGATCGTCTCGGCCAGATCGTCGTCGACCTGACGGGCGACGTAGACGAAGCTCTTCTCCTTGGCGGTGAAGGCCGCAACCAGGGACTGCTCCTTCTCGGGCGAGAGACCGAGCAAGGACGAGAGCAAACCAGCAGTGCCCGTGGAATCGGTGACCAGCTTCGGGTTGGCGATGATCGTGCTCGACGGGACGCTGAGCGCGAGCTCTCCTCCATCGCGGGCAAAGATCGTGCCGCGCTGGGCGTGGAGCACCGATTCGCTCACGCGCTGGGCCAGGCCGGCTGCTTTCAGCGATTCGGAGCCTGCCGTCTGCAGGTAGACCACCTCGCCGATGACCAGGCCGAACAGGATCAGGCTGACAACAAAGACGACCCTGAGACGGCGGCGGTGATCGCCGGCCCTCAGGTGTAGGACGATCGCCCTCTGGCTGCGGCGGCCTTTGGGCACCCTCTTCTGCATCGGCAGGGCTGGTCGTCGCCGTGCCTTGGATGGCCCGCTGCGACCACCAGTCCGAGCCTTCTCCGCAACTTCGATCCGCCGGTGAGTGCGCGCTGGCTGGTGGCTGGGGGCGTGTTGATGGCTGCGGGTCGGCTGATGGCGGTGGGAGCGCTGGGCGTCGCGCGGCGGACGGTTTCTGGTGTCGCCGCTCACGGAGTACCACCGGATTGGGACTTCACCGTTGCGTACTGCTCGAACTCCTGCGCCACCGTCGGTGCTGAGGTGTCACCGCCTGGGGCGCCGCTGCGCTCCACGGTGGCGATCACGTCGGGATCGATGCTTACGAACTCTGTCTGGGTAGCGGGCACCATGCCGAGGGCACTCGCCTCACGGGCGAGGCGGCCCGGCGACCTCAGCTCTGCTCGCTCGCGTCGCAGTATGTCGTAGGACTCGTGGGCCGCGCGGATGCGCCGATCGAGGACGTCGAGGTCGAGCTGGCGGCGCGCCACCTGGGTCTGGAAGGCGGCGGTGCCGATCATCAACCCGAATACCACCGCACTCCCCACGGCCACGAGCCTGGCTGTACGGCGACGACGCGGCACCACCCTCAGCCGTGGGCGAGGAACGAGGTCGGCAACAGCGGCAGTGGACTTCACCAGGACGCGTGCCGACGAGCCTCGGTCGTCGTGCACCCTGCTGCGAACGACCTCAGCGCGCTCGCTGCGAATCGGCATCCCCATTTTCGTCCCTCGATCCTGCCTGCGCCCGATGTACTACTGGTTCTTCGTCACTTCATCGCCGACCACGGGTGAACGTGTCGGCGATGCGTTCAACCACCCTCAGGCGGGCGCTGGTCGATCGCCGGTTGCCCTCCTGCTCATCCGCAGAAGGGTGCTTGGGCACACCACGCACGAGACGAACTGTCTGCACCGCGTCACACACGCAGGGCAGTTCCGGTGGGCACTCGCACCCACCGGTGGCGGCGGTACGGAAGCGCTCCTTGACGATGCGGTCCTCGCCCGAGTGGTAGGAGAGCACGGCGATGCGGCCTCCTGGCACGGTGCACTCGATGGCGGCATCGAGCGCAGTGGGCAGGACGTCGAGCTCGCCGTTGACCTCGATGCGGATCGCCTGAAAGGTGCGCTTGGCCGGATGTCCACCGGTGCGGCGGGCCGGCGCCGGGATGGCGGAGACCACGACCTCAGCGAGTTCAGTGGTGGTCTCGATGGGTCGGGCAGCCACTATCGCAGCCGCAATGCGGCGGGCGAAGCGCTCGTCGCCGTACTGCTGCAGCACCCTGGCCAGCTGGTCTGCCGGGTAACCGTTGACCACGTCGGCGGCCGACCACAGCTGGGTTCGGTCCATGCGCATGTCGAGAGGCGCTTGGTTGCGGTAGGAGAAACCCCGGTCGGCCGAGTCGAGCTGGGGTGAGCTGACACCCAGATCGAACAGTGCCCCGGAGAGGGAGTCGATGGACAGTGCTTCCATGGCGTGTTCTAGACCGTCGAACCTGGTGTGGAACACCTTCACCCGATCGCCGAACCGGGCGAGCCGCTGAGTGGCGGCAGCTAGAGCCCGTTCGTCGCGGTCGATGCCGAGGACCGAGAGGTGGGGCCACCGATCGAGCAAGTGCTCGCTGTGGCCTCCCCCACCGAGGGTCGCGTCGAGCACGAACCCCGCGGGCACCGGCTCGAAGAGCGCCGTGATCTCCTGCACCATCACCGGGAGGTGGTGATAGCCGTCGTTCAGCGAGTCGCTCATCGGGCCGGGCCCCGCGTCGAATATCGGTGGGCGATCTTCCGTCCATCTGCAGCCCCCCGGTTCGCGGTTGCCGCCGGGATGTCTCCCCGGACGTGCGAAACGGAAGCGGGCGGAGTGTGGGCTGTCCATCTTGCGGGCCGGGAAGCTGCAGATGGGCGGGTGATCGTGGCTCGGATCGAAAGTGTTCTGTTCAGTGTTGGTCGGGTCCTGTTCCTCCTCCTGCTAGTAGGGATGATCGTGGGCGGGCTCACTCCTCGCCGGCCATGTCGTCGCTGCCGGCGCTGTCCACCAGGGCGTACCGCTCGGGCGTCCAGATCTCGAGCCGGTCGAACGAGCCGGCGACCGTGACAGATGCGTTGGCCATCAGGCCGGCGAAGCTGCGCAGTGCCTCATCGATGTTGACCCTGCCCTGCTTGTCGACGGTGACCTGTTGGGCCGAACCGGCCACGGCGCGCAGATGGTTCATCGACACCTCGCCGGCGACCTCACGCGCTCGCATGACCTCGGCCTCGGCTTCGAAGATGGCGGCGGGGACGACGGCGATGCACTTCCCCTTGCCCTTGGCCAGATAGCACTCCTCGCCGAGAAGGGCGCGAAAGCGCGACGGCAGGGAGACTCGGCCCTTGTCGTCGAGCTGGCGCTCATAGGCTCCGACGAGCAACGACATGTCCGCTTCACCACCTCTCGCTCCACTGGCGCCTGCCTCGGCACTCGTGCGGGCCATTCTTGCCTGAATTTTCCCCACAGTCAACCACTTCGCCCCATAACGTCCCAAACCATGGGCAGCGTGGCTCGACCGATCTCGTCAGCCGGCAGGGAGGTGGGCCGCCAGGGCGTCTCTCAGAGCACCGGCCGCCGCCGGCACGACCACCCCGACCAAGGGCGCCAGCTCGACGGCGGTGGGACGCGGGGCGGCGACGAGCGCGGCCACCAGCTCCGGGCGCCAGTTCAAATGGCACACGGTCTGCAGCCGTGTCCAATGGCGGGTTCGACGCTGGGAGATGCCGACCAACTTGGCCGCTTCACCGGTGGCCACCACCTCGCCGGTGCCTAGTCCGGCGAAGCACACCTGCGCCGACCAGGGTGACGTGATCATCCCCCCTGAGTGGACGGAGCCGGATACCCCGAGCTCGCCGAGCCCTGCCCTCCACAACTCGCCTGCCCAGATCATCGCCCGGCCGACGTCGGCGCACCACAGGGGATCACCGTCGGGGATCACCAGGTCGAGCCACACGAACTCGTCTGGCATCAGGAGCACCCCTCCCCCTCCGCTGCGCCGCCTGACCACCTCGACCCCCAGGGCATCGGCCACCCGGCGGTCGACCGAGGCCTCGGGTTGGGCCGACCCGATGACCAGGGTGGGGTGATCGACGGTGTGAAAGGTGGCCGACCGTCGGGCTTCGGGGTCGCGCTGATGGAAGGCCCCGGCGTTGCCATGGGACTCACCCACCACCCAGGTGTCGCCTCCCATCACGATCGCCAGCGGGGGTTCAGCTGGCGATCGCCAGAAAGGGCTTCCACTCATCGGGCACACGGGCCACGGCGACGGTGATCCACGACTGGTCTTTGGGGACACGCGGTGGGCGGAACAGGTTCATGCCGGCCTCCGTAGGAGTTCGGTCGCGCTTGCGCATATTGCACGGTCGACAAGCCGCGGCGACGTTCTCCCAGGAGTGCTGGCCACCCCTTCGAGCGCGGCACGACATGGTCTATCGAGTCGGCGAAACCGCCGCAGTACTGGCACCGGGCATCGTCGCGAGCGAAGATCGCCCGACGCGACATCGAGGTGCGACGATGGAAGGGCACCTTCACCAGATAGCGCAGGCGAACCACCGAGGGGCTCGGCAGCACCAGCCGCGCCGAATGAAGCTCGCTGCCGTCATCGGCAACGAGATCGGCCTTGTCGGCAAGTACGAGGCAGGCGGCTCGACGAGCGGGCACGACGCTGAGGGGCTCATAGGTTGCGTTCAACACCAGAGCGGCCCTCATTGTCGTGACCCTACCGACGAAGCCCGGGGCGTTGGGGCAGGATTTCGGGTCGGGGCGCAACCGCGTGTGGATGAAGCGGAGGGTTCAACCCACCCGGTCCTGGAGCTTGCACCACGCCAAGTAGTTGAGCACATCGGGAGGCTCGGCGCGATGATCGGCGGCACCGTACTGGGTGACGAGTCGGAAGCGCACGTAGTCGCCGCTGGGGATGGGAAGAAATGGCCTCCTTCGCCACCACCCCGCTGGCGTGGTGCGACGCCACTGGCGCAGAGCCGTGAACCACAGCGCCGGCCGCCTGGCCAGAGCCACCACGACGCGGGCCATAACCACCGGCTTCACTTGGCCACTGGCTCCTTGGGCAGCCCGAGAACCATCTCGCCGACGATGTTGCGCTGCACCTGGGAGGAACCGGCGTAGATCGTGCCGGCCCGGGCGTTGAGGAAGGTTCCCACCCAGCTCCAGCTGCTGTTCGGTGCGCCCGCATCGTCGGTCTGGAAGCTCGACGAGGGCTTGCGTCCGGTGGGCACCAGCGCCTCTGGGCCGAGGATGTCGACCGCGAGTTCGGTGATCTCCTTGTGGTACTCGCTCCAGTAGAGCTTGCTGATCGCAGCATCGGGGCCGGGGTGGTGACCGGCGAGGTACTTGGTGAGAACCCTCATCCCGTTGAAGCGCATGATCTGCACCTTCGAGTAGCACCGGGCCAGTCGCTGACGGATCACGGGATCATCGGCCCGGCCGTACTCTTTGGCGAGCTGGAGGAGGCGCTCGATCTCGGCCTGGTAATTGATCGGACCGGTTGCCGCGGCCTCGCCCCTCTCGTACCCGAGAAGGGTCATGGCAACGGCCCAGCCGTTGTTGACCCCGCCGATGACCTCACCCTTGGGCGTGGTGGCATCGGTGTAGAAGACCTCGTTGAACTCGCTCTCACCGGAGATCATCTTGATCGGGCGCACTTCGATACCCGGCTGACGCATGTCGACGAGCAGGAAGCTGATGCCCTTGTGGCGGGGGGCATCGGGATCGGTGCGGGCGAGGGTGAAGATGTGGTCGGCGAGGTGGCCGGCCGATGTCCAGATCTTCTGGCCGTTGAGGATCCACTGGTCGCCGTCGAGCTGTGCCTTGAGACCGAGGTTGGCCAGGTCGCTGCCCGCGTTGGGCTCGCTGTAGCCCTGGCACCACACGTCTTCGCCGGAGAGGATCCGGGGCAGGTAATGGGCCTTCTGCTCGGGCGGTTCCCCACTGGAGGAGGGTGTTGCCCAGCATCTGGATGCCGAAGACGTCGTTGGGGCCACCCGTGGGCACCCCGGCGCGGGCGAACTCTTCTCCGATGATCACCCGCTCCAGCGACGACAGCCCGCCGCCGCCGTACTCGACGGGCCAGCCGGGCGCGAGATAGCCGGCAGCGAAAAGGGTTTTGCGCCACTCGGTGACGAAGTCGAACAGCTCCTGCCCGTCCAGCTTTCCCGTGCCACCCCAATTGGGCGGCAGTTTCTCGGCGAGGAAGGCCCTGACCTTCTCGCGGTAGGCCTCGGCTTCGGGGGTGTATTCGGGACGCATGAGGCGATGTTACTCCCCGGTAGCTACAGGTTCATTGCCCGACGAGTCGCATATACCGCCTTCACGGAAAGTCACCCTGGGCGCGACGGGCGAGGGCGGCAGCGCCCACGAGGGGGGCTAGTTGGCCGAGGCCGACGGGCACGACTCGGAAACCGCTGATGAAGCTGAGCCGGGCGCGCTGGTCCAGTTCGCTCTGAACGGCACCGAAGAAGGGTTCGCCGAAACCCAGGGCTACCGATCCACCGATCACGGCCAGCTTGAGATCGCAGATCGCACCCAACGGAAGCGAGGGCCCGACCGACCAGCAGACCGGTGCGTTCGACGATTGCCTGAGGGGCCCTCTGGGGTGGCCGGCCGGTGTCGGCCTCGATCGCTGCACCGCTGCAGTAGGCCTCGAGACAGCCCTTGCCGCCGCACTCGCAGTCGCGCCCATCGGGTTCGACGACCATGTGGCCGATGTGGCCGGCATTGCCCAGCCTGCCCTCCAGAAGGCGGCCGCCGCTGACGATTCCACCACCGACTCCGGCGCCCATGACCATCGCGACGAAGTCGCGCTCCCCCACCGCAGCTCCGCACCACGCCTCGCCGAGCGCGACTGCCTTGGCGTTGTTGTCCACCACCGTGGGCAGACCGGTGAGTGCTTCCATCTCTGCGGCGAGAGGGAAGTCGCGCAGGCTCGCGATGTGCAGTGGCGAGACCGTACCCGTGGTCGGATTCATCGGCCCGCCGCACCCCACCCCACAGCCGCGGGGAACGGTGGGGGCTGCAGCCATCACCCTCCGGGCGAGCCGTGCCAGCGCGGGCCACACGTCGCGAGGTGGCGTGGACAGGCGATCGCGCACCAGGACCTCGCCTTTCTCGCCCACGATGGCGGCGCCCAGCTTGGTGCCGCCGACATCGATGGCGAGATAGCAGTCGGTCACTTGATCGACGGTAGCGGCCGATTCAGGTCGCGCGGTGTCGGGGTTACAGGGCGGTGAGCGCTCAGCTGAACCCGACCGCGAGGCCGATAGCAGAGCGTCTACCCTGGCACCCGTGAAGGCCGCCCCAAGCTCACCCGCGCCCTCGTCCGCAGCGCGGCGGCCATCGCCCACCTTCGCCCAATTGTTCGAGGCGATCACCGGAAACGTGGCATCGGTGGTGCACGGCAAGCGCGATGCCATCGACCTCGCCGTAATCTGCCTGCTCGCCGAGGGACACCTCCTGATCGAGGATGTGCCCGGTGTGGGCAAAACCAGCCTCGCCAAAGCCCTCGCCGCCTCGATCGAGTGCTCGTGGAAGAGGGTCCAGTTCACCCCCGATCTGCTGCCCGCCGACCTGGTCGGTGTCAGCGTGTTCCAGAGGGCAACGGAGACGTTCGTCTTCCAGCCCGGCCCTCTGTTCGCCAACATCGTCCTCGCCGACGAGATCAACCGCGCCTCGCCGAAGACCCAGTCGGCCCTGCTCGAGGCAATGGAAGAGCGCCAGGTCAGCGCCGACGGAGTCAGCCACCGCCTCCCAATGCCGTTCATGGTCGCCGCAACCCAGAACCCGATCGAGCAGGAAGGCACCTATCGCCTTCCCGAGAGCCAGCTCGACCGGTTCCTGATGAGGTTGTCGCTCGGCTATCCGGGCCGCCAGGCGGAGTTGGCGATCCTCGACGCCAACGGGTCTGCCGATGCGCTCGCCCGCCTCGAGCCCGTCGTCAGCGGCGACGAGGTGGTGGCCATGTGTCATTCGGTGAGGACGGTGCACCTGGCCGAGGTGTTGAAGTCCTATCTCGTCGACCTCGCCGAGACCAGCCGCAGCCATCCGGGACTCGTGATCGGACTCTCGCCGCGCGCCACCCTGCAACTCGCCCGCGCCACCCGCGCCCATGCAGCGGCGCGCGGGCGCGACTACGCCACACCCGACGACGTCAAGGCCGTGGCCGTGCCGGTGCTCTCCCATCGCGTCGTGCTCCGCCCCGACGCCGCCGCCCGCGGCCTCACCGGCGCCCACCTGGTGCAGGAGCTGCTCGCCTCGGTACCGGTTCCGGCAGGTCGCTGATGCTCACCCGCCAAGGGTGGGCGACCCTCGTCGCGGCGGCTGCCTCGTTCGTGGTGGGGCGCCTCCTCGGTGTGATCGAGCTCTACGTCGTCGGATCGGCACTGGTGGCGCTCATCGCCCTGGCCCTCATCGCTGTCAACCGCCCCCTGCCCGAGCTGAAAGTCGGCCGGGTGGCGCGTCCGTCAACGGTGGCGGTGGGTGAACGGTCGAGGGTCGACATCGAGGTGCAGAACTGTTCCCGCCGGCGCTCACCCCGGTTGGGGCTTTGGGAGCCGGTCGGCGACAAGGGCGGAGCTGAGATGCAGCTGGCACCACTCGCCGGCGGTGATTCGGTGACAGCTGCGTACCGGGTACCCACGATGAGACGCGGGCGGGTGGGCATCGGCCCAGCACGGTTGCAGCGCAGTGACCTGCTCGGCCTCTGTAGGCGCACCATCCGCATCGGAGGATCCGACGAAGTGCTGGTGGTGCCCGAGCGAGTGCCCCTTGCATTTCCCGGGCTGGCGAGCACCGGCCGGCTCGGCGAGCACATCCGGATGAGAGCGATGGGGCGCACCGGGTTTGAGTTCCACTCCCAACGCGAGTACGTACCCGGCGACGACCTGCGTCGGATCAACTGGAAGACCTCGGCGCGGGTCGGGGACCTGATCGTGAGGGAGACCGCTCCCGAAGGGGTCCATCGCTGCCTGGTCGTGCTCGACACGGATCCCCGGCGCTACGACCACGACGGGTTCGAGAGGGCAGTGAGCGCGGCGGCCAGCGTCGTCACCGGCGCAGTGGCCGCCGGGGCCATCACCCGCCTTGTCGCGCCCGGGCTCGACCTCCGTGGTCACGATGTGGCCCACGAGACCCTGCGCCGGCTGGCCACTGTGTTGCCGAGCAGCGGGGGTCTCGACCACGCTCTCGCCGGCGGCGCCCATGCTGACGGCCTCGGACTCGTGGTGGTCGTCACGTCCACCGTCGCGTCCCGTGCCGCGGCCGAGACGTCGGCGCCTGGCCGGGCCCGACGAGGTGATGGTGCTCATCACCACCATGGCTCCCTCACGTGGCGGCACCCGCTTCGTAGCGGGCGCGACCTCGCTGGTCGATCTGGAAGAGGAGTGGAACAGGCTGGTCAGCGGCCAGGCTGGACCCTCGGCGTGAACATGCGCCCGGCCGCCGCGGCAGGCAGAGCCGTGAGCCTTCCCGCGACCCTTGCTCTCACCGCCCTCACCGCCGTCACCGCTGTTGGCCTCCGCAGTGTGTTCACCGACTGGGCCTACCTGGCCCCGATGCTGATCGTCGGTGTCGGCCTCCACCTGATCGCCGCCTTGCTCAGGCTGCTCAAGGCGCCCCTGTGGGCTGCCCTGCCGGTGATGACGCTCACGGCGCTGGAGCTGCTGGCCGTCGCCTACTACCCGGGCTCCCTCGGTGGGCCCTTCGCCACGAGGCACACCCTCGAACTGCTCGGCGACGACTTGGCGTTCGTGCTCGACCAGTTCGCCACAACCGTCGCCCCGGTGCCGAGCGGCGAAGGCTTCGCCCCCATTACGGCGGCCACCCTTGGTCTTTGTGTCGTCCTCGCCGACACATTCGCGTTCCGAGCGCTCGGTCGGGTGGAGTCGGTGATTCCCACGGGAGCGCTGTTCATCTTCACCGCCGCCCTCGACAACGACCGGCACAGGATTGTTGCTGCTGCGGCTTGGATCGCTTTCGCCCTGCTCGCCGTGGTGTTGCTGCGCTTCGCCGCCGAAGGCGCCGAAGCCACCTGGATGGGGGCGCGACGCCTGAGTCTCGTGGCCGCCCTGCCTGCCATCGCCCTCACCGTCGGGATCAGCACGGTGGCCGCCTCGACACTGTCTCCCCATCTGCCCGGAGCCGGCGAGGAGCCCCTCCTCGACACCCGCAATGGCAAGAGCTCGGTCACCGAGGTGCTCAGCCCTCTGGTCGACATCCGCGCCCAATTGGTGGATCATGGCGACACAGAGTTGTTCACCGTCGCCTCCTCGGCCGGCGGCCACTACTGGCGGGTGATCGGGCTGCCCGAGTTCGACGGTGCTCAATGGACCCCTCCCGACGAGGACCTGGAGAAGATGGGGAGCCGGGTCGCCGAGGTCGTCGTCGCCGGTGAGGAGGTCGTGCAGCACCTGGTCATCGGCTCGTTGGGTGGCCCCCTGGTACCGGCGGCCTACCACCCCACCCAGGTGTCGACCGACGACGTGCTGTGGGCCGAGGACTCCGACAGCCTGGTGCTATCGGGACGCGAACTGAGCGAGGGCGACGAGATCGACATCGTCTCGTTCGTACCCAACCCCACAACTGATCTGCTGCGCTCAGCCACTACCAGCAACCCACCGTCGCCGATCTATCTCCAGCTCCCCGAAGGGATGCCTGAGACGGTCGGCAATATCGCGGCCGAGGTCACCGTGGGGGCCGCCTCCCCCTTCGATCAGGCTCTGGCCCTGCAGGGCTGGTTCCGTGACGAATTCACCTACGACATCGACATTCGACTCGACAACAGCGCTGACGCGATCGAGGCCTTCCTCAATGAGCGAAGGGGGTTCTGTCAGCAGTTCGCCGGCACCTTCGCGGTGATGGCGCGCACCTTGAACCTGCCGGCGCGAGTCGCGGTCGGCTTCACCCCCGGCGATCTGGGCAGCGACGGCCTCTACCACGTCTACGGTCGCCACGCCCACGCCTGGCCCGAGGTGTGGTTCGACGGAGTCGGCTGGGTCGCCTTCGAACCCACACCGGGACGCGGCAGCAGTGACAGCCAGCCCTACAACGGGGTAGAGCCGGGCCAGGACGACACCGGAGACCCCGGGCGACACCACAACTTCTCCCACCACGGACACGGTGGTCATCGACGAAGGAGTGGACACCCCCACCACCGTCGCCGGCGCGGATGATCCCTCCACCACCCCCACCTCCCTACCCGAGCCATCGGCGGGCGGGGGCAGAACGGATGGCCAGTGGCGCCTTGCTCCTGGTGCTGGTGGCCATTGCGGCACTGGTACTGGGGTGGGTCGACGGCAATTCCCCGATTTGTTGCCACGCTGGCCCGGCGCCGACTCGAAGGAGCCGCCGACAGGGTGATTGCGGCGTGGCACGGGGCGTGCAACGCGGCTCCAGCTCGCCGGCGCACCACCCGTGGCCGGCTTCACCCCCCTCGAGTACTCAACAATCGCCGAGAAGGCCACCGGGGTAGATCGTTCGGTCATCGGCGAGTTGGCCGACAAGGTGACCGACGTGGTCTACGGCAACACGCCGATCGATCACGCGGTCGCTGCAAGGTGCGAACTGCTGAGTACCGACGTGGCCGAGATGTGCCACCAACACATGCCCATGGCCACCCGGGTGAGGCTGGTGGTGGACCCCCGCCTGATGAGGCGCGTGATCGCCGGCTGACGACGAGGTCAGTCAGGGGCGGGTGACCGCGGGGGTGGGCCGAAGCGGCCACGTACTGACTCGGACAGATGACTGAGGCCGGCCTCGCCGAGGCTGCGGGCGTGGTACTCGGCGAGCAGGGCCGAGGCGACGGCGGCGATGAATGCCACGAAGGAGAGCAAGGGGCTGACCGACAGGAGGGCCACTGTGAGCACGAGGAAGAGGATGGCACCGGCGCCCGACAACAGAAGCACCCGGCGATTGCCCCTACGGGCGTGAGTCATGTCGCGGCCGAAACCAGGGTCGCGCTGGAGCTGCTCTTCGATCTGGCGGAGGATCCTCTGTTCGTTTTCCGAGAGCGGCATGGCGTGCTCCTCAGCGTGGCCTGGGCGCATCATCGCAGAATTCGGTGCCGGTAACAACGCGCGCCCGGACTCGAGCCTCATTGAGGATCATGGTCGGGACCCCACTGCTGAGCCCCCTTGCGCACCAGCCTCAGGCCATCCTTGCTCACCGCGCTCGCTGGGCCGATGGCCATGCTGCCGAACCGCGACCGGATGGCATCGACCGTCTCCTCCGTCGCCTGCCAATCCCTCTCGCCGGCGGGTGCCTCCACCAGCAGTTCGTCGAGGGAGAGTTGTTCGCTGGGGGCACCGAAGTTGGTGGCGTTGACGCCCAGCAGCCTCACCCCCGGGCCGGGGTCGATGTCCGCCAGCAGAGGCGCCAGCGCGACCACGATGCCGTGAGCGGTGTCGATCGGACCGGGAAGGGTGGTGGCCCGGGTGATGGTGTGAAATCCGGCGAAGCGCACCTTCAGCGACAGGGTGCGGGCGCCTGCGCCATGGGCCCGGAGGCGGGTGGCGACACCATCGGCCAGGCGTACGAGCTCGCGGTGCAGTTCGTCGTGGGTGTGGATGTCCGTGGCGAAGGTCTCCTCGTGGCTGAGCGACTTCATCGCCCTGTCGACCTCGACCGGGCGGTCGTCGAGCGCCCATGCCAGGCGGTGCAGGTGTCGGCCGTGGGCCTTGCCGACACAGGCCACGATTGCCGCCTCGTCGAGTAGGGCGAGGTCGCCGATGGTGCTCACTCCCAATCGGGCAAGACGCTCCAACGTGGCCGGACCGACACCCCACAGGGCCGTTACGGGCAAGGGGTGCAGGAAGGCCAACTCCTCACCGGGGCGAACCTCGACCACCCCCTTGCCCTCGCGGACCCCCTCTGCCGTGGCCTTCGGTTTGGCCGCCTCCGACGCCAGCTTGGCGAGGAACTTGCTGGGTGCGACACCCACGCTGCAGCCCAGTTCGAGTTGGCGGAACACTTCGTCGCGAAGGTGTTGGGCGATCTGGGTCGCCTCACCCAAGAGTCTCAGGGCACCGGTGACATCGAGGAAGGCTTCGTCGAGGGAGAGAGGTTCGATGAACGGGGTGACCGAGCGGAAGATCTCGTGCACCTCGGAGCTCACCTGGGCGTAGAGGGCATGATCGCCGGGCAGGAAGACCGCCTGGGGGCAGATTCGTCGGGCGGTGCTGCCGGGCATCGCCGAATGGACCCCATACCTTCGTGCCTCATAAGACGCAGCGGCGACAACGCCTCGCGAACCGGTGCCACCCACCACCACCGGTTTGCCCCTCAATTCTGGGTGCCGGCGAAGTTCGACGCTCACGAAGTAGGCATCCATGTCGACGTGGAGGATCGTGCGCTGCCCCCCATTCATTCGACGCGCTCTACCCGACCACTGCCGCGCTCGGAGCCGTGCAACACGAACCTGAAGCGGGTTTCGACTCCACCCTCCAGCCAAGCTCCGACGGGGGTGTGCACCCATGGCGGGCTGGCCTGCAACAGGACCGAGGCCTCGGAGTGCGAGGCATGGCGGACCTCCTCGACGATGCCGTCGGGGTCGGCGAGCTTCACCTCGCCGACCACCTCGCCCACCTCCCAAGCCTCGACCCTCAGTCGCCAATCCATGTCTGGGGCGTCGACGATGACCGTGTAGCGCAGACCGGACCACGACGACACGACCAGCCCGGTCTCCTCGAGCACCTCGCGGCGCAGGCCTTCGAGCAGGGTCTCGCCATGGTCGATCACCCCACCCGGTGGAGTCCATTCCAGCGTCTGGTCGCGCCTTCGGTTACCCACCAGAACCAGGCCGTCACCGTGCCGAATGAGGGCACCTCCGACCTGCCAACGACGCATGCCCACAATTGTGCCACAAGAACAGGTGTTCGCAGCCCGGCGAACCGTCAGAACAGGCGGGCGGTGAGCTGCTTGCGGTAGGCGGCTGTGCGCGGGTCGTGGGGGCCCATCAACTCGAGCAGGTCGAGGAACTGCTGGCGTGCTTCGTCGTCGGTCTTCACCTTGTCGAGCAGGGCGACCAGAGTGGCGTCGTGGTCGTCGTCGGGGTCCGCGTTGGTGCGGGCGAGGGCGGCGATCCGCCGAGTGCGATCGGACTCTGGGATGCGGGCGAGGAACTGCAGCGCCTGTTCGCCCTCACCACGGGCGACGAGCAGTTCAGCCAGACCGACGATGGCGTCCTCGTTGCCCGGGGCCAGTTCGAGCGCAGCGCGAAACGAACCCTCGGTGCCCTCGGCGATGAGCGCGGCCAGGGTGGCCTCCCCCTCGGTGGGGACAAGACCGGCGACGAACTCCTGGACGACGTGCTCGGGGTAGGCACCCATGAATGCGTCGACCACCTCGCCGCCCTTCATCGCGTACACCGCCGGGATCGACTGCACATTGAAGGCCTGGGCGATACCAGGGTTCTGGTCGGTGTCGACCTTGACCAACACCACCTTGCCATCGGTGGCATCGACCACCTTCTCCAGGATCGGACCAAGGGTTTGGCAAGGGCCACACCACGGCGCCCAGAGATCGACGACCACCGGAACGGAGTGGGATCGATCGATGACTTCGGCCTGGAAGGTTGCATCGGTTACGTCGATGGGCATGGGCGCACGATACCGCCGGGTCTGGCGCAGGCGGTGTGAGGCCGACTTGTCGGCGCCGCCGACTGGGTGACCGCGACGTCACACCTCGTTGACGGCCTGCGCGATGGCGGCGGCGAAGCGATACGCCCCCGACGAATAGACCGCACAAGGCCCCGGAGGAGGTGAGCCAGGGCAGAAGTGCAGACCGTCGTCGTTGCGTACGACATTTGTTCCGGATGGGCCGCATTCGGCCTCGTCGCTCAAACACTGCAGGCTCTGAGCGAACGTGCCATCGGGGTTCTCGACGGCGGCGCCTGCGTCCACGAAGGAAGTGTCCATCGTGTCCGACAGCTCCACGTAGACGCCATTGACACCGGCCACCACGTCGTCATCGTCGAAGGAAGCGGAGTGCACAGGTTGGCCGACGAGCAGAACCCGGGCACCGGCCGAGTGTGCCAGGTCGATCAGGACGGCGACGTCGGTTCGATACCGATCGACGATCGCCTCACCTTGCAGAAAGCCACCGACCCCATCGGACATGCACGGGGTCATCGAGTTTCCCGTGAAGGAGATCACCACCACGCTGCCTTCGGTGATCTGCAGGTCATCCTCGAGCCAATCGCACGGCGCGGTCCCCCCGACATACCGCGACTCCAGGCTCGTGGATCCGAGGAGCTGCGCCAGGTAATGCGCGGCCTGCTCGGCCAAGGAATCCCCCACCAGGAAGACCATGCTTGCCTCCGGCACCGAGGGTGTCTCGCCGTCGGTTGGCGGATCAGCGGACAAAGAACACGCCGACACAGCCACCGAAAGCGTCGCCGTGAGCGCTGCCAGCCGGGCCCTCCGTCGTTTCACCCGGTCCACAGTCGATCGGACTCGGACTCGGGATCTGGCTGCCGGCGGCCGGACAGGAAGGCGACCGTTTGGAATATGGGACAGGCTAGTGCCCTCACCGCCGGGTCCTGCGCAGACGCCGTGATGCCGGTACGGTACGAAGCCGATGAGTGATGTACCTGGTCCCGATGTCTCCGGTCTCGACGTACCCGGCGTCGACGTGCCCGGCGTCAGCAGGTGGCTCGAGCACAACGTTCCCGGAGCCTGCGGACCGTTCTCCTTCGAGGCCATCGCCGGTGGTCACTCCAACCTCACCTACAGGGTCACCGGCAGCGACGGCACCCGGTTCGTGCTCCGCCGACCACCTCTCGGCCATGTGCTAGCCAGCGCCCACGACATGGGCCGTGAACACCGGATCATCAGCGGCCTACAGGCGTCGGCGGTCCCGGTTGCGCCCGCCCTCGGGTTCTGCTCCGATCTATCGATCAACGCCGCCCCGTTCTACGTGATGGGCTTCGTCGACGGTCACGTGCTGCGTGATCGGGCCACCTGTGAGTCAGTGCTCACCCCGGCAGCGCGCCTCACCGCCAGTGAGTCGCTGGTCGACACGATGGCCGCAATACATGCCGTCGATCTCGAGTCCGCCGGCCTCACCGACCTCGGCCGCCACGAGGGCTACATCGCCCGGCAGCTGAAGAGGTGGTACGGCCAGTGGAACCAGCAGAAGACTCGCGAACTGGCCGCCGTCGACCGAGTTCACGATGCACTTCTCGGCCGGATACCAGACCAGGGGCCGGCCACGATCGTGCACGGCGACTACCGCCTCGACAACACGATGGTGGGCAGCGACGGCCACGTCCTGGCAGTGCTGGACTGGGAGATCTGTACCCTCGGCGACCCCCTCGCCGATGTCGGCCTGCTCCAGGTGTATTGGACAGGACCAAACGACGAGACCTCGGCGTGGACCGGCTCGGCCACGAGTGCGGCAGGCTTCCTCGACCGGGCCCAGGTTGCCGAGCGCTACGCCAAGGTCAGCGGCCGCGACCTAACCGACCTGCCCTTCTACGTCGCGTTCGCCTACTGGAAACTCGCCTGCATCCTCGAAGGCGTGTACGCCCGCTACCTGGGCGGGGCGCTCGGCGCCCGCGACGCCGCCGAACTGGAACCCTTCAAGCTCCAGGTCGATGCCGCTGCAGCCAGCGCTGAGCAGAACCTGGAAGGTCTCCGATGACCTCTCCCTATGTCGTGCACGGCGAACTGCCCGTGCTCGACCGGCCCGTGCTCGTGGTCTCTCTGCACGGGTGGATCGACGCCAGCGGCGCCGCCGCCGCGGCCGTGGCGACCATCGATCTGGAGTGCAGCACCACCCCCCTGGCCACCTTCGACAGTGACTCCTTCATCGACTATCGGGTGAGGCGGCCGATGATGGAGCTGCGCGACGGGGTCAGCACCAGGCTGGTGTGGAGCGAGATCGTGATGAAGCAGGGCAGCGACGCCGAGGGCCATCCGGTGCTCACCCTCACCGGCCCCGAGCCCGACTCCCAGTGGCGAGCCTTCGCCCGGGCGGTCAGTGAGCTGGCTCTGAAACTCGGCGTGTACCAGATGGTGGCTCTCGGCTCCTACCCCGTCGCCTCACCCCACACCCGCCCGCCGCGCCTTGCCAGCACCTCACCGTCGGCCGATGTGGTGGCTGCGGTGCCCTTCGTGAAGAGCAGCGTCGACGCTCCGGCGGGTATGAGCGCCGTGCTGGAGCACGCTCTCACCGAGGCCGGCATCGCCTCTCTCGGCATCTGGGTTCAGGTGCCTCACTATGTGAGCGCGATGAGCTACCCCGCCGCCTCCTCGGCCCTGCTCGCCGGGCTCCGCGAGGCCACCGGCATCACCGTGCGCGGCGCCGGGCTGGCCGACGACGCCGAGGTGCAGCTCCGTCGGATCGACGACCTCGTGGCGGCAAACGCCGACCATACGGCGATGGTCCGCCAACTGGAGACGGCCTACGACGAGGCAGCCGAGCAGACCCTATTGCTGGACTCCACAGACCTGCCCACAGGCGACGATCTCGCCGCCGAGTTCGAACGGTTCCTTCGCGACCAGCCCGAGTAGGCTCGCCCGCCGGACACACGGCACTAGGAGATATAGATGAAGATCGACGGCTACTTGGGAACGGACCTCTCCATGGTGGGCGCCCAAGCAAGAGAGTTCGAGGCAACCGGCTACAGCGGGGTCTGGACCGTCGAGGGTGCCCACGATCCCTTCCTGCCTCTGCTTCTCGCTGCCGAGCACACCAGCGACATCGAGTTGGGCACGGCGATCGCCGTCGCGTTCGCCCGCAACCCGATGCTGCTCGCCAACATCGGCTGGGACCTACAAGCCTTCTCCAAAGGCCGCTTCATCCTCGGCCTCGGCAGCCAGATCAAACCCCACATCACCAAGCGCTTCAGCATGGAGTGGAGCCACCCCGCCGCCCGCATGCGAGAACTGATCCTCGCCGTGCGAGCCATCTGGGACACCTGGGAGAACGGCACCCCGCTGGACTTCCGCGGCGACTTCTACACCCACACCCTGATGACCCCGTTCTTCGCCCCGGAGCCGCGCCGAACTCGCCGGATTCGGAGTACCCAAGATCCACCTCGCCGGTGTAGGAACCATGATGACCGAGGTGGCCGGCGAGGTGTGCGACGGCTTCTTGTGCCACCCGTTCACCACCGAGAAGTATCTGCGCGAGGTCACCCTCCCCGCTCTCGCTCGCGGCCGAGCCAAGGTGGGCAAGACCATGGAGGGGTTCGAAATGATCGGCCCCGGTTTCGTGGTCACCGGCACCACCGCCGAGCAGATCGAAGCCGCCGCCGCCGGTACCCGCCAGCAGATCGCGTTCTACGGCAGCACCCCCGCCTATCGCGGAGTACTCGAACTGCACGGATGGGGCGACCTGCAGACTGAGCTCAACACCTTGTCCAAGCAGGGAGCCTGGGTCGAGATGGGCAAGCTGATCACCGACGAGATCCTCGAAGCCTTCGCCATCGTCGCCGAGCCCGAGCAGATCGCGCCGAAGCTGCACGAGCGTTACGGCGACGTCATCCATCGGATCAGCTTCTACGCCCCCTACAAGAGCGACCCCGAGCGTTGGGCGAAGGTCCTCGCCGACATGCGCGCCAGCTGAGAGCGCCGCTGCAAGCGCAAGTAGCGTCTGCGTCACATGGACAGGGAGGGGCGAGGATGAAGGTCGACGGAGGCATCGGTGGTGGCCTGAGCGGAGTGGGACGCCAGGCGAAAGAACTCGAGGACGCGGGGTACAGCGGGGTCTGGACGGCGGAGACCGCCCACGATCCCTTCCTGCCTCTGCTTCTCGCTGCCGAGCACACCAGCGACATCGAGTTGGGCACCTCGATCGCCGTCGCCTTCGCCCGCAACCCGATGCTGCTCGCCAACATCGGCTGGGACCTCCAAGCCTTCTCCAAAGGCCGCTTCATCCTCGGCCTCGGCAGCCAGATCAAACCCCACATCACCAAGCGCTTCAGCATGGAATGGAGCCACCCCGCGGCCCGCATGCGGAGCTGATCCAGGCCATCAGGGCCATCTGGGACACGCTGGGAGAACGGCACCCCGCTGAACTTTCGCGGCGACTTCTACACCCACACCCTGATGACCCCGTTCTTCTCCCCCGACCGCGCCGAACTCGCCGGATTCGGAGTACCCAAGATCTTCCTCGCCGGAGTGGGAACCATGATGACCGAGGTCGCCGGCGAGGTGTGCGACGGCTTTCTGTGCCACGGCTTCACCACCGAGAGGTACCTGCGCGAGGTCACCCTGCCCGCCCTCGCTCGCGGCCGGGCCAAGGCCGGCAAGACGATGGACGGGTTCGAGGTCGTCGGACCGAGCTTCGTCGTGACCGGCACCAACGAAGAGGAGATGGCCGCTGCCGCAGAGGGCACGCGCCAGCAGATCGCGTTCTACGGCAGCACCCCTGCCTATCGCGGAGTACTCGAACTGCACGGCTGGGGCGACCTGCAGGCCGAGCTCAACGCCTTGTCCAAGCAGGGGGCTTGGGTCGAGATGGGCAAGCTGATCACCGACGAGGTGCTGCACACCTTTGCCGTCGTCGGCGAGCCCGAGAAGATCGCCCCCGAACTCCACCGCCGCTTCGGCGACGTCGTCGCAGCGGATCAGCTTCTACGCGCCATACAAGAGCGACCCGGCCCGCTGGGCGAAGGTCCTCGCCGACCTGGGCGCCGCCTGAGGGCGTTCACCGCTACCGGCACGGATTTGTGTGAGCGCACAGACACAACGTTCGGTCTGTGCGCTCACACAAATCGGCCATTGACGCCTTCGGCCCTGACAACGCCGGATCAGAGACGGGCGTCGCCGCCCGCCGGAGGAACATCTGTTCGATACACTCTCGGCCGTGACCGCCGGCCGACAAACCTCCATCCCCTGCGTGTACTGCGGCCACTCCCACGGCTCCGCGGGTGAGGTGCGCGACTGCTGGCAGGCCCACTCCGGCGTCGAGGCGGAGCCCGCTACTGAGCCCGCGGCAACGGTTGCAAGGGGTCCGCGGGAGCTGGGGCGCAACCTCCTCGTCGAGCGGGGTTGTCCGGTGCCCGAGGGTTGGGGCGATGCACCCCACCTCATGGTCGTCCTCGACGACCCCGACGCTCATCGCCGTCCTGCAGGGCCACGCTCACACCCGCACCGGCTGTGTGCTCGAGGTGCCGTCCGGCTTCACCTTCGAGCCACCGTCCACTGTCGTCACCTCTCCCCTGCATGATCTCGGCCCGCGCTTCGAGCTCACCGCCGACACCGTCCACCACCTCCTCACCACCAACACCATCGACGGGCGCGGTCCGGGTGGGTTCTCACTCCTCAGCTCTGCTCTCCGGCTCGGTGCCCGTCCAGTGGCCGACGGGCGCGGCGAAGCCGAGTTGCCCGACGGCAGCCGTGCCTGGCTCGACGGCGGGCCGCCCCGGTACACGCCACCGATCGACGGTGTGGCTGTACTTCACCGGGTGGCTATCGAGCACGGTTCGCTCAGCCTGCCTCTCGGCAATGCCACCACTGCCGAACTCGCCCCCGATCAACTCGAAGCTGTCGTCCACCCCGGGGGAAGCGCCCGGATCATCGCCCCCGCCGGCTCGGGCAAGACCCGTGTGCTCACCGAGCGCGCCCGCCACCTGATCACCCAGTGGCAGGTACCACCGTCGGCCGTGTGCCTGGTGGCGTTCAACAAGCGGGCCCAGGAGGAAATGGCGGAGCGCACCTCCGACCTTCCCCGGCTCCAGGTGCGCACCCTCAACTCCATCGCCCTTGCCGTGCTCAACGGCTCGGCACCCTTCGCTACCCAGCCCACGAGGTTCACCACGATCGACGAACCCGAGGTCAGACGACTGATCGGCAAGCTGGTCAAGTTCCCCCGCAAGCTCAACGCCGACCCCGTGGCCACCTGGCTCGAGGCCCTGTCGCTGGCCCGACTCGGGCTGCGCTCCCCCGAGTCCGTCGAATCGCTCTACGAGGGTGAGGTCGAGGGCTTCGCCGAGGTCCTCCCCAAGTACCGGGCGGCGCTGGCGGCACAGGGCGCGGTCGACTACGACGAACAGGTCGTGGGCGCGATCGAAGTGCTTCTCACCCAGCCCTCAGCACGGGCTGCCGCTCAGCGAGCCTGCCGCTTCCTCCTCGTCGACGAGTTCCAGGACCTCACCCCGGCCCACCTCCTACTCGTCCGGCTCCTCGCCGGGCCCGGGGGTGGAGTGTTCGGGGTGGGCGACGACGACCAGACCATCTACGGGTACAACGGGGCCGACCCGGCCTGGCTGATCGACTTCGCCAACATCTTCCCCGGCGCCGGCGAGCACCCCCTCGAGGTGAACTACCGCTGCCCCGGCGGCATCGTCAGAGCAGCCGACACCTTGTTGCGCCACAATCGCCGGCGCGTGGCCAAGGTCATCCGTTCGGCCAAGCCGGGCCACGACGGCTTCCGCGTCGCAGCCGCCGAGGGCGACTCGGTTGCCGCCACGGTGGCCGCGATCACCACCGCCGTCGCTGCCGGGGTACCGGCGGCCGACATCGCCGTGCTCACCCGGGTCAACTCGCTTCTCGCTCCCGTGCAGGTGGCGCTACATGCGGCTGGCGTTCCCACCTCCGGCGGGGTGGGCAGCGACTTCACGCAGCGCACCTCTGTCAGGGCCGCCCTGGCCTGGTTACGCCTGGCCACCGGCGGTGGCGCATTCGACCCCACCGACCTGGCCGAGGCCCTTCGCCGGCCGTCGCGTTCCCTGCACCCGCGCATCGCCACCTGGGTTGCCGAGCAGAGCTCCGTGGCCGGCCTGCGCCGATTGGCCGGGCGGATCAACACCGAGCGCGACTCGGAGCGTGTCGAAGGCTTCGCCACCGACATCGAACGCCTTTCGCTCCTCGCCGCCGGCGGTGGCACCACCGCCGCCGTGCTCGGCTCGCTGCGCGACCAGATGGGGTTGGCCACCAGCATCGCCACCCTCGATCTCCATCGCCGGGGCATGAATCGCACCGCCCAGAGCGACGACCTCACCGCCTTGGCCCAACTGGCCACCCTGCATCCCGACCCCAGCACCTTCGAGGCCTGGCTGCGCCGGGCACTTGGAGCACGCTGGCAGGCAGGCGGGGTAACCCTGGCCACGGTGCACCGGGTGAAGGGCCAGGAGTGGCCTCTGGTCGTCGTCCACCACGCCGAGGCCGACCAGTTCCCCCACCGCCTCGCCGACGACGAAGAGGAAGAGCGGCGCCTCTTCCACGTGGCCATCACCCGGGCATCGGGCGAAGTGCTGGTGGTGCCCTCCGATCAGCCGTCGCCGTTCATCCTCGACTGCACCACCGAGCCGAGTACGCGGCCGGCGGCGCCGGCGACGTCCACCACCAGTCGCACCCCAGCCGGCCGTGGGCGGGCCACAGCTCCGAGCGCCACCAAGCCGGGCGAGGGCCTCACTGGCGACCAGGCCTCCCTGTTCGAGGCGCTGCGCGTCCTGCGCCGTCAGCTTGCCGCGGGCAAGCCCGCGTTCACCGTGCTGCCCGACAGCGCCCTGCACGACATCGCCCGGGTTCGCCCCACCTCTCTCGATGAGCTTGGCTGCGGTGAAGGGTGTCGGCCCGGCGAAGCTGAAGCAGTACGGGCCGGCCATCCTGGCCGAGATCGCCGAGATCGCCGCTGTCGCCGAGAAGGGCTAGGCGCCCAGCCCCAGCAGCCAGGCATGGACATTGGCGCCCAGCGCATCCACGTCGTAGCCACCCTCTTGGAGCACCACGGTCGGTAGCGCCAACTGCCTCACCACGTCGCCACAGCGGCCCATCCCCGGGGTGGTGACTGCCAGATCGCAGATCGGGTCGGTGATGTAAGTGTCGAGGCCCAACGAGACGATCAACAGTGACGGACCGAATGCAGCGATCTGCTCGCAGGCCGCTTCCAGGGTGTTCACGAAGAGGTCGTCGTCGGCACCCTGGGGCAGGGGATGGTTGATGTTGTAGCCGAGGCCACGACCGGTGCCCGTCTCATCGGCGAAACCCACCGAGTAGGGGTAGGCGCGGGCCGGGTCGCCGTGAAGCGACACGTATTGCACATCGTCGCGGTCGTAGAAGATCTGCTGGGTGCCGTTGCCGTGGTGGTAGTCGACATCGAGGATGGTGACCTTGGCCCCCGTGGTGGTGGCAGCATGGTTGGCGGCGATCGCGGCGTTGTTGAAGAAGCAGTAGCCGCCGTAAAGGCTGCGAGGTGGCATGGTGCCCCGGGGGCCGGCACAGGCCGTAGGCGGCGGGCTCACCGCCGAGCACCAGACTGGTGGCGGTGAGCCCCGTGTCGACCGCACCGCGCGCCGCCTCATACGTGCCTTCGGTGAGCGGCGTCGTGGTCTCGAAACACCAGTAGCCGACACGGCCGAAGATCGACTCCGGCTCGCGCCCCGGCGACATCTTGTCGCGCAACGCCGGCCGGTAGAAGACATCGGGCACGACCTCGCGCACACCGGGGTGGGCCGCGGAGTAGAGCTGCCAGCCCTCCTCGAGGAACCTCACCAGGCCGGCATCGTGAACGGCTTCGATGGGCGCCGTACCCCACGCGGAGGGTGAAATCAGCTCGAAGCGCCCGTCGGCGAGCAGGGTCTCGCGGATGGCCTCGGCCCGACCGATGTGCTCCCACGGGCTGTGCACCGTGGACGTCTCCAGCTCGACCTGGGGATCATGGCCGAAGTGGGCGGGGGTGTAGACGACTTTCACATCGGGAACGATGGCACAGCAGCCGTCTCCAGGTGAGGTAGAGAGCGAGCTGGGTGACCGGAGATCAGTCTCAGTCCGGCGCGGGCACCAGGTCGTCGAAGTTCACCAACCAGTGGGCCCCGAGCGCGTCGGTTGTGGCCCGGGCAGCCTTGTTGACGATGACCGACGCGCCCACGTACACGGCTCCCGCTTCATCCACCAGCCGGCGGACGGCGGCGATGGAGCTTCCGGTGGTGATCCAGTCGTCGACCACCAGCACCCGGTCGCCAGGCGACAAATCCCATGAGCGCGTCTGGAACACCTCGGGCTCGCCGCGCCACGTGGGGTCGGACACCACTCGCCGATCCGCTCCGGGGTGGTTGCGGTCCTCTTTGCGGATGAGGACCAGGCCGGCACCGAGTTCGACCGCTACGAGTGCGCCGAGGATCGGCCCCCGGGCCTCGGGAGCGCACACCACGTTTACGGCCTCACCGCGAAACGGTGAGGCCAGAGCGGGGCCGAGGAGCCTCAGGACTTCTGCCTGACAAAACAGCCCGGCGACATCGGGATGCCCGTCGACGAGGGGGAAGCGGTCGCGAACGATTGTCGCCACATCGCGATGACCATCTGCTCGCTCTCGGGGCTGGTCCACCGCGAAGAGGCTATGGGATCCGATCCTCAGGTTGGCGATGGCCGCGTCCGATGAACTCACCGGACGTAACATCCTCGAGCGCTCATCTTGTCTGCAACCGCTCCCTGCGGCAGAACCTAGGAGAACACCATGCCCCGCACCCTCACCCTCACAGCCTGTTGCACCCTGGCCGTCGCCGGTCTCACCCTTGCGGCCTGCGGTGGAGACGACGAGGGTGTCTCTGTGCCGGGGGCAACCCTTGGCGAGTCGGCGAGCGACGCGACGTCCTCACCCTCCTTAGGCGGCCAGGACCTCGGCAATGAGCTGGGCTCGTGCCATGTCAACGTAACCGGCGACATCACCGCCGACTGGACTGCCCCGGGCGGCTCGGCCGCCGTCGGCTACGGCCCGTGGATCCCCCCGATGCCTGATGCCACCCTAGGGATCGATATCGATGAGACCTTCTTCATCCTCAACTGCGGTGGCGACGACGACGAAAACTATGTCGGTTTCATGCCCCTGAACTCGGCTGCCATCCCCATGCAGCCCGCCACCTACACCATCCCTGCGGCCACCAACATGATCGGCACGGGCGACGGCAACGGGATGTCGGTGTTGATCACCTTCGAGGGCACCGACACCAACTGGGGTGCCAGTGGGGAGGGCACCCTGGTGATCACCGAGTTCGACGATGAGCACATCGCCGGCACGTTCATGGTCCCCGTCACCGATGTGCTCGCCGAGATGTCTGGGGAACCAAGCGAGGGCAATGCCGTGGTGTCCGGAGAGTTCGACTTCGCTAACCCCAACTGACACCCTTCAAGCAGCCACCGTGCACTGGCCTGCTGGGCGCTGGCCGCACAGGCCTGCACTCAGACCAGTTCGAGTTCCTCGGCCATGTACAGCTCGCGGCACTTCGCCCTCTGCAGCTTGCCGCTCGACGTTTTCGGCAGGGTGCCGGCCTTGACCAGGATCACGTCGCGGGGAGGTAGGCCGCACACGTCGAGGGTGCGGTGATGGATCGATTGGCGTACCGACGCCGCGGTCATCGGTGCGAACCTCGGCCACCACCACCACGGTCTCCTTGCCCTTGTAGCCCTCGACTCCGAAGGCGATGACATTGCCGGCGCGCACCCCGTCGAGGACGCCCACCGCCCTCTCGATGTCCTCGGGGAACACATTGCGCCCACCGACGATGATCACGTCCTTGATCCGGCCGCACACCACCAACTCACCGTTCACGAGGTAGGCGAGGTCGCCGGTGCACAACCAGCCGTCGTGGAACAGGGCGGTCGTGGCCGCGGGGCGCTTGTAGTAGCCGGGTGTCACCGAGGTGCCGCGCAGCAGCAACTCGCCCACGTGCCGTTCGGGAAGCTCCACGTAAGTGTCGGGATCTACCACCCTCATCTCCAGGCCGGGCACCGCCTTGCCCAGCAAGGGCAGGCGACGCACGTCGATGTCCTCCTCGGCGTCGGCCAGCTCGAGGGTCTTGGCGATGCCTTCCCGCTCCAGCACCTGGCGATCCACGCAGTCCAGCACCATCCCCCTGTGGCGGGGAGGGAACGCTCCCCCGATGGCAACCTCGGCCATGCCGAAAGCCGGGAACACTCCCCCGGCCGCGAACCCGAACGGCTCGGCCGCCGCGACGAACGCCTCCACCGCGGCGGGGTCCACCGGCTCGGCGCCGGTGAGCGCCAGGGTGAGCGACGACAGGTCGAGGCCCTCCATGCGGCCCAAGGCGCGAGTGGCCAGCACCCAGGCGAAGTTGGGGCCGGCGGTGACGGTGCCCCGCCAGTCGCTGATCCACTGCATCCAGTTGCCCGGCTTGGCCATGAAGTCCTGGGGCGCGGCTTGCACCAACTGCACTCCGGCAGTCATCGGCAGCGACAACAGACCCACCAGCCCCATGTCGTGGTAGAGGGGCAGCCAGCTCACCATCACTTCGTCGAGACCCAACCCGGCGGCCTTGCGGGAGGCATCGAGGTTGGCTCGAAGCACTCGGTCGGGGATCATCACCCCTTTGGGTTCGCTGGTCGACCCGCTCGTGTACTGCAGGATCACCAACCTCTCCGGGGTCGTGGGGTGGCAGTTCGAGTCGTTCACCGCTGGGAACGCCGGCGCTGCCCGGCATCACTGCCTTCAGCCCCTCGAGAGGCGGGTCGCCGGGCGCGGAGGCGTACAGGGATGCCAACATGTCGTCGATCAGCACAAGCTTGGCGTCGCCGTTGAGGATGCGGCCCCGGGTGCTGTCGATGAAGGCGTCGAGCGAGCCCATGCGCATCGGCAGGGGTAGCACCATGCTCGCCAGGCCGGCCAGCCAGCAGCCCTGGATGACGGTGATCAGGTCGCGCGACGTTGGCCCGAGGATGGCTACGTGGTCACCGGGCACCAGGCCGCGAGCCTGCAGCGCGGCACCTACAGCACGAGCCTCGTCGTGGATCTGGGCCCAGGACACGAAGGAGTCGCCCTCGGCCGGCATCACGCTCTGCCCGACGAAGCGCACCCCCGTCGGCCTCTCGGCGGCACGGATCAGGCGGTCGACGATCGAGTCGGTTGCTGACATGCCCCCACCGTAGTGCCCGTACATCTGGGGCCCGATAGTCCCACCGCGGCTTCTGGGCGCGTTCCGTCTCGCACACCGAGACGGAACAGCCCCAGATCCAGGCAGGCAGATGGGGTGGGGCGGGGTGGGCGGGCGACTCCGTAGAATCGGCACGCCATGAGTGCCACCGACTCCACCCCTCCCTCCAACGACACGCCCCCGTTCCGCTACACGGGCGCTCTCGCTCAGGGCATCGAGGCCCGCTGGCAGGACCGGTGGGACGAAGAAGGCACCTTCGACTCGCCGAACCCCGCCGGGCCACTGGCCGATACGACATCGGTAGTCGACCGGCCGAAGAAGTTCATCCTCGACATGTTTCCGTACCCCAGCGGCGCCGGACTGCACATGGGCCACCCCCTTGGCTTCACCGCCACCGACATCTATGCCCGCTATCAGAGGATGACCGGTCACAACGTGCTGTACACGATGGGCTTCGACGCCTTCGGTCTGCCCGCCGAGCAGTACGCCGTGCAGACCGGCCAGCACCCGGCTACCACCACCAACGCCAACATCGACAACATGCGCCGCCAACTGCGCCGCCTCGGGCTCAGCCACGACCGCCGCCGCAGCATCAGCACCACCGACCCCGGCTACTACCGCTGGACCCAGTGGATCTTCCTCCAGATCTTCAACGCCTGGTACGACCCCGAGCAGAACAAGGCGCGCCGCGTCGACGATCTGGTCGCCGAACTCGACGCCGGCACCCGCGCCGCGAAGTCCGGTGACTGGGCCACCATGTCTGCGGCCGAACGCCGTCGCGAGCTCGACCAATGGCGCCTCGCCTTCGTCAGCGATGCCCCCGTCAACTGGTGTCCCGGTCTGGGCACCGTGGTGGCCAACGAGGAGGTCACCGCCGACGGTCGCAGCGACCGGGGCAACTTCCCCGTGTTCAAGCGCAACATGCGCCAGTGGATGATGCGCATCACCGCTTACGCCGACCGCCTGCTCGCGGACCTCGATCTTCTCGACTGGACCGACGCGATCAAGGCCATGCAGCGCAACTGGATCGGTCGCAGCGAGGGCGCCACGGTGCACTTCGACGTGTCCCTGATCGGCGATCCGTCGCCGAGCCCGACGGGCCGCATCACCGTCTTCACCACGCGCCCCGACACCCTCTTCGGTGCGACCTTCATGGTTCTCGCGCCCGAGCACCCCCTGGTGGACCAGCTCACCACTGCCGCCCAGGCCGACGCCGTCGCCGCCTACCGGTCGGCAGCCGCCGCCAAGAAAGACGTGGACCGCCAAGACGAAGGCCGCCAGAAGACCGGGGTGTTCACCGGCTCCTTCGCCGTCAACCCTCTGAACGGCCACAACATCCCGGTGTGGATCGCCGACTATGTGCTCATGGGCTACGGAACCGGCGCCATCATGGCCGTGCCATGCGGCGACCAGCGCGACTTCGAGTTCGCTCGCCAGTTCGGGCTCGAGATCATCGCCATCCAGCAGCCGCCCGACCGCTCCCTCGACACGTCGACCTGGGCGGATGCCTTCGTCGGCGATGCCCCCTACGTGAACAGCTCCAACGAGTCGCTGCACCTCGATGGCATCTCCAGCGTCGCCGAGGGCGTGCACCTCACCAACGAGTGGCTCCACGCCCACGGCCACGGCCACGCCACGGTCACCTACAAGCTGCGCGACTGGTTGTTCAGCCGCCAGCGCTACTGGGGCGAACCTTTCCCCATCGTCTACGACGCCAACGGCAGCCCCCACGCCCTGCCCGAGCAGAGCCTGCCCGTGCTGCTTCCCGACACGGACCAGTTCGCGCCCCGCACCTTCGACCCCGACGATGCGATGAGCGACCCGGAGAGCCCCCTCGACAGGTTGGGCGATTGGGTGTGGGTCGAGGCCGACCTCGGGGATGGCCCACGGCAATACCGCCGCGACACCAACGTCATGCCCCAATGGGCCGGCAGTTGCTGGTACGAGCTGCGCTACCTCGACCCCACGAACGAAGACCACTTCGTCGATCCGGCCAATGAGAAGTACTGGATGGGCCCCCTTGCCCAAGGCGTCGGCGGCCGGCCCCACCCCGGCGGGGTGGACCTCTACGTAGGCGGTGTCGAGCACGCCGTACTGCACCTGTTGTACGCCCGCTTCTGGCACAAGGTGCTGTTCGACCTCGGATATGTGAGCTCCGTCGAACCCTTCTACAGGCTGTTCAACCAGGGCTACATCCTGGCTGCTGCCTTCCAGGACGAGAGGGGCATGTACGTGGAGGCGGCCGACGTCGAGCAGAAGGACGGCCAGTACTTCTTCGAGGGCCGGCCGGTCACACGCGAGTACGGCAAGATGGGCAAGAGCCTGAAGAACGCCATCGCCCCCGACGAGGTGTGCGAGGTCTACGGGGCCGACACCTTGCGCCTCTACCTGATGAGCATGGGCCCCCTCGACGCGTCACGCCCGTGGGAGAGCAAGGACGTCGTCGGGGTGCACCGATTCCTGCAGCGCCTGTGGCGCAACATCGTCGACGAGGAGACGGGCGCCCTGCGGCTCCTGCCCGAAGAGCCTACGCTGGACACCCTGCGCGCCCTGAACGTCACGATTGCGGCGGTGAGAGAAGAGCTCGACAACCTGCGCTTCAACACTGCAATCTCCAAGCTCATCGAGCTCAACAACCACCTCACCAAGCTCGGCGGCTGCCCGGCTCTGATAGCCGAGCAAGTGGTGGCGATGGTGTCGCCTTTCGCTCCCCATCTGGCCGAGGAGCTGTGGGCCCTGCTCGGCCGCACCGAGTCCTCACTCACCAACCCTTCCCTGTTGCCGACCCGGCGATGCTCGTTTCCGACACCGTCGAGTACCCCGTTCAGGTCAACGGCAAGGTGCGCAGCCGCATCACCGTGGCCTCGACCGCCGACCCGGCGACGGTGGAGGCCACGGCGATGGCCGACTCCAAGGTGGTTGCCGCTCTCGATGGTGCAGCATCCGAAGAAGGTGATCGTCATCCCCGGCCGGATGGTGAACATCGTCGTGTAGCGCCTGACCGCGTCCGACGGGGCACCAGGTGTCGAGGTGTCAGAAACTTTCTGGGGATTCTTCCAGGTTTCGGATTGCGGACGTACGTTCGTCGAACTAGAGTTCTCCCATGGACATCGCCGGCCACCTCGACTACCGGCACGGATTTGTGTGAGCGCACAAACAGAACGTTCGGTCTGTGCGCTCACACAAATCGGCCACTGACGCCTTCATCGCTGAAAACGACGGGCAAGGCGTCTCAACCGGGAGGGCACAAGTGATCGTCGTCATCTACTACGAAACATTGCGCCCCACCTGCAACCGCCACCACCACCTACTCCACGTAGGCGGCTGGACAGTCCAACACAACGGCAGGCACGACACACCCCTGCGCGTACTACGGCAATCCGGTACCACCCAAACCAGCAACCCACCGGCCGCACACGCACACGCTCACGGATCACCCGCGGCCAGCGACACCCCTTCGAACTATTCGTCTAGGCGAGCTTGAGGAACAGCCTCTCGACTTCGCGGGGGTCGAAGCCCGACTGAGCAGCCTTGTCGGGGTCGCTCATGCAGGTGGCCATCCCGGTGGCGAGAAGCTTGAAACCAACCTGATCCAACGCCTTGCCGGCAGCAGAGAGCTGGGCGACGATCTCGCGACACTCACGACCATCGCGGATCATGGCCTGCAGACCGCGGACCTGCCCCTCGATGCGGGCGAGGCGTCGAACCAGATCGGCCGTGGTTTCGTCGGGCAACTGCATGGCCACAGCATACCCCCTGGGGTGTGACTGGTCTTCCATCAGTGGGTGAAGCTCACCTTCGGGAGGACCTTGCCCATCCATTTCGGCAGGTACCAGTTGCGATCGCCAAGCAAGGCCATCGTCGCCGGCACGAGCAGCACCCGCACGACAGTGGCATCGAGCAGGACCGCCAGCGCCAGGGTGATGCCCAGCTCAGTCGGCGGTATCGGCCCGGTGACGCCGAAGGCGATGAAGACCACGATCATGATCAGAGCCGCGTTGGTGATCGGCCGGCCGGTACGGGCGATGCCCTCTCGGATGGCCGTGTGGGTGTCACCGGTCGCCTCGAAGCGCTCGCGGATGGCGGCCAGCAGGAACAGCTGGTAGTCCATCGACAGACCGAACAGGAGGGCGAAGAAGAAGAGCGGAGCCCAGGCGTCGATGAACCCCTGAGACTCGATCCCGAGCAGGCCCGTGCCGAACCCATGTTGGAAGACGAGGGTTGCGAAACCAAATGCTGCGCCGACGGTGAGCAGGTTCATCAGCACCGAGAAGACGGCGACGACGAGGCTGCGGAAGACCACGAGCAGGAGCAGGAACGCGACGAGAAGGATCAGTCCGATCGCCAGCGGGGCCTTGCCGGTGAGGGTGTCGCTGAGGTCGGTGTTCTGAGCCGCCGGCCCGCCCACCAAGGCGGAAGCGGCGACGTCACCGACGGCATCACGAAGGTCGCTAACCATCGTCGCCGTGCCCTCTTGGTCGACGGCACTCGAGCCGGTGACCCTCACCACCAGGCGGCCGCTCTCGGCGGGCTCGCTGACGATGCGGGCATCGACGACGCCGGCCACTGATGAAGCGGCAGCGACGACCGACTCGGCCTCGGCGGCGTCGACGGTGATGAACGCCGGTGCAGCAGCACCTTCGCCGTAAGCGGCAGCCATGGTCTCGTAGCCATCGCGGCTGGTGCGACCTTCATCGACGACGCGTGGGCCGGGCATGCCCAGCTTCATGCCGATGGCCGGTGCCGCCAGGGAACCAAGGAGCACGACGCCGATGGCGAGTGTGAATGCCGGCTTGCGCAGGGCGATCGCGGTGACCCTTGCCCAGCGGCCCTCGGCAGCGATGTCGGGATCCTCTTCGTGGTGGGGGCGCTTGGACTTGCGGGTGTGCAGCACCCGGTCACCGGCAGCGACCAGCACGGCCGGGAGAAGGGTGAGCGAGGCCACGGCAACGGCGATGACGGAGAGAATCATCCCGAGTGCCATTGCCCGAAAGACCATGACCGGCACGACGAACACTGCGGCCAGTGAGAACACGACGGTGAGCGCGGACAAGAAGACGGCCTTGCCGGCGGTACCGAGGGTGTTGGAAACACCATCGATCGCGTCGGCACCCTCCGCCCTCTCCTCGCGGTAACGGCTGACGATGAACAGGCTGTAGTCGATTCCCACGGCCAGGCCGATCATCATCGAGAAGTTCATCGCCCAGACCGACAGGGGCATCGCCGTGCCCAACAGGTGGAGCGAGGCAAAGCCGACGGCGATGCCGGCGACGGCGAGGAGGAGGGGCAGCCCAGCAGCGAACGCACTACCGAAGGCGACCAGCAGAAGAAGGATGCTCGGCAAGCCGGAGAGCAGTTCGGCCTTGTGCAATGCCTCCTCGTTGCTGCGGTTGAAGTCGCTCCACACCGCCCACTCGCCGGTCACGTCCACGGTGACGCCATCGGCGAACTCGAGCTCGGCGACATAGTCGCCCAGCTCACCGGCCGACTCGGGGAGTTCGGCGTCCTCTTCGGCAAGTAGGGCAACCGGCACGAGGGCCGTGCGACCGTCCTGGGCCAGCAAGCCGGACTCGGCCGGCATCGATCGCGGGTCGACCACTTGCTCGGCACCGGGGGCGTCGACGAGAGCCGCCATCAGGGCATCGAGCTGAGCGGGATCATCGGCCAGAGTCGCCTCCTGCTGGAACACGACGAAGGCCGCCTCAGCTCCGAGTGAGGCGAAGTCGCGGCGCAGTTCGTCGCGCACAACCTGCGAGGTGCTGCCCTGGGCCTCCCACCCGGCGCCGGAGAGGGCGCCGTTGAGGGTGATGGCCAAGGGCGCCGCAGCCACAGCCACGATCGCCCAGACGATCATCACCGCCTTGCGGTGGTTTGCGCTGAATCGGGCGAGGCGGGCGAGCAAGCCAGGCTTGCCCTTGTGGTGGTGTCCACGCTCCAGGTCGGGATGCGGCTGCAGGGTCTGCATGGTCGCGTCTGTCCTTTCGGTACCGGTAGGGGTATCCCGAATATATACCCCCCGGGGTATATTCGCAACTCCGACAGACCGTCAGGACAAAAGGGTTTTCTGCACCTTCCCCATCGCGTTCCGAGGAAGTTCGGCCACCACCCTCACCTCGCGTGGCCTCTTGTGAATGGAAAGGGTGCGAGCAACGTGGTCGATGAGCACCTGCGGATCGACCCCCTCACCCACGACGAAAGCCACGATCCGCTGGCCCAGGTCGTCGTCGGGCATCCCGACGACGGCCGCCTCGCTGACCGACGGGTGACCGAGCAGAGCGGTCTCCACCTCCCCGGCGCCGACCTTGAAGCCGCCGGTCTTGATGATGTCCATCGACAACCTGCCCACGATGCGGTGGAAGCCGCCCCGGTCGATCATCACCGCGTCGCCTGTGCGGAACCACTCACCGTCGAATGCGGCTGCCGTGGCGTCGGGCCGGTGCAGGTAGCCCTCGAAGAGGGTCGGGCCTGCCACCTGCAACTCCCCTATCGTCTCGCCGTCGTGAGCCACCTCGGCCCCGTCGTCGGCAACGAGGCGGGTGCGCACCCCCTCGATGGGTAACCCCACCCATCCCGGTCGGCGCTCTCCGTCGAACCGTGTGCTGAGCGTTATCAGCGTCTCGGTCATCCCGTAGCGCTCCACCGGCGCATGACCTGTCAGGTGCTTCAGCTGGTCGAACACCGGCACTGGCAAGGGTGCGCTTCCCGACACCAGCAGCCGGGCAGAGCCCAGGGCTCGGGCCGCCTGGGGCATGGCGCAGACCCGACCCCACACCGTCGGCACCCCGAAGTAGAGCGATCCCCCCGCTGCGGCATAGGCCTCGGGTGTCGGCCGCCCTGTATGGACCAGGCGGCTTCCCACCCTCAGTGCACCGAGCACACCGAGCACCAGGCCATGCACGTGGAACAGGGGCAGGCCGTGGACCAGGGTGTCGTCGGGGGTCCACCCCCAGGCCACAGCCAACCCGTCGAGACTGGCACCCAGCGCCCGCCTGGAAAGGACCACACCCTTGGGCGCGCCCGTGGTGCCGGAGGTGTACATCACCAGGGCCGGGGCATCGGGTGGCGGCTCGGGGCGGGACTCAGCCGGAGACCAGCGCACAGCCACCGAAGGCAAATCCATCTCTGGCCAGTCGACCTCACCGATCACCGCAACGGCACCCGAATCGCGAACGATGTGGCTGCGCTCGGCCGGCCCGGCATCGGGTGGAATCGGTACCACTGGCACACCCGCCGCCAGCCCAGCGGCCACAGCAACCACGGTGTGCAGGGTGGGGAGGGCATCCACGGCAACGGCCGGCATACCCACGAGATCTGCCGCCGTTGCCCACGCGGCACCTGCCAGGGCGGCCCACGAGCATCGCTCGCCGGCGACGATCACGGCGTCGACGCCGTCACCGAAACGACCGCCGAGGCTCGGCAACAGCTCCGGACCGGCGATGCCTGCGACGTCATGATGACGCGGAGGGACCATGTCAGTCGACCCACCGCACGTCCGCCATCACCGGAAAGGTGTGACCGGCTTCGACGACACCGGCGATCAGGGGTACACCAGGGCGATAGACGAGGTAGGTGTACGAGGGTGCGTCGAGCAACACCAGATCGGCGCGGCACCCCGGCCGGATGCGACCGATGTCGTCGCGGCGCAGGGCGAGAGCGCCCCCAATGGTGGCGGCCGCCACGGCCTCGTCGGGCGTCATCCTCATGTCGCGCACCGCAAGCGCGATGCAGAACGACATCGACGTCGTGTAGCCGCTGCCCGGATTGCAGTTGGTCGCGAGTCGCAACCGTTGCGCCGGCGTCGATCACCCTTCGCGCATCGGGGTAGGGCTGGCGGGTGCTGAAGTCGGTCGCCGGCAAGAAGGTGGCGACCGTGTCGCTGCCGGCCAGCGCCATCACATCGGCGTCGCTGAGATAGGTGCAGTGGTCGGCCGATGCGCACCCCTCTTCGACAGCGAGCTGTACGCCCGGCCCGGGACCGAGCTGGTTGGCATGGAGGCGCAGGCCCAGCCCGGCGGCCCGGCCGGCGGCGAGCACCGCCCGGCACTGGTCGGCGTCGAAGGCGCCCACCTCGCAGAAGGCGTCGATCCAGCGGGCGTGAGGCGCGGCCGAGTCGAGCATCGCGCTGCACACGAGGTGCACATAGTCGTCGGTGCGCCCCTCGTACTCGGGCGGAACCACATGGGCACCGAGGAAGGTGGTCTCGGTGGTGAACCGTTCGGCAACCTGCAGGCACCTCACCTCGTGGCGAGCGTCCAGTCCGTAGCCCGACTTGATCTCCACTGTGGTGATGCCCGCGCGGCGAGCCTCCTCGCGTCGTGCTGCGGTGAGCCTGGCGAGCTCGTCGTCGCCCGCCCGACGGGTTGCGTCGACCGACACGAGGATGCCACCGGCCTCGTAGGGTGTGCCGGCCATACGGGCGGCGAACTCGTCACTGCGGTCGCCGGCGAAAACGAGGTGGGTGTGGCTGTCCACGAAGCCGGGGATCACGCAACGTCCTCCGGCGTCGATGCACCTGTCGGCAACCTGTCCCGCCGGGCCGACCGAGATGATCCGGTCGCCGGCCATCACCACCGATGCGTCTCTCACCAGACCCAGCGGACCCTCCCCAAGGGATGGTTCGTTGGTGACCAGCAGGCCGATGTGGTCGATGACAGTGGTGAGCGCACTCATGTGGCGTCCATCAGGTCGCCGATCGCCGCGGCCAGTTCGGCGGAGACGTCGATGGACCTATGCCGCCCGCCGGCCACGACCACCTCGCCACCGACTACCACATGGTGCACGTCGGCTGCGTTGGCAGCGAAGACGACGGTTTCGAGCACGGTGGCAGGCGAATAGCCGGCGGTGCGCACCGAGTCGAGGCGAACGCTCACCAGATCGGCGGGGGCACCGGGCCGCAGCAGACCCCCACCGGTCCAGCCGAGCGAGTCGTAGCCGTGAGATGTCGCGGCACGGAGCAGGGAGGGAGCATCGTGGCTGCCGCGCACCAGCGAGGCGAGACGTTCGTCGAGCTCGACGGCGCGGGCCTCTTCGAAGATGTCGATGACGGCGTGCGAGTCGGTGCCGAGCGCCAGCATGGCTCCGGCGTCGCGCAGCGCACGCGCCGGTCCGATGCCGTCGGCGAGGTCGCGTTCGGTCGTCGGACAGATGCAGACCGTGGAGCCGCTACGACCCAACAGCCCGATGTCGTCCGTCGGTGGCGTGGGTGGCGTGCACACCGGTGAACCGCGCTGCCAGCGCTCCCCTCTCGGCCAGAAGGGCCACCGGCGTGACGCCGTGGGCGACGAGGCACTGCTCGTTCTCCGCAGGCTGCTCGCTGACGTGGGCGTGAAGAGGGGTACTGCGGTGCGCCGCCCATGCCGCGACCAGCTCGATGCTCGCGGGGTCGACCGCTCTGACGGAGTGGATGGCTGCACCCACCCGGCACAGGTCGGTGGCCTTCATCGCTGCGGCACGCGATGCCCAAGACGACCCATCGCCGTCGGAGAAGCGCATCTGCACTTCGTTGAGGCTCGACACCGATGCCTCCGTGCAGATAGCAGGTGTCGAGCAGGGTCAACCTCAGCCCGGCCTCGGCGGCGGCCGCCACCAGCGGCCTCACCCATGGCGTTGGGATTCTCGTAGGGCACTCCCCCCGGCCCGTGGTGGAGATAGTGGAACTCGCCGACGCAGGTGATGCCGGCCAGCACCATCTCGCCGTACGTCGGCGCGGGCGATGCGGAAGTAGGAGTCCGGGTCGAGGCGGGCCGCCGCCGCATACATCTGCTCGCGCCAGGTCCAGAACGACCCGATACCGGCTTGGGTGCGACCGCGCAGCGGCCCGGTGGAAGGCGTGGCTGTGGGTGTTGGCCATCCCGGGCAGGGTGAGGCCGGTCAGCCTGTGGGCCTCGGGCGGGCAGGTCACGCCCTCGGTGACTGAGCTGATGATGCCGATGTCGTCGACCTCGACGAGAACACCGGCCACGGCCATGTCGCCGCCCAGCCAGGCGAGGTCGCACCAATAGGACAGCACTACGAGCCAACCCTCTGCACGAACTCGGTGATGCGGGCGACGAACGCGGCGCGGTGGAAGCGCTCGAACTCGTCCCAGGTGGTGAGGCTGCGGGTGTCGTGCACCCGGTCGAGGAACAGAACTCCGTCGAGGTGGTCGAGCTCGTGCTGGAAGGTGCCCGCGGTGAGGCCTCGCTTCACTTCGTCGTGCTCGTTGCCGTGGCGGTCCAGCCATCTCAGCCTGACGTTCACATGACGCAGCACGTTGCCGCGCAGGTCCGGTACCGACAGGCAGCCTTCGTTGATCTCGACCTGCTCGTCGTCGAGTGCTTCGATGACCGGGTTGACCATCACGGTGAGCGGGATCGGCGGCTTGTACGGGTAGCGGGGGTTGTCGGTGACCTCCACCGTGGCAATACGAACCAGCTCGCCGACCTGAGGAGCGGCGATGCCGGCGCCGTTCGCGGCACGCATCGTGTCGACCAGGTCGTCGATCAATTCCTGTACCGATGGCGAGGCGAGCTCGTCGCGCCCGACCTCGCGCGACCTCTCTCGCAACAGGGGGTTGCCGACGTGAAGGATCTCGCGAACGGCCATGATCAACCCTCGCGCATCGGCAGGCGAACTCCACCCTGTTCGGCCACATCGATGGCCCGCTCGTAGCCGGCGTCGGCATGACGGATCACGCCCATGCCCGGGTCGGTGACCAGCACGCGCGTAGAGCTTCTCGGCGGCCAGGTCGGTGCCGTCGGCGAGGCACACCATGCCGGCGTGGATGCTGCGGCCGATGCCGACGCCACCACCGTGATGGATGCTCACCCAGGTCGCACCGCTGCTGGTGTTGACCAGCGCGTTCAGCAGGGGCCAGTCGGCGATGGCGTCGCTACCGTCGAGCATCGCCTCGGTCTCCCGGTACGGCGACGCCACCGAGCCCGAGTCGAGGTGGTCGCGCCCGATCACGATCGGCGCCTTCAGCTCGCCACGGCGCACCATCTCGTTGAAGCGCAGACCCAGCCGGTGACGCTCGCCGTAGCCGAGCCAGCAGATGCGGGCGGGCAGCCCCTGGAAGGCGACCCTTTCGCCGGCCAGTTCGATCCAGCGCCTCAGGTGGGCGTCGTCGGGGAACTCCTCCAGCACCGCGCGGTCGGTGGCCGCGATGTCGGCCGGGTCTCCGCTGAGCGCCACCCAGCGGAACGGCCCCTTGCCCTCGCAGAACAGGGGCCGGATGTAGGCGGGCAGGAATCCGGGGTAGTCGAACGCCCTCTCGAACCCGCCCAGCTCGGCCTCGGCCCGCAGGCTGTTGCCGTAGTCGAACACCTCGCTGCCCTTGTCGAGGAAGCCCACCATCGCCCGGCAGTGCAGGGCGATGCTCGCCCGGCTGCGGCGAATGAGCTCCTGCGGGTCGGTGCGAGCCATTTCGGCCGTCGCCTCGGGTGTGAGGTCGACGGGCACATAGCTCAGCGGGTCGTGGGCGCTGGTCTGGTCGGTGACGATGTCGGCGGGGAAGTCCATCTCGAGCAGCTGGGGCACCACGGTCGCAGCGTTGCCCACCAAGCCGACCGACAGGGGGCGCTTCTCGTCGCGGGCGCGAATGCAGCGGGCAATCGCATCGTCGAGCGAGTCGGCGATCTCGTCGAGGTAGCGGTGCTCCTGGCGGCGCCTGTACCCGCCACGGGTCGACGTCGATGCACAGCGCCACCCCATCGTTCATCGTGACCGCCAGCGGTTGCGCGCCGCCCATGCCACCTAGCCCGGCGGTGAGCGTGATCGTGCCGGCCAGCGAACCGTCGCCCTGGCCCCTCGCCGCCCGGCGCCGACCGATCTCGGCAAAGCACTCGTAGGTGCCCTGCAGGATTCCCTGGGTACCGATGTAGATCCACGAGCCGGCGGTCATCTGGCCGTACATCGTGAGGCCCATCGCCTCCAGGCGGCGGAACTCGTCCCACGTTGCCCACTCGGGCACGAGGTTGCTGTTGGCGATCAGCACCCGCGGCGCCCACTCGTGGGTGCGAAATACACCGACCGGCTTGCCCGACTGCACCAGCATCGTCTCGTCGCTCTTCAACGTGGTGAGGGTGCGGGCCATAGCGTCGAAGGCATCCCAGCTCCGTGCAGCACGGCCGGTGCCGCCATACACGACGAGGTCGTCGGGACGCTCGGCAACCTCCGGGTCGAGGTTGTTGTGCAGCATGCGGTAGGCGGCTTCCTGTGGCCAGCCGAGGCAGTTCAGCTCTGTTCCGCGCGGCGCATGCACGGGGCGAGGTCCGCTCATTGCGATGGCTCCCTTCGTCGAGGCGAGATCACAGCACCTCCAGAGGGCCGATGGCACCTTCCACCGAGGCGAGCACGCTGCCGTCGGCCAGGAGGTTCTCGGCTGCGATCAGGTCCGGCGACAGCCAGCGGTCGGGCCCCGGCCCGGCCACGCGGGCACGCACTGCGGCCAGCGCGGCACCCGTGCCCGCCCCAGGCGTGAGTGGGGCACGCAGATCTATCGCCGCCGACGCGCACACCATCTCGATGGCCAGCACCCGGCGCAGGTTGTCGAGAGAGCGGCGCAGCTTGCGAGCAGCAGCCCAGCCGTTGGAGACATGGTCCTCCTGCATCGCGCTGGTGGGCAGCGACTGGGTGGATGCCGGCACGGCGAGGCGCTGGTTCTCCATGGCCATCGCCGCCTGGGTGTAGTGGGCGATCATCAACCCGCTGTTGACACCGGGGTCCGGGGTGAGGAAGGGCGGCAAGCCGTGGGAGCGGGTGGGATCGAGAAGGCGATCGGTGCGGCGTTCGGCGATGGCCGAAACCTCGCTGATGGCGATGGCGAGGAAGTCGCTCACCATTGCCACGGGCGCACCGTGGAAGTTCCCGCAACTCTCCACCCGACCGTCGGGCAGGATCATCGGGTTGTCGATCGCCGCTTCGAGCTCGCGCTCGGCAATCGTGCGCGCGTAGGCGACCGTGTCGAGCGCCGCGCCGTGCACCTGGGGTGTGCAGCGCAGCGAGTAGGCATCCTGCACCCGGCCGTCACCCTTGCGGTGGCTGGCCACGATGGCGGAACCGGCCAGCAGCCGGGTGAGGTTGAGGGCGCTCACCGCCTGGCCGAGCTGGGGGCGCAGCGCCTGCAGGTCGGCGGCGAAGGCGCGGTCGGTGCCGAGCACCCCCTCGATGGTCATCGCCGCGGCGATGTCGGCGAGCCTCAGCAAGCCATCCAGGTCGTGAAGAGCAAGGCACAGCATGCCGAGGATGCCGTCGGTGCCGTTGATCAGGGCGAGCCCTTCTTTCGCCCTCAGGGTGACCGGGCGCAGGCCGGCCTGGCGGAGAGCTTCACCCGAGGCCACAACGACATCGTCGGCGCCCCACACGTCGCCCTCACCGATCAGGGCCAGAGCGCAGTGGGCAAGGGGGGCGAGGTCGCCGCTGGCGCCGAGCGAACCGTGCTCGCGTACCACCGGCGTGATCCCACTGTTGAGCATCGCCAGCTGGAGATCGACCAGCTCCGGCCGAGCTCCGCTGAATCCCATGGCCAGGCTGCGAGCCCTCAGCAACAGCATCGCCCGTGAGACCTCGATCTCTACCGTCGGGCCCATGCCGGCTGCGTGCGACCTCACCAGAGCCACCTGCAGCTCGGCGGTTCGCTCAGCGGGGATGACAGTTCCCGCCAGCGAACCGAAGCCGGTGGTGACTCCGTAGACCGGGGTGTCGCCAGCCACGAACCCATCGACCAGAGCGGCACTGCGTTCCATGGCCGCCCTTGCCGAATCCCCGAGGCGAACGCCGGCGTGGCCGCGGGCAACGGCGACCACATCGGCGATGCTCAACCCGCGGCCCTCGATGATCACGTCGGCGGGTCGGCGCGGAGGGGGCATGGCCTCACTGTACGCAGCCGCGCACGCCCGGTTTTCGCGAAGTGACGGGCTAGCGGAGCGCGGCGAGCACGTCGAGGGGCACCGCGTGGGCAACACGGCCGAGGTAGCCAGTGGTGGTCTCGGCGGCGCACAGGGCGTTCCAGATGGCTTCCTCGACGGCCTCGGCCGCGGCCTCGAAAAGGGGTGTCATGTGACTGTGGGGCAGGGTGCTCACCTCGACAGGTGAGACGGCCCCGACGGGTACCGAGTTGGCGGTGGAGAAGGCGAGGAAGATGTCGCCGCTGCTGTCGGCACCCGTGCCACCCACCCGGGCCAGGCCGATGGTTGCCCTCTGCGCCAGCCGGCGACACTGGTCGGCCAACAGCGGCGCATCGGTGGCCAGGATGACGATGATCGAACCGGCGTCGGCCACCGACGGGTCGCTGGGCAGGGCTGCCACATCGGCGCCCAGGAGGTGACCGACGCGTCGGCCGTCGAGGCGCAGCAGTTCGCGATGGCCGTAGTTCGCCTGCACCAGAGCACCGACCACGAAGGTGCCCGATGGCCCGGTGGCAAGGCGCGACGCAGTGCCGATACCGCCCTTGAAGCCGTGGCAGATCATTCCGGTGCCGCCGCCGACGTTGCCCTCGGTAACGGGCCCACCGGCGTCGGTGGCGGCGAGGGCCGCGTTCACGTGGTCGGCGGTGACGTGGAAGGCGCCGATGTCGTTGAGGAATCCGTCGTAGGTCTCGGCCACGACCGGCAGGCACCATTCGGTGTCCGGGTCAACCTCGATCTGGGCCGCAACCAGGGTGTCGCGCACCAACCCGACCTGGTGGGTGTTGGTGATGGCCATCGGCCCGGCCAGCAACCCCGACTCTCTGAGCCAGTGGGAGCCGGTCATCTCTCCGTTGCCGTTCAGCGAATGGATCGCCGCGTAGCACAGCTCGCTCCGCCGGTGGGGTGGTCTGGTGTGCAGCACCGTGACCCCCGTGCACGCCACGCGAGGAGTGTCGCCGATGATCGTCGCATGCCCCACCGTCACTCCGGCGACGTCGGCGATCGAGTTCGCCTCACCGGTGGGCAGCCTGCCGATGCTCAACCCGAGGTCACGCAGGCGGGTACGGGTCACCGGGTTTCCTCCACCACGTCAGTCACCGTAACCCGACGAGCAGGCCCTCCCGTGCCGACTCACCCGCGTCGCTTCTTCGGTCGGCAGAATCGGCGATGTTAGAGTCGGTCGCCAATCCGCCCAGGGGGTTATCTTGTCCTTTCCGTCCGATCTGCAGATCGCCCGTGGAGCCACGCTCGCACCCCTTTCAGAAATCGCCGCCCAGATGGGCATCGGCCCACACCTCCTCGAGCACCACGGCGACGATGTCGCCAAGATCCGCCTCGAGGCCATCGAGGAGCTGGCGGACCGCCCCAAGGCCAAGTATGTGGTGGTCACGGCGATCACCCCGACTCCGCTCGGCGAAGGCAAGACCACCACGGCAGTCGGCCTCGGCCAAGCGATGAAGCACATCGGCAAGACGGCGGTCCTCACCCTGCGCCAGCCCAGCATGGGCCCCACCTTCGGAATCAAGGGCGGGGCGGCCGGTGGCGGCTACAGCCAGGTCGTACCGATGGAGCAGCTCAACCTCCACCTCACCGGCGACTTCCATGCCGTCACCGCCGCCCACAACCTGCTCTCGGCGATGCTCGACAACCATCTCCACAAGGGCAACACACTCGGCCTCGACATGCACAACATCACCTGGCGTCGGGTTCTCGACGTCAACGATCGCGCCTTACGCAACATCGTCATCGGTCTCGGCGGCAAGATGGACGGAGTCCCCCGCCAAACGGGTTTCGACATCACCGCCGCTAGCGAAGTGATGGCGATCCTTGCCCTGTCGACCTCCCTCGCCGACATGCGCGCCCGCCTTGGTCGCATCGTTGTCGGCTACACCCCCAGCGGCGAACCCGTAACGGCGGAACAGCTGAAGGCGGCCGGCTCGATGGCGGTGATGATGCGCGAAGCCCTCAAGCCGAACCTCCTCCAGACCCTGGAGAACACGCCTGTCATCGTTCACGCCGGACCGTTCGGCAACATCGCCCACGGCAACAGCAGCATCATCGGCGACCTCATCGGCATCCGTGGTGGCGACTACCTCATCACCGAGGCCGGGTTCGGGGCCGACATGGGCGCCGAACGGTTCTTCAACATCAAGTGCCGCGCCTCGGGCATGGAGCCCGACGCCGCGGTACTGGTGGCCACGGTGAGGGCGTTGAAGGCCCACAGCGGCAAGTTCAAGATCGTCGCCGGTAAGCCCCTTCCCGCCGAGCTGTTGGCCGAGAACCCCGACGACGTCAGTGCCGGCGCCGCCAACCTGCTCAAGCAGATCGACAACATCAAGGTGCACGGGGTATCGCCTGTGGTGGCCATCAACGCCTTCCCCAGCGACCACGCCAGCGAGCACCGTGCCATCCGCGAGATCGCCGAGAGCGTCGGTGCTCGGGTGGCGGTGAGCACCCACTTCAGCGACGGCGGCCGGGGTGCCACCGAACTGGCAGAGGTACTGGCGGAGGCCTGCGACGAACCGACCACGTTCCGCTACTGCTACGAGGAGTCCTTCACCCTGAAGCAGAAGATCGAGGCCGTGGCGACCAAGATCTACGGGGCAGCGAACGTCGCTTACTCCCATACCGCCGAATCCCAGCTCGACCTCTACGAGAGAGACGGCTTCGGCCGTCTGCCGATCTGTATCGCCAAGACCCACCTCTCGATCAGCGCGGACCCGTCGTTGAAGGGCGCCCCCACCGGCCACACCGTGAATGTCCGCGAGGTGAGGGCCAGCGTCGGCGCAGGCTTCGTGTACCCGATCTGTGGCGACATGACCACGATGCCTGGCCTCGGGGCGGCACCGGCGGCCAGCATCATCGACATCGACGAAGACGGCCAGATCGTAGGTTTGTCGTAGTGAGCGCCCTTCCTTTCGACCTCACACCCGGCGGCGCCGTGCTGATGGACGGCAACCGGCTCCGCGCCGAGATCGTCGCCGGCCTGCGCGCCACCATCGCCGAAGCGGGCAACCCCCTCGTGTGTCTGGCCACGGTGCTCGTCGGCGACGACCGGCCGAGCCAGATCTATGTCCGCAACAAGCACCGCAAGGCACAAGAGGCCGGCATGGTGTCGCGCCAGGTGGACCTGCCTGCCGAGCGCGTCTCAGGCACAGGTAGAAGACGCCGTCGGGGTACTGGCCGGCGACGACTCGGTCCACGGGATCCTCTGCCAGCTCCCCCTTCCCGCCGGTCTGGATCCCGAGCCTGTACTCGGCCTGATCCCCTTCGAGAAGGATGTCGACGGCCTCACCGAACGCAGTATGGGTCGTTTGGTGCGCGGCCTGCCCGGCCATGTCGGCTGCACCCCCTTGGGCGTCATGCGACTTCTCGACCGCTACGGCGTCACGACCGCAGGCAAGAGGGCCGTAGTGATCGGCCGTAGCACCCTTGTGGGCCTGCCCCAGATGCTCCTTCTCGGCCGTAAGGGCATCGACTGCACCGTCACTCTCGCCCATTCGCGCACCACCGACATGGTCGCCGTTTGTCGCGAGGCCGACATCATCGTCGCTGCTGCGGGTGCGGCGCGGATGGTCACCGCCGCCCATGTCAAACCCGGTGCCGCAGTGATCGACGTCGGCGTTTCGCGCACCGAGGCCGGCATCGTCGGCGACGTCGACTTCGATGCCGTGCAGGCCGTCGCCGGCGCGATCACGCCCATGCCCGGCGGCACCGGCCCGATGACCATCGCCTGCCTGCTGGAGAACACCCTGTCGGCTGCGCGCATGCTCGGGGCCTTCCCCTCCTAGGGGAACCCGGGGCGACGATGGAACGTTACGACTACATCATCGTCGGTGGTGGTTCTGCCGGTTCGGTGCTGGCCAACCGTCTCAGCGCCGACGCAGACACAGAGGTGCTCGTGCTCGAGGCGGGCAGGCCCGACTACTGGTGGGACGTCTTCATCCACATGCCGGCGGCCCTGATGTTCCCCATCGGCAACCGGTTCTACGACTGGAAGTACGAGAGCGAGCCCGAGCCGAACATGAGCGGGCGCCGGGTGAGCCACGCCCGCGGCAAGGTGCTCGGCGGTAGCAGCAGCATCAACGGGATGATCTTCCAGAGGGGCAACCCGATGGACTACGAGAGATGGGCCGCCGACAAGGGCATGGCAACGTGGAGCTACGCCCATTGCCTGCCCTACTTCAAGAAGATGGAGACCTGCTTGGCGGGTGCCGACGAGTGGCGCGGCGGTGGCGGCCCGCTGGTGCTCGAGCGCGGGCCGTCGCAGAACCCTCTGATCGATGCCTTCTTCGAGGCCTGCCAGCAGGCGGGCTACCCACTCACAGCCGACGTGAACGGCTACCAGCAGGAGGGCTTCGCCCGCTTCGACCGCAATGTGCACAAGGGTCGCCGCCTCAGCGCCGCTCGCGCCTACCTGCACCCGGCGATGACCCGCCCCAACCTGAAGGTCGTCACCCGCGCCCTCGTGCACCGCGTCAACTTCGACGGCACCCGCGCCACCGGAGTGAGGTACGAGCGCGCCGGCAGGCTCCACACGGCTCACGGCAACGAAGTCGTGATTTGCGGCGGGGCATTCAACAGCCCTCAACTGCTCCAGCTCAGCGGTGTCGGCAATGCCTCCGAACTGGGCAAGCTGGGCATCGACGTTGTGCACGACCTGCCGGCCGTCGGGGAGAACCTGCAGGATCACCTCGAGGTCTATGTGCAACATGCCTGCACCCAGCCGGTCTCCCTACAGCCGAACCTGAAGCTCTGGCGGCGGCCCCTGATAGGCCTGCAGTGGTTGTTCGGCAAGGGACCGGGGGCGAGCAACCACTTCGAGTCCGGTGGATTCGTGCGCAGCAACGAAGAGGTGAAGTACCCCAACCTGATGTTCCATTTCCTGCCCATCGCCGTGCGCTACGACGGGACGGCACCGGCCGGCGGGCACGGCTACCAGGTCCACATCGGACCGATGTACAGCGATGCTCGCGGATCGGTGAAGATCGTCTCCACCGATCCCAGGGTGAAGCCGGCGCTGAAGTTCAACTACCTGTCCACCGACCAGGACCGGCGGGAGTGGGTTGAGGCCATCCGTATCTCCCGCCTGATCCTCGGCCAGTCCGGGTTCGCGCCCTATGACGGAGGCGAGACCTCGCCCGGCGCTCTGGTTGCTACCGACGAACAGATCCTCGACTGGGTTCGCAAGGACGGCGAGACTGCCCTGCACCCAAGCTGCTCGTGCCGCATGGGTGCCGCCGACGATCACAGCGTCGTCCACCCGTTGACGATGAAGGTTCACGGAGTGGAAGGTGTGAGGGTGGTCGACGCGTCGGCCATGCGCTACGTGACCAACGGCAACATCTATGCACCGGTGATGATGATGGCCGAGAAGGCCGCCGACCTCATCGCCGCCAACACCCCCCTCGCCCCCGAAGCCGCCCCCTACTTCCACGCCCAAGCCTGACCAGCCGGTCTGCAAGTATCGCCCTGTGACCGAACTTCCCTCACATGCCCGGGTAGTGGTGATCGGTGGCGGCATCGTCGGCTGTTCCACCGCGTACCACCTCGCCAAGTTGGGCCTCACAGACACAGTGCTGGTCGAGAAGCACCAGCTCACCTCGGGCTCCACCTTTCATGCCGCCGGTCTCGTCGGCCAGTTGCGCACGAGCGCCAACATCACCCAACTGCTAGGCAACTCGGTCGAGCTCTACCGCACCCTCGAGGCCGAGACCGGCCAGGCAACCGGGTGGAAGATGAACGGTGGGCTGCGCCTCGCCTGCAACCAGGAACGCTGGACGGAGGTCAAGCGCCAGGCCACCACCGCCAAGAGCTTCGGACTGGAGATGCACCTGCTCTCGGCGCGAGAGGCTCAGTCGCTGTGGCCACTGATGGAGGTCGACGACGTGGTGGGCGCCGCCTTCTTGCCCACCGACGGCCAGGCGAACCCGAGCGACATCACGATGGCCCTCGCCCGCGGCGCCGCGCATGGCCGGCGCCACGATCTGTGAGCACACCGAGGTTGAGAGCATCGAGGTCGAGGATGGCGTGATCCGGGCGGTGGTAACCGACCAGGGACGCATCGAATGCGAAACCGTGGTCGTCTGCGCCGGGCAGTGGACCCGCGCCCTCGCCGCCACCGTTGGCGTCAACGTTCCCCTCGTATCGGTGGAGCACCAGTTCATCATCACCGAGCCGCTGACACCCGAGGTGCCGCGCAACCTGCCGACCCTGCGCGACCCGGACCGACTCACCTACTACAAGGAGGAGGTCGGTGGCCTGGTGATGGGCGGCTACGAGCCGAACCCGGTCGCCTGGGCCACTGGAGGCATCCCCCGCCCGTTCCACTTCCAATTGCTCGACGGCGACTGGGACCACTTCGCCCCAACGATGGAACTCGCCATCGGGCGTGTGCCGGCCCTCGCCAACACTGGGGTGCGCCAGCTCGTCAACGGACCGGAGAGCTTCACCCCCGACGGCAACTTCATCCTCGGCGAGGCGCCTGAGCTGAAGAACTTTTTCGTTGGCGCCGGTTTCAACGCCTTCGGCATAGCCGCCGGTGGTGGCGCCGGACAGGCTCTGGCCGAATGGGTGCACGACGGCACTGCACCCTACGACCTGTGGGTTGTTGACCTGTGTCGCTTCGGGCGACCCCACAGCGACACCGGTTGGGTGCGTACCCGCACCCTCGAGGCCTACGCGAAGCACTACACGATGGCCTGGCCGTTCGAGGAGTACGACAGCGCAAGGCCCTGCCGCACATCACCGCTGTACGACCGGCTTGGCGCGTCCGGTGCGGTGTTCGGCGAGAAGCTCGGATGGGAACGCCCCAACTGGTTTGCCGACGCGGCCCGCGGCGAGTCTCCGCATGACGAGTACACCTATGGCCGACAGAACTGGTTCGCCGCCGTAGGGCGCGAACATCGCGCCTGTCGCGAGGCTGCTGTGCTGGTCGACCAGACCTCGTTTGCCAAGTACGCCTTGAAAGGCCCGGACTCCCTAGCCGCTCTCGACTGGCTCTGCGCCAACGACGTGCGTAAGCCGGTCGGTTCTCTCACCTACACCCAGATGCTCGACGACAGGGGCGGCATCCAGTGCGACCTCACCGTTGCCCGGGTGGCGGACGACGAGTTCTACCTCGTCACCGGAACCGGGTTCGCCACCCACGACTTCAACTGGATCGCCCTCAACATCCCCCCTGGGGCTAACGCCCAGTTGCTCGACGTCACCTCCGCCTTTTCGGTCTTCGCCCTCATGGGGCCGACATCGCGTACCATCCTCGAGGCCGTCACCGACGCCGATCTCACCAACGACTCATTCCCGTTCGGCACCCTGCGCACGATCGGCATCGCCGGCTGTCCGGTGCGCGCCCTGCGCATCACCTACATGGGCGAACTCGGCTGGGAGCTCCACCTGCCGGTGGAGCATGCACCGGCGGTCTACGACGCGGTGATGGCTGCCGGCCGCACTCATGGGCTCATCAATGCCGGGTACCGGGCCATCGAGAGCTGCCGACTGGAGAAGGGCTACCGGGCCTGGGGAAGCGACATCGGACCGGATCACACACCCCTCGAAGCGGGGCTCGGGTGGGCCGTGAAGCTCAACACCGACATCGCGTTTCGAGGCCGGGAGGCCATCGAAGCCCAGAAGCGCACGGGGGTGGGCAAGCTGCTCGCCGCCTTCACCGCCGAGCCCGAGGTGGTCCTACTAGGGCGGGAGACGATCTATCGCGATGGACAAAGGGTGGGCTGGCTGACCAGTGGTGGCTTCGGGTACACGATCGAGCTCTCCATCGGCTACGGATACGTGCGCAACCCCGACGGCGTCACCCGCTCCTGGGTGCTCGCCGGCCAGTACGAGCTCGAGGTCGCAACCGAGCGGGTACCGGTTGAGGTAAGTCTGAGCCCCCTCTACGACCCGGCCAACCACCGGGTCAGACAATGAGGCAACCGGCCGCCCGGTCGAGCCCGTACGCTGGGCATCCAATTCGGGCTCACGATGCAGATCAGGCTCGCATCTTGGGTCCCGGCTCCCACCATCCTTCGGCCCAGAGAGGAAGCAGTAGATGAGCGACGGCGACGATCTCGATCTGGCATCCCTCCCCGACGACGAGCTCGTCACCCAGGTCCACGAGGACCTCTACGACGGGCTCGCGGCCGAGGTCGCCGAGGCGACCCTGATCCTGCTCGACCGAGGTTGGAGCCCCGAACGGGTCCTCAACGAGGCCCTGGTCGAGGGCATGCGCATCGTCGGCATCGACTTCCGCGACGGCATCCTCTTCGTGCCCGAGGTGCTCCTGTCGGCCAACTCGATGAAGGCGGGCATGGAGATCCTGCGCCCACTGCTGGCCGAGACCGGTGCCGAGTCCGTCGGCAAGGTGGTCATCGGCACCGTCAAGGGCGACATCCACGACATCGGCAAGAACCTGGTGGCGATGATGCTCGAAGGCGCCGGATTCGACGTCATCGACCTCGGCATCAACACCGACGTCGATGCCTTCCTCGCCGCGATCGACGAGCACCGGCCCGACATCTTGGGCATGTCGGCCCTGCTCACCACCACCATGCCGTACATGAAGGTGGTCATCGACACCCTGCGCGACCGCGGCATACGCGATCGGCTCGTCATCCTCGTCGGCGGCGCACCCCTCAACGAAGAGTTCGGCAAGGCCGTCGGCGCCGACGCCTACTGCCGCGATGCCGCCGTCGCCGCCGAGACCGCCAAACAGCTCGTCACCGCGCTGCGCGGCAAGGCCGAAGCGCCCGGACCCTCCGTCTGACCGGGCCAATGGCTTCCCCTCTCGTCCTCGCCTGTGGAGCACTCGTCGCCGAACTGCGCGCCGTGCTGGCGGCCAGCGGTCTCGCCGACGCCGTCGAAGTGAGCTACCTGCCGGCCAACCTCCACAACCGTCCTGGGCAGATCGTTCCAGCCCTGCGCCGCCTACTGGCCGACGCTGACCCCTACGGAGATCGCCGGGTGCTGATCGGCTACGCCGACTGCGGCACCGGTGGCGGACTCGATGCCCTTCTCGCCGAACGGCCCAACCTGCAAAGGCTGCCGGGCAGTCACTGCTACGAGTTCTTCGCCGGCAGCGATCTGTTCCTCGCTCTCCACGAGGCCGAGCTCGGCACCCTCTACCTCACTGACTTCCTCGCCAAGCACTTCGACCCTCTCGTATGGCAGGGTCTCGGACTGGACCTGCACCCCGAACTACGCGACGTCTACTTCGCCAACTACACACGAGTGCTGCTCCTCTCCCAGACCGAAGACCCGGCCGTGGTCGCTGCCGCCCGCGATGCTGCCCAGCGCCTCGGGCTCGGCTTCGACCATCTCCACGTCGGCCTGCAACCGTTCACCGACGCCGTCGAGGTCGCTGTGGGCCTGTCGAGCCGGAGAACCGCCTGATGAGCCGGCGCAGCGCCGACGAGGTCGTGGTCATCATGTGGCGCGACATCCCCGCCCAGATCAAGGGCCGATCCGGCGACGCCAAGCACGGCGTCGTACTCCCCCGTCGCTTCCAGAGGGCAATCGACCGGGCGGCGATGGTGGCCGGTAAGAAGACCGCCCAGGAGTACGTCGCCGAGTGGAGGCGTGAGACTCGCCCCCTCACCGGCGACCTGGTCGAGTGCGTGGCCACCACGGCATCGGCCATCGAGGCCGAGCTCACTCCCACCAGGCTGAAGTCGCTCGTCGACAACGGAGGCTGGGACCCCACCTCAACGACCCTCGAGGAGCTCCGCTCATGACCCACACCCTCATCAGTTCGGCCACGAGAGAGGTCGTCATCGGGTTCGACCGGCCCTTCGTGATGATCGGGGAGAGGATCAACCCCACCGGTCGCAAGCTCCTCGCCGCGGAGATGGTCAACGGCGACTTCAGTCGGGTCGAGGCCGATGCCTTGGCCCAGGTAGCTGCGGGCGCTCACATGCTCGACATCAACGCCGGCATCCCCCTCGCCGATGAACCTGCCCTACTGGCGCGCGCTGTCCAACTGGTGCAGGCGATCACCGACGTGCCCCTGTCGATCGACTCCAGCATCGTCGCTGCCCTCGAGGCGGGCCTCAGCGTCTACCAGGGCAAGGCACTGGTCAACTCGGTCACCGGCGAGGACGAGCAGATGGAGAGGGTTCTGCCCCTGGTCGCCAAGTACGGCGCGGCGGTGGTGGCGATAAGCAACGACGAGACCGGGATCAGCGAGGACCCCGATGTGCGCTTCGAGGTTGCCCGCAAGATCGTCAACCGCGCCGCCGACTACGGCATCCCCGCCTGTGACGTGGTGGTCGACCCGCTGGTGATGCCCATCGGCGCGATGGGAACTGCCGGTCAGCAGGTGTTCCACCTCCTGCGCCGGCTTCGCAGTGAGCTCAAGGTCAACACCACCTGCGGCGCCAGCAACGTCAGCTTCGGACTGCCCGCCCGCAACCACATCACCGGCACGTTCCTGGCGATGGCCATCAGCAACGGGATGACCTCGGCGATCATGAACCCACTTCACCCAGAGGTGAGGTCGATGGTGATGGCCGCCGACGTGCTCGCCGGGCACGACCCGGACTGTGCAGCATGGATCCGGTCCAACCGGGACCCCGCGGCCGACGGAGGCCGCGAGCGACGCACCGGGCGCCGCGGGCGCCGGGAGTAGACCCGTGCCGCGCATCGTCTTCACTCCGTCGGGACTCGACGGTGAGGTCGCGGCCGGAACCACCGTGCTGCAGGCTGCCCGCGAACTGGGCGTCGACCTCGACTCGGTGTGCGGCGGACGCGGCATATGCGGGCGCTGCCAGGTCTCGTTCAAGCTCGGCACCTTCCCCAAGTGGGCGATCGAGAACGGTGAGGACACTCTCAGCCCATGGGGCACCACCGAGGGGGACTACGACACCCGGAGGGGCATGCAGCCAGATCGGCGGCTCGGGTGCTCCGCAACGGTTTGCGCCGACGTGGTCGTGGATGTGCCGACCGAGAGCCAGGTGCACAGACCGGTGGTGCGCAAGAGTCTCGATCTCGCCGATGTCGTTCTCGACCCGGCGGTGTCGCTGGCCTACATCGAGCTACCTGCCGGCACGCTCGGCGATGCAACTTCGATGAGCGACCTCGTGATCGCAGAACTGTTCGCCGAACACGGTCGCACGGTCACCCACCTCGAGATTCAAGCCCTGCAGCAGGTGCACAGAGCCTTCGATGGTCGGCCCCGTGCGGCCACCGTGGCCGTGCGCGACGACGCCGTGATAGCAGCTTGGCCCGGCTTCCTCGACCGGGCGTGCGGCGTCGCGATCGACATCGGCAGCACCACCATCGCCGGTCACCTCTGCGACCTGTCCACCGGTGAGGTGCTCGCCTCTGCCGGGCGGATGAACCCCCAGATCCGCTACGGCGACGACCTGATGAGCCGGGTGTCGTACGTGATGATGAACCCTGGCGGGGACCGCATGCTCACCGATGCCGTACGCCGTGCCTTGAACGAGCTGATCGCCGAACTGTGTGTCGAGGCTGCCATCGACGTCTCCTTTGTGCTCGAGATCGTGCTGGTGGGCAACCCGATCATGCACCACCTCGTGGCCGGGATCGACCCCACTCCACTCGGCCAGGCCCCGTTCACCCTCGCCACCGCCGATGCCCTGGTTGTGCGCTCCGAGCAGTTCCACCTCGGCGCGCCCAACGCCCAGGTGTACCTCGCACCGTGCATCGCCGGCCACGTCGGAGCCGATACCGCGGCGGTGATCCTCAGCGAAGGACCTCACCGCTCCCCCACCATGCAACTCGTTGTCGACGTGGGCACCAACGCCGAGATCGTGCTCGGCGACTCCACCCGACAGTTCGCAGCCAGTAGCCCCACCGGGCCGGCCTTCGAGGGGGCCCAGCTCAGCTGCGGCCAAAGGGCGACTGCTGGCGCCATCGAACGGGTGCGCATCGACCGCGAGACTCTCGAGGCTCGGTTCAAGGTCATCGGCTGCGACCTGTGGAGCGATGAACCGGGGTTCGCCGAGGCCACGGAAGACCTCCATATCTCCGGCATCTGCGGCTCGGGCATCATCGAGGTGGTGGCGGAGATGTACCTCTCCGGCATCATCGACGCCGACGGGGTGGTGCAGGGCTCGCTCGCCGAGTTCGGCCCGCGAGTCGTCGCCGAAGGCCGCACCTTCAGCTATGTGGTCCACCAGGTGCCAGGAGTAAGGCTGGTCATCACCCAGAACGACGTGCGCGCCATCCAACTGGCAAAGGCCGCACTGCGCGCCGGAATCGATCTCCTACTGGAGCACGCCGGGATCCGCGAGGTCAGCGACATTCGGCTCGCCGGCGCGTTCGGCAGTCATATCGATCCCCTCTACGCGCTGGTGCTCGGGCTCGTCCCCGACTGCCCTCTGGAGGGCGTGCGCTCGGTGGGTAACGCCGCCGGGGCGGGTGCGGTTCGTGCCCTGCTGTCGGTGGCAGCACGACGCGAGATGGAGGCCGCCGTCCGCCAGGTGGTGAAGATCGAGACGGCCACCGAACCCGGCTTCCAGGCCAAGTTCGTCGCTGCGATGGCTTTCCCCCACGCCTCATCTCCCTCGCCTCACCTGGCCGCGGTCATCACCCTCCCCGACGCCATTTCGGCCGGCACCCCACGCCATGGTCGACGACGAGGCCGGCCGGACAGGGATCGTTCGTGACAGAGCGCGCACCTGATCCACCAGTCGGCCGGCGCTCGGGTGGCCGGGCCAACCGCGCTGCCATGAGGGCGGCAAGAGTCGTCGAGCGCGTTCCCTATCTAACCCTCACGATGGCACCCTTCGAGATCCTCGGCGACGAAGCGCTCAGCACCATCGAGCACACCGCCGACACCGTGCTCGCCGAGGTCGGTATCGAGGTTCGTGACCATCCCCAGGCCCTACGAATCTTTGCCGCGGGCGGTGCCCACGTCGACGGCACACGGGTCCGCTTCCCACGCGGCATGTGCCGTGAGATCATCACCGCAAACGCGCCACGCACATTTGTGCAGCACGCCCGCAACCCGGCCAACAACGTGGTGATCGGTGCAAACCACACCGTCTTCGCCCCCAACTACGGGTCGCCGTTCGTGCACGATCTGGACCGCGGCCGCCGGTACGCGACGCTCACCGACTTCCACAACTTCGTCAAGCTGACCTACATGTCGCCCTACCTCCACCACTCCGGTGGCACCGTGTGCGAGCCGGTCGACGTGCCGGTCAGCAAGCGGCACCTCGACATGGTCTACGCCCACCTGAAGTTCAGTGACAAGCCCTTCATGGGTTCGGTCACGGCCGGTTCTCGCGCCGCCGACAGCGTCGATCTGGCCCGCATTGCGTTCGGAGGCGACCTTCGCGACCGGACGGTGATGATCAGCCTGATCAACGCCTCCTCGCCCCTGGTGTGGGACGGATCGATGCTCGCCGCCGCCCAGTGCTACGCCGAGCACAACCAGGCCACGATCATCACCCCCTTCATCCTCGCCGGGGCGATGGCGCCGGCCACCAGCGCCGGAGTGGCGGTGCAGACCCTCGCCGAGGCACTCGCCGGCATGGCCTTCGTCCAACTGGTCCGCCCCGGAGCACCGGTGGTGTTCGGCTCCTTCGCCAGCAGCATGAGCATGCAGACCGGTGCCCCCACCTTCGGCACCCCGGAGCCGGCGCTGGTGCTCTACACCGTCGCCGCCCTCGCCCGGCGTCTCGGTGTGCCCTTCCGTTCGGGAGGCGCGCTGACTGCGTCGAAGGTGCCCGACGCCCAGGCCGCCTACGAGAGCGCCAACACCTTGCAGCCCACAATCCTCGGGGGGGTCAACTTCGTGCTCCATGCCGCCGGCTGGCTGGAGGGCGGGCTGACCATCGGTTACGAGAAGTTCGTGCTCGACTGCGACCAGTTGGGCATGATGCACACCTTCGCCCGCGGCCTCGACACCTCCGAGACCGGCTTGGCGCTCGACACCCTGCTCACCAACCCACCAGGCAACCACTTCCTCGGCACTGCACACACCCTGGCCAACTTCGAGTCGGCGTTCTACCTCAGCGACACCGCCGACAACTCGAGCTTCGAGAAGTGGACAGAGGACGGTGGTCTCGACGCCGCCCAGAGAGCCAACCTCCTGTGGAAGCGTCGCCTCGCCGAGTACGAACCGCCCCACCTAGACCCAGCCATCGACGCCGAGTTGGCGGCCTTCATCGATCGCCGCAAGCGGCATACTGCCCGACGAGTTCGCCTGACCGGAACGGAGTCAGGCGGCGGTGATCGACTCGAGCACGTACAAGGTGATCATCAAGATGGAATCGTCCGACGGTTCCGGGCCCTGACCATAGGCGAGGATCACGGAATCGAGCCCCGACAGGGGCAAGGCGATGATGACCTTCGCCGACTCGCTCGACACGCCGCAGTCGTCGAAGCGCAGCATGTCGGCCGGGCCGAGAGCCGTGGGGTATCCGATCTCTGTAGATCGGAGCGCCACAAACGCCGTCGGCCGGCGAGAACCCTTCCAACAGTTCAGCGGTGGTCAGGTCAGTGGCGCCGAAGGCCAGAACACTGAGAACCCGAAGGTGTCGTCGTCGCTGTAGTACCCGTCGATGCTTTCTGCACCGGTCACATTGGGCACGGTGAAGTCGCCGATCATCGTCTCGGTGGTGTCGAACTCGAACACATCTGGCATCAGCACCGTGAAGGTGAATGTGTCGTCGGTGACCTCGATGAAATCTGCATCGGAGACCCCGTCGTTGGGCTCGCAGGTTGAGTGGTCATCGGGGATACGGTGCTCTCGGGCAATGTGATGACCAAGGTGTCACTCGGCGCCGCTGTCGTCGCCACAGTCGGTGCCACGGTCGATAACAAGGTGGTGCTCGGCGGCGATGGAGGGGCTCTTGTCGTCGTCGCCTCCGGTGAGCACCACCACACCGCCGACGAGTGCAGCGGCGGCCGACCACACCGCCGATGATCAGACCGGTCTTCTTCTTCGGTGGCGATGGAGGGGGCACCCTGGGGGCCGTAGCCAGTGGGGGCGTATCCCTGCTGAGGATAGCCCTGCTGGGGATAGCCAGCCGTGGGCGGCATCTGCTGGGTGGGCGGATATTGGGGAGGCGACTGGTACTGAGGCCCCTGGGGCGGCTGGCCCGGAGGCGGAGGGGGCGGAAGCGGCTCGTTGTTACCCATCCACCGATCTTACTCCTCGATCACCGAGGCGATGCCGGATCTCCGCGCTGATGGCCGGCACCACCTGATGAAGATCTCCGATGACCGCGTAGTCGGCCCTGGCGACCATGTTCGCCTCAGGGTCGGTGTTGATCGCGAGGATCTTGCGCGAGCCCATCGCCCCCACCCAATGCTGGATAGCGCCCGAGATGCCACAGGCGATGTAGAGGTCGGGGGCGATGCGGATTCCGGTCTGGCCGACCTGATCACTGTGGCTGCGCCAACCGTTGTTGGTGGCAGCGCGCGAACACCCGACCACCCCGCCGAGTAGTTCGGCGAGCTCCTCGAGCGATGCGAAGCCTTCAGCCGAACCGACACCCCGACCACCACCCACCACCACTGGTGAGGTGGCCAGGGATACACCGGCCACCCTCTCGCCGCGTTCGACCACGATCGTTCGCGCCAAGGAGTTGTCGAGCACGGGCTCCATCACCTCGGTCGTGACCGTGCCGGGTGCCTCAGCGGCCTCGATCCCATGATGGGCGACGGTGAGCAGGGCAGGGTCCGAGCCGAGGGTGCACTGCTCCAGAAGGGAACCACCCCAGCGCTCGCGGATCACGTGCCACACCTCTCCCGGGGTGACCTCGGTGCAGTTGGCCACCATCGGCACATCGAGCATGGCTGCGGCATAGGCCATGACCTCGTTGCCCTTGTCGCTGCCGGCTGCGAGCACGGCGCCAGGAGAGCGCCGACCCACGACCTGGGCCACGGTCGCACCCCAGGTCTCGGGGCCGTAGTCGAAGAGGAAGTCGTGGTGGGCCTGGACGACGGCCGACACACCGTGACGACCGAGCTCCGGGGCAAGCCCATCTGCGGCGGCACCGATGGTGACCGCGTGAACGGTGGCGCTGATGGTTCGGGCGAAGGTGATCGCCTGCAGGGCGGCCGGGGCAAGCACACCCCGGTCGTGTTCGGCGACGACGAGCACGGTCAAGGGAGTAGCCCCAACTCGTCGAGGAGGTCGACGACAGCCGGCGCGGCCTGCACACCAGTGCCGAGCATGATCGTGTGACTGGCCTGCTCGACAGAGGGCAGAAGGGTGACCATCTGCTGGCCGCCCGGCTCTGCGGAGGGTGGGAGCTCGGCGACAGCGACCTTCTTCGACGCCAGCCGACCCCTCAGTGTGGGGTAGCGGGGCAGGTTGATGCCCTCCTTCACCCCCAGCACCGAGGGCATCGGCAACGAGTAGACCTCGACGCCGGCATCGGCCTCGCGACTGACGCGGATGGTGCCGCCTTGCACCTCGATGCCCTTGACCCCGTTCACCATCGGACGGCCGAGGGCGTGAGCCACGCGGACGCCGACCTGGAAGTTTCCCGAGTCTGCGCTCTCGTTGCCGAAGAGGATCAGATCGAATGGGCCTCCTTGCGCCTCCAGGTCGCTGATCGCACTGGCGATGGCCCGGGCCGTGCGTTGCGGGTCCCAGTCGGCGCCTTCGATAGGCAGCAGAACGCAGTTCCCGGCACCGACACTCGCCGCGTAACGCAACTGCTCCTCCGCCTCCACCGGGCCGAGGGTGAGCACGGTGCTCTCGCCGCCATGGAGCTCGACGAGTTGAACGGCGGCCTCTACCGCGCATTCCTCGTGGGGGCTTGTGGTGAACGCCAGGTAGGCCGTGTCGACCCCTTGTCCGTCGGCGGTGATGTTGATCTTCGCCCCCGGCGCGGGCACCCGTTTGACGCAGACGAGGACTTTCACGACTTCATTCGGGCGTCGGTGGGATCGAACAGGGGGGTGGCGCCGGCGCGTTCGACGGTTACCGGGTAGGTCTCGTTCATGTACATCACATTCAGCTTGGCACCCTCTACCGCGTGCTCGGGCGGGAGGTACGCCATCAGCAGGTACTTGCCAAGCGATGGGGCGCCGCCTGCGGTGGTGACCCGTGAGAACCGGCCCTTGGAGTCGGTGATGCGCTGCCCATCGAGGGTGAGGATCGGCTCATTGCCTCCCGTGGGGAAGCGGTCATAGCCGTCGGCGCAGAGCTGGCTGTCCATCGAGAGGGTGCACATCGTGGCGGCAGGACCATCCACTTCGGCGGCCTGGCGGGCCGCGATGTATGCCTGCTTGCCGATGAAGTCGGCCGCCTTCACCTTCGGCCGGGCAAGGCCGGCCTCGACAGGGTTGTACTCGCTCTCCAGCTCGGCACCCATCAGGCGGTAGCCCTTCTCGATGCGTCCGGTGCCGCCATACACACCGATACCCACGGGAACCATGCCGAACGGCTGCCCCGCCTCCCAGATGGAATCCCACAGCTTCAGACCGTGCTCCATGCGGGTGTAGATCTCCCATCCGTTCTCACCCACATAGCTGATGCGCAGCATGGTGCACGGCACCCCGTTGATCAGCACCTCGCGCACCCCTGCGTAGGGGAACCCTTCCTGGGTGAGATCGCATGGTGCATTGGTGTTGTCGGTGGTGATCCCGGCCATCGTCGCCATGGCACCTGGACCCCACACCCCGATCGTGCAGATGCCCGCGGAAACGTCGGTGAGGGTGACCGAACCATCGGTCGGAAGGTGCTTGCGGAACCAATGCTGGTCACGCCCCCCGTCGAAGGCCCCGCTGACGACCCGGAAGTGCTGCTCCCCGAGCCTCTGGATGGTTACGTCGGCGCGGAACCCGCCGTGAGGGGTGAGCAGGGGCGTGTAGACGCTACGGCCCACTGGCACGTCGACCTGGTTGACACACATGAACTGGAGGAAGGCAAGGGCACCAGGGCCCTCGAAGTCGAACTCGTTGAAGGCGGTGAGGTCCACCATGCCCACCCCGTCGCGCATCGCCAAGTGCTCGGCGTTGATGATCGGGCTCCACCAGCGGGCATCCCATTCGTTGGCACGCGGCGCGCCCGACTGGGGGTACTTCTCCAGCAGGTGCGCATTGGCCTCGTACCACTGGGGGCGCTCCCATCCCCTGGCGTCGAAGAACACCGCACCGAGCGCCTCCTCACGAACGAAGAAGGGGCTGCGACGCATCCCCCTCTGGCTGCTCCACTGCTCGCGAGGGTGAACGATGCCGTAGGTCTTGTTGAAGTGCTCGCAACAGCGGGCCGCTATGTGCCACTCGGTTTTCTCGTGGGGATAGAAACGGCTGATGTCGCTGCCGTGGGGATCGCAGAGGTGGGGGTAGCCGTAGGTGATCCACTCGGCGACGAGCTGGGCGATCGCCGGGCCCTCCTTGACCCACACCGCCGCTGCGCTCCACAGGTTGGCGACCTCGACACACTCACCGAGCACGGGGTTGGCATCGGGGGTGAGGCTCAGCAGGCCATTGATCGCGTAGCGGATCTCGGCATCGCCGAGCATGTCCATCAGCTCGATCGCCTGCTCCATCTGGGGGTCGAAGTCATCGTAGGTGAGTGGCAGTTCGGTGGGGCTGAGCGCGGCCTCGGCATTGCTCGGGATGTCGTCGGGGCGCATCAGGATCGGCCGGTGGGCGTAGCTGCCAACCTCCATCGAGCCCGACGATTGGCGCTCGTAGCAGAAGGTGTCCATGTCGCGGATGATCGGGAAGGCGACTTCGGTGTTGGTCGACTGGAGGATGTCGATCGGGCCGACGTCGGCCATCTGGTGCACGGCCGGGGTGAGCGGGATGCTGGCACCGGCCATTGCTGCGAGCCGCGGGCTCCACACCCCGCAGGCGATCACCACTTGCTCGGCCTCGATGCGACCCCTGTCGGTGACCACAGCCTTCACCCGGGGGGTCCCCCCGGGCACGGGCTCGGTCTCGATGTCGATCACCTCGGTGTTGGCGAACACCTTCAGGACACCCTTGGCGAGGGCCTCATCGCGCATAGCGGTGCCGGTGGCGAGGGAATCGACCACGCTCACACTGGGTGTGAGATATCCCCCGAGGAGGATCTCGGCATTGATGAAGGGCACCATCTCCTTGATCTCGGCCGGGGTGACCAGCCTGGCGTCGATGCCCCAGGCCTTGGCCGAGGTCATCCGCCGCTTGAACTCCTCCATCCGCTCGGGAGTGCGGGCGACCTCGATCCCGCCGCACGTGGTGTTCAACCCGTGCTCCTCATATTGCCTCTGGCTCTCGACCGTGAGGAACGCCATCTCCTTGTTGTGGTCGGTCGGGAAGATGAAGTTCGACGCGTGGCCGGTGGAGCCGCCGGGGTTGGGCAGGGGGCCCTTGTCGAGCAGCACGATGTCGGTCCAGCCGAGACGGCTGAGGTGACCGACCAGGCAGTTGCCGACTATGCCGGCGCCGATCACCACGACCCGCGCCTGCGATGGAACCTGCCCTGACTGAACCTCACTCATCGGTCTCCCCCACTCTCATCCCGTCAAAGCACAGTCTCACAGCCGCGAGCCGGCCCGGCGACCGCCCCCCAACCATTGGGCGCGAAACCCCGCCATTTCTGTCCATCGGGCGCGAAACCCCGTCAGAACTGCGGGTTTTCGCGCACAAGGGCGCGAAACACCCCCACCGGGAGCGTCCTTGGCGAGAGAGTTCCCCACGTTCGCGCGGGATACCCGGTAGGGTGTTCCCGTTGCGGCACGGTTGCCCCAACGGTCGAGTGCAGCGGTTGTTCCTTCAGTGAGCAGTGCGACGTGCAGACACGGCCACCCCTTACAGAGAGCTACCCCCATGACCACCATGTCCCCGGCGCGATCGTTCGCGTCCCTCGGCGTTCCCGCGGCCCTTGTCGCTGCGCTCGCCGCCACCGGCATCGCCGAACCCTTCCCCATCCAGACCGCCACACTCCCCGACTCACTGGCCGGACGCGACCTCCTCGGTCGTGGCAAGACCGGTAGCGGCAAGACCCTCGCCTTCGCCATCCCCCTCGTCACCCGCCTCGCGGCAACGCCCCAGCGCCCCCGCCCCGGGTCGCCGCGGGCACTGGTACTGGTACCGACCCGCGAGCTGGCCAACCAGGTCGCGGCCGTCATCGCCCCCCTCGCTAAGTCGGCAGGCCTGCGCCACACCGTCATCTACGGCGGTGTCGGGTTCGGCAACCAAACGTCGGCTCTGCGCTCAGGCGTCGACATCATCATCGCCTGCCCCGGCAGGTTGGAGGACCTCATCCAGCAGGGCCATTGCCGGCTGGAGAAGGTCGAGATCACCGTCCTCGACGAAGCGGATCACATGGCCGACATGGGCTTCCTGCCCGGCGTCAAGCGCCTCCTCGACCGCACCCCGGCCGACGGACAGCGCCTCTTGTTCTCGGCCACCCTCGACAAGGACGTCAAGGTGCTGATCGACCGCTACATGCACGACCCGGTCACCCATGCCCTCGACCCCGCCGACTCGCCGGTCGAAGAGATGACCCACCACCTCGTCGAGACCCCCTTCCCCGAGAAGCTCGCCGTCGTCACCCGCCTTGCCGCCGGCCACGACCGCTCCCTCCTCTTCACCCGCACCAAGCACGGGGCGAAGAAGCTGGTCAAGCAGCTCGGCCAGTCGGGCATCCCCGCCGTCGAACTGCACGGCAACCTTTCCCAGAACGCCCGCGAGCGCAACCTGGCCGACTTCGCTGCCGGCAAGGTGAAGGTACTCGTGGCAACCGACATCGCCGCCCGCGGCATCCACGTCGACGACATCCGTCTCGTCATCCACGTCGACCCGCCGGCCGAGCACAAGGCATTCCTGCACCGTTCGGGCCGTACCGCCCGCGCCGGCGCCGAAGGCCTGGTGGTGACCGTGATGACGCCCGAGCAGCGCAAGGACGTGAACTCGATGACCCGCGCCGCAGGAATCAAGCCGATCCTCACCTCTGCTGTGCATGCCGCCCACCCCCTGCTCGGCGAGCTGGCCGGCCCGGCCGCGCCCACCAGGCGCATCGCCCCCCAGACCTCGCAGGCCCGTCCGGCCACATCCAATGCACGGGGCCCCCGGTCCAACCCGGCGGCACCATCACGCAGCGCGCATCCGAACAGTGCCGGTCGCGCCCGCGGGCGTCACCGCGCTCGCTGAACCCCACACGACTCCAAGTCGGGAACGTGATCAGACGGCGGTGCGCACTCCCGCGCCACCGTCGATCACGACCGTCTCGCCGGTGATCCACGAGGCAGCATCCGAGGCCAGGAACACGGCGAGGTTGGCGATGTCCTGGGGATCACCGATCCGCCCCATGGGCAGCTGCTGTGCCAATCGCTCGCCGAAGTTGTCGACGAGGTAGGCGGCGAAGTCGGTCTTAACCAAACCCGGGGCGATCCCGACCACACGGGTGGGTCCGATCTCGCCGGCGAGCTGCCGGGTGAGGTGGATGAGGGCCGCCTTGGTGAGGTTGTAGACGCCGAGCGAACCCTCGGCGCGCAGCCCACCGACCGAGGCGATGTTGATGATCACGCCCGGCTTGTCCTTGAACGCCTGGTCATAGGCCGCCTGACACCAGAACAACGGCCCACGCAGGTTCACCTGGAAGGTCTTGTCGAATCGGCCTTCGTCGACACCCAGGGTGGCGCCGAGGTAGGGGTTGGTGGCAGCGTTGTTGACCAGGATGTCGAGCCCCCCGAAGCGCTCGATCGTGGCCGCCACGCAAGCCCGACCGGCATCGGTGTCGCCGGCGTTGGCGGCGAAGACATCGGTCTCACCCTCCATCTCGGCGGCTGCCGCCTGGAGTTGGTCGAGCTTGCGCGAGGCGAGCATCACCTTCGCTCCGGATGCTGCCATCGTGGCCGCGATGGCCCGGCCGATTCCCTTCGACGCTCCGGTGACGAGAGCGACCTTGCCGTTCAACGAAATCTCCATGAGGGCGCACGTTAGTCAGCGGCGCGCCATGTGCTCTCGTCGGGCGATCCGGCCCCAGCCGTGGAGTCGTCGCGTTACCCTGCCGGGCATGCGAATCGGCATCCTCACCGGCGGCGGCGACGTACCGGGTCTCAACCCGTGCATCAAGGCTGTCGTCAACCAGGCAGACAGCAACGGCTGGGAGGTCCTCGGCATCCGCAAGGGCTGGGCCGGCCTGCTCAACTTCGACCCCGCCGATACCCGTTCCCAGCCTGAATGGGTCGAGCCGCTCAGCAGGCTCGGGGTGCGCACGATCGACCGCTACGGCGGCACCCACCTGCACACCTCGCGTACCAACCCCCAGAAGGTACGCAGAACCGATCTCCCCGCATTCCTCGCCTCCGACTACACCCCCGAGGGAACGGACCGGGTCGACTGCACAGCCCACGTGCTGAAGGTCCTCGAGCATCTCGGCATCGATGCCCTGGTCGCCATCGGCGGCGACGACACCCTGTCGTTCGCCGTCCGCCTCCACCAGGAGGGGGTGAGGGTCGTCGGCATCCCCAAGACGATGGACAACGACGTGTTCGGCACGGACTACTGCATCGGGTTCTCCACCGCTGTCACCCGCAGCGTGGAGTACATCAACTCGTTACGTACCCCCGCCGGAAGTCATGAACGGCTGGCCATCGTCGAGCTGTTCGGGCGCAACAGCGGTGAGACGGCGCTCGTGTCGGCCTACCTGTCCGACGCCGACAGGGCTCTCATCAGCGAGGTGCCCTTCGACGTCCAGAGGCTCGCCGGGTTCCTCGTCGAGGACCGTGCCAAGAACCCGAGCAACTATGCGATCGTCGTCGTGTCCGAGGGGGCGAGCATGATCGACGGTCAGGTCGTCGAGGGAGGCAAAGAGGATGCCTTCGGTCACAAGAAGCTCGGCGGCATCGGAGTTCTGCTCGGCGAGACGTTGAAGGAGATCACCGGCATCGACGTGGTCAACCAGCAACTCGCCTACCTGATGCGCTCCGGCTCACCGGACTCCCTGGACCGAATGGTCGCCCTTTCATACGGCAGCCTCGCCGTTCAGGAACTCGCCAAGGGCCACGCAGGTGTCATGGTCGCCCTGCAGAACGGCATCTACACCACCGTGCCGATCGAGACCTGCGCCTCCGGGCTCAAGCGGGTGGATGTCGACGAGCTATACGACAAGGATCAGTACCGGGCGCACGTCAGCCACCTACTCGGCAAACCGATGTTCCTGTACTGACGGGCACGAGGTTCACGACCACGGTCAGCGCGACCGATGAGGTCCATACCCAGCTCGCCACGGCGAGGTGGGCGGTGACGAGCTCCGGTGGAAGGAGTAGCCACATGTTGGCGAACCCCAGGCCGATCTGGCCGAGCACAGCCACGCAGAGCACCACTGCCGCAATTCTGGCGCCCGGGTGAAGCGCCGACGACGACCTGCGATGGCACCGGACAACGGCCCAAGAGAGAGCGAGCACGGCCACGACTACGACGCCGGCCAACAGCCGGTGGCTGACGTGGATCGCCTCTGCCGACGTCGTCGGCCACTGGGGCATCAGATCTCCGTCGAACCTCAGCGGGTCGGTGCCGTACGCGAGCGCGGCATGCATCCCGGTGACCTGTCCGCCGACGAGGATCTGGGTCAGCACGATCGCGCTCACCACCATCGCCGCCCTCCCGAGAGCACCCGAACCAGCGTGCCACCGACCTGAGGGCCAGTGCCAACCCGTCGATGTCGTGGCGACGAGGAATACCAGGCAGGCCACCACCACCATCGACATCCCCAGGTGGGCGGTCACCAGTTCGGCCTTCAAGAGGTGGAGCACCACGAGGGCGCCAAGAGTCGCCTGCACCAGGACCGCCACGAGGGCCGCGACCACCGGCCAAAGAATCTCGCGCCGGCCCCGGTGGCGCAGCAAAGCCCACCCGACCAGCACGGCGATGAGCACGCTGACAAGGCTGGCCACGAGCCGGTGGGAGTGCTCGAGCCAGACGTTCCACAGGGTGTATCCCGACTCCGCGGGGATGTCGTGCTGGCGCGGGATGACCTGGCCGTAGCAGAACGGCCAGTCCGGACAGGCCAACCCGGAGTCAGTGGCCCTCACCGCCCCACCGAGGGCGACAAGCGCCAGGGTGAGCGCGAGAGTTCCTCCCGCCAGGACACGCAGGCGGTGGTCGACTTCCGCCTCGCCGGCGGCCCTGTGTTCGTCGATGGTGATCACCGACGCTGATCAGATCAGACTTTCCGCCACCAGGGGTCCAGGCCGAGGTCGTCGGCGATGACCTGGAGGGCGTTGTAAGCCGGCCCGAAGGTGATGAACCCGTGGGGGTGCTGGGTGGAGCCCGCCATGTAGAGGCCCTCAACCGGCGTGCGGTATTGGCCGAGTTCTGGCAGGGGCCTCTGGTCGAGCATGTTGTCGAGCGAGATCTCGCCCATCATCCAGTCGCCAGCCACCATGTTGACCATCTTGCGCGAGATGTCGAGCGGGGTGAACGGCACCCAGTCCATGATCGCGTCGCGCATGTTCGGGGCGAAGCGCGCCCAGGCATCGATGCAACGCTCCCCGTACCAGCGGCCGAGAGTTTCCCACTGACCTGCCCCCCCACCGTTCACCTCGTAAGGGGCGAACTGGCGCAGAAGACCGGTGAAGTGTCCTGGCGGGGCGTCGGTGGGGTCGTAGAGCGAGTTCACCGCGGCGTTGGGTCGCGGGTCGGGCAGACCTCCACCGCGGATGATGCGCCAATCCTCGTTGAGCTCCTCGGGTGAGCCATAACCGAGGTTGACCACCCACGCCCTGTCGACGTCGGCATCGAAGGCGGCTGCCTCGTACTGGGGCGCGGCGTTCATGGCAGCGTGAACCGAGAACAGGCTCCAGTCCTTGTGGACCACCTTGGTGGCCACCCTCTCACGGAACTCGTCGCTCAGGTTCTGAGGGTCGATGAACTTGAGGAAGGTCTGCTCGACATCGACCGTGGAGCACACGGCCCGGCGGGCCGTGATCTGCTCACCGCCGGCGAGCTGCACGCCAACTGCGCGACCGTTCTCGACGATGATGCTCGACACGTCGGCATCGCTGATCATCACCCCACCGGCCTGGGCCATCCCACGCCACAGGGCATGGGCCAAACGGTGCGAACCGCCGACACACAGGTGCCAGTTGTCCATCTTGCCGACGAGCAGGGGGTAGCCGATCGCCAGACCGGCCACGTCGTTGGTGTAGCCGCAGACCGCACCGTGGAACGCGAGGTGCATCTTCACCTTCGGGTGGGTGAAGTGCTTATCGAGGAACTGGTTGATCGTCATGCGGCGCAACTTCACCGACAAGAACTCGGAGCGGTCCTCGACCCCGAAGGCGGCCAGGGCCTTGGTGAGCTCCTTGACCGACATCGGCGGCTGATACATGAGGGTGCCGAGCAAGAGCTCGACATAGCCGTGGGCCTCGCCGTAAAGACGGCTGAAGGTGTCTGCGTCTTGTTGACTGAACCGGGCCATCGAGGCAAGGGTCTTGTCCATGTCGGTGTGCACCGTGAGAGCGGTGCCGTCCTCGAAGATCGAGGCCATCTGCACCTCAGGGCGCACGTACTCCACGCCGTGACCGCGCACATCGAGGTCGAGCACGGGCGGGGCCATGTCGACGAAGGTGTGGTAGTTGGCGTGAATGTTGTGCAGGAAGCCGACCCCGGTGAGCTCCTCGGTGCACAGGCCCCCACCCTCTTCGTGGCGCTTCTCGAGCACGATCACGTCGAGACCACTGCGAGCGAGGTACGAGCCGAGAGTCAGGCCGTTGTGGCCTGCTCCGATGATGATCACGTCACATGAGTCACGCATGTCGGGGAGTTCCCTTCGCCAGGTTGGTGTCGGACCGGTGGTACCAGTGGTGAGTGTGGTCGGAGGACATCAGTAACCCCGCGCTTCCGTGGCAGGACTGGCGAGGCCGTTGTCCTGGGCGATCACCTTGAACGCGTTGTAGCCGGCGGCAGCGTGGATGCCCCCACCGGGGAAGGCCGAGGATCCACAGAGATAGAGCCCGTCGATCTCGGTGCGGTAGTTGGACGCCTCGGGGAAGGGCCGGTTGGTGCCGAGCTGGTCGGGGGAGAACTCTCCGTTGGAGAAGTCGCCCTCGCGCATCATGTTCTTGCGCTCCATCTGGTCCGGTGTGTACAGGCGGTGGGCCAGCACATTGTCGGCCGTCATGTTCGGCGCAGCCTGACGCCACTTGTCGAGGAAGCGGTCGTTGAAGGTGTCGCGCACGTCTTGCCACTCCTCGGCGCTCAGCGCGCTCGCCGGCGGCAAGAAGTACCAGCCGGTAGCGCAATGCCGCCCGGCAGGTGCCTGGGAGCGGTCCCACAGGCTGTTGACCCAGGTGCCCGCGCCGGGCTCGGGCATGCGGCCGCCGTAGGAGTCGCGGATGTAGTGGGCCATGTCGACTTCACCGTCGAAGCCGACAACCGTGTAGAAGCAGCGGTCGATCTCGGGGTCGTGCTTGGCCGACTTGTACTTCGGAGCGTCGATGAGGCAGAACGTCGGCGTGCCGAGCACATGGCTCGGGCCGTAGCGGAATGCCTTCGACCTCTTCTGCCACAGTTCCGACAGGTTCTCCGGCCCCACCATGTCGAGCATCGTCTGCTGCAGGTCGGCGTTGGAGGCGACGCACTTGGTGGCACGGATGTCGCCACGACGGGTGCGAACACCCACGGCCCGACCGTCCTCGATCAGGATCTTGTCGACGCAGGTGTTCTCGATCAGGTCGACACCTTCGGCGTAGCAGGCCTGGGTCATCGCCTTGGCGAGGCTGTGGGTGCCGCCCATGGCCAACTTCCAGTTGCCCATCGTCCACATGATGAAGGTGAGGAACCCCATGCCCATGCCGGAGGTGTCGATGGGATAGCCCCACTCGACGCTGGTGCGGTAGAGCAGGGCCCTCATCTCGGAGGTCTCGAACAGCTCGTCGATGACCACTTTCACCGTCTTGGTGGCGAAGTGCGCCGAGACGCCGAGGTCACCCCAGACGAGCTCGAGCATCGCCGCCCCTTCGATGGGATTCATCGGCGTCGGCGGGTTGTAGAGCCCGGCAGCGAGGGGCTGCTCCATCATCATCGCCCTCTTCTTCAGCTCGACATACATGTCGGCGTCGGCCTTCGAGTAGCGGGCGATGCTGGCGTGGGTGCGGTCGAGCAGGTCGGGCCGGTGGAAGATGATCGGCGGACGTCCGTCGGCGAAGGCAATACCCGCCTGCGCCTCTGGCATCACCGTGCGCAAACCCAACCCCTCGAGGTCGAAGTCGCGAATCATCGGCATGATGTCGAAGAACTCCATGTACTGGGCATGCATGTTGAAGCGGTAGCCGGGGAGCAAGGGCTCCTCGGTGTTGACCCCGCCGCCTTCTTCGTGACGACGCTCGATCACCGCGGTGCGCAGCCCTGAGCGGGCCATGTAGGCCGCCAGACAAAGCCCGTTGTGACCCGCCCCGATGACTATCGCGTCATAGGTGTTGGATTCGCTCATTCTGATTCCTCCTCCTCGATCTCCACAAGATCGATCTCGGGTTCGTTCGTGGTGTCCGTCGCGTCGGCAACTTCTGGTGCCTGCGTATCAGATTTCAAGGCCTTCTTCGCAGCCCTGCGGTCCTTGCGCGAAAGAGATTTGAGATCGGGTTCGGTGGCTGCTGCGGCCCCTGCCCTGACTGGAGCCGTCGGGGCCGCGATGGCCTCGGGCTTGAGGTGCAGCACCCAGCGCACGATCAGGCGCAGGAAATGGCGGTTGAGCCCGATCTTCAACATCCCTGGTATGTCTTCCTGGCTGATGCGGATGGAGAAGTCCCACTTCACCGGCTCCTTGATCTGGCCGGTGACGAGCACCTCAGGTCCGTCTCGGGTGACCGTGTACTCACGGAAATCCATGACCAGTTCTTTGCGACCGAGCCCCTTAGAGCGAAGCTTCACGTGATGTCAGCTCCTCAGTCGAGATCGGCGAAGTAGGTGTCGTTGTACTGCTGCACCCAACGCGGCATCTCGAACCACTTCTCGGCTCCCAGATCCTCGACCACCGAGGTGGCGGCGATGTAGCCGGGTCCGCCGATGACGAGGCCACCGGGGTACGACGAGGCGCCACAGAGGTAGAGCCCTTCGATCGGTGCCCGGCCGGCCACGCAAGAGTCGTGGGGTCGGAAGACGCCCATCTGCAGAGCGTTGTAGTCGCCGTGCTTGATCGAGCCGTTGACCATGTTGGGCAGCCGGGTCTCGATGTCGAGCGGGCTCTCGCCGTTGCGCACGAGGATGTTCTCGCGAGTCAGGTTGGGGGCGTACCGTTGCCAGATCTCGAGCTGACGGTCGATCATCTCGTCGTGGTGGGCCTTCCAGCCCCCCTCGATCTTGCCGGGCACATGGGTCTGCAGGAAGGACACGTGATGACCGGGCACCCTGGGCAGGGTGGGGTCGTAACGCGGTCTCGACCGTTGCATGGCCACCAGGGGTGGGGCCGATTGCGCCACCGCGCACTGCCGCCCACTGGTCGAGCAGTTGATCGGTGGAGTCGTAGCCGATGATGTTCATGAACGCGTCGTTCACCCACGGGTCGTCGGCCTCGAACATCGGCTGCTCCGCCGTGGCAGCGGCCACGGTGAAGAACGACCAGTGCTCCCACTCCCAGCTATCGGCGGCCTCGGCGAGATCGCTGGGCACATGCTGGCGATCGATCAGCCCACCGAAGGTCTGGGGCGGAGGCAGGCTCGACAGCACGGCCTTGGCGTGGATGACCCGGCCGTCGAAGGCTTCGACTCCGGTGACCTTGCCGTCGCTGACGAGGATCTTGGTGATCTCGGAGTTGTCGAGGATGGCACCGCCGTTGGCGTGGATGATCCGCGAGAGGGTGCCGGCGAACTTGTGCGACCCGCCGTAGCAGACCGCCTTGTTCATCGACCTGTCGATGAGGAGAGGAACCATGAAGCCGAGCCCGGTGTCGTGGGGGTCGAGGCCCCACATGCACGCCGCATAGAGCAGGATGGTCTTCACCCGGTCGTTCTCGAAGTACTCGTCGATGATCTCGACCGGCGACATCTCGGTTAGCCGCAGTACCTCACGGCCTTCCTCGGTGCGTTCGAAGGCCTCGATCATGTCGAGCGGTGCCACCGGTGGCAGGTAGGTCGCCAGGGGCGACGATGTCGTCGACCAGGCGGCGCCACTGGCGCATCACCCGGCCGAAGGTCGGCAGCGTCCTTGCGGGAGAACTTGGCGATCGAGTCCTTGCGTGTCCTCGACCTGCGGCACAGCACCAGGCTCGAGCCGTCGGAGAAGACGGTCGCTGTCTGCGCGTTGGGCTTGACGAACGTCAGACCGTGCGCGACCGAAGTCGAAGTCGCGGAACACGGCATGTAGTCGGTCATCATGTGGTAGACGGCGTGAGGGTTCGTGTAGTAGCCCGGGAACAGGGTCTCCTCGGTGGCGAGACCGCCACCGATCTCGTGGCGCCGCTCGAGGACGCAGGATCTTGAGCCCGGAGCGGGCGAGGTAGGCGGCGGTCATGAGCCCGTTGGGCCCACCGATCACGACGCACGTCGAACGTGGACTCCTCGGGGAACTCGTCGAGGATCTGTCTCTGGCGGTTCGAACGTTGTAGGCCTCGCGCATCATGCCTCCCGTGGTCGAGGCGGTCTGCGTTGTCGGAGATGTACCAGGGCGACGGGTACCACCATCGGCCCGGGTTCGACGATGCCGTCGTCGATGAGGATGTGCATCAGGTTGTAGGGCACCGCCATCAGGCACAGGCCACCGGGGTGGGAGGTCTGGTTGCACAGGTACAGGCCGTCGATCGGGGTGCGGTACCGGGACAGCTCCGGCAGCGGGCGGTGTCGTGGAACCACTGGTCGGCCGACTGGCGGGCGCCGTACCAGTTGCCGCCCGACATGCCCGGCGTTGCGGAACTCCGAGTCGTAGGGCGTGTTGACGAACACGTCGACGATGTTGTCGCCGGTCATGTTCGGGGCCAGTTCGGCGATCAGCTTCGATCGCGGCCTCGGTGATCTCGGCCTTGTCGCGGTTGACGCCCTCGGGCCCGTTCGACGTCGTACTGCGGCGGCGGCATCTCGAGGTAGATCGGCGACAGGACGTGGTAGCCCTCGGGGCAGCGAGTCGGGTCGTACAGGTCGTGGGTGCAGATCATCATCGTCATGTGCGCAGGGTCGAGCCGTGGCCTCTGCTTGTAGGAGTAGGCGTCTTCCGTCTGGTTGTGGAAGAAGTCCATCGAGTCGGCCGGTGCCACCACACACGACGGGTACACCTCGTAGGGGAAGGCGTCGTCGCGGTCCGTGATACTTCGGCAACTCGCGGCAGATGACCGAGATGACGTAGAGGCAGCCGCCCTTCAGGGAGACGTCGCGGATGCCCTGGGTGAAGGAGGCGTCGAGGTGAGACGGGCCGACGAGGTCGAGCATGGTCTGCTTGACGTCGACGCCCGACACCACGGCCTTGTCGGCCCAGATCGTCTTCTCCGGGTAGGAGGCGGAAGCCGCCAGCTTCACTCCGACAGCTCGTCCGTCCTTGGACGATGATCTCCTCGACCGGTGAGTTGGTGAGGATGCGGGCCCCGTGGGCCAGGGCGCAGCGGATGATGGCGTGGGCGTAAGTGTGCATGCCGCCTCGCGGCGCGCCCGACGAGTAGCTGAACAGCATCGTGCCGCCCAGAGCGGGCAGGAGCATGCCGTCCCAGTTGGGATGGGCGCCGCAGTACCAGGCGCCGAACGCGGCGAGCACCTTCGCGGGCTCCCAGTCCACGAACTCGTCGAGGAAGTCGACATAGCTCATGTCGAGCAGGCGATCGCTGTAGATGCCCGGGAGATACTTGCGGAACACCTGCCACCAGGGCAGGTCCGCCTCCTCGACCTCGACCGAGGCAGGGTGGGGCGGAGTCCAGAAGAGGGCCCTGAGCAGTTCGCGCATGGCCGGCTCGTCGAGGGCGCCGAAGAGGTCGCCCCCGCCGGTCTTGGTGCCGGCGAAGCGCTTGCGGGACTCCTCACCCAGGTCGGGGCGCCAGCGCCCGCCCATGTTGGCGGCCACGCCGTCGAGGGTGACTACGCCCGACATCGAGGCGTAATAGACCATCCGGAAGCCGTACTTCCACAGCTCCAACTGGTCGAAACCAGGAGCCGCGCCTCCGTAGAGATAAGTGGCGTGGGGGTCGATACGGAACCCCGGGATGGGCTCGGTGTTCTCCTGGCCGCCACCACATTCGGGGCGAGCTTCGAGCACGCACACGCTGACACCGGACTTCGCCAGGTAGGCGGCCAACGTACTTCCGTTGTGCCCTCCTCCAACGATCACCACATCGAAACGATCGTCAACCATGGATACCCCTCCTTGGTCATTTGTGCTGCCCCCGCAGCGTCCGAAATTCAGTCTTGGGTAACTCTCGCTAGGAAAGCTAACATATCAATTCGTGGCCGAGCGAGCCCAGCGCACCGGCTCACAGTGTGTCAGTGGACACACTGAGCCCACTCAGCGCAGGGCTATAGACGTGGCCGGCGGGAGCCCACGGTGGACGGACCAGCCGACCCCACCGTTCGCGACTTACGAGCAGCTCTCCATCGGTGGTGACGGCGACGACGAGAGAACCGGACACGGCCAGCGCTTGGCGGTCGACGTTGCCGGTGAAGTCGCTGAACGCGGTGTGCCAATGCGATGGACCCGGGCTGCGGCTCGCGCTGAAGATCGCAGCTTCGGCGCCTTCGGGCCCCCACAGCGAAGGCGGGCCCGAAGATGCGCTGACGAAGACAGAGTCTGGCCCGAGGGCCAGCCCTTGGGTGTAGCCGCGGTCGATGCCGTCGGCCTCCCACGACCAGCTCCGGCCCTCGTCGCGACTGAGGTGGGGGCCGAGGCCGGTGGTGGCCCACATCTCGCTGCCATCGGCTGCCACCCGGTGCACATCGTCGAAGAGCCCTTCGTTGCGTGCCTCCCAGTGCTGACCGGCATCGCCGGAAACCGCGACCCCGCCGATCTCGATACCCACGATCAGACGGTCTCCGTCGACGACGATCGACCCCAGATCGGCTGGCCCCCACGGCGACTCCCAGTCGCCTGCACCGGCGACATCGCCAAGGGCGCTGAGCTGATCAGGTTCGCCGTCGCCGAGCTTCCAGATCGCGGCCGGCTCGACACCGGCAAAGACCACCCCGTCGGCGCGACCGGTGATGGTCCACAGGATCTCACCTTCGAGCCCGAGGGTTTCCCACTCGCCGCCTTGTTGACGACGCAACACCCCGCGGCCCTGGACGGCGGCGAAGCACCACTCCCCCGCTACAGCAACCGAGACGACCGGCTCACCCTCCAATTCGGTGGCGAGCACGACCCCATCGAGGCCAACGGTGCACAGGCCGGATTCGCCGGCTACGAGGAGTACAGGATCAGAAGGTGTGTTCATCGACGACTCCGAAGTTGGTGTGACCGGCGGGCAAAATGTCAACCGGGTGGCGCTGTGGCCTGGGGGACTTGTTGAAGCTGGGCCGCAGCCTTGCGGACCTTGGGGCAAGCGACTTTGGAGCCGAGTTCACATCGCAGGCAAACCCAGCGGCCCAATGCGGGGTTGGTCCACAGAGCATTGCCGCACTCCGGGCAACGTCGGCGACCCTCGGTGCACTGCCAGTCGGCGAACCTGTCGGTCGACAGGGGGCAACCACGTCCCATGCACTCGGCCCACCCAGGATCTGGCGCAAGGGCCTCGCGGGGACAGACGACGACACAGCTGCCACAGTCGTTGCAGTCGAGCAGGACCACTGTGTAAGGCACATCGGGATCCCCGGAGAGGTGGATTGCGCCGCGCGGACAGGCGAGGGCGCACATTCCGCACCCATCACACGTCGGTCCTACGCGGTAGCTCATTGCTGCTCCAACACCGTCTCATGCGACCATCCGCCGAACGGCGGTCTCATGTTCGCAGATTCGCGGCCGGCGAGAAGGCCCGGACAGGCCCGGAGTAGCGCCCTTCGTTGGGGTCAACTGTTCGCCCACGCCGTATCGGCGGTGACGAAAGTGGTGAGACGCCCCATCGCCCACGCCCAGAAGGGGGCTGGGCCGGCGGCCGCCACCTGCTCGGCGAGGGTGGGCAACCAGGCGCCGAGTTGGCGCGACAGGAAGTCGAGCTGGGCGCGGCGGAACGACTTACCGAGGCGCGGCGAGCTGGATGCCGCCTCTTTGAAGGTGAGGTACTGGAGATAGTCGAGTTCTGCAGCGAGGTGATCGGGAGGTACGTCGGCCTCGCCGGCACCGAGGCCGTAGTACTCGTACGACCTCTGCAACTCCACCAGAAGCTGGGCCCGATCCCCGCTGTGGGCGCCGCCCCACATGCGGCTCAACCCACCTACGTCGGCGAAGAAGAGACGGTCGTACTCGGCGCGGTGGGCGACCGCGTCGCCGGGATCCGGGCACTCACCGATCTCCCACGGAAAAGCCAGCAGCTCGGCCGCGACCTCGAGCTCTTTGACCCACCTGCCGTCGATGACCTTGGCGTGGTGCTCTTCGTCCGGCGCGCTGAACAGCTGGCCGAGCACCTGGTACACCGCGCTGCGAGCCGTGAGCTCGCTCTCTTCGACCTCGAGCACATCGCCCACAGAGGCGGGGTCAACCTTGAGACCGGATAGTGAGTACGCAAACATTCAGTTACCTCTCTCGACTCTTTTGGGTTGGCTCTCTTGTTCGAGAGCTCTTGGCTCAGGTCTTCTGGGTGAGCCGGACCGCCACCGATTCGGGTGAGCGATCGAGGGTGGCCGGGTCTGTGGTGAAGGGACCGAACAGGTCGGCCCAGTTGTAGACGATGAGGGTGTCGAGAATGACCGACGATCCTCCGCTACGAACAACCTCGAGCTCGGACTTGAGCTTGGCCAGCGCCGGATGCACCTTCGGCCCGAACAGGGACTCGAGGTAGGCGTCGGGGATGCGCGGGGTGTCGTAGTCGATGGACAGATCCTCGTGGAGCCGGTAGGGCGCCAGGGGCGGCACGTAGAAGATGTTCGGACCGGTGCCGTACTCGGCGTGCAGAGGGATGGCGACACCCCACTCGTTGACCAGCTTGTGGATCGGGCCGTCGGTGTCGTCGAGGTAACCGACGAAGGCCAACCGGCCCGGGCACTGGCGAGCGCATGCCGGGGCGACGCCCTCCTCCAGACGCGGGAAGCACATGATGCAGTGCTGAGCCACGTTGCGGGCGTAGTTGAAGTAGATCTTCTTGTAGGGGCAGGCCTCCATGCAGAACCGTGAGCCCTGGCACACGTCCTCGTCGCGCAGGACGATGCCGTCCTCGTGGCGCTTGTACATCGCACCCGTGGGGCAGGCCTCGGCGCACACCGGCCGGGTGCAGTGGTTGCACAGACGAGGCAGGTAGAAGTAGTACGAGTTGGGGTACTCGCCGGCACCCTGGTCCTCGTCCCAGTTCATGCCCCACTTGGTTGTGCCGTCACCCTTTTCGGTGGGCTTCAGGTGCACGGAGCTGCCCTTGCCACCGTAGAAGACCTCTTGGTAGTTGAAATCCCAACCACCACCGAACTCGGCTCTGGTGGGCTGGTGACCGGCCACGGGGTTACCGCCGCTGAGCCCTCCGCCCATGTCCTCCCAACCCTTGGGGGCGCCCTGCCCAGGCTGGGTGTTGACGGACATCCACCACTGGTGCTCCTCACCCTCCTCTTGGGTCCAGAGCACCTTGCAGCCCACTGAACAGGCTTGGCAGCCCATGCACTTGTTTAGGTCGAACACCATTGCGATCTGCCGCATGGCCCCCGACCCCGCACGCATAACTTCTGTCGACACGGTCATCCTCCTGTCAGGACCCAATGGTCACTTCGAGCCAATCGGGCGTCGCCGCACCGATACCTGCACGCTCTTCACATGCGCCGTCCCACACGACGACGCCGATGCGGCCGGCAGTTCGAACGGTGTCGAGCTGCTGGGCGAACACGACGGACCAGCGGCCAGGGGCGGGTTGCGCCGCCTGTGCCGCCGCACCGTCTTCCACTGGACGGAAGCACCCGGGTCCGGTGGCCCGAAGAGCACGGGCGCCGCGACCTGCATGCCACACAACGAGGTCCACCGGTGCCTCGGTACTGCCGATTGTGGCAGCCGATGCACCCTCTCCTGTCGGGCAGTACACGCCTGCGCCATCGGGGAACTCGCTGCGCTCGGCCACCGTGGCCGACCACTCCAGCCTCACCCAGGCGGTGACGCCGTCGTGGGCTGCAGCCACCTTCACTCCGGCGACGTTCCCATACGGGAGGTTCGCCCACTTGGTGCGGATGTACTCCGTTGGCTGGGAGTCGAGCGGGACGGGCGCCAGGCTGACGTCTTCATTGGCGATCGCGGACCATCCCGGGGCACCGGGATCACCGAGATCGGTCGACACTTGTGTGATCTGCACTGTCAGGCCTCCACCTTCTCGAAGTTGCACGGCACCCCGCGGTCGGTGGGTATTGGTTGCCACTCCGACCGCGTGTAGTTGATTTGTCCGTATCCGCCGGCGAAGGCGATCCACTTGACCATCCCGGCCTCGATCTCGTTCGCTCCCATCCAGGCGTCGTACTGGTGTGGGTCCCAGCCGTTGTAGGAGATGACCTGGCCGGGCTGAACGCCGGCGCAGACCTTCACCTTGCAGCGGAACTCGGCGAGGTCGTTCCAGATGCGCACCAGCTCGTCGTCGGCGACCCCGCGTGCTTCGGCATCGACCGGCGAAACCTCGAGCACCGGGTAGCCGCGGTGGGTCTCGAGCAGCACCCTGTTGGCCTGGTTCATCGAGTGGATCGACCACCGGTTGTGGCCCGAAGTCATCCGCAGAGGATGGTCACCGCCCGCTGCCGGGTTGGGCTTGTGCACCGGCAACTCCTCGCCGGCCTCCAACCACCACGGGTGATCGATGTAGAACTGGGCCCGACGGTTGTAGGTGGGGAAGGGATCGCCCATCTCGACATGGTTGCGGAACGGGGTGTGGGTGCGGTCCTTCTCGAAGGGCGACGCCTGGGCGAGGGCGAACATCGACATGCCCCATCCGGTGAGCCGTACATGACCCTGCTCGCGCATCGTCTCCAGGGTGGTGTCGTCGGGCACCACGCCTACGTAGGCCGCGTCGCGGATGAGCTCGTCGGCCATCTGCTCCTCGGTGGTGAGATGCCCGTTGATGGTGAAGCGGTTCAGGGAGCTCGGCGCGTCGTAGGTCTGACCCAGGCGGTTGCGGTACTCGGTGATCCCCCGGCGCTCCGCTTCCTCCACGAACTTGGCCAGGATCAGCTGGTAGATCTCCCACTCCGGCTTGGCTTCGCCAGCCGGCGCTGCGGCGCGATCGGAGAAGGTCATCATCATCTGGTGAGGTGTGGGGATGTGGTAGGCCAGCTTCTCGTAGTGCTGGGCAGCGGGCAGCAAGATGTCGGACTCGAGACCCGTTCCGTTGATGCGGAAGTCGATGGAGACGATGAGCTCCAGCTTGGGCCACAGGTTCTCCATCAGGATCGTGCGTCCGCCGCGGGTGCGGCGGAGCATGTTGCCGCCGCATTCGATCAGCATCTTCGGCGGGTGCTCCGGCTTGGGGCCGTCGACGCCCTGCCACCAACCCTTGTCGAGGGCCTCGTCGAAGTACTCCTGGAAGGTGCGCGGCAAGCTTTCGTCGCCGTACTTGGGGTTTCTCCACCTGTCGGCGAATCCGGCGTGGTAGTACCACCAGAAGGCTTCCACCGAGTTCGCGGAGATGCCCTCGGTGCCTTCGAGCAGACTTGTGCCGGCCACAGAGGCCAGGGTGAGCTGGATCTCGCGCGAGGCAAGCTCCTCGGTGAGGGTGGGATCGAGGGCCTGCGCGGCGGCGATGGCGTTGTCGCGGGCGTTCATGACGGCCTCGGTGCCTTCGATGCCCGGAGTCTGCTTGGACATGACCATCGCCTGGCCGTCCATCATGCCTGCCGTCCACGAGCGGATGCCCGTGCCGTGCTTGCCCCAGTTACCCGTGACGCCCAGGAGGAGGCACATCGTGCGCTCGATGAGGTCTCCGTGGTAGTACTTGCAGCTGTTCCAGCCGAGCATGATGTTGGTCTTCATGCGGGCGGCCTTGCGGGCGATGTTGCGCACCACGTCGGGGTGAACCCCTGTGATCGGCTGCTGCATCTCGGGCGTGTAGTTGGCATCGAGGTGACGACGCAGGCGCGACTGCACCGGCTCCACGTCGACCGTCGAACCGTCGGCCAGCTTCACCTGGTAGGTGCCGGCCAGGGCCACCTTCGCGCCGTGGAGGTGGAGGTTGCCGCGATCTGCCCTGACCAGTCCGCGGGCGGGATCCCAGTGGTAGAGCTGGTCCTCGCGCACCCCGGCGGCGTCGCCGTCGACATCGGTCTGGCGCAAGAAGCGCCCCGTGTCGGTGCGGACGAGCATCGGCAGGTCCGTCTGCTCGCGGATGAACGTCTCGTCGCCGATGTGCTCCTCGAGGATCACCTGCACCATCGCCAGGCCGAAGGCGGCGTCGTTGCCAGGCTTGATCGGCACCCATTGGTCGGCGTGCATGTGAGACGCGTTCATGTCGGGCGAGACAGAGACGATCTCGGCGCCGTGATATCGGGCCTCGAGCATGAAGTGGTAGAGGGGGATGCGGGTGAACGCCGGGTTCATGTGCCACACCAGGATCAGCTCGGACTTGAACCAGTCGTCGCCGGAACTCACCGGACAGAACTTGCCGAAGGTTTCGTGAAGTCCGATGGAGAAGTCGTTGAAGCTGGCGTGGAGGTCCATCGCCCGCCCGCCGAAAGTGTTGAAGAAGCGCTCGGTGGGTACCACCGTGGCGATCTCGGGGGTGCCTTCGCGAGCGACGTCCTCGGGGCCGCCGGCCTCGATGATGTCGAGCATCTTGCTGGCGATCTGGTGGGTGGCTTCGTCCCAGCTGATCTGCTCCCACGAACCCGAACCACGCTCGCCGACGCGGCGCAGGGGGTGCATCAAGCGGTCACCGTCGTAGAGCTGCTGGCTCCACGAGGCGCCCTTGTTGCATCCCATCGGGTTGAAGTCGGGCACACCATCCTCGACCGGACGGAACCTACCGGCCGGCTCCTCGCGGATGATCTTCCCGTCGCGCACGTACACCTTGTACGGGCAGTTGCCGGGATAGCAGTCCACGCAGTGGGTTCCCCACGCGACAGAATCCCAGCTCCAGCGATCCCTGTACGCCTGAGCAGTCTTGCCCGTGGCGTCAGTCGTAGGCGTTGTCGTTTCCACCTGGCCCCCTTTTACGCGACGGTCCCCAAGCGCCTCGGCATCGCCACGATCGGCGCCCGGGACCACTTACGTCGTAACCATAGTTACCCTAGTATGTGTTACGAGGAAATGGCAAGTCGAAGAGAAAACCTTCTCCCCCGACTGCCGGATCAGTCAGCGGCGGCCTCGCCTGGTGGTGGTCGGGGCATGGGCGTCCGACGCGGCGACAAGTGCGGACAGCTCGAGCCCGCGCTCGATCGCATCGGCCAGCGAGGTGCGCGCCAGGGCGGCGATGGCTGTATCGCGGCCGGCACTCCATGCGTGATGCACGGCGCACTCCGGGTCGACACCGTGGCAGCGCCGCGAGTCCAGCAGACAGTGAGAGATCTCCAACTGTCCTTCGAGGGCCTCGATGATCTCGAGGGTGGAGATGTCGGCGGGGTCGCGGGCCAGGGTGCAACCACCGTTGCGCCCCGGGCTGCAAGCGAGGATGTGAGCCCGCGACAGCATGCTCATGATGGTGGGCACGTTGCCGGCAGGGATGCGGCACACCTCGGCCAACTGGGCGGCGGTGACCCTCTCGTCGGGGGGACGACCCGCCAGGTAGAGCATCAGGCGAAAGCCGTACTCGCCCCGCTTGGTAAGGGTCAGCCTCATTGCTGGTTTCCATGGCCGTACAGGCTGAAGGTCATCTCGTCGTCCGCTAATCCTCGTAGGTGTTGGCCGAGATTAGCGATTTGCACGCGTCTTCCATGGTTCCCCCTCTGGTGCGAGAGCCCGAACCGGTCGGACATCGCCTTGTGAGCTGCTCAGTCGGGCAGCAAATACACCATCCCGTTGGCATCGGAGCTGGCGATCAACCCGGTCAGGAAACGGCCGTCGCGCCATCTCTCGGGGTGGACATCACCCTCGTAGCCCTCGCACAGGCCAGGGCACGACACGGTGACCATCGCCGATTCGACGAGCTCCCACAGGGTGGGGATCGGTTGACCGGATCGAGGGTCGACAGGTACCACGAAGGCGTTCGAGATGGCGATGCCGATCGACTCATCGATGTACCAGGAGGGGTGGGAGGCGAAGATCGGGCCGGTCTCGGGAAGGCCGAACACTGTCAGCGCCGGGCAGCCGAACAGCTTGCCCACCCGGCTGCGGTCACCGGGGTCGAAAGACCGGGGGGTCCAGAGCACGAGATGGTCCTGGATGTCGCGTACTGCCTTGACCTGTCGCTTGGCGTCGCGAGTGGCGTTGAACGCGTCGTCGAGCATCCACGAAGAGACGGCGACCGACTCGCGGGCGATCGCGTCGAGCGCCTCATCGCCTCCCGGCGCCAACACCACTCCTGCGCCAGCCGCGAGGGGAACAGTGATGCCGTACACGCCCTCCCATGTGGACAGGGGAAGGGTGGAGAGCCAGGGACGGGCAGCCGCCGCCCCCAGGAAGGCCCTCAACGAGTGGGCGCCGCCGACCATCGAGCGGTGGGAGTGCCATACCAGGTCGCCACCCGAGGGAAGGCCCAGGACGCGAGCATCCAAGGGCATCGGAGGGGCGGGCTGGGTAGGGTCGCCTCCGGAAGCGAGGTCTGCGAGGCGGGTGACCGCAGTGGCCGGCCCGAGAGCCGCGGCACCGATCGAATCGGCGAGCCACCATCCACCGGCGCGGGGCCGTCGTCGGGGGCACGTTGCGGCGACGGGGCGACGAGGCGGATGGCGATGCCGGCCTCGAGCGCGGCGAGCAGGAGGACGGCACCCTCCACGCTGGCTCCCGCGGAGAACCTTGCCGGCCCCGGGGTGGCGGCGGACCGAACGCGCAGGGCGACCGCGGCGGTCATCACCTGTTCGACGAACTGGCGTCCGGTGAGGCGCACACTGCTATCGGCGAGAGCCACGTCGTCGGGACGGTGCCGCGCCCAGCGCTGCACCAGGGCTTCGCCCAGGGAGAACGGGGGTACCCCGAGAACGCGGGGGATGGCCGCCGGCCAGTACCAAGAAGGAGTGATGGCGATGGTCTTCGGCACGTCTAGCTCTCCATGATCCCGGTTGCACTCTTGCTGATCCCCACGGTTACCAAAGCCCGCCTGCGTGAAGGCTGGAACCGACCAGCGCAGCAAGGGCGGTGAGCCCCAGTTCCAAACGGAGCAGCCTGTCCATGCGGGCGATGGCCCGACCTACCAGGGCCCGTCGCCGCCTTGCGTTCCTCGTCGCTCGCGCCCGACGGGATGCGCGCGTGGAGCCCCGGGTGGGCGCTCGAGCTGAGGACGCCCAGCACCACAGCGAGGGCAACCCACAGCATCACGAGTAGAAGCATCGTGCGGCCGTACGGCTCGCCGAGGGACAGGGATCGGTCGCCGTCCACCAGCATCGCCAGCCCCGAGACCCCGATAGTGGCCAAGGCGACGGCCGAGATCCACCGGTAGCGCCTGCCCATCCATTGACAGGCAACACCGATCTGGGACTGGGGCATGCCCTTCTGGGCCGGCCGCCAGACGAACTCCATCACCAGGGCACCGCCGAGGTGCACTGACCAGCCGAGAGCATGGGCCAACTTCCACAAGGTATCGATCATCGGCACCCCACATCAGAACATCCGCTCTACGCCGCCGAGACCGAGCGACGACCCGAGGAAGGCGACCACGAAGGCGATGCCGAGGTCTATGCGCGTGATCGTCGACAGGATGGAGGCGGCGCGGATCTGGCCCTGCTGGTGGGTCTGGACCTGGGCAGCGGTGAGCCCGGGTGAGACCTTGCCGGTGAGCTTGGGGCGCAGCACGAAGGTGATGATGCTGCCGTTGATCACCAGCACCGTCCACAGGCTGACCATGGTGAGCAGGGTGCGGCCGTACTCGGTGCTCCACAGCCTCTCGCCGAACAGGACTGACTCGTTGTCCAGCGACCACAGCCTCAACAGCCCACTGGCGAGGATGAGACCGAGCGCGCTCCAGACCAGGACCAGGAACCGATCAGCGGTGCGCTTGCCCATCACCTGGGCTTGGGCCGGGGGGATCGCCTTCTGGGCCGGACCGACCACGAACTCCATGACGATCGCCCCGCCGAGATAGACGGCCACGCCGAGCACGTGAAGATAGGCCGCCAGGACCTGCATCCATGCCGACTCCATCAGGACCGCCTCGTCGGGTCGGGGGCACCGGGGTGCCAGTTGGTGAAGTGATCGCTGATCTCGGGGGTGACCGCGTAGGGCTCGCCCTCGCCCACGGTGAAATGCCGGTACCAGTCGACGTCGACGTGGTGGGTCTGTACCGAGAACTTGGCTCTCACCGGGTTGATGTGGGCCGGGCAGCAGCCGTACTTGTCGACGATGTAGTCGACGGTGGCAATCGCGGCCTGCTCCACCCATTGGGGGATGTGGGCCTTGGGATGCTCGATGATCTCCTGCAGGGTGTCCTCCTTGAAAGGCCCGCCGGTCCGCCGACCCCAGTTGTCGTCGCGGCCGAGCACACCGCCGGGGCGCGAACGCAGTCCGGATACATAGTTGACGGCATCGGCCGCAGTGGGGAAACGCTTGGAGGGCACCACAACTGGTTCGATGAGACCGGGCCTACCGAGGCAGGTTGCGGTGGCGGAGGGGTTGCGCGCAGCGTCGCGTTCGAGGAAGGTGAACCCGAGGCCCGTAGCGACCTCGGGGTAGGCGCCGAGGAGTAGATCGTCGGCGTAGGCGCCCATGGGCCATGCGCCGAGCCCCAGCGACTCGGCTGCCAACCTGAGGTTCTGCACCGCGCAGGCCGCCTGGCTGGCGTGGAGCAACTGCACCTGCTCCTCGAACACGGGGAGGGGGAACCCGACCTCCAAGAAGCCGGGGCGGATGTAGTCGGCGACACCGCATGCTTTCTGGGTGTCCGGGTCCATCAGGAATAGCCCGGACCACTCGTAGGCGGTGAGCAACTGGTTGAACCATTCGATGCCGAGGTCACCCACCGGGAGGAACCAGGTGGACCCGGGGCGGTTGAGGTTGTACTGGCCGGCACCCATCGCGTTGACGCTGTGGGTATCGGGCGGAGCGGTGAACCAGCCGACGTCGGGCCTGGTTGGCGACACCTGGGTGCGCGCCGTGCGATACCAGTGGAGGATCTTCCAATAGTCGTCGGGCCCGGCGATCTCAACCGGGGCGCTGCGCTCGGTGCCGGGGCTGTAGCGGGAGACACCGTCGTCGTTGATGATGAACAGGCTCACCGACATGTCGTTGGACGAAGACGGGATGGTGCGGCCCGCCCAGTGGAGCAGGCTCGACAACCCCCCGTTCACGGGCAGGTCGGCGAGCGCGATGCCGTTCGGGCCCCAGCGCGGCCCAGGCGAGGAGGGCCTCCTCCACTTCGGACAGTGGCACCGGCGGCGCCGTCGACGTGTGGGCGAGTGGTCCTTCGGGCTGGGTGACCGTCGTTCCACTGGACCAGGTGAAGGTCTCGGGAACCCCGGTCTCGGTGCGGTAGCCGAGGCCGATGCGCCTGGTGCGCAGGGTTGACAGGGTGGAGAACACCGAGCGCCCGCCCTCGAACACCCTGGCTATCGCAGCATGTTCCTCGGCAGTGATCGGCATCGGGCGTCGAGACATCGGGTCGGACACGTTCAACTCTCCTCTCCGACAAGGAGTTGCGGTTCGGGTTCGGGGGCGTCGATGCGTTGGACCTCCACGAACACCGCCCGATCGCAAGGGATGGGCTGCCACCCGAAGGGCATGTAGCGCAGGTGGCCGTAGCGGCCGACCAGGTGGAGCCACTTGACCATTCCCGGCTCGACCTCGTTGGCCCCATGCCACTCGCGGAACATGTGGGGCTCGAAGCCGTTGTAGACCACCAGTTGGCCGGGGCGCACGCGAGGTGCCGGCTTGGCCATCGCCTCGTACCACCCGTGGTCGTTCCAGACCCTCACCCAATCGCCATCGCTGACGCCGCGCGCCTCGGCGTCGTCGATGGACATCACCACAAGGGGCTGACCGCGGTGGGTCTCGAGCACCGTGTTGTTGCCCATGCTGATCGAGTGCACGGTCCAGCGTGAGTGGCCACTGGTGACCAGGAGCGGGAAGTCGCCGCCCATCTTCGGCGGATCCTTGTGCCGCGGCAGCCCTTCGTCGGCGTCGATGAACCAGGGGTGGTCGATGTAGAACTGGGCGCGCCTGGTGAGGGTGGGGAAGGGCACCCCCTTGTCGACGTGCCATTGGTACGACGTGAGCACCTTGTCGGGGGACACATCGGTGGCCACCGACAACCCGGTGGCGAACACGCCGAGGCCGTCGAAGCGCACACTGCCGTGCTCGCGGAAGGTGTCCAGCGAGGTGCCCACGGGCAGGGTCTCGGCTTCGACCGAGTCGCGCACCCATTCGTCGATGACGGCCTCTTCGTCCTCGAAGGCGCCGTCGGAGGTGAAGCGGGAGACGAGGTCGTCGAGGCGACGGGGCCGGCGGCGGCCGTCGAGGTATTCCTCGACGCCTGCTTCGGCCGCGGCCTCGGTGACCTTCTCGGACAGCATCCGGAAGATCTGCCACTCGGTGCGCGCCTCACCCGGCGGCTCGACGGCCCGGTCGGAGTAGGTGAGCCGGAAGGTGTGGGTGATCGCATATTGAACGTTGGGGCGTTCGTAGTGCATCGCCGCCGGCAGCACGATGTCGGCGTGGAGCGCTGTGGTGGACATGCGGAAGTCCACCACCACGATCTTCTCCAGCTTCGGCCACAGGTTCTTGAGCAGCTTGGAGCGCCCACCGCGGGAACGCCTGAGGGGGTTGGTGCCGACGATGAACAGCACCTGCGGTTCGGTGCCCCGGGCGGGCCGGTTGAGGCCACCCCACCAGCCCCGCTGGATCGACTCCGTGAGGTACTCGCCGAAGCTCTTCGACATGTGAGGGTCCGACCACTCGGGTCGGTTCCAGGCGTCGTCGTATCCGCAGTGGTGGTAGTTGAAGAAGGCCGGCGGGGTGGACGACCCGGCCGCGACGGCCATCTGCAGTAGCTGGTTGCCGATGATCTCGTCGCTGGCTTCGGGGTCCTGCTCGCGGATCGAGGCCATCGCCCCGTCGATCCCGTCGAGGATGCGGGAGGTCTCGTCGACCCCGCTGGCCGTCTTCATCGCGAACATCAGGTAGCCGTCGAAGCCGGCGAGGGCGAGACCCTGCACCCCGGTGCCCGGCTTCCCCCAGTTGCCGGTGAGCGCCAACACCAGCGCCATCGACCTCTCCATCAGGTCACCGTGGTAGTACTTCGGCGCGTTGTAGCCCTCGAGGATCTTCGTGCGGCGCCGCGAAGCCTCACGCGCCAGGGAGCGGATCACGTCGGGGTGAACCCCACAAACCTGAGAAGCGAGCTCGGGGGTGTAGTCCTCCAGGCGACGGCGCAACATCTCCCACACCGTCGTCACCTCTACCTCGGTGCCGTCCACGAGGGTGGCCGTCCAGCTGCCGTCGAGGAGGGGCGGGTCGTCGCCGACGAACAGGGTGCCTCGCGGTGCCTTGGTGAGCCCTCCCCCCTCGGTCCACCAGAAGAACTGGTCCTCGAGGCCGCCGGAGTACACGTCGTGACCGCGCAGGAACCGACCCGTGTCGGCGACCACCAGGAGGGGCAGGTCGGTCTGGGAGCGCACGAAGCCGACATCGGCCAGACCCTCGTCGATGATCACCTTGCACATCGCCAGGGCGAGGGCGGCGTCGGTGCCGGGTTGGATGGGTACAAAGGTCTCGGCGCCGATCGCGCCGGCGTTCACGTCGGGGGCGATGGCCACCACGTGGGCCCCCTTGTAGCGGGCCTCGCTGATGTAATGGTGGTAAGGGATCCAGGTGTAACCCGGGTTCGAATGCCACAGGAGAAGAAGCTCGGTGTGGAAGGTGTCGTCCACGCTGCTGGCGTTGGCGAACTTGCCGAAGGTGAGGTGCTGGCCGACAAGGAAGTCGTTCACCAGACCGTTGGCGTCGAGGGTGACGGCGCCCAGCAGGCCGGCAAAACGCAGCAGGGGCCCCTGGGTGAGCAAGCCACCTTCGACTGTCTCCTCGAAGATGATCGACTCCGGCCCCTCGAGGTCGATCGCCTCGACCACCGCCTCGGCAACCTCGGCGAGGGCTTCATCCCACGAGATCCGCTCCCACTCGCCCGAGCCGCGCTCTCCGACCCGACGCATGGGGTACAGGACGCGGTCCTCGCTCTTCAGTTGCTGGCTCCAGGCGGCGCCCTTCTGACACCCGAGTGGGTTGAGGTCCGGTACGCCTACCTCTACCTGGGGGATCGTGCCCCCGGGCTCCTCGAAGAGCACCTGCTCGTCGCGCACGTACACACGGTATGGGCATGTCGCCACACAGTTCAGGCAGTGGGTCCCCCAGTGCACGCGGTCCCATGACCAGCGTTGACGGTAGCCCTGCTCGGTTGTCGGTTCGGCGGTTGCCCCCAACACTCGTCCCCTCGTTCGGTTCTTACAAGTCCCCAGACTCGGCCAAACTCTAGATAAACCATCTAGTGATTGCAAGAAGTGCGGCCCGGTGGTCCGAGATGATTGGTTCCGAGGGGTGGCTCCGAGTGACAGCGGCCCGCCGGGGGGCACGCCCGCACTCGGATGCTCGCCAGGCACTCGGATGGTTGCCAGGCACTCGAACGGGAACTGGGTGGGCGGCGGCTGGCATGTCTATCCGGCCCGTGACCTGCTCTGGGTGACCATGCTTGTTGATCCAGTTCCGCCTCTTTCAGACACAGGCCGGCCGAGCGTTGCTTTATTGGCGCTGAGGCGGGCACAGACCCCGGCCCAGCGCCGAGACGATTGACGCCTGACACCTCCCACGCAATGTTGGCGTTGAGGTGGGCACAGACCCCGGCCCAGCGCCGATGATGACATGCGAGAGACACGAGCTAGACGGGCGACTCGACGGGAGGCTGCTGCGCTCAGAGCCGCGCGCCAATAGGCCGTGACCAGGGCGAACGCCTCTGCACGGCAGTACCGAAGTCCTTATGGAACAAGGCCTACAACCGCACCGCAGCGCGGGGCGGCGTGAAGCCCGCCGCCTATCGGCGCGCGCTCGCACAAATCGGCTGCTGACGCCTTCGTCCCCGACAACGGCTGGCACGACACCCCTTGGACTACTCGTCTCGGCGGCCTCGTCACACGGCCCGGCTGATGATGACAGATGCCAGGTGTGCACCTGTGGCTTCATCGGCGATCAGGGTGGGCGCAACGACGACCTCCATCCCCATGTCGGCGATGGCACCCTCTTCGTCCGCGTCGCGAACGTCGACCACGAAGGCCGACGCGATTCCCCTGTACAAAGACGCCACCGCCCGGGAGCGGTGCTCCAGGCCGAGTGCACCGAGCATCGCCGCCCGGCTCCGCGCCCGGCGCTCTTCGCCTTCGGCGGTTATCGGCACTCCGTGCACCACCGGGGTGACCACGATGGACGGTCGTGAAGCGACGGCCTCGCGCACACCCGGCAGGGCGAGGATCGGAGCGATGCTCGCCACCGGGTTGCTCGGGCCGATCACCACCAGGTCGGCGTCTCTGATCGCATCGATCACTCCCGGCGCGGGTTGGGCCGCTTCGATGCCCCTGTACCCCACCCCGGTCACGACGTCTCGCGCCTGGCGCCTCACGAACCACTCCTGGAAGCCGAAGTCGCCCGCCTCGGTGTGGACCACGGTGGCCACCTCCTGGTCGGTCATCGGCATCAGCCGTGTACCGATCCCCAGATTGGCGGCCAGGTCGGCAGTTACCTCGCTGAGGGTCGCTCCCCCACCGAGTAGGCCGGTGCGCTTCAGGTGGGTGGCGAGATCCAGGTCACCGAGGCTGAACCACACCTCGTCGCCCAGCACCCTGAGCTGCTCCATCGCCCGGAAGGTGTCGCCCTGCACCCCCCACCCCCGCTGGCGGTTGCTGAGCCCACCGAGGGCATACATGTTGGTGTCCAGGTCGGGGCAGATCCGCAGCCCGTAGTGCCACAGGTCGTCGGCGGTGTTGACCACCATCGTCAGCCGGCCCGGGCCGAGCGCCGCGGCCAGGGGCACGGCGAGGCGACTGGCCCCGATGCCACCACCGAGCATCGTCACCTGGGCTCGGGCGCGATGAGGACATCGATCTCGCTGACGAGGTCAGGTGGCGGCGACGATGTTGGGCGCGCCGGGGTCGAACTGATCGAGGAGGAACCTCTCCTGGGGCTTCTCGGAGATCGTCTTGGGGATCTCGTCGACGATGTGCAGGTAGCTCGGCACGAAGTTCGACTCGAGCTTCTCGCGGCAAGACGCGAACACGGCTGCGGGGTCGAAGGTGGCCCGGTCGCGGGGAACTACAGCGGCGACGACGTCTTTCTCCCCCGGCGCCCCCGAAGAGGCAGGCACGCCGTACACGAACACGTCGTCGACCGATGGATGCTCGGCGAGGGCCTTCTCGACGAAGGCGATGTTGACGAAGTCGCCGTTGCGGCGGATACCCCCGCCCTTGCGGTAGTCGAAGTAGAACCAGCCGTCGGCGTCGCGGTGCCCCATGTCGCCGGAACGCAGCCAGCCACCGCGGGTCTTGGCCGCCGAGGCCTCGGGCTTGCCGTGGTACTCGACGACCGCAGCACCCCCTTCGGGGCGTGAGCAGATCTCGCCCACCTCGCCCGCGGCGCACACCCGGTCCTCGTCGTCGAAGATCTCCATCTCCAGACCCGCCGAGGGGTTTGCCGAACGATCCCACTGGCCCCTGGCCGATGGGGTTGAATGCCATTCCGCCCTCGACCGCCCCGTACCACTCGAAGACCTTCACGTCGAAGCGGCTCTCGAACGATTGCCAGATCGCTGCCGGCATGCCGGCGCTGATCACCATGCGAACCGGGTTGTCGGCGTCGTCGGGTCGCGCCGGCTCGCTGTAGATGGCAGTGCACATTCCGCCGAGCATGGAGAAGGTGGTGCACCCGTGGGCGCGGGTCACGTCCCACAGCTTGGACTTGGTGAACTTGCGGCTGAACACGCCACGCAACCCCATGGCGATCGAGGGGCCGAACGTGACCGCCTGGGCGTTGCCGTGGGTGAGCGAGAGACCGGTGTAGGGCCGGTCGCCTGGCTGGTAGCCGAGGAGGTAACCGAGCATCGCCACGGCACCGAAGCGGTTGGCCTCCCAGACCACACCCTTCGGGTCGCCCGTGGTGCCGGAGGTGTACATGATCTGCCACGCTTCGCCACCGGTGACCAGACGCACGTCGACGGTGGGGATCGAAGCGACGTCGCCGAGCACCTCGGCCAGCGACGAGACTCCGCCGCCGATGTCGATGGGCGCCGCGCCATCCTCACCACTGGTGAGCACGAGCACGAACTCCAGCGGAGCACCCGCGTGCGATGGCGGCCTTCACTGCGGGGTAGGTGTAGTCGGCGCAGATGATGCCCCGGCAGGCCGCATCGCGCAGCACGAAGCTCAGCTTGTCGCCCTTGGTGCGCGGGTCCACCGGCACCAGGCACACCCCGGCCACCGAGGCTCCGATGAGGGTCTCCACATACTCGGGGTGGTTGCGCATCATCAGCGCCACCCTGTCGCCCACCGCGAGCCCCTTGGCGACCAACCAGGCGGCGATGGCGTTGCCGTTGAGGTGGAGGTCGGCGAAGGTGCGCACCTCGTCGGGGGTGGCGCCTCCGTCGAGGGAGAGGTGCTCGAAGGTGAGCACGTCGAGGTCCGGGAGGGCTTCGGCCTGGTTGGCGACGATGTCGCACAGCACGCTCGCGCCCCGTTCGCGCTTGGGTGCCACGGCTCAGACCCCGAGGATCGTGATGCAGAGCGCAGCCGACGTCGTCGCCGACCGTGCCCCCGCCGTTGTGGGCGAGACCGATGCGCGGCCCGTCGACCTGGCGAGCGCCGGAGCGCCCCTGGAGCTGTTCGGTGATCTCCACGACCTGGGCGATGCCGGTGGCTCCCACCGGATGCCCCTTGCGCAGCAACCCGCCGGAGGTGTTGACCGGGATGCGCCCCCCGATGGAGGTATCGCCCCTTTCGACCATCGGCCCACCCTCACCCGGGGCGCACAGGCCGACCGCTTCGTAGGCCATGATCTCGGCCGGGGCCGACGCGTCGTGACACTCCATCAGCCCGAGGTCCTCGGGCCCGATGCCGGCGAACTCGAAGGCCGCCTTGGCGCACCGCGTGGCGGTGTCTTCCTCGCCGGCGACCCGGTCGCGGCCGGACTGGAGCACGCTGGTGAGGATGCGCACCGGCCGGGTGATGCCCATCTCACGGGCCTTGCGCTCGCTGACCACGATCACCGCGGCAGCACCATCGCCGATTGGTGAACACATCGGCCGGGTGAGGGGCTCGGCGATCATCGGCGAGGCCAGCACCTCCTCGATGGTGAGCTCCTGGCGGAACTGGGCCCGCGGGTTGAGGTGACCATGGCGGGAGTTCTTCGCCGAGACGGCCGCGAACTGCTCGACGGTGGTGCCGTAGCGCTCCATGTGGGACCGTGCCACCGTGGCGTAGATGTCCATGAACATCGAGCGCTTCTCACCCGCACCCGATGCTCCGGACTCGGCACCGCTCGACTTGGCGCCGTCCTGCAACGCCTTCATGATCTCGGCCAGGTTCTCGACATCGACAGCGCCGGAGAAGGCGGCGAAGGACTTGCGCTTGTCGACGTCGTAGAGCTTCTCCACTCCGAGAGCGAGGACCACGTCGTAGATGCCGGCGGTGACCATGGCGGCCGCCTGGTTCAGGGCCGTCGATGAGCTTGCGCAGGCGTTCTCGACATTGACCACCGGGATGCCGCCGATGCCGATGCCGCGCAGAACCACCTGGCCGCGGATGCACTCCTGCCCGGTGACGACACCGGCGGCTGCGTTGCCCACGTAGGCCGCTTGGAGGTCGGCCTTGGTGAGGCCGGAGTCGACGAGGGCGGCCTCTACCGCCTCACCGCCGATCGACTTCAGCCCCCGCTCCAGATGCTTGCCGAAGGTGGTCATTCCCACCCCGGCCACAACCGCGTTCATCTTCATCGTTTCGTCCTCTGCTTGAAGTGCTTGTGGTTCTTGTAGTTCTTGTAGTTCTTGTAGTTGGGGTCAGATCAGGCCGCTGCCGGGAACCTTCAGAGCATCGCGCAAGAACTCGAGCTCTGCCTCACGGTGAGGAAGTGGCCCCGGGGTGGTGAACATGCCCTCTTCGGTGAGTTCGTCGACGACCTCTTGCGACCGGGGGAACGGAGTGCCGTAGCCGTTGAGGAAGAACCTCTGCTCGAAAGGCTTGCGCGGCCTTTGGCCACCGGCCTCCCAGTGCTCGGCCGGATAGCCGACGGTCTGCAGGATCAGAACCCGGCAGGACTCGGGAAGCCCGAGGTTCTCGCGGATCAGCTCTGTGTTGGTGCCCCCCAGCAGGCAGGTGCCAAGCCCTTGCTCGTAGGCCATCAGGGTGGCCTGAGCAATGCCCTGGCCGGCATCCATCTCGTTGATCCCGGGCGCCTTCAACAGCTCGAGGATCGACTGGAAGAAGGGGATGATCTTGGTCTCCAAGTCTTCCTTCTTGTTCGGCCCCACACCGAGCGCCCCTGCGTCGAGCAGCTCGCGCAAGCGGTGGGGCTGCTCGTCGACGGCAGCCATGTCGAGGTACCAGACGATGACCACCGGCGCCCGACGGATCTGGAAACCGGCCACCGGTGCGGTGAGCGCCTCGAGCACCTCGGGGGTGGCGGTGTGCCGCTCCACCACGACGGCGTTCAGGGCCTGGACGTTGCCCCAGAAAGAACCCAGGCGCGCCGCTTCGAGCATGCGCTGGATCTTCTCCCGCTCTACCGGCTGATACGTGCGCATGAAGCGGATCGAACGCCTGCGACCAATTACTTCCCTGAGTTCCATGATTCTCCTGTGTGGTTCGATTTCTGTTCTAGACCAGCTCAGAGGCGAGCGCCACCGACGATACTGAGCATCTCGTTGCAGCCGTCCTCGATCATCGCCGCCCTGGCATCGCGCATGATCTTCTCGATCGGGTACTCCTTGGTCAGGCCGTTGCCACCGAAGATCTGGATGGCCTCACTGGCCACCTCGAACGCGGTGTTGGTGACGAAGGTCTTCGAGGCCATCGAGTACTGCACGGGCGGAGGCTGGCCGACACCGAGCATGTGCACCCGACGGGCCAGGGCACGTGCCGCCTCGACCTTGGTGAACATCTTGAACAGGCGCGACCGCACGGCCGGGTGCTCGATCAGTGGTCGACCGCCCTGCACCCTCTCCTTGGCATAGGCCAGGGCGAGTTCGTAGGCGGCGCGGGCGGTTCCCACGAAGGTGCTGCCCATGTAGGCGTTGGCCAGCGCCAGCACCATCTCGATGGTCATGCCGTACATCTCTTTGCCAATGACCATGTTCGCCGCCGGCACCCTCACGTCGTCGAAGTGGATCTCGCCCTGGGGCAGGGCCCTCTGGCCGAGCTTGTCGAGGGGCTTGCCACGCGACACCCCTGGCAGGTCGAGGGGCACGATGCACACCCCACCACCGGAGAAGCCTTCGTCGCCGTCGATGGTGCAGAACAGGGCCGCCACATCGGCGATGGTTCCGTTGGAAACCCACGCAGCCTTGGACCCGTTGATCACATAGTCGCCGCCGTCGAGCCGGGCGATGCAGTTGGCCTTGACCTCGGGCCGGGTCCAGGATTGCTCGGTGAAGGCCAGGCTGTCGCTGCCATGGTCGGGCTCGGTGACCGCCCAGCAACCGATGTCGGTGGCATCCGCCGCCCCGTAGCGTTCCATCAGCTCGGCGTTGCCGGTGAGGGCGATGAACACGAGGTGGAAGCGGGTCACGCTGAGACCCACCGCGAGGCCGGAGTCGCCCCAGCCCATCTCTTCGTGGATCAAGGCCGTCAGGAGGGCGTTGCCCGCCGGGTCTGCTTCGGCCATCTCGCCGACGTTGGCGATTCCCAACTGGCGATAGCGATCGTGGATCCGCCACAGGGGCGAGCCGGGGGCGATCACGTCGGCGGGGTCGGCGAGCTTGTCGAGCTCCTGACCGACCGGGCGCATCTCGTCGCGCGCGAAGCGACGCACCAACTCGACCATCTCCTGCCCCTCAGGGCTCAACCCCGGCTCGGCGCTGAATTCGGGCAACGACAACTCCGACATACGGACCCCCGTCCTTGATAGTTCACCCGATCCTCGCGACTCGGGCTGCGATTCTCAGCATCGGGCGACCCATCACCTAGAGGCCGAGGCCCCAAGCGATGGCCGACCGGCGCCGCGGGGTCACTCTAGGAAATTCAGAGTCGTGTCGCGTTATCGAAGTGCCGGAACCCGGACCCTCACCCGCTCAACACTGTGCTTCAACAAGCTGCCGGACGTCCACGATCCGTGCCGGCAGGTGGTCGATCACGGAGAACCGCAGCGCCGAAGAGGACGGTGGCCGAGGCCAGCACCAGCCCACTCCAGGTCTTCCCGGTCAGATCGACGACCAGACCGGCCATCAGGGGGCCGAGACCGGCGGCGACACCGAGCAGGAGGTGGAGGGCACCCATCAGGGTCCCGAGATCTTGGAGGGGTAGCACTTCGCGGGCGTAGATGCCCTCCAATGGTGAGCCAGCACCGATGCCGGTGCCGGCCACCACCACGAAGGCCAGGGCGACGACGAGGTTGGTGCTGAATGCCAGCAGCACCGCGCCCACGGCGACCATCACCTTGGCGGCGATCAGGGCCCGACGTGCGGGCACCCTCCTCAGTACTCTCCCAAGAGGCAAGCGTCCGAGCAGTTGGGCTACGCCTCGCGCCCCGGCCAGTGATGCCGCGGTGGAGCGGGAGATCCCTCCGGCCACCATCGCCGGCACCTGCAACACGATCAGCACCGAGGCACCGAATGACCCGGCCAGGGCCGACACCGCCAGCCGGCGGACGTCGCGGCGGGTGAGCGCCTCGCGCACTGCGGCTGCCGGCGAGGACGAGGGAGAGGCCGAAGCCGTCAGCCTGGTGCGATCGACGGTCAGCGAGGCCAGCACCAACACCACCCCCACCGCCAATGCACCGAGGCGCAGGGTGTCGCGCCACCCGACCAGCCGTCGCGACACCTCGGTCAGGGGGATCAGCACCGGCGAGGCGAAGGCGCCCCCACATGGTCAGAGCGGCGATCGCCCTCGCTTCCGAACCCGGGGACAGGCGGGCGACCACGCTCTGGGTGAGGTGGTAGAAGCCGGTCGCACCGATCACCCCACCTCCGATGCCGAAGGCGAGGGCGAACACGGCCGGATTCTGGGCGAAGGTGGAAGCGATGATCGCCGCCGGCCCCACTGCGGCCCCGGCGGCGAAGGGCAGGGCTGCGCCACGTCGGTCGAGCGCCCTGCCCGCGACGAGTCCGAGCACCCCGGTGAGCACCTGGGCGAGCGCGTAGCCGGCGGTCAGCACACCCACGCCCGAACCCAGATCGCGGGCGATGTCGTCGAGAAGGACACCGAACCCGTAGAACCAGGATCCGTACGCCACCACGGTCAACAGACCGAGGATCGCGATCCGGCCGTGGGGCATCAGCACATCAGAGCATGGGCGGCGGCAGGTCCCGGAGTCAGGGCAGCATCTCGCAAACTGCGTCCCTGCTCAGACTCGCCTCCTCGCCCCATGTGCGATTGTGCAATAGGCTGAGGCTCCTTCGAGAGGGTGCCGGGTGGCGATGCCGAAGTTGAGTGCCAGGACAGCGGCGGCGGGCATCGTCCTCGTCGTGCTGGTTCTGGCCGGGGGCATCGCCTGGTGGGCACCCTGGGACGACGAGCCCGCAGCCGGTGCGCGAGGTCGTGGTCGGCCTCTACGAGAACGCGCCCAAGATCTACACCGACGACGAGGGTCGACCAGCAGGGCTGTTCCCCGAGTTGCTGGAGGAGATCGCCAAGGAGAACCGGTGGCATCTCCGGTGGGTCGACTGCGAGTTCGCCACCTGCCTCGACCTCCTCGAGCAGGGGGAATTGGATCTCATGCCAGATGTTGCGTTCACCGCCGAGCGTGACGCTGCGCTTCGACTTCCACGCGACTCCGTGGTCAACAACTGGTCCCAGGTGTTACGTCTGCGCCGGAATCGGAGGTATCGACCCTGGAGGACCTTGCGGGCATCGAGGGTGGCGGTGTTGCGCGGTGGGGTCGGGGCAGAGCGGGCTTTCGAGACGCTGGCACCGAAGAGGCCGGTGTCGATTTCACCGAGGTAGAGGTCGACACCCTCGACGACGGGATATCAGGCAGTGGTCGAGGGCGAGGCCGACGCCGTCGTCTCCAACCGCTTCTTCGCCGCTACAACAGCCAGGGCTACGAACTCACCGAGACACCGATCATCTTCCTGCCGTACGGCGCTCTACTACGCGACGACGCCAAGGGAGAACGCCAGACCTGCTCCGGCAATCGACTCGAGCCTCGCACTCTGGCAGCGCGGACCCCGACTCGGTGTACTTCGACATCCTCGACCACACCCTGGCCGGGGAGCCGAGGGAGGCTGAAGTCCCCAGATGGTGGATGTGGGCCATGCTCACCCTCGTCGGGGTGGTGTTGTTCGATCGGCCTGACAGCCCTGGTGTTGCGCCACGAGGTGCGCCACAGAACGCAGAGCGCTCCTGCGACCCACCGAGGAACTGGCCGCGGAAAGGGCCAACCTCGAGCACCAGGTCGAGCAGCGCAGCATCGAGCTGACCGCGGCCAAGGAGGAGGCAGAGCGCCTCTCCAACGTGAAGAGCGACTTCCTCGCCAACATGAGCCATGAGATCCGCACCCCGATGAACGCCATCCTGGGGATGCTCTACCTGGCCTTGAGGAGTGACCTCTCCCGTGGTGCGCAACCAGCTGCTCAAGACCCAGACGTTCCGCCCAGACACCTGTTGGGCATCATCAACGACATCCTCGACATCTCCAAGATCGAGTCCGGACGAATCGAGCTCGAGAACATCGAGTTCGGCCTCGAAGCTCTGATGGCCCAGCTTGCCGATTCCGTCGGCATCCAGGCCGAACAGAAGGGGATCGAGTTCCTCATCCGGTACGACCCGGAGGTCCCGGCTCTACTGGTGGGTGATCCCCTGCGCGTCGGTCAGAGTCCTGCTCAACCTCTGCAACAACGCGATCAAGTTCACCGAGCGCGGCCAGGTCGAGGTTGCCGTGCAATGCCTCGACCGGCGGCCGACGAGGTCACCCTGCAGTTCTCGGTGAAGGACTCGGGCATCGGCATGACGGCCGAGCAGCAGGCGAAGCTGTTCCAGAGCTTCACCCAGGCCGACCAGTCCACCACACGTCGCTTCGGCGGCAGCGGGCTAGGGCTGGCGATCAGTAAGAGCCTCGTCGAGATGATGGGTGGTCGGATCTGGATCGAGGACTCCCAGCCCGGCCGGGGAACGACGGTCTGCTTCACCGTGCGACTCGGTGTGGCCAAGGCGGCCGCCGAGCACCGGCGTGATCTGACCGAACGGAGCAGGGCCGATGCTCGAAGGCATCAGGGTGCTCGTTGTCGACGACAACGACCACTCTCGCGGGATCCTCGTCGAACTGCTACGCCACCTTGGCCTCGATGCAGCACCAGCCGCCAACGGCAGCGAGGCGCTCGCCTTGGTCGGTACCGCTCACTCACCGTTCGACATCATCATGCTGGACTGGCGGATGCCGGGGATGAACGGCGACGAAGTCGCTACTCGGATCCGCACCGACGATTCGATCGAGCACCAGCCGAAGATCGTCATGACTTCCAGCCACGGGCGCGAAAGCCCCTTCTACCTGGTCTGAACAGGCGAGCGTCGACGCCTTCCTGGTCAAGCCCATCTCCCCGTCGACCCTGCTCGACACCTTGCTCTCTGTGCTCGGGCGTGAACGGCTGCTCACGAATCTCAGCCAGAGAAACGGCGAACCATCTGATGTCGCCCAGAACGGAATCCTCGCCGGAGCACATGTGCTGCTCGTCGAGGACAACGAGATCAACCGCGAGTTCGCCGTCAGAATTGCTGCGCCGCGAGGGGATCACGGTGCACGAGGCAGTCAACGGCACGCGAAGCCGTGGAGTGCGTCCGCGCAGACCGACTTCGATGCCGTCCTCATGGACATCCAGATGCCCGAGATGGACGGCATCGAAGCCGCCCAACGGATCCGAGCCCTTGCCGGCGCCCCCGGCGGCGAACGCTTCGCGTCGCTTGCCGATCATCGCCATGACAGCTTTGGCGATGGCCCACGATGCCGAACGCAGCCGAGGAGCAGGGATGAACGATCACCTCACCAAGCCGATCGATCCGGCCCACCTGATCGCCACCCTCGTCGAATGGATACACCGTGCCGCCGGGCGGGTCGGCCCAATCCCACGGCGCTGCTCCGAGCGGGCGACCCCAGATCCCACCCGAGCTTCTCGCGCTGACGACCATCAAGCCCCTCGAAGGGGTCAGACGCATCGGTGGCGAGCGCCGACTCCTACATCCGTCAGTTGAAGCGCTTCCGAAAGCACTACGGCAATGCCATCGACGAGCTTCAGCGAACCATCGCCGAGCAGGGTCTGAGGCAGGCAGAGGAGTACTGCCATGCCCTGAAAGGGGTCGTCGGCAACATTGCGGCCCATCGGCTCTTCGACACCGTGTCCTCGATCGACGCCCACTTGCGAGCGGGCCTGGTACCGCCCGCCTCCGTTGCTGGATCGAGCCGCCGCCGAGCTCGACTCACTCGTCGCCGAGATCGATGGGCTGCAGAGCCCAGGGGGTTCAACGCCGATCCGGTCTCAGAGAGCCGAGGGCCGCGGAGATCGAGTCCTTGGTGGATCGACTGAAGGTTGCGCTGCGTTACGACTTCGGCAAGGCGGCGCCCGCTGATCGACGAACTCGGTGCTGCAACGGCGGGTACACGAACTCGAGGATCAGTTCAAGGAATTCACCGACCTGGTCGACATCTTCGACATCGACGCAGCCGTGGAGCTCCTGAACGAGATGATCCTCCCGACAGACGAGAGCCAGGCAGATGAGCGACGTCAGCTCTCGCCCGGTCGGACCCTCGCCCTCGGGTGCTGCTCGTCGACGACGTAGCCGAGAACCTGCACACCATGGTCGGCGTGCTGAGCGACGAATTTGCCACCTCCGTCGCCACCTCCGGCGCTCAGGGCGATCGAACTCGCCCGGGCGGGAGCCCAGCCGGACCTCATCCTGCTCGACGTCAGAATGCCCGACATGGACGGCTACTCCGTGCTCTCCGCCCTGAAGAGCGACGCTCTCGACGGCAGACATCCCCGTGATCCTCGTCACCTCGCTCGCGGAGAAGGAGGACGCCGCCCACGGTCTGGCCATGGGCGCCGCCGACTACATCACCAAGCCCTTCGACCCGGAACCTTCTTGCGCACGCCTCAGAGACCAGATCGAGCTTACGTCGGTACCGGTCGCTCGCCGCGAGCGCCAGAGGCCCGACGCCTCGGCCTCCAGGTCGAGCACTCGGCCATCCGTCCTGGTCGTCGACGACGTACCCGCAGAACATCCACGAGCTGCTCGACAGCCTGAAGGCCCACTACCGGGTCATGGTCGCCAACGACGGGACCACGGCCCTTGGAGATCATCACCGGGCCACATCCGCCGGACCTGGTCCTGCTCGACATCATCATGCCCGGATGGACGGCTACGAGATCTGTCGCCGGATCAAGGCGACAGACGTCGGGCGGCGAATACCGGTGATCTTCGTGACCGTGGTCGACGCAACGCCCGACAAGGTTCACGGTTTCGACCTCGGGGCCGCCGACTACGTCACCAAGCCGTTCGACATCGCCGAGGTCCTGGCGCGTGTGCGCACCCACCTCGAGCTCGCCAATCTGCGACTCGTTCTGGAGGATCTGCTCAGCAGGCGCACGGTGATGCTCGAACAGAGCCGAGAGAAGTCGCTGGAGCTCACCTACCGCGATCCCCTCACCGGCTTCCCGAACCGAATCCTGCATGCCGAACACATCCGTCTCGCCCTCGACCACGCCGAACGGAACGACCTCGAGTTGGCACTGCTGAGTATCGATCTCGACAACTTCGCCGCGGTCAACGACGGCCTCGGTCCTTCAGTCGGCGATGAGGTCCTGAGCGAGATCGCACGACGTCTACAGGCACTCTTGCCCGAGAACGACGAGATCGCGCGCGTCGCCGGCGACAGGTTCAGCCTCATCCTCGAGCGCGGCGAAGGGCTGCCGACGGACCTGATGGCCAAACAGCTGCTCGACGCGGTGGCCGTTCCGATGTCGGTTTCGGGACATCCCGTCTATGTCACCGCAAGCATCGGGATAGCGCTCTACCCAGAGGACGGGGCAACCGTCGATGCCCTCCAGAGTGCTGCCGGCACTGCTCTAAAGGACGCCAAGAACCGCGGGCCTGGCACCTTGCGTTTCTCCACGCCGGAGCTCACCACTCGGGCACGGGAGAGGTTGGAGTTGATGGCCGACCTCCGCCGCGCACTCGAACGCGACGAGTTCCGGCTCTACTACCAGCCCCAGGTGGACCTGGCCAGCGGCAGACTGGTCGGTGTCGAGGCCCTGATCCGTTGGGAACATCCCGAACGCGGGCTCATCCCCCCCGCACAATTCATCCCCTTCGCCGAGGAAAGCGGGCTGATCCTGGCAATCGGCGACTGGGTGTTGCACAGCGCCTGCGATCAGGTGAGAAGGTGGAACCAAATAGGTATCGCCCCCCCGCGGACGGCGGTGAACATCTCCGCGGTTCAGCTCGTGGATGGCCATCTCGCCGAATCTGTGAAGGAAGCACTCGAGCGATCCGGAATTCGGCCCCAGCAACTCGAGCTGGAGATCACCGAAAGTATTTTCATCATCGACCTGGAGCAGTCCCGCCACACCTTCGATTGGATGCGCGAGCTCGGTGTGGGACTGTCGATCGACGACTTCGGCACGGGGCACTCGTCGTTGTCGTATGTCCGCCACCTCAATGTCGACAAGCTCAAGATCGATCTCTCCTTCATTCGTGACATGGTCACGAACATCAGCGACGCAGCAATCGTCAGGGCCGTGATAGCGCTTGGGCACATCCTCGGTCTCGAAGTCGTCGCCGAGGGAGTGGAGCACGAGGCGCAGGCTCAACAGCTAGCCGCTCTCGACTGCGACATCGTGCAGGGCTACCACTTCGGCAGGCCGATGCCGGCCGAGGTGATGACAGGCCACCTTGCCTCGCTACCCCACTGAGCACCCCACCGCCGATCAGGGCAGCAGGCCCTCGGCGCGCAGCCACGCCTCGGTGCGGCGCATCCCCTCGGCGAGGTCGACCGTGGGCCACCAGCCGAGCATCTCGTGGGCCTTGGTGTTGGAGACGGCACGGGTCTTGGAGAGCATCTCCATCACGCCCCTGCCCAGCTCGGTGGGGCGACCGCGCACGCGGAACCCGAGGCGGGCGGCCTCGGCTATGGCCACGGCGGTGCGCGTGGAGTAGGAGCGAGGCGGGCCCGTCGATGCCGAGCATGCGATAGAAGTGGCCGAAGTACTCGGCGGTGGTGATCGGGTGCTCGCCGCCGAGGTGGATGATGTGGCCCGCCGCCGCCGGTGTAGTCGCAGCGGCCACGATCCCGTCGACCAGGTCGTCGATGTAGATGGCGGTGAACAGCCCCTTGCCGTGGGCGGGCAGGAGGAACTGCTCGCGGCGGATGGCGGCCAGCGGCTCGAGCACCCACGGCCGGCACCCCGGGCCGTAGATGTCGGCGGGGCGGATCACGGTGCAGCCGATCCGACCGGCGGCGTGGGCGGCGAGCACGAGGTGCTCGGCGGCGATCTTGGTGTCGGTGTAGGGGTTGCCGACGGGCATCAGCGGCCAGCGTCTCGTCGAGTCGGTTGCCGGGGAAGAAGCGCTCGACGGCCTCGGTCTCGATCTGGGCGAAGCGGGCCGCCCCCATCGTCGAGATGTAGACGAATCGCGAGACGCCCGACGGCGGCAGCGGCGTCGAGCACCCGGCGGGTGCCGATGACGTTGACGTTCCAGGCCACCGCCGGGTCGACGTTGTTGGTCACCACCGCAGCGGTGTGGACGACGACGTCGCAGCCCTCGAGGTGGGACCTCCAGGGGCCCGGGTCGGTGATGTCGCCGGCCACCACACCCCGGGCGGCGTCGGCCTGCGACGTCGACGCCGCGCACATCGGCACCCAGGGCCGCACAGCTGGCCACTAGGGCGCGGCCGAGGAAGCCGTTGGCACCGGTGACGAACACCCGGGTTCCGCTGAGCGAGGGCGAAGTCGTTCACAGCGTCCGGCTGTACTGGAACTGCTCGTAGCCGATGGCGTTGATGTTCAGCTCGGGGTCGACCTCGACGTGCACCACCGCCGGCCGCGCCCGAGGCGATCGCCCGCTCGAGCGCGGGCCTCAGTTCGTCCATGGTCGGTCACGTGTTCGCCGTGGCAGCCCATCGCCGCGGCGATCAGGTCGTAGCGGACCACCGCGGAGATGTCGGTGCCCTGGTGACGCTCCGGGTCGATGCCCTTGAAGCGGTGGGCGCTGCGCTCCATGCCCCAACCGTTGTCGACGGCGACGATGCAGACCACCGGGCGTGCCCGCCCTCAGCGCCGTCTCCAGCTCCATCACGTTGAACCCGAACGCGCCGTCGCCGCTGATCAGGTACACCGGGCCGGTCGGGGGCGGCCAGCTGGGCGCCGATGGCGAAGGGCAGGCCGGTGCCGAGGTAGCCCATCTTCACCGAGTAGAGGAACGAGTCGGGCTCGAAGATCGGGTTGAGGGCCACGGCCCACAGCGTGGTGTTGCCCCCGTCGACCACGGTGATCGCGTCGCGGGGGAAGGCCTCGCGTACCGCCATCACCATCTGCCCCGGGTTGACGCCCGTGGCTCGCCTCGGCGAGCACGTAGCCGGCGCGCCGTTGGCGACGGTCGCCGCGTGCAGCTCGGCGTAGCGCTCGGCGTCGGCCAGCGTCGGTGCGGGCGCTCGCCGCGGCTTGCACCGCGCCGAGCAGCGCGCTGAGCGCAGCCCCGGCGTCGGCGACGATCGGCAGGTCGACGGGTCGGTTGAGCCCGATCGACATCGGGTCGCAGTCGATCTGGATGGTGCGCTGGCGCTCCGGGTCGCCCCACGCCGGCGGCATGCCCCAGCCGTCGTACTCGCCGAGGCGGGCGCCGACGACCACCACGACGTCGGCGTCGTTGCGCACCGCGTCGGTGGTCTGCATGTCGAAGAGGTGGAAGTAGTGCGGGATGGTCCTCGGGCACCACCCCGCGTGCGCCGAGGCTGGTGCTCATGCCGGCCGCGAGGTGGTCGCCGAGGGCGACGAACTGCGGCGAGGCCTCGGCCCACAGCACGCCCTTGCCGGCGAACAGGAACGGCCGCTCGGCTGCGGCCAGCCATTCGGCCGCCGTGCGCGATGGCGGCCGGGTCGCCGGCGCCGAGGTGCACCACACGGTTGCGTTCCGCAGGGGTGAGGCGCAGGTCGGCGGTGTCGATCGGCTCGGCCAGCATCTCGTCGGGGATGGCCAGGAACACCGGCCCGGGGCGCCCCGACGTCGCGGCCCGGAACGCGGCCCGCACCAGCTCGGGCACCCGGTCGGCGCGGGTGATCAGCGCCGACGAACTTGGTGATCGGGTCTGGCCATCTCGCACCAGGTCGGTGGCCTGCCAGGCGCCGCCGCGGTCGGGCTGGGTGGTGGCGCTGCGCCGGGTGCAGGTGATGGCGACCACCGGGTGCCCCTCGGCGTGGGCGCTGGTCAGCCCGGCCAGCATGTTGGCCCCACCCGGGCCGGGGTTGCCGATGACCACGCAGGGCCGGTGGGTGATGCCGGCTGTAGGCCTCGGCGATGTGGACGGCGGCTTCCTCGTGGTGGGTGTTGACGTAGCGGATGCCGTAGTCGGGGGTGTGCACCACGAAGGGGATGTGGGCGCCGTCGACGATGCCGCACATGAAGTCGACCCCCTCGAGCTGCGAGGCAGCGCACGAGCAGTTCGCCGACGGTGATCACCGTGGAGGCCGGTTGAGGAGTCATGAGGGGATTCTCACACGGCTCGACGCCCGCCTGACGATCCGGTCGGTGAGCGCTTGACTGGCGCGGTCGGGCAGGTAGCGGGCCAGTCGGGCGGTGCGCCGCGCCCTGCGACCGGGGATCACCATGAACCGCCCCTTGGCGAGGATGGCCAACATCTCTCGGCAGGCGACGTCTATCGGCAGGGTGCCGGCAACGTCCTTGAGTGCCCGTGTGGCCGGATGCATGGTGGTGGCGTAAGCCTCGACCATCGGGGTCATGATCTCGGGTGGGCAGATCACTGACACCCCGATGCCCTCGGGTGCGTACTCGAGACGCAACACCTTGGCCAGCCCGATGACACCCGCCTTGGAAGACGCATACCCGGCGTAGGTGTATCCCCCGGTGATGCCCGCCAGCGAGGCGATGAGCCCCAGCCGTGCCCCAGCGGCCATGTGAGGCAGCACGGCGGCGGCGAAGTTGCGCGAACCGATGAGGTTCACACCGACGGTCTTCTCGAAGTCTTCGGCACGGGAGACGGCGAAGAGGTCGTTGAGGCTGATACCTGCGCTGTTGATCGCCAACGCCGGGGGGCCGATGTCTGCGACGGCACCAGCGACAGCCCGGGCGAGTGCAACGGGATCGCGCACATCGACCTCGTGCACGCTGACGCGCTGATCGGGCGAAAGGCGGGCCGCCTCGATCTCGGCTCTCACCTCATCGGGCACCTTCAGGTCGAACACGGCGATGCTCGCCCCGCGCCCTGCCATCGTCTTCGCCAGATGCCGGCCGATGCCGCTACCGCCCCCGCTCACGAAGAACGTCGGCCACCCCTGCTGAGATCGATCACCCATCTGCGTCCCCTCCCCAGGGGCGACCGTAGCGCGCCCTCGACGGCTCACTCCTCCAGCGCAGCCTCGCCGAGGTAGCTGGATTGGATGAGATGTCGGTTGGCGGCGAGTTCCTTGGCGTCACCCTGCATGCTCAGCGAGCCATGGGTGAGCACATAGGCGCGATCGGCCACTTCCAGCGCCAGGTGGACGTGCTGCTCGACGACCAGCACCCCCGCACCCGTCTCGTCGGCGATACGTCGCAGGACCGGCAGAAGGCGTTCGACGATGATCGGCGCCAGGCCGAGGCTCATCTCGTCGACCATCAGCAGCTTCGGTCGCACAGTGAGTGCCCGCGCCATCGCCAGCATCTGTTGCTCACCACCGCTCAGCAGGCCGGCCCGCCGATCGAGCAGGGGTTCGAGCGCGGGGAAGTAACCGATCGCCTGATCGATGTCGGCCTTGCTGCGGGCTGCCCCGAGGCGCAAGTTCTCCTTCACCGTGAGTTGGAAGAAGAGGCTGCGGTCCTCGGGAACGTGAGCCAGCCCTTCGCGCGCCGACCATGTGGGCGCGTCTGCCGATCACCGACTTCCCGAACACCCGGATGTCGCCGGCGAGCACCGGCACCAGGCCGGACACCGTGAGCAGGGTGGTGGTCTTGCCGGCACCGTTGGGGCCGAGCAGGGCGACGACCTCACCCTCGTCTACGTGGAGGTCGAGGTCGCGCACCACAGCCACCCCGTTGTAGCCGGTGGACATCGCTTCGATCTCGAGCAGGGTCGTCATGGCTGCCCCTCAGCGTCGCCGATGATCGACTGGCCCTGCGCACCACTACCCAGGTATGCCTGAATCACCATCGGGTCACGCACGATCTCCGCCGGAACCCCCTCGGCGATCTTCACCCCGAACTCGATGACATAGATGTAGTCACACACATCGAGCACCAACCCCATGTCGTGGTCGACGAGGAAGATCGTCGTGCCGGCATCGACGATCGATCTCAGCCGGGCACCTAGTTCCTTGCTCTCCTCGGTGTCGAGCCCGGCAGCGGGTTCATCCATGCACACCAGCTTCGGCCGGGCGGCCAGCGACCGCGCCGCACCGACGAGCTTGCGCTGACCCTGGCTGATCTCGTTGGGCATCCGCTGGCCTAGCTCCGCGATGCCGAGCACGTCGAGGGCGAAGTCGACCGAGCTGTGGTCGCGGCGGCGGTTGGGTACAACCAGGTCGAGGAAGAAGCCCCCCACCGTCTGGCGCTCGGCCGCGACCTGCAGGTTCTCGCGGATGGTGAGGTCGTCGAAGAGCTCCAGCGACTGCCAAGTCCTTGCCAAACCCAGTTGGGCCCGCCGGTGGACTGCCATGCCGCCGATCTCTTCACCGTCGAACGTGATGAGGCCGGATGTGGCGACGAAGCCGGTGATGCCGTCGATGAAGGTGGTCTTGCCGGCCCCGTTGGGCCCGATCAACCCGACGATCTTTCCCTGGGGGACCTCGATGTCGATGTCGTTCACCGCCTTCAGACCACCGAAGGAGACCGACATCGAGCGTGTCTCTAGTAGAGCCATGTCAGCCTGCCCCCTTCTCGGTCGCAGGGTCCACCGCTCGCCGTGCGGCGAACCTGGGGCCTAGTCGCGAGCGCGCGGCGAGGAGGGTACTGCGGGTCGCTCCGGCGACGCCCTCGGGGTTGGCGATGGCGGCGATGATCAGACCGAGACCGCCGAGGATCAGGGTGAACTCGCTCGGCACGCCCATCTCCTCGGCCATGAAGGTGAACATCAACCCGCCGGCAGCCATCATCCCGGCACTGATCGCTCCATAGACGCTGGCGATACCACCCAGGTAGGCGAAGGTGAGGTAGCTCAGCGACTTGGTGTAGTCGAACTTGTCGACGGTCACGTTGCCGGTCTTGTAGGCGATCACAGCGCCTCCGACGCCGGCGATGAACGCCGAGAACGCGAACGCCAGGATCTTGGTCGCGGCGACGTTGACCCCTGCGGCCGCAGCGGCCCTCTCGTTGCTGCGCAGGGCGAGCATCCGCCGACCCGTCGCCGAACGCCTCAGGTTGGCAACGGCATAGCCGAGGATCACCACCACGATCAGAACGAACACCGTCGTCATCGGGTTCGGCTGCAGCCCGTCGCCGGCGCTGAGACCGAAGATCTTGAACCGGACCTCGCGAGCCTCAACGATCGACTTCGGCGCACTGACGGCAGCGCCGCTCATGCCCCCGTTCACTGAGCCGTTGCCGAACACCACCTTGTCGACGGCCACTGCGAAGGCGAGGGTGACGATGGCCAAGTTCACGCCGCGCACGCGCAGGGCCGGAAGGGCGACGACGACGCCGACGAGCGCCGCCACCAACCCTCCGAAGAGGATCGGCAGTGGGAACGGCATGTCGGGAACGATGGCGAGCTGGGCATCGGAGAACGGCAGCGGCACCCTCAGCGGTCCCTCGCTGGTCACCTTGGACACCAGGTACGCGGAGATGCCGGCAAAGGCCATCTGGGCTAGCGAGATCTGCCCGACGTAGCCGGTGATGACCACGATCGAGAGGCAGATGATGATGCCGATGAGGGTGTTCGACAGGGCAAGCCTGTAGGTGGGGCTCAACACGAACAGACCGAGAATCGCCGTTGTCAGGGCCAGAGCCGGCGCTCCCCAGCGGATCGCCCACTTCGGTGGTGTCGGCGAAAACGGCAGACGACCCGCGCTGATGGCACCTCGGGTGGGCAGGCTCTTGCCGCGCAGGAACAGCACCAGGCCGATCACCACCAGAGGGAGCAGCCTCTCGGCGCCGGGCATCGGCGAGCCGAAGGAGGACGGGAACCAGTCGTGCTGGATCTCGAGGTACTTGACCAGGCCGAACTGCATGCCGAGCACGAAGGCGGCGAAGGTCGTCCAGCCGAACGAGGTGAAGCTGCCCACCAGAGCCGCTGAGAGAGCGGGGATGATCAGCGCCGGTAGCACCCCCGGGTCGACCGAGCGTTGGATTGTTGCGGCGAAGATGCCGAGGAGGCCGGTGATCAGGGTGGAGATCACCCAGTTGGCGCCGGCAAGCAGCTCGGGCGAGAAGCCGAGCAGCACCGCACCCTTCTCGTTCTCGGAGGCCGCCCTGGTGGCGAGACCGAAGCGGGTGAGGTGGAACACCGCGTAGAGAATGATGGTGAAGACGATGACGAGGATGGCGATGACCAGGGCGTCGCGGCCCATCCTGATACCGAAGGGCAGGTCGATCGGGCCGGAGTCCGATTCGAAGAACGGCATCGGCTTTACCGTGTACGGCTGGATGGTGAAGCGGCGGATGATGACGGCCGGGAGGTAGAGGAACAGGCCGATCGAGGCGACCACCTTGGCCAACGGAGGTGCGGTGCGCAGGGGCCGGAAGATGAAGAAATGGAAGACCAGACCGAGAAGGACGGCGAACACGAGCGAGATCACCAAGGCCGGCCAGAACGTCATGTTCGGCCCGAATGAGATGCGCGTCGGCCAGTCGGGTAGGTCGGTCCAGCTGCCCCGGTCCTGGAACCGGTGCAGGACACCTTCGATGAGTGCCAGGGGGTTGGGCAGCGGAGGCAGGAACAGGTCGCCGTCGCGGCGCAACACCGCGTACACGTAAGCGACGTACATCGCGACAGCGCTGTTGGAGAAGTTCACCACTCCCGAGCCGCGATAGGTGAGCACCACGCCGAGGGCGATGGCTGCCACCAGGGCCCCCTGGGCGATGCCCGGTCCCGAGAGGAACTGGGCGCGCGTTCTGGGGGTCGACGATCGCCCAGACGACCAGCATCGCCGCAAAGGCGATGACGATCCGTCGCGACCAGAGTGCGACGGTGTCGATCATTCGGCTGATACCTCTCTTGTGGCTGCCCGGCCAGTGTGGTGGGGGCGCGAGGTCGCGCCCCCACCACCGTAGAGCTCGGGCTCTGCTATCAAGACCGTGACCGACACGTCAGAGAGTTGTGGCGTCGATCGCGTTTCCGGTGATTTCCATGGCGACGCTGATCCATTCGCCATCCTTGTACTGCTCGACCCCCATCATCTTGCCGCACACGGAGACGAACAGCGACAAACCCAGGATGGTTTGGTTACCGCAGTCGAGAGGGCCCGCCTGCAGCATCATCGGCCCGGTGAACCCGCGGATGGCCCCATCGAGGCTGGCATAGTCGAGGCTGTCGGCTCCGAGCTGGTTGATCAGTTTCGCCAGAGTGAGCACGTTGGAGAACGTCGGGCCAGCGAAGCCGGTGTACTCGAGCGACGACGATCCCGCCACGGGCTCGCCGTACTGCTGGATCTTCTCCAGGTAGGTGACCATCCCACTCTCGTAGTCGGGCTGGAAGTAGCTGTAGCCGTAGCCACCGAAGTACCAGCCATCGGGCACCTGGCTGTCGACACCGATGTCGCTCAGGTGGTCGGTCATCGGCGTGCCGTAGCACAGGCCGGTTGATACGACGATGGGGTCGATCGCCATGGCGTCGAGGGCGTCATAGAGGTTGATGCACTGCTGCACGCTGAGCAGAGCCAGGACGGCGTCGACCTGGTCGGCACCGGCAGCCTGAAGTGCGGACTGCACGGCTGAGGCGGTCGCGGTGTCGTCGATGCCCACCCAGGTGAGTTCGATATCGGCCTTGTCGGTGACCGGCTTCACCAGAAGATCGGCAGTCGACTGACCCCCGGAGGCGGCGCTGCCGATCACCGCCACGGACTCGACGTCGGGCAGGTACTGGTCGATGAAGCCGGCCAGACCGGGGATCATGCCCGGCGATGCAGTGGTGAAGCCCACCCCGGCCAGGGTGGTGAAGTCGTCGACGGCGATGCCGTTGCCGATGATGACGGGCTTCTTACCCAGGAGCGAGTCGTAGAGCTCCTTGTTGCCGCGGCCGATGGTGCCGGTCAGGACAATGGCGACGTCGGGGTTGTTGGCCATCTCGATGCCGCACTTCGCTCCGTCCTCCGCTACCGCGATGAAGCACTCGACCACTTCGATGGGGCGCCCCGCTGCTCCGCCAAGCTCGGCATTCACATACTCCACGGCTGCGTCGAGGCCGAGGGTGTTCTCAGGGAAGAAGGTCTCCTCGTTGACGTAGCCGATGACGATGGGGTCTCCGCTCGCCTCTGCGGCCGTGCCGCCGGTGTAGGCAAGCGCCCAGGCATTGGCGTCGCCGACTGGGGCGTCGGTGGCGGGGGTCGTGTCGCCGGCCACGGTCGTGTCGGCGGCTGCCGTCGTGTCGGTACCCGCCGTCGACTCGCTGGCTGCGGGCGCATCGGTGGTGGTGGCCGACTCTTCCTCGCTGCACGCCGTGGCGGCCAGCCCCAGAACGATCAATCCGGCAACGATCTTGCTGCTACGTGTCTTCATCTTTCCCCCTGTGTCGTCGTCGTGGTGACCTGCCGGGGACCGCCCCACTCTGAGCCCTTGGGCACAGCGCGGGAACCCTCCGGTTCACGTCCAGAGGTGATATCACACCGGCCCCGCTCGGCTTGTGTCGAGGTTGTTGTTTCCGGATTGATCTATTATCGTCGATCATCAATGGACATCTCCCGTGAAGAAGCCACCACCTGGGCCAGTTGGTTCCGCGCCCTCGGCGACCCCACCCGGATCCTGATCCTCAACCTGCTCGCCACAGAGGCGCGACCGATGTCGGTAACCGAGATCGTCGAAGTCCTCGATGTCGGCCAGTCCACCATCTCCCACCACCTCAAGCTCCTCGGCGATGTGCGCTTCCTCCTCGTCGAGAGAGAGGGCACGTCGAGCTGGTGGCGGATCAACAGCCGCTGCCTCGATTGCTTCCCCACCGCAGCCGAGCTCGTCATGGGCCGGCTCTCAACCAATGCCCCATGGGACCAACCGGCCACCTGTACCCCAACACCCTCAAGGAGAATGAAATGACCACCACCCCCAACCCGATCCACATCGAGGTCCAGGAGTACTACGCCGCTGCGGCCAACGTCGCCGCCTCGGGCAGCACTTCTTGCTGCGGACCTCAGAACACCCAATGGGGCACCGCCAACTACGACGACCTCAGCGAGGTGCCCGATGCCGCCGCTCTGGCCAGCCTTGGCTGCGGAAACCCCACCGCGGTCGCCGACCTCAGCGAGGGTGAGACGGTTCTCGACCTCGGGTCCGGTGGCGGGATCGATGTCCTGCTCTCCGCCAGGCGTGTCGGCCCGACGGGCTACGTGTACGGACTCGACATGACCCCGGAGATGCTCGCTCTCGCCCGGCGCAATGCCACAGAGGCCGGCGCAACCAATGTCGAGTTCCTCGAAGGCCACATCGAAGGCATCCCCCTCCCGGATTCGTCCGTCGACGTGATCATCTCCAACTGTGTGATCAACCTCTCGCCCGACAAGCCGGCGGTGTTCGCCGAGATGTTCCGCGTCCTGCGCCCCGGCGGACGCCTCGGCATCAGCGATGTTGTCGCCGAGGATCGCCTTAGCTCCGAGGAGCGCCACGAGCGCGGCTCCTTCGTCGGGTGCATCGCCGGTGCCCTTCCCGTCAGCGAGTACGAGTCGGGTCTGCGCGATGCGGGCTTCACCGATGTCGCCGTCACCTTCACCAACTCGGTCGGCGATGGCGTCCACAGCGCGATCATCAAGGCCGCCAAGCTGCTGTAGCCGAGCTCCCCATAGCGCTGGCGTAGCACAGCTGCTACGCTTGTAGCCATGACTTCGGTGGCGTCGCGTGAACTCAGGAACAACACCCGTTCCGTGCTCGACCGCGTCTTCGCCGGTGAGACGATCACGATCACGGTCGACGGGCGCGAAGTGGCGGAGCTTCGCCCGGTGACCAGTCGGCGAAGGTGGTCGTCGCGGGCCGAGTTCGCCAATCGGGTCCTCGTGCGCCAGGCAGATGCGGCAATGGCCGAAGAGTTGCGCCGCCTGGCCCCGGACACGACCGACGACCTGCCATGGTGACGAGGGGACTCGCCGACACGAGCGTGTTCATCGCAAGCGAGTCGGGGCGGCTCCTATCGGTAGCGGACCTGCCCGACGAACTCGCGGTCAGCGTCGTCACGATCGGCGAGTTGAGGGCCGGGGTGCTCGCCACCGACGATGCCTCCATCCGCGATCGCCGCCTCGGCACCCTGCTCAGAGCGCTCGAGCTCCAGCCTGTTGCCATCGACGAAGGCGTCGCCGAGGTGTGGGCACACCTGCGCATCCTGCTACGCGACCGTGGCCTGAAGATGGCAGTCAACGACTCGTGGATCGCGGCGACGGCGATGACGCTCGGCGTCCCGGTCGTCACCCAGGATGCCGACTACATCGACCTACCGGGCCTCGACGTCGTACGCGTCTGACGGGTGGCTTCCGCGGCCGCTTGGCTGGCGGCACCGGGGTCGCTCACAACCAGTTTCGCATCACCTTTTTCTCGAACAGGATCTTTCCCCAGTGCCAACGCCTGGACGGGTTGTGCATCGCGACCGACGGCGAGGGATCGGCATAGAAGTTGCCACCGCCGTAGGCGGCCCGGCCGCCGCCTATCTCGATGAAGCACCCCCCGTGCCCGTCGAAACCAGCCGGTTCCTCAGAGCCGGAGATGGCCGCACCGATTGCATCGGCGACCGCATGGGCTTGGCCATGGGCGAAGACGCCCGCTCGGGGAAGCGGCTTGCCGATCCCGAGGACGATGTGGGTGTTGTCGCCGATCGCGTAGACACCAGGAAAGCCGGTGGTGAGCGTGATCGGATCGGCGTGAATCCAGCCGTCGGGGGCGGCGAGGGCAGAGTTGGCGATCACCGGCGGGGCGACGATCGGGGGCATGTACGCGACCAGGTCGGCACTCTCGCTGCTGTCCCCGAACTGGATCCTGCCCGGCTCCAGCCCGGTGACTTGAGTGCTCGGCTGGTAGTCGATCCCTCTCTCCGCGAGCAGGGCGGTCACCGCCGCGGAGACATTGGCGCCGGCTACAGGCATGGGCGCCGGCTCGGCGCTGCGCACCACGACCTCGACGCGGTCGCGCACCCCCCGGGCGCGCAGTCCGGCCTCGATCAGTAGGGCGGCTTCGTAGGGAGCCGCCGGGCACTTGTACAGGGGCGCCGCAGTGACGACGACGATGCGGCCCTTGTCGACCTTCTGGAGTTGCTCGCCCAAACGTTGGACTCCGTCGAGTGTGGCGAAGGTGTAACCGTGATCCTCCAGTCCGGGTATGCGACCTGTGGCCCAGTCGGCGCCGAGGCTGACGACCAGGTGGTCGCCCGTCATCTTCCGGTCGCCGACCGTCACCGACCGTGTCACCGGGTCGATGCCGGTCACCTCGCCGATCACCACCTCAATACCGTGGCGTTCCAGTTGGATGAGGGGGCGGGTGATCTGCTCCGGGCGGCGGGCACCGGTCATCACCCACAGGTACGACGCGGCGAACGTGAAGTCGGGGTCGCGGTTGATCAGGACGACGCGGTGGTGATGGTCGAACCGGCGACGAAGGCGGTTCGCCGTGGCGATCCCGCCTATGCCGCCGCCTACTACGAGCACGGTCTGTGGTGTGGATGTTGACATCAGACGTTGACCTCCAAGTTGCGTCCACTTCGGCAGCTACGAAGGAACCTCATCGCCTCGGTGTCGCCGGTGAGGGCGATTCGCCGCCCGGGGATGGGGTTGCCATCGAACTGGCTCTGATGGCACCTCATCGCCCCTTGCTGACGGCTCCGCTCGACAGGGATGCGGAGATGGATCTCGTCGGCTGCGCGGCCAAGGAATTGGGTGTCGAACTCGGCGTTGAGGACGGTGGCCACGGCCAGGTCGACGGCCCAGGCGAGCACCGGTATGTCGAATGTGTCCGCCACGGCCATCGCCGCTGCCGTCGCCCTGATGTGGTCGAGATGTCCGGAGACACCACTGTCGTCGAAGACGAGCAGAAGGTTGCTGAGCGCCGCGAGCGGCTCGATGTCGGCGACGATGTCGGCGAGGTCGACCTCACTCAGGCGACCGTCGGGATGATCGAACTGGTGGACTTCGCGGATACCGAGGACGTTGGCTGCAGCGATGAGCTCGTCGCGGCGCACCGCTGAGAAGGTCCGTGACGGCGCGGCCGAGCGTGGACCGCTCTCCGCACGTAAGGCACGACGAGATCGACTTCAGCGCCCTGGTCGACGAGGGTCGAGATCACCGCGCCGAGACCGAAGGTCTCGTCGTCGGGGTGTGCGCACACGGCAAGCACCTTGGACGTCGGCATGCCGGAGAGCGGTCATCAGAAGGTGACCGTCTTGTCGGCCCACAGGGTCCAGTCGGTGACCTCCTCGAGAGTCGACCGGCGGGCTTCGGGGATGAGCATCGCGTCGGTGAATCCACGGGCGTCCATGCAGGTACCGCACAGTCCGATCTCGGCTCCATGACGGGCAGCGGAGGTGAGCATCCGATCGAGGTGGTAGTAGCCATTGGGGACCTGCTGGTTGGCGAGGGCACAGCCGACGGCGTCGCCGAAGCAGAACACCTTCACCTCCACCCCGTCGCGCTTGGCAAGGCTGCCGGCGAGGCGGATGCCGTTGTAGGCGCCCTCGGTTCCGTATGCCGGTCCCTGCAGGATGACGAGAATCTTCATGAGGGGACCTCCACTTTCTGGTTTGGCTTGTAGGGCACGGTCTGGATCGGCAGGCCGGCCTTACGCCACTCCGGGAAGCCGTCCTGGAGTCGACGAGCCCGACGGCCATTACTGCGCAGCAACCTCACCGCATCGACGGCGAGGAGGCAGTAGGGGCCGCGGCAGTAGGCGACGACCTCCACGTCGGCGGGCAGGGTGTTCAGCTCATGGCTCAACCGGTCGGCGGGGATCGATCTGGCACCGGATATGTGACCTGCGGCGTATTCGACCGTCGGGCGCACGTCTAGGACGATCACGGCGCCGGCGGCGATCCGTTCGGCAAGCTCGTCGCGGCTCACCTGGTCGATGTCGTCGCGGTTGCCGAGGTAGTCATCCACGAGGGCGCTCATCTGGCGGTGATGGGCGGCGGCGACATCGCGCAGCGCCGCCCACAGGTCGATCACCCGGTCCGAAGACAGCCTGTAGTAGATGCGGGTCTTCTCCCTCCGGGTCACGACAATCCCAGCGGTTGCCATGGTGCGCAGGTGGAACGAGGTGTTGGCCATGCTCTGGCCGATCTCGGCGGCCAACTCCTCAACATGTCGCTCACCTTGGGCGAGAACGTCTATCAGCTCCGCCCGGCGCCCGTTCGACAAGGCCTTGGCGATGTCGGCAAACCCGTCGAACAGGGCCTCCTTGGCGATCGGATCCCCCATGGCTGCTCCTTTGCCCAAGCGTCTGCTTGACAAGCTACTCGGCGGGTGGCAGTCGTTCAAGACCTTCTTTGAAGAAAGTCAGAAGCCGGCGACACAGCTCCCCCGAGCTTCGGCGCTGAGGCGGGCACAGACCCCGGCCCAGCGCCAACATGGTCTGCGGGCGCGGTTCAGGAGAGGGGCTGGGGGTCGCGCCACATCTGCCAGACCTTTGGGCTGACCGGCACGCTGATCTCCTTCAACACCCGAAAGCCGAACCTCTCGTAGAAGAGCAGGTTCTCGACCTTCTGCGTCTCGAGGAACGCCGGCGCAGAGGTGGTATCGCACGCGCTGAGCTGGGGCGTTAGAAGAGCACCACCGAGCCCGCGCCTCTGAAAGGCCGGGTCGATCCCGAGGAGAGCCAGATACCAGTGGGGCTCGGTGGGCTGGGATCGTGCGACCTCGTCGAGGAGACGCAGCCCGATTCGTCGGTTCCTCCCCATCACCAGCGCACGGCTGGTAGCCAGGCTCACCCGAGCCCGACGCCAACCGGTGAGAGGAGTCGCTCCGGGCGGCAACCAGGCTGCGGCGCCTGCGACTCGGCCGCCCATCTCGACCACGGATACCTCGCCGTGCTTCATCACATCGCGCATGATGGCTTGGATGAAAACCGGAGTGGAGTGGTGCTCCTGTGTCGCTGTCTTGGCGAAGAACCCGAAGAGCGGGTCGGGGTAGAACGCCCGACTCGTCGCGATGATCGCGGCAGGCAGACCTGCTGACGTCGCTTTCTGAACGGGTGGCATCGAGTCCTTCACGCCCCCACTGTCGCGCGAACTTCTCAGCTGGTCGCGCCACACCAAGGGAGTCCCACCCCACGCCACCCCCACGCCAGGGCATCTGGGGCTGATCCGTCTCGGTCTCCGAGACGGATCGCGCCCAGTTGGCGACGCGCTCAGGCGGCAGTCAGTCCTTGGAGATCTTCTCCTTGACCTTGTCGACCACGTCGTCCATCTTGTCCTTGACGCCCTTGACGAAATCCTTGACGTCGCCAGCCTTCTCGTCGGTCTTGCCTTCCTTCTGAAGATCCTTGTTGCCGACGAGGTCACCGACGGCCTGCTTTGCCTTACCCTTGAATTGATCCTTGTTGGTCATGACAATTTCCTTTTCTTTCTGGGACTTCCTCCGACTCCAGTTCGGATGGAAATCGCCTTTTCTGGGGCGTTCTCACTTTGAGGGCGAGACGCCCCGAGCGGTCCGGCGGCCTACACGGCCGTCACGCCGATCGCGGACTGCAGGCCGACCGGGTGGACAGTTGTAGATACCCCGATCGAAGCCGGATGAAACGTGACAGCCTCGGACGGCCCTGCCTGCCGCTGATCGCCGCAGTGATACTCGTCAGCTCTGGTGAGTTTCGTCGTCCGTGTGACGTCGTGAGCGGCGTGTGACGACAGCCAGGCCGCGTCCGAACAGGCTCACCAGAGTGCCGACTGCGTGCGCTGCTCCACGCAGCACGGCCAACAGGCCCCGGAAGAACCCGACTCCCGATCGTTGCTCATCGTTCATGTTCGTGTCCCCTTGGCGTTTCGTTGTATGGGAAGTGTCGTCATCGTATGATTATCCCGATGCCGGCGATAGGCAGCACAAACCGTGAGAGATCGGAGAGACGGTGACCGATTCAGTCGAGCGTGAGCGGCAGGTGGGTGCGGCGCCGATCGGTCCAATCGAGGTTCGGATCCCGCCCGACCCCTCCCTGTCGCAGGTGCTGCGCCTGGCTGCGAGCGGAATGGCGACTCTCGCAGGGTTCACGGTCGACGAGATCGAGAAGATCAAGGTCGCCGTCAGCGAAGTGCTGATTGCCCTGATCGACCACGGTGGTGGCGCGCCGATCGATGTGCATCTCGAGGTCGATGGACATTTGTTCAACGTGAGGGCGCGCACCAGTGCGGCAGAGTTCGATCCGGAGCACCCCGATTTGCAACTGTCCCGGATGGTGCTCGCCGACGTCGCCGATGAGCACGGCATCGCCGTGGTCGAATCAGAGGCGTTCATCTGGGCGGCAGTGGCGGACCCGACGGTCGGATGAAACCCGGGTCCTTCACCTCCGATGCCGAGGAAGAATGGCTCCGAGGCGCGCTGGATAACTACTCGGTGTCTCGCGCGACAAGGGACTCAGAGACGAGATTGCGGCCCGGACAGAGTGGCTCGCGACCCGTGGTGCGCGCCGCTTCTCCGACCGTGGCGAGCCGTTCGACGATCTCGTCCAGGAGGCTCGGATCGGCCTGTTGAAGGCGATCGACCGGTTCGATCCCAGCCGGAACCTGCAGTTCGGGGTCTATGCGACGCCCACGATCATGGGCGAGCTCCGCCGTCACTTCCGCGACCGCACGTGGGCTGTCCATGTGCCGCCAGCGGCGCCAAGGACCTGCGGGCCGCCGTCGCAACCGTCCGCGACGACTTGACGCCGCGAACTGGGCCGAGCGCCGAGGGTGGCGGAGATCGCCTCCCGCATGAATCTCCCGACCGACTCGGTGATCGACGCGCTCGAAGCGAGCGCCGCCCACCAGACCGGCACGCCTGGACACCGCCAATCCGGGCCGAGTGTCGTTTACCGAGAGGGCGTTCGACGACGTGCTCGACCGGGAGGTGCTCGCCTCGCTGCTCGAACGTCTGCCGCAGCGGCAGCGTCGAATCTTGCACATGCGGTTCTTCGACGGGTTGACACAGGCGGAGATCGCAGGCCGAATCGGCACGAGCCAGGTACACGTCGGCCGGTTGATCGCCGCCAGCCTCACCGAACTCAACCGATACGCCGTGCAAGACCCGACCGACCCGACCGACCCGTTCTGACTGCGGTGGTGAAACCGGTGGCCGGCCGGGAGACCGGCTCAGGTCACATCAGTCGTTCGTCGGACGACACTGCTCCGCCTCACCGTCGGCAACAGTGCAGCGGCGACGATTACTCCCATCACGACTGCAGCCACGACTGCGAACCCACGCTCGATGGCGAGCGACCCCTCACCGGCCGACGGCTGAAACACGGAGATGAGTGCTACCACCCCACCAGCGATCCCGAGGAACAGGATCGCCTGGCGTGAGCGGGTGAGTGCAGCGATCAGCAACGTCATGCCGAACACGATCTCGATGAGTCCGAGAAGCGCGGTCGCCGTGTAGCCGGCAACCGTGACGACCGGCTCGTCGAGGCTGCTGTCGACCCCGGCCCGCACGGCGGTGATGCCACCGAGGAGCAGGAGCGCAATTGCGGCGATTCCGGCGACGGCCGCAGCGGGCGTGAACCCACTCGTTCGGGAAGTCTGCACGGTCTCGCTCCCTAGGGCGGGGTCGTAGACGACCGCTGCGGGCGCCGAAGCGGGGCTGGGCACCGTCGTCACGGGCTGTTGTCACCACCGTCTGCGCACGTTCGTCAACTATCTCTGAATGATCCGATTGAATCTCCATCTGGTTACTCTCCCAATCTTGTCGGTCGACGCAGCAGGTGCTGAGTCGAGCGGTCTGTACCAGATGCGGGGAACTCCCGCGCATCCAGGCTTGCATGGCTGCCCGGTCTTTCGGTCAGCCCCTTCGTCAGCGACATCGCCTACGCCGACGTCCC
>CAVPRT010000009.1:0-289593 GCA_963707925.1 uncultured Acidimicrobiales bacterium
CCCATCGGACCTTCAGCGCCCGGGTGTTCCCTGATCATCCGCTTGGACGCGACCCCGCCGGCGACCGAGACAATGTGCGCGCCATCACCGCCGACGATGTGAGGACGTTCTTCGCCCAGCACTACCGCGCCGACGCGATGGTCGTGGCCGCCGCCGGACCCTTGGCCCACGACGAAATGCTTGCCGAGATCGAGAGGTTCTTCGGCGGACTACCCGAGGGGGGAGTCAGGCTGGTGAGGTCGGCGCCTGGATCGATGGGCGGTGGCGAGGTGATCCACGAGGACAGCGAGCAGGTGCACATCGTGATCGGGGGCAGGGCACTGGCCCGCAACGACCCGAGGCGCGAGGCGCTCGACGTGGTGAACCAGGTGTTCGGTGGAGGGCTTTCGAGCCGCCTGTTCGAGGAGATCCGGGAGCGGCGCGGTCTCGCCTACAGCGTGTACTCGGGGGTTTCGGCCTACGAGGATGCTGGCGTGTACCAGATGTATGCGGGAACCCAACTCAAGCATGCCGCCGAGGTCGAGTCGTTGATGACAGACGAGCTGGCCAAGCTTGTCGCCGAAGGCATCACCGATGACGAACTCGACATTGCCAGGGGTTATCTCACCGGAGCCTTCGAGCTTGGGCTGGAGGACAACGGGGCCCGCATGGGCCGCACCGGAGGGCTGTTGATCACCACTGGTGAGGTTCGCCCGATCGATACCCAGGTGGGGCGCTGGGCGGCCGTTACTCAAGCCGCGGTGGACGATGTGATCAGTGAAGTGTTGGCAGCCGAGCCGATAGTGGTGAGACTCGGCCCGACTGGCTCACCGTCACGGAGCCGGGGGAGACGGCGGGGGTAGGTCGCTGACAGCGGCCCTTTCCTCCTTGGTGCCCAGCACCGGGGTGCCTTCGGCCTCGAGCGCCTGGAGATTGCCGACCAGGTCGGCGATGGCGGCTTCGTCGCCGGCCTCGCCGCGGCCGGTGCGCTGGCGGTAGAGGACCCGCCCGAGGTCGTCGAGCAACTCGTCGGCCTTGCGGGTGTCCTTGAAGTCGTCGACCTTCTCCTTGGCGCTGGTGGCCAATTGCTGGGCCTTTTCCTTTGCTTTGTCGAGGAAGCTCATGCCGTTGTTCTATCGCATCCGTGGCGGGCTACGGTCATTGCCCATGAGTGCGAGCCGGGGCAGCGGTGCGATCCGAATCGGTGTGGTCGGGGCCGGTGGCCGTATGGGCACGATGGTGTGCGATGCCGTGGCAGCCGATCCCGCCCTCGTGCTCGCGGCGGCAGTCGACCCCAGAGCCGCCGGCCACGAGACCCACGGCATCGTCGTCGGCGCCGAGCTGAGAGCGTTGGCCGACGCGGGGTGCGAGGTGGTGGTGGACTTCACAGTCGTCGGCGCGGCGCGGGTAACCCTCTCCTGGTTGGCGATGCATGGCATGCACGCCGTAGTCGGTACCACGGGCTTCAGCGACGATGATCTGGCGAAGGTCCGCACCGACTTCAGCGGCAGCAACTGTCTAATCGCCGCCAACTTCGCAATCAGTGCAGTTCTGATGATGCGCTTCGCCGAACTGGCAGCGCCCTTCTTCGACACCGCCGAGATAATCGAACTGCACCACGACGCGAAGATCGACGCGCCGAGCGGCACTGCTGTAGCCACCGCCCGCCGCATGGCAGTGGCGAAGGGCCACTTCGCGCCCGATCCAACCGTGCACGAGGTCTACTCGGGCGCTCGCGGGGGGCTGGGTCCGGGCGATATCCGGGTGCACTCTGTGCGCATGCGCGGCATGGTGGCCCACCAAGAGGTCATCCTCGGCACCGAAGGGCAGACCCTCACGATCCGCCAGGACAGCTACGACCGCTCCGGCTTCATGCCGGGGGTGGTGCTGGCTTGTAAGCGGGTGGGCGAGCTCCCCGGTCTCACCCTCGGTCTCGACTCTCTCCTCGGCTTCTAGCGACGAATCGGAACTGCCTCAGGTGAGGGCGGCGATAGCGGCGTCGTAGTCCGGTTCCTGGCCGATGTCGGGAACCAGCTCGGTATGGATCACCTTGCCGTCGGCATCGAGCACCACCACGGCGCGAGCGAGGAGACCAGCCAGCTTGCCGTCGGTCATGGTGACACCGAAGGCGCCCCCGAAGTCGCTGCGGAAAGAGGAGCCGTTGACCACGTTGTCGAGGCCTTCGGAGCCGCAGAAGCGCTTCATCGCGAAGGGCAGGTCGGCCGAGGCGCACACCACCGTGGTGTTCTCCAGGCCTGAGGCGATGGCGTTGAACCGGCGCACGCTCATGGCACACACCCCCGTGTCGATGCTGGGGAAGATGTTCAACACCACCCGCCGGCCGACGAGGTCGGTGTTGGTCAGTTCGGTGAGGTCGGTCCGGGTGAGCGAGATCGACGGGCTCGGCGCGCCAACTTGGGGGAGCTCGCCGATGGTGTGGACGGGGTTTCCCCCGAGTGCAGTCGTAGCCATGCCCAAATTTCTACCAGCGAGGGCAGCGATTTCTCATTGGCCTCTTCGGAAATTACGGAGGTTGGCCAGGACGACGATGCCCAGCGAACCGACGAGGAACCACCACTGGTACTGGTCGATCCACGACAGGGTGTCTCTCAACTCGTCCTCGAACACCTTGGCCAACCACCAGATGAGGGCGAGGCGGCCGGCGAGACCGACGACCAGCATCGGTGCAAGGCGCTTCCAGGTGGTGCGTGCCGCCCCGCTCAGCACCCAGACGATGTTGCTGCCGACGAAGAACGGCACCACAGCCCATTCGGCGCGGGCGAAGGTCTGCTCGAACTTGGTCACCTGCTCCTGGGGCATGCCGAGGTAGCGCCAGAACCAGCGCAGAGCACGGTCGCCGTAGGAGCGGCCGAGGAGGTGGCATACGGCGGCGGCAATGGTGAGGCGCAAGGCCGCCAGCGCCGCCCAGGTCCAGGGCGAGATCCCGCTCGGAACCGTGGCGACGAGGAAGCGGTTGCGCGAGGAGAGCAGCAACAGCTTGGCCGGATGCTCGTCGTCGAGGGTCACCCAGGTGGCCGCAGCGATGTTGGTGCAGATGACCAATCCGACGAAGGCGACCACCCAGCCCGGGCCGTGCCGGGGGACCGGCCGTTCGAGTTCTGCAACGTCGGTCACGGTCGGGCACACTAGGCGTCGTCCGCCACGACTCGGCGGCACCAGGGGGAGGCGATGTGCGCAGGTTGATGATCGCGACAGCGATAGCGATGGTGATGGGCGTGGTCGGTTGCGCCGGCGACGAAGACGAGCCTCAGGGGTCCGTCCAGTCGACGCCGTCCGTCGACGCCACGGAGGCACCCCCCGCAGACACCTACCCGGCCAACGGAGAGGTCGAGGCGGTGCTGTCTCTCGACAACAACTTCGTGCCCCAAACGGTCACGGTCGTCGCCGGCACCGAGGTGCTGTGGAACAACAACGGACGCAACGGCCACAACGTGCTTCCCGAGTCGGATCCGCAAGCGACGACGTGGGGAGTGCAGGTGGAGCAGTTCCAGCCGGGCGACACCTACTCCCACCTATTTGACCGGCCAGGCACCTACGTTTACTACTGCAGCATCCACGGCACCTCGACAGCGGGTATGTTCGGCACCATCATCGTCACGGCACCGTGACCTTCCGAGGGGAGACAGGGATGCATCGCAAGCTCATCGCAGCCTTGCTGGCGACAGCTTTGCTGGCCTCATGCAGCGACGACGAAGAGGCCGACGTCACCACGTCTGCGGCCGTCGAGTCCACCACCCCCGGAACCGACGGTCCCCCGAGCACCGAGACGATGCCCTATGAGACCACCGTGGCGGCCGAGGATGGAGTGCTGGAGGTCCCTGCCGACTTCGACACCATCCAGGCAGCCGTCGACTCTGCCCAGCCGGGAGACCTCGTCCTGATCAGTCCCGGCACCTATCACGAGGCGGTGAACGTAACCACCGACGAACTCACCATTCGCGGGCTCGACCGCAATGAGGTCATCCTCGACGGTGAGTTCGATCTCGACAACGGGGTGAGGGTGCTGGGTGCCAAGGGCGTCGCGGTGGAGAACATGACGGCGATGAACTTCACCGCCAACGGCTTCTTTTGGACCGGCGCCGACGGCTACCGGGGTTCGTACCTCACTGCCTATCGCACGGGCGACTACGGGGTCTACGCGTTCGATTCGGTGAACGGCCAGATCGACCACGTCTACGCCGCCGGCAGCCCCGACGCCGGGGTCTACATCGGCAACTGCTACCCCTGTAATGCGGTGGTCACCGATGTCGTCAGTGAGCACAACGGCCTCGGCTATTCGGGAACGAACTCGGGCGGCGACCTCTACATCGTCAACTCGGTGTTCCGTAACAACCGCGCCGGAGTCGTGCCGAACAGTGGCAGCTATGAACTGTGCTACCCCGAGCGCGACACCACCGTGGTGGGGAACCTGGTGTACTCCAACAACCAGGGCGACACTCCCGCTATCGACGTGGCTCTCTTGGCGATGGGCAACGGCATCGTCGTCGCCGGTGGGGTGCGCAACACGGTGGAGCGCAACCGCGTTTACGACCACGACAAGAGCGGTATCGGCCTGGTGCCGTTCCTGGAGGAGGACCCCAACGACTCCGCGCCCCTGTCCGATGAGTGGGATGTCACCTGCGCCGAGGCCAAGCAAGAGGCCCCGGTGGACCCCGGAGGGGCAGTCCTATGGGACGCGTGGGAGAACCGGGTGATCGGCAACGTCCTCGAAGACAACCGTCTGGTCGACCTTTTGGTGGCGTCGGTCGGGACAGAGCTCAGCACCCTCGGGAACTGCTTCGCCGGCAACACCTTCGCCACCTCTGCCCCGAACAACGTCGAGATCCTTGGCCCATGCGATGCATCGGGTACCGGCGACTGGAGTGACGGCGCCTACGACATCACCCAGTGGCTCGTAGAGGAGCACCCACCGTCGGTGGACTGGAAGACGGCGACTCTTCCCGACCTGGAACTGCAGGAGAACATGGCCAACGCGGCGACAGAACCGGCCAACCCGGCCACCAACGTGCCGATGGCCATCGACCTCGCGGCCATACAGGTGCCCGCGAAGCCGGCCTGACCGAGGTGGCGTTTCGGAGAACCTGGGCAGCTTGCGGGGTAGTCGGAGCCCTGCTGCTGTCCGCCTGCTCCGGCGGCGCCGATGACGAACCGGGTGGAGGCGCAAGCACCCACCTCCACACCGGCGCCACCTCCTTGGGGCAACCCGACGAGCCGATCGCCGGACCCCAGGGCAACCAACCCCAGTTCCTCGTCGAGTGCGCCTTCAGCCACGCCGCGCAGGACGATCCCATCGTGTTCCCGGATCAGCCGGGAATGAGCCATCTCCACGTCTTCTTCGGCAACACCGATGTCGACGCCGGCACCACGCCGGCAGATCTGATCGGCGGCACGACCACGTGCGACCAGCAACTCGACACTGCGGCCTACTGGGCGCCTGCCCTGTTCGACGGCGACGAGATGCTGGAGCCGGTTAAGAGCACGGCCTACTACCGGCCAGGTATCGACGTCGACCCCACAAGCGTTCAGGCGTACCCAGTGGGGCTGATGATGGTCGCCGGCAACTCGGCAGCCACCGACGTGCAGCCGGTGTCGGTCGTCGCATGGAGCTGTGGCGCCGGTATCGAGCGCGAGGTCCTGCCGCCCGAGTGCGCCGAGGGCAGGTACCTGCGCCTCGTGGTCACCTTCCCGGACTGTTGGGACGGGTCCCACCTGGACAGCGCCGACCACCACGCCCACGTCGCCTACAGCTCGCGCGGTGAGTGCCCCGGGGGATACCCGGTGGCGGTGCCCCAGCTCCAGTTCAGCGTCGAGTACCCGTTCAGCGGCGCCGCCGCCGGGTTGAGGCTGGCCAGCGGCGGCCTGCTCACAGGGCATGCCGACTTCATCAACGGCTGGGACCAGGACAAGCTCCAGACCGAGGTTGAGCTATGTCTCCACCGGGGCGTGGTCTGCGGGGTGAGCAGTGGCAAGAAGTCGGGCTGAGACGTCCGCCCGACTAGCCGGAATCGGGGGAGATGAAATAAGATATGGCTCACTACGGTTATTTTGTCGAGTCACAGCCAATCTCATCCCGGCCTTCGAAGCCTCAATCACCAGGAACTGGTTCGAGACCATGAGCGTCACCCACAACTCCAACGAAGACATCATCGGACGCGCCGACATCGACGACATCGACGCGATCCTGTCGGTTCCCACGGTTGACCCCAACGAGATCGTGCATATCGTCAAGAACAACGCCGACACCATCTTCACGTGGGACTACAGCCTGTCCAGGCCGGGCCTGCGCAAGCTCTACGAGAAGGCCAAGACTGGCCAGTGGAACGGCTCCACAGACCTCGCCGTGGGACACCGACGTCGATATCGAGAAGACCGTCACCGAGGACCAGGCGCTGATCGGCACCGGCGTCGATGCCTCGGTCTACATCGGCACGCCGGTCGCCAAGTGGGGCGACAAGGAGTGGCTCGAGTTCGGCATCGAGAGGCCGCAACTGGACCCTCAGCCAGTTCCTCCACGGCGAGCAGGGTGCTCTCATCTGCACCGCCAAGATCATCGAGACCGTCCCCTGGTACGACGCCAAGCTCTACGCCAGCACCCAGGTGGTCGACGAAGCCCGCCACGTGGAGGTGTTCGCCCGCTACCTGCAGGAGAAGCTCGGTGGCGAGTACCAGGTGAATGCCCACCTGCGCATCGCTGCTCGACGACATCATCAACGACAGCCGGTGGGACATGACCTACCTGGGCATGCAGGTGATGGTCGAGGGCCTGGCCCTTGCCGCCTTCGGCTTCATGCACCAGATCACCAACGAACCCCTGTTGAAGCAACTGCTGCGCTACGTGATGAGCGACGAGGCTCGCCACGTGGCCTTCGGCGTGATCAGCCTGAAGGAGGCGTACGAGGGCATGAGCGACGTCGAGATCAAGGACCGCCAGGAGTTCGCCTTCGAGGCCGCAGTACGCATGCGCGACCGGTTCATGCAGCAAGAGGTGTGGGAGCGCATGGGCGTGAACGTGAGAGACATCATGCCCCTCGTGCGCGCCGACCCGACGCGCGGCGTGTTCCAGAGCATGCTGTTCAGCAAGGTCGTGCCCAACTGCAAGAAGCTCGGCCTCCTCGACCGGAACGACAAGTGGCTGCGCCGCCGCTTCGAGGAGATGAACGTCATCCAGTTCGAGGACTGGGAGAACACCGACGACGAATACCTCAAGTTCGAAATCGGTGCCAATGCTCCCCAACCCGTAGCCGGAGACTGAGCACCTCCGCGGCACCATGGGGCGGGGTGTCGCAAGGGGGGGTGTCTACTACGCTGAGGCGGATGGCAGTTGCGTCCGATCCCCTCTTTCGCACCTTCCATGCGCTGCGCATCAAGGGATTCGCCAAGGCCGACACCATCGCCGAGGTGGCAGACCTCCCTCCGGCTGAGGTCGAGGAGCACCTGCGAGGGCTTCACGACAAGGGGTGGGCGATGTTTCGTGAAGCGCGCCAGCTGTGGCAGCTCACGGCCGAGGGGCGTGATGCGCACCGCATCGCCCTTGCTGCGGACATCGGCGATGCCGATATGGCCTCTGCCCTCAATGGGCCGTACCGCAAGTTTCTCGCCCTCGACGAGAAGATGAGGGCGGTGTGCGGCGACTGGCAGAACCGCGACGGCAGCCCCAACGACCACAGCGATCCGGCCCACGACCGGGCCGTTGTGGAGCGCTTGATGGCGATCGACAACGAGGCCGGCCCTACGGTGGCAGCTATGGGTGAGGTGCTTCCCCGCTTGGCGCCCTACGGGCCGCGATTGGAGCGCACGTGCCAGAGGGTGCTCGGGGGCGAAACGAATATGTTCACCGGCGTGATGTGTGGCAGCTACCACGATGTGTGGATGGAACTCCACGAGGATCTCATTCTCACCCAAGGAATCGATGGAGCTGAGGGGGGCATTTCCTGATGGCTCGATTCGGCCACGTCCTGTCAGCGATGATCACGCCCTTCACCACCGAGGGGGTGCTCGACCTCGACGAGGCTCAGCGCCTCGCCCGGTGGATGCAGGCCAACGGTAACGATGGTCTCGTCCTTGCCGGCACCACGGGTGAAGCGCCGGTGCTGAGCGACGACGAACGTCTCGCCCTGTTCGCCGCCGTCATCGAGGTTGTGACCATCCCGGTTGTCGCCGGCACCGGCACCAACGACACCGCTCACTCGGTGCACCTCACCCAGGAGGCCAAGAGCCTTGGTGCCTCCGGGATCCTCGCCGTGTGCCCCTACTACAACCGGCCGTCGCAGGCAGGCATCGAGGCCCACATGAGGGCCATCGCAGGGGCCAGCGACCTACCGGTGATCATCTACGACATCCCGGTGCGCACTGGCCGCAAGGTCAGCTCGGCCAGCCTGCTGAAGCTCGCCCGCGACACCCCCAACATCGTCGGCCTCGAAGGACGCGGCAGGAAACCCGGGCGAGACCGCTGTGGTGGTCGCCAATGCCCCCGAGGGCTACGAGGTCTACAGCGGCGACGACAACATGACCCTGCCCCTCCTGGCCGCCGGTGCCGTCGGCGTGATCGGTGTGGCCACCCACTGGACAGCCGACGACCACCAGGAGATGTTCGCCCGGTGGGTCAGGGCGACACGGCCGGTGCCCGCTCGGTGAACGCCCGCCTGCTGGAGAGCTTCGCCTTCGAGACCGGCGACGATGCCCCCAACCCGATCCCCACCAAGGCGATGATGCGCCACCTCGGCTTCGCCGTCGGCCAGGCGCGCCTGCCGATGGGGCCCGCACCCGCCTCCGTCGACGAAAGGGCACCACAGGTGCTCGCAGAGCTCAAGCGCCGCCGTGGAGCCGACCCCCAGAAAGCAGTTCGATAACCAATGGCATCCCCTGTGCGCATCGTCTTCCTCGGCGGCCTCGGTGAGATCGGGCGCAACTGTATGGCGATCCAGATCGGAACGGCAGCATCCTGCTCATCGACTGCGGCCTGATGTTCCCCAACGCCGACATGCACGGCATCGACCTCGTGCTCCCCGACTTCACCTGGCTGAGAGAGAACGCCGACGCGATCGTCGGCTGTGTCGCCACCCATGGCCACGAAGACCATGTCGGTGCTCTGCACTACCTGCTACGCGACCTGAGCTTCCCCGTCTATGGGTCAGCCCTCGCCCTCGGCCTCGCCCGCAACCGTATCGAGGAGGCCGGCCTGCTTGGGCGTACGGAGCTGATCACGGTCCGCGACGGTGAGCGCCGCATGATCGGCCCGTTCGACGTCGAGCTACTGGCCGTCACCCACTCCGTGCCCCACGCCCAGGCTGTTGTCCTGCACACGCCGCAAGGTGTCGTGCTGCACTCGGGCGACTTCAAGCTCGACCTCACCCCGGTGGATGGTCGGCGCACGGACCTCTCCCGCATCGGTGCACTCGCTTCTGGCGAAGGCATCCGCCTCCTCCTCGCCGACAGCACCAATGCCGAAGAGCACGGGCACTCGCCCAGCGAGACCAGTGTCGGTGCCGTGTTGAAGCAGCTGTTCAACGAGAACTCCGGCCGGCGGATCATCACCGCCAGCTTCGCCAGCCACCTCCACCGCATCCAGCAGATCTGCGACGCGGCCGTGGCCAGTGGTCGGGTGGTGGCCACTCTCGGGCTGTCGATGAAGAAGAACGTGCGCCTGGGTCGAGACCTGGGTGTGCTGCGCATACCCGACTCGACCCTGGTCGATATCGAGAACCATCGACACCTACCCCCCGGGAAAGGTATGTGTCATCTCCACAGGATCGCAGGGGGAGCCGATGTCGGCTCTCGCCCTTGCTTGCCCGGGGCGAGAACAAGTGGGTCAAGGTCGGCGAACACGACACGGTCATCCTCTCCAGCCACGCCATCCCCGGCAATGAGGGCAACGTCAATCGGGTCATCGACGGCCTGCTGAGGGCCGGCGTCGAGGTGGTGCACAGCGGTGTGGCCGACGTTCACGCCACCGGTCATGCCCAGGCCGACGAGATCAAGACCTACCTGAGCATCACCCAGCCGGAGTGGTACGTGCCGATCCACGGCGAGTACCGCCACATGGTTGCCAACGCCAAGCTCGGCCACCTCATGGGCCTGCCGCGCGATCATGTGCTCGTCTGCGAGGACGGCGACGTCCTCGAACTGTCCGACGACGGCCTCGCGGCAGTCGGTCGGGTGCCGGCCGGCTACCTCTACGTCGACGGCATCGTCGGCGACGTCGGTCAGGGTGTCCTCCGCGACCGCAAGGTCCTGGCGGAGGAAGGGGTGGTGGTGGTCGTCGTCACCGTCGACATCGAGACGGGCAAGGTGCTCACCGGGCCCGAGATCATCACCCGCGGCTGGGTCTACGCACCCGAGGCCGAGGACCTGCTCGACGAGGCCTGCGACACCGTAGCCGCAACCGTGGAGAAGGCTTTGGCCAGCGGGGTACGCGATGTCGAGTCGCTCGAACGCGACGTGCGCCGGGCCGCAGGCAAGTTCGTCAACGAGCGCACCAAGCGTCGCCCGATGATCGTGCCCGTGGTGATGGAGGCGTGAGGTCCGGCCGAGGCCTTGGTTTCGCCTCGGTCGTGCTCCTGGTGGGGCTATCGGTGGCCGGCTGCAGCGACGACCAGGGCTCCGCCTCTTCCACTGTGGCCGGTGAGGGGGGTTCAGGGCCGGAGGTCACGATCTGTGATCCCGATGGCGCGCCCCAGGCCGACGAGGACCTGCCTCAGGTGGCGATGATCGCTGAGGCGGTCGAGGCGCTCGAAGCCGAGCTCGGTGGGCCGGCCCAGTTCTTCGAGATCAATGTCACCGCCCGTCTGGTGAACCTCTTCGTGGCGCTCAACGATGCCGAGGTGGTGCAGCCATGGCTGTACATCGATGGAGAGCTCAGCTCCCAGGAGGCTCAGCCGGCCACCGGCGGCACCTTCAACGCCGCCGACCTGGGGTTCGATCCCGAAACTGTGCTTTCCGGCATCCGGGCCGAGGTTCCTGAGGCGATCCTGGAGAGCTTCTACATCCAAGGCGACGGTGAGGGCAACTTGCTCTACGGGGTGCTGGCCTCGGCCCGTTGCGGCGGTGGCCTCGACATCATCGTCGGCGGCGACGGCACGGTGAAGTCGGTCGACCCGGTGAGCTGACCGGCGAGGGTGCGCGCTCGGTCGCGCGCCCCTTGGTACCGTGAAGAGGTGACCACCTGGGGCCAGCAGAGTCGGCGTCCGCGCGCCGACCCGACCGGGCCGAAGTCGCGACGCGACCAGGCCTCTGCCGAGCTGCGCGAGGCGGTGGGTGGGCGCGAAGACGAGTTGTGGGGCATTGGCTTCATCGGCGCCGGCCTGCTGATCGGCCTCGCGGTCTATGTGGACCTCGCCGGTCCCCTTGGTCGCGGTGTCGAGACCCTGGTGGGGTGGTTCACCGGGCTGGGCAGGTTCATCATGCCAATCGCCCTGGTAGGCATCGGCGTCGCCCTGGTGCGCAAAGGGCGCAGCGGGCAACGCTTCAGGCTCGCCATCGGCTGGGCGATCACCGCCCTGGCCGTGCTCGGTGTGCTCCACGTCGTTCGCGGGCCCGACAAGATCATGAGCGGGTTCGACCGGCTCGGCCGTGCAGGGGGCTGGCTGGGTGCACTGGTGGGAGAGCCGCTCAGTGGGCTACTGGCCACGTGGGGCGCGATCGTGGTTCTTGCGGCTGTCTTCCTCGGTGGGGTGATGCTGATCACCCGCACCTCCGTGCGCACCTTCGTCGGGCAGGGCGCCCGTGGTGTCGGCGCAATGGCAGTGCCGATCGGTCGTCGGCTCAGGCGATTGTTCGGCGACATGGCCACCCTGCGCAGCGAGCGCGCTCAAACCGGCGAGATCGAAGCCCCACCTTCGCTCTACGACTTCGCCCAGGATGACGATTGGGGGGCCGACGATTGGGGGGCCGACGAGCCCAAACCCAAGCGCACCCGTACCGCCAGGGGGCTGCCTCCGCCTTCACTCGGGCCCGGTTCTCAGTCCGAGCTGGACCTTGGCCCGGGCGCCCAGAAGGGCCAGTGGGTGCTCCCCTCGGCCAACTACCTCGGGCGTAGCGCTGCCCAGACGGTGAACAAGGCCGAGGTCGAGGCACGCGGTCGCACCCTGGTGGAGTCGTTGGCCTCCCACGGTGTAGACACGAGGCTGGTGGGCCAGACCGTCGGTCCCACGGTCACTCGCTACGAGCTCGAGCTCGGGTCAGGGGTGAAGGTCGCCCGCATCACCAGCCTCAACCGCGACATCGCCTATGCGATGGCGGCCACCGATGTGCGCATCCTGGCCCCCATTCCCGGTCGTTCGGCGATCGGTGTCGAGGTGCCCAACCACACCCGCCAGCTGGTCAGCCTCGGCGACATCATGGGCTCCGCCGAGGCCAAGACCGCCAGCCATCCCCTCGACGTGGCCATCGGCAAGGACATCGCCGGCCGAGCGGTGTTCTTGAACCTGGCCACCACCCCTCACCTGCTCATCGCCGGCACCACCGGCGCCGGCAAGTCGAGCGGGCTCAACTGCATCATCACCTCCTTGCTGATGCGCACCACCCCGGACCAGGTGCGCCTCATCCTCATCGACCCCAAGCAGGTCGAGATGGGCCAGTACGTGACGGCTGCCCCATCTGCTCACCCAGCCGGTCACCAACCCGAAGAAGGCCGCCAACGCCCTCGGCTGGGCGGTCAAGGAGATGGAGCGCCGCTACGACCTGCTGTACGAGGTCGGCTTTCGCGACATCGGTGGCTACAACGCGGCCTTCGACCGTGGCGAACTGGTGCCCGAACCCGGTAGTGAGGCGATCTACGAACGTCTCCCCTACATCGTGATCGTGGTCGACGAGCTCAACGACCTGATGATGGTGGCGGCGCGCGACGTGGAGGAGAGCATCATCCGCATCGCCCAGAAGGCGCGAGCGGTGGGTGTGCACCTCATCGTCGCCACCCAGCGCCCATCGGTCAACGTGATCACCGGTGTCATCAAGGCCAACATCCCGGCGCGCATGGCCTACGCGGTGAACAGCCTCACCGACAGCCGGGTCATCCTCGACCAGCCCGGCGCCGAGAAGCTGGTAGGCCAGGGCGACATGCTGCTCCTGCCCGGGCAACAGCAATGTTTCCCAGCGCATCCAGGGGTCGTTCGTCAGCGAGGAAGAGGTGCGCAAGGTCGTCGCCCACTGGAGGCGCCAGGCGCCCGAAGTGGTGTACGTGAGTGGTGTCGAGGGCGCCGACGTGGAGGGCCACCTGGGTGGCGGCGACTTCGGCGGCAACGGAGCCGACGACGACGAGGACGAAGGCCTCATGCGCCAGGCGATGGACCTCGTCGTGCGCAGTCAGCTGGGCAGCACCAGCATGCTGCAGCGCAAGCTCAAGGTCGGCTTCGCCAGGGCGGGGCGGATCATGGACCTGCTCGAACAGCGCGGTGTGGTCGGGCCGAGTGAGGGCTCCAAGGCCCGCGCCGTACTGATGACCGTCGAAGAGTACGAGCTGCTTCAAGAGGCCAACCGAAACCGCTGAGGTCCGCACACGTGTGCGGCGAAGCGCTCCGGTGGGAGCGGGGGTGGTCCGGCTTGCAATGATCGGGCTATGAGCGAGATGACGATCGTCACCACCGGCCTGCACTTCCCCGAGGGTCCTGTTGCGATGCCCGACGGCAGTGTGATCGTGGTGGAGATGTTCGGGCCACGCATCACCCGGGTGCGGCCCGACGGATCCAAGGAGACCATCGTCGAGGTGGCCGGCGGGCCCAACGGTGCCGCCATCGGGCCCGACGGCGCGCTCTACCTGTGCAACAACGGTGGCTGTTTCAACATGGTGGACCTCGGCGGGATGATCCTCCCCGGGCCCTTCGACCCGGCCACCTATCTGGGCGGGAGCATCCAGAAGGTCGACCTGGCGACTGGTGAAGTGACCGAGCTCTACACCGAGTGCAACGGAGTTCCGCTGAGGGCACCCAACGACCTGGTGTTCGACGGCCACGGGGGGTTCTGGTTCACCGACCACGGGATCCACGACACCGGGGCCCGCACGGCCGACCTCACCGGCATCTACTACGCCCTTGCCGACGGCAGCATGATCAGTGAGCAGGTGTTCCCCGTGGAGAGCCCCAACGGAATCGGCCTTTCGCCCGACGGAGGAACCCTGTACTGGGCCGAGACCCACCATGGCCGGGTGATGCGTCGCTCCGTCGTCGAGCCGGGGGTGCTGGCGCCGGTCCTTCCTATCGACCCGTCGCTGTGTCTCGCCGGGTTGCCCGGCTACCAGTTGCTCGACTCGCTGGCGGTGGACGGCGACGGCAATGTCTGCGTGGCCACTCTGCTCAACGGTGGCATCACCATCGTGTCGCCACTCGACGGCAGCTTCACCCACATTCCCACCGGAGACCTGATGACCACCAACATCTGCTTCGGCGACAGGGACGGCAGCGGTGAGTACCGCGATGCCTATATCACCTGTTCGGCGAGCGGCACCCTGGTGCATACGCGCTGGCCGAACCCGGGCCTGCGCCTCAACCATCTCTGACGGGCGTCTGTAGCCTCGACAGACGATGGGCAAGAGCTTCTACGTAGAAACCCTGGGGTGTCCCAAGAACCAGGTCGACAGCGAGAAGCTCATCGGCACCCTGCTGGCCGACGGGATGCACCCCACCGACGACCCCGCCCACGCCGACCTGGTCGTCGTCAACACCTGCGCCTTCATCGACGAGGCCCGCCGCGAGTCGATCGACACCATCCTCGCCCTCGAAGATCAGCGCAAGCACGGGGCCAAGCTGGTGGTCACCGGCTGCATGGCCGAACGCTACGGTCACGAACTCGCCGAGGCGATGCCCGAGGTCGACCAGGTGGCCGGCTTCGGTGTACCGGTGAACCTCACCATGAAGCCGGCCGGCAGGCGCTCCATCGCCGTCGACGTTGCCGTGCCGAGCCTCGACCTGCTCAACCTGCCCCGCCCGAAGGCAACCGCCCCGTGGGCATATGTGAAGATCGCCGAGGGCTGCGACCGCAACTGCGGCTTCTGCGCGATCCCTTCCTTTCGTGGGGCTCAACGCAGCCGCGACATGGCGTCCATCCTCGCCGAGGTCGACCAGCTCGAGGTTCGCGAGATCGTGCTCGTCGCCCAGGACCTCGCCAGCTACGGCAAGGACCGGCCCGACGTACTGGGGGCCGGCGCGATCGTGCCCCTGGTGAGGGCGGTCAGCGCTGCCGTGCCCTGGACGAGGCTGCTCTACCTCTACCCGAGCGATCTCACCGACGACCTAATCGATGCCATCTGCGACACCGGCGTGCCCTACTTCGACCTGTCGCTGCAACACGTCAGCAAGCCCCTCCTGCGCCGTATGCGCCGGTGGGGCGACGGTGCCCGCTTCCTGCACCGCATCGAGACCATCCGCCGCCGCGAGCCCGACGCCGCCTTCCGCAGCAACTTCATCGTCGGCTACCCGGGTGAGACCGAGGCAGATCACGACCAGCTGCTCGAGTTCGTCGAAGCTGCCCAGCTCGACTGGTGCGGGTACTTCGCCTACAGCGCCGAGGACGGCACCTATGCCACCGGGCTCGACGGTCAGGTGGCCGAGGGCCTGATGCGCGAGCGGCTCGCCGAGCTCGGTGAGTTGCAGGACGGGATCACCGCGTCGCGACGCGACGATCTGATCGGGCGCACCCTGAGGGTCTTGGTCGACGAAGTCGGCGTGGCGCGTGGCACCCGCGAAGCACCCGAGATCGACGGGGTTGTCGAGGTTCCCGCTGGGCTCGCCGTGGGTGAGTTCCACGAGGTGAAGGTGGTCTCCGCACTGGGTCCCGATCTCGTGGCAGACTCGCTCTGATGCCCGTCCATCCGAGTGCCGTCAAAACCTGGGCCAACCTCGTCACGGTCGCGCGGGTGCTCATCGCGCCGTTCATGTTCCTGCTCATCCCGGACCGGCCCGGCGGCAGCTGGCCGGCCTTCGTGCTGTGGTTCGTGCTGTGCTCGAGCGATGGCATCGACGGCTACCTCGCCCGCCGCCACGGGGTCACCCACCTCGGTGCCTTCCTCGACCCCCTGGCCGACAAGGTGCTCGTGCTCGGGGCGATGTTCTTCCTCGTCAACAACGACACCTTCTGGGTCGTGCCGGTGGCCATCATGGCCGGGCGGGAGCTGCTGATCAGCCTCTACCGCACCTTCGTCGGCGCCAAGGGGATCAGTGTGCCGGCCAGCAAGATCGCCAAGTGGAAGACCGTCGTCCAGCAGCTGGCGGTCGGCTTCGCGATCCTGCCGCCCACCGCTCTCGATGCAACCTGGTTGTGGCAGAGCCTGCTCTGGATCTCGGTCGCCCTTGCCCTGATCAGCGGTGGGCAGTATTTGTGGCGGGCCAGGAACGCCCAACCGGTCAGCATCGACGACGCCGATTCCGACGTGACGGTCTGACATTGTGCGCTGCGACGTCGTCGCCATCGGAACGGAGCTCCTGCTCGGGCAGATCACCGACACCAACAGCCAGTGGATCGGTGAGCAGCTCGCTGCCGCGGGTATCGACTCACTGCTGCAGGTCAAGGTCGGCGACAACCTCGGGCGCATCGCCGACGTCTTGCGGCGGATGCTCGTCGATGCCGACGCGGTGATCATTTGTGGTGGCCTCGGTCCCACCCACGACGACCTCACCCGCGAGGCGTTGGCGATTGTGATGGGGGTGGAGCTGCACCACGACGAAGGGGTGGCTGCGGCTATCCGCGACCTGTTCGCGTCGCGCGGCCGACGGATGCCCGACAACAATCTCCGCCAGGCCCTGGTGCCAGAGGGGGCGAAGGTGATTCCCCAGACGCGGGGTACTGCGCCGGGGCTGATCTGCCCTGTGGTGGTCGATGGGAAGAGCAAGGTCGTGTACGCCGTACCCGGCGTGCCGCACGAGATGAAGGACATGGTGCAGCGCGCCGTGCTGCCCGATCTGCTGGCACTGAGCGGCGACGCGGCCGTGATCGTGAGCCGCGCCCTGCTCACGTGGGGCGAGAGCGAGAGCGGTCTCAACGAGCGCCTCGACCCCCTGATCGCCAGGCTCGATACCGAGGGCAACCCGACCCTCGCCTTCCTCGCCAGCGGGTGGGAAGGGATCAAGGTGCGCCTGACCGCCAAGGCCGCCACGATGGGCCAGGCCGTCGCCATGCTCGACCGCTGGGATGGCGAGGTGCGTGCCCTGGTCGGCGACAAGGTCTTCGGTGTCGACGGAGACACGATGGAGTCGGTGGTACTCCAGATCCTGCGGGCTCGCAGCCTGTCCCTGGGGCTGGCCGAATCGGTCACCGGTGGTCTCGTGGCCGGCCGCCTCACCGGTGTGCCCGGGGCCAGTGAGGTGTTCCTCGGCAGCATCGTCAGCTACGCCAGTGAGGTGAAGCACCGGCTGCTCGGTGTGCCCGATGGGCCGGTGGTCAGCGAAGAGGCGGCGGCGGCGATGGCTCGCGGTGCGCGCCGGGCGCTGGGCGCCGACGTGGGGTTGGCCCTCACCGGTGTCGCCGGCCCCGCAGAGCAGGATGGCATGCCCATCGGCACCCTGTGTGTTGGCATCGCCATGGCGAAGGACGCCGGGCAAGAGGTACGCACTTACACGCTGCGCCTCCCGGGCCAGCGCGACCAGATGCGACAGATGAGCGTGATCAGCGCTCTCGACCTTCTGCGACGTGCCCTTCTAGAGCCCTAGGCTGGCGTCGCGCCTCTGTAGCTCAAAGGATAGAGCAGCGGGTTTCTACCCCGTTGGTTGTGGGTTCGAGTCCTACCGGAGGCACCGCTGGGGGCGCGGAGGCGTAGGGAAATCGGCGATCGCGCCCTACCCTGGGGAGGTCCCTAAGGGCGCCGAACCCCCGATTGCGTGAGGTCGATGTGAAGTTCAAGAAGGGCGACACGGTCATCTACCCCCAGCACGGGGCGTGCATCGTGCAGGGCACCAAGAAGGTGGAGGCCTTCGGCTCCACCCAGGACTACCTGATCTTGCGTACCGTGATCAACGAGATGACCCTCTCCGTTCCGGTGTTGAAGGCCAGCGAGGTGGGCGTAAGGCCGCCGGTGAACCCCGAAGAGCTCGAAGACCTCGTGGCCGTGCTCAGCAAGCCTGATCCTCGGGTACCCAGCAACTGGAGCCGGCGGTTCAAGAACCACCAGGAGAAGCTGAAGAGCGGCGACGTGTACCAGGTTGCCGAAGTGGTGAGAAACCTCGCCGCCCGCAACCGCGACGCGTCCCTGTCGGCCGCCGAGCGCACCATGTACGACCGGGCCCGGATCAACCTGATCAGCGAGATCGCACCGGCACTCAAGGTCAGCGCAGAAGAGGCCGAGCGGTACCTCGACGAGGCCCTCGCCAAGGGTGTGCTCAAGCCTGCCAAGGAGCCGGCGAAGAAGAAGGCCTGACCAAACAGGTCGTTCGTGCAAGCGCGTACAGCCTGCGCAGACCTGTTCGAGATCGGGACCCAAGCTTGCTCGGAGGGGTCATCGGCGCCGTCTAGCCTCGGTGCCATGACTGTCCCTGGCATGCTCACTCGCGACGAACTCGAACACCTCATCCGCCACGGCGATGTCGACACCGTGCTGATGGTGTTCCCCGACCTACAGGGACGACTCGTCGGCAAGCGCACCACGGGCAGGTTCTTCCTGCAGAGCGTCGCCGATGCGGGCACGGAGAACTGCGACTACCTCATCGCCTGCGACATGGACAACAACCCCGTGCCGGGGTACCGCTTCACCAGCTATGACCAGGGCTACGGCGACATGCTCGCCAAGGCCGACTGGAACACGGTGAGACTCATCCCGTGGGTCGACAAGACGGCGATGATCATGTGCGACCTGCTCGACGTCGACACCAGCGACCTGATCGAGGTGGCACCGCGGTCCATGCTGCAAGCCCAGGTCGATGCGGCGGCGGCGATGGGCTTCCTGCCGATGGTGGCCAGCGAGATCGAGTTCTACCTCTTCCACGACACTTACGACGAGGCTCACGAAAAGGGCTATCGCGGACTGAAACCCCATTCGCCGTGGCTTGAGGACTACCACATCCTGCAGACCACCAAGGATGAGTACATCCTCGGTGCGATCCGACGCGGCCTCGAGGCTGCCGGGGTGCCGGTCGAGTTCAGCAAGGGGGAGGCCGGCAAGGGGCAGCACGAGATGAACCTCGACTACACCACCGCGGTCGAGATGGCAGACCGAAACAGTGTGTACAAGTTGGCCGCTAAGGAGATCGCCCACTTCCACGGTCGCTCGGTGAGCTTCATGGCGAAGTACGACTTCAACGACACCGGCTCGTCGTGTCACATCCACTCCAGCCTGTGGTCGCTCGACGGTAAGACATCGGCGTTCGACGACCACCACGGCCCTCACGGCATGAGCGAGACGTTCCAGCACTACCTCGCCGGTCTCATCGCCACCGCCCGCGAGTTCAGCCTGCTGTGGGCGCCCACGATCAACAGCTACAAGCGGTTCCAGCTCGGTTCGTGGGCGCCGACCGGAATCGGGTGGGGTATCGACAACCGCACTCTCGGGTTCCGCAAGGTCGGGCACGGCGGGGGTACCCGGGTCGAGTGCCGCATCCCGGGCAGCGACGCCAACAGCTACTTCGCCTTCGCCGGCACCATCGCCGGTGGCTCTGTACGGCATCCGCAACAAGCTCGAGCTCGGCGAGCCCTACATGGGCAACGGCTACGAGGCCCCCGACATCGACCGCATCCCGTGGAACATCGCCGATGCGATCGCCCTGTGGGAGGGCAGTGACGCCGCTCGCGAGTGCTTCGGCGACGAGGTGCACCACCACATCCTCACCATGGCCAAGGCCGAGTGGATGGCCTTCAACCAGACCGTCACCGACTGGGAGCTCCGCCGCTACTGGGAGCGCATCTAGCCACACTCGGAGGCGCTACAGGTCGAACTCGGCGAGGACGGCTACGGTGGCCGCCATGAGTCGTCTCTCGGGCAAGGTCGCCCTCATCACAGGTGCATCATCGGGTCTCGGTCGCGTCGGCGCCGAGCGCTTCGCCGCGGAGGGAGCAATGGTGGTGATCGCCGACATAACCGGGGGCGATGAAGCCGTCGAGGCCATTGCATCCGCCGGGGGTGAAGCCGCCTTCGTGGCATGCGACGTCACAAACCCCGATTCGGTGGAGAACGCAGTCAACTTCGCCGTCGAGACCTACGGCGGTCTGCACGTGCTTTACAACAACGCCGGGGTGATGCTGAGCGACGACGACAACCCGGTCACCACCAGTGTCGAGACGTACCAGAAAACGATGGACATCAACGTCCTCGGCACCATGCTCGGCTGTAAGTTCGCCATTCCGGCGATGCAGGCATCGGGGGGCGGCAGCATCGTCAACGTGGCCTCGTTCGTCGCCCACATCGGCGCGGCCACGCCGCAGATCGCCTATACGGCGTCCAAGGGTGCCGTGTTGGCGATGACCCGCGAGATCGCCGTGATCTACGCCCGCCAGGGCATCCGCTGCAACGCTCTCTGTCCGGGGCCGATCATGACCCCTCTACTGGCCAAGTTCCTCAGCGACGACGCCAAGCGCAACCGTCGCCTGGTGCACATCCCGATGGGTCGCTTCGGCGAACCGGGTGAGATCGCCAACGGCGCCCTGTTCCTGGCAAGCGATGAGTCGAGTTGGATGACCGGCCAGTCCTTGATCATCGACGGCGGCATCACAGCGGCTTACGTCACCCCCGAGTGACCTGCCCCACCCGGCCCCGTGAGGCCGAGCCGAGCCCGGTCGCAAGAGGTCGTCACGACCGGTAAGACTGGGCCGATGAGCAGAGTCGCATTTCTCGGCCTCGGTGTCATGGGGGCGCCGATGGCCCGTCACCTGGCTGCCAATGGCCACCAGGTCACCGTCTACAACCGCACCCCGGCAAAGGCGCTCGCCTGGGTCGCGCTGTACGGCCACTTGGCTGCGCCCACCCCACGCGAGGCGGCAGAGGGTGCCGAGTTCGTCTTCATGTGCGTAGGTAACGACAACGATGTGCGCGACGTCGTGTACGGCCCCGACGGAGTCCTCGCCGGCGCCGAGGCCGGTGCCGTGCTCGTCGATCACACCACGGCCTCGGCCGATATTGCTCGCGAGCTGGCCGAGGCGTGTGCCGAGTTCGGCGTCGGCTTCGTCGACGGGCCGGTATCTGGCGGCCAAGCCGGCGCTGAGGCCGGCCAGCTCACCATCATGTGCGGCGCCGACGAGGAGGTCTTCTACCGTCTCACCCAGCCGGTTATGGCGTCGTATGCCAAGGCCAGCGCGCTGATGGGCAAGGCCGGCGCCGGCCAGCTGACGAAGATGGTCAACCAGATCCTCATCGCCGGCATAGTGCAGGGCCTTGCCGAGGGCCTCAACTTTGCTGTCAGGTCCGGCCTCGATGCCGATCAGGTGATCGAAGTGGTCAAGTTCGGTGCGGCCCAGAGTTGGCAGCTCGAGAACCGCGGCACCACGATGGTGCGCGGTGAGTTCGACTTCGGCTTTGCGGTGGAGTGGATGCGCAAGGACCTCGGCATCGTGCTTGCCGAGGCGGACCGCCAAGGCGCCCGCCTGCCGACGACAGCCCTGATCGACCAGTTCTATGCCCAGGTCGTCGCTCGCGGAGGCAAGAGATGGGACACGAGCAGCCTCATCCATCTTCTGGCCAACGACTGACCGGCGACCGCGAGTCGCGCCAGACTCGGCTGTCCGCTGGGGGATTCCACTCGACGATCTCCGACGGTATTACGCTGAGTAGTGGTCCTCATGGACCGAGCAGGAGGGAGACTGTATGAAGGCCATTCGTTGGCCCCTAGCCGGTTTGTTCTTCGGGTTACTCGTCGCCGGCGGTGCATCGCCTGCCGGTGCGGAATTCGAGGAGAACACCAATGGCTGCTTCGGCTCGGGCAGTTTCCGGGAGGGGCAGTTCAGCATCGACGTGGAATCGGCGGGTGATCAGGTGGTCACCATCCCGCGCAGCGACTCAGTCGACTGGCAGGGGTCGGTGACGGCCGCTCCCGGTATGTACCAGGGCTCGATCGAGGTCGAACTGCCTCCACCCTTCGGCTCGGTGACGATCGATTCGTGGAATGGCGACAGCCAGACCACGTCGAACTCCGGCACCGAGGAGTACGACCTACCCACCCTGCTACCGGGCGGGGTGGAGTTCAAGGTGGTCGGTGAGCACGTCGACCAGAACGGCAGGTGCTCCGGCTACGTGAAGTTGAAGTTGGAGGGCAAGCCGCTCAGCTCGCCGATCACGTGGGTGAGCTTGGCAGGCACAATTGCCACCGGCGCCGGCATCGCATTCGTCGCCAGGCCGTTGTTCAGAAGGGTGGGATGATGAAGGTCGGAAAGATCATCGGTACGGCTCTGCTCGGGTTCTTCTTCATGCTGTTCATCGCTCTCGACCTGGTTCTGTTCGGGGTCGTGGCGCTGGCGAGCGTGATCGTCACCCTCTTGCCTCTAATCGGCCTCGTGCTGGGCGGCGCCATCGGGGCGATGGTCGGCAACAGCCGGCAACCCACCGCCTAGGGGCTCAGCCCGCCGAGGCTGCCACGGCGTCGACGATGCGGTCGATCTGGGCGTCGGTGGTGACCAGGGGTGGGCAGAACAACAACGAATCCGTGTTGAGTGCCCGGCAGATGACTCCGCCGCGCGAGTGCATGTGGTCGCGCATGGCCATCGCGTCCTGGTCGTTGCGCAGACCGGCGGCCCACATCGCCCCGCGACCGCGGGCATGGTCGATCAGGCCATCGGCAGCAAGTGATCGCAGGCCGGCAGCAAGGCGTTCGCCCATAGAGGTGGCCCTTTCGACGAGACCTTCGCGGCGGATGATCTCCAGGTTGGTGAGGCCGGCGGCGCACGCGGTGGGATGACCCGAGTAGGTGAAGCCGTGGCGGAGGAAGAAGTCGGGGTTGCCCTCCAGCGCCGCGCCGGGCGCCCGCCCGACGAACACCCCGCCGAGAGGCTGATAACCGGAAGTGACTGCCTTGGCGAAGGTCGCGAAGTCCGGGGTGACGGCGTAGTCGTGGGCGGCGAACCACGACCCGAGGCGACCGAACCCGGTGATCACCTCGTCGAACACCAGGTAGGCGCCGTGCTGGTCGCACAACCGGCGCAGACCCTGGAGGTATTCGGGCGTGGCCGGGTGGATGCCGCCGGCACCTTGCACCGGTTCGGCGATCACTGCGGCCACCTCGCTGCCCCTCTCGACCATGAGCGAGGCAAGGGCTTCGACGTCGTCGGCTGGCACTTGCACGACCTCGTCGACGAAGGGCCCGAAGTGCTCGCGGTTGGGGGCGATGCCCTGGGCGCTGGTGCCGCCGTAGGCCGTGCCGTGGTAGCCACGGACCCGGGAGATGATCAACTTGCGGCGCCCCTCACCGGCCTGGACGTGGGCGATACGGGCCAGCTTCATTGCTGTGTCGATGGCTTCGCTGCCCGACGAGGTGAAGAAGATGCGGGCATCGGGCATCGGGGCAATGGTGCGGAGCTCCTCAGCGAGTTGCTCGGCGGGTTCGTTGGTGAACGGATCGAAGGTGCTGAAGGCGGCCAGGGTGGCGGCCTGGCGGGCGATGGAATCGGCCATCTCCTTGCGGCCGTGGCCGATGGCGCAGTACCAGAGGCTCGCCATGGCGTCGATCAGCTCGTTGCCGTCGGAATCCCACACAAGAGCACCCTCACCCCTGACGATGCGGATGAACGACTCGCGGGTGGGTTTGGCGAAGGGATGCAGGAAGGCGCCGGGCATGGGCGCGACGGTACTCACCCAGTTGGGTGTGGTGCAGCGAGTTCGCGGTCAGACCAGGACGGTGGCCAGATCTTCGAGACCGGGGACGAACCAGTAGGCGCCGGTGAGTGGGGTGCTGAACTCGGTGAGCCGGTCGCGTAACCCATCGGCGGCACCGAACATGCGCTCCAGCATCGCCGTGAAGCGGTGAGGGTCGGCGCTGAAGGCGACGAACTGCAGCCCGTGCTCGCTCACCGTGCCGTAGGGCACGCTGCGGCGGTAGATCTCCATTTCCTCGCCGGCGTCGTCTTCGATCACGACCCGGGCGATGTGGGCAGTCGGTGGCTTGACGTCGTCGGCAAGTTCCACACTGTCGGCCTTGGTGCGCCCGAAGACGCCCTCCTGCTCGGGAACTGGTAGACGTTCGAAGGCGGCCAGGTCGTGCACCCAACGCTGGGTGATGGCGAACGACCCACCGGCACCGGGCTCTCCCTCGGCGATGGCGGCAACCGCGAACGCCTCCTCCAAAACCGGATTCTCGGTGCCGTCGATGAAGCCGGTGAGGTCGCGACTGTCGTGGTAGGCGAACCCCACCACCTCGTGGGCCACGGTTGCCACCGGCTGCAAGAGGCCGGCGACGGCGCGGGTGACATCGAGGAGCTCGTCGTCGCCGGTGCCGTGGACCCAGACCCAGATGTCGTGCTCGGTGCTCGGTACCCCGTCGAGGTCGGGGAACTCGGTCAGCGCCGCAGGTACCACACCTGGCGCGATCCGCCTCCACAGGGCGGGCGAGAAACCGATCACGATGTTGGTTCCGCCTGCCGTCGCCGATGGCTGGTGCAAGCCCCGCAGAGCAGCCAGCATGGCCTCGGTGGTCACGTCGGGCCGCAGGTCGAACTCGAGGTGGCGGTGGGAGCGCGTGCCCTGGGCGAAGATGCCCGGCTGTGACGTGGCCATGTGCGGGTCCTTTCGATCGAGTGTCCGAGTGTCCGGGTGTCACCGTAGGCCCAGGGGATCACTCCGGGCGGGCAACTGTGAATGCACAGAACGCGACGTCGCGTTCCGTGAATTCACAGTTGCCCGCGCAAGGAGTTGAAAGTGGGCAGGGGCGAGGGGGAGGGGTGCGGGCGGGGGGAAGCGGCGTTTGTGGGGCGAAAGGCCCTTTCAAATCTGCCCTCTGCTCCGTAGGTTGCTCTCGTGAGTCCCAATCCTGAATTCGTCGCGCTCGGCGGGCGCGAAGTGGTCGATGCCAACGAAGCTGTCGCCCGGGTGGCCCACCTACTCTCCGAGGTGATCGCCATCTATCCCATCACCCCTGCATCGTCGATGGGCGAGCACGCCGACGAATGGAGCACGCGAGGGCGTCCGAACCTTTGGGGAGTGGTGCCCGAGGTGATCGAGATGCAGAGCGAGGCCGGTGCGGCCGGTGCCCTTCACGGGGCGGTGCTCCGCGGTTCGCTGGCCACCACGTTCACGGCCAGCCAGGGCCTGTTGTTGATGCTTCCGGAGATGTTCAAGATCGCCGGCGAACTGACCCCCACCGTCATCCACGTCGCGGCCCGGACATTGGCCACCCATGCCCTCAGCATCTTCGGTGATCACAGCGATGTCATGGCCGCCCGCACCACGGGCTTCGCCATGCTTTGCGCCGGCTCCGTGCAGGAAGCTGCCGATATGGCGGCCGTGGCCCATGCCGCGACGCTCACCAGCCGCGTGCCGTTCCTACACTTCTTCGATGGCTTCCGCACCAGCCATGAGCTGAACGCCGTCGAAGTACCGACTGCCGAACAACTGAGGGCCTTGATCGACGAGTCGGCGATCTCTGCCCACCTCGGTCGCGGTCTCGACCCGAACCGTCCAGTGCTGCGCGGCAGTGCCCAGAACCCCGACGTGTTCTTCCAGGCACGCGAGGCCTGTAATCCCTTCCACGACGCTGTTCCCGATCAGGTGCAGGCGGCGATGGATCGCTTCGCCACCATCACCGGTCGCCAGTACCGCCTCACCGAGTACTACGGCGCGCCGGATGCCGAAAGGGTGTTGGTGATCATGGGTTCGGGCGCTGGTGCAGCGCGCGAGGCCGTCGATGCGCTCAACGCCGCAGGCGAGCGTGTCGGCCTGGTGGCTCTACGCCTCTACCGGCCCTTCCCGACGGCCCAGGTACTGGCGGCCCTGCCTCCTTCGACCCGCACCGTCGTCGTGCTCGACCGCACCAAGGAGCCCGGGGCACCCTTCGAGCCCCTTCACCTCGACGTGATTTCGGCTCTGTGGCACAGCGACCCTGGCACGTGGGCGGGCGGTGAGCGCCCGAGGGTGATCGGTGGTCGCTATGGGCTGAGCAGCAAGGAGTTCACCCCGGCGATGGTGAAGGCGGTGTTCGACGAGGCCGCCTCGGCCACTCCCAAGAACCCGTTCACCATCGGCATCATCGACGACGTCAGCCACACCAGCCTTGCCTGGGACCCGGCCTTCCGCACGGACCGGGCCACAGTCCGCGCCGTGTTCTACGGCCTCGGCTCCGACGGCACCGTTGGCGCCAACAAGAACACCGTCAAGATCGTCGGCGACCGCACCGACCTCCACGTTCAGGGGTACTTCGTCTACGACTCGAAGAAGTCGGGCAGTACCACGATCAGCCATCTCCGCTTCGATCCATCGCCGATTCTCAGCACTTACCTCATCGACGAGGCCACCTTCGTCGGGGTGCACAAGTGGAGCTTCATCGAGCGACTCGACGTTCTCGGGCTCGCCGCTCCAGGGGCCACGGTTCTGCTCAACGCCCCCTATCCGGCGGATCAGGTGTGGGACCGTATGCCCGCCGAAGTCCAGCAGCAGGTGCTCGACCGGGGTCTTCGCCTGTGGGCGATCGACGCGGGCGCCGTCGCCCGTGAGGCCGGCCTCGGCAACCGAATCAACACCGTGATGCAGGCGTGTTTCTTCGCCCTCGCCGGGGTTTTGCCCACCGAGGAGGCACTCAGCGAGCTACGCGAAGCCATCGCCCACTCCTACGGGTCCCGTGGCGAAGTGGTGGTGCAGCGCAATGTCGCCGCCGTCGACCAAGCCCTCAGTCACCTCCACGAGGTGCCGATCGGCACGTCGGTCACCGCCACCGCCAGCCGCCCGCCCGCGGTGGAGCAAGGCGCCCCGGACTTCGTGCAGCGGGTCACCGCGCGCATGCTGGCCGGTGAAGGCGACATGCTGCCGGTCAGCGCTCTGCCGCCCGACGGCGCCTTCCCGATGGGCACGGCGCGGTTCGAGAAGCGCACCATCGCCACCGAGATCCCCATCTGGGAAGCGGACCTCTGCATCGATTGCGGCAAGTGTGCGATCGTGTGCCCTCACGCGGCGATTCGGATGAAGGTGTACGAGCCGGCCGCCCTCTCGGCTGCCGGCACCGAACTCAAGACCAAGGACTTCCGCAGCCGCGAGGTGCCCGGCATGAAGCTCACCGTGCAGGTGGCACCCGACGACTGCACCGGGTGCGGGGTGTGCGTCGTGGCCTGCCCGGCCCACGACAAGAGCGAGGTCAAGCGCAAGAGCATCAACATGAGGCCGATCGACGACCACCTCGAGGCCGAGCGCATCGCCTGGGAGGGGTTCTTGAAGGTGCCGTCGGCCGACCCGAGCCTGTGGGACCCGGCAAGCGTGAAGACCAGCCAGTTACGCGAGCCCTTGTTCGAGTTCAGCGGTGCCTGTGCCGGGTGCGGTGAGACGCCTTACATCAAGCTGCTCACCCAGCTTTTCGGCGACCACATGGTCGTCGCCAACGCCACCGGTTGTAGCAGCATCTACGGCGGCAACCTGCCGACCACGCCCTACTCGTGCAACAGCGAAGGTCGTGGCCCGGCGTGGGCGAACAGCCTGTTCGAGGACAACGCCGAGTTCGGTCTGGGTATCCGCCTGGGCGTCGAAGCCCAGCATCGCCACGCGCTGGCCCTCGTCGAAGCACTTCGCCCCCAACTCGTGGCCCTGCTGGGCGAGGCCGCCATCGACGCCCTCCTGGCCGGTGTCGACGACCAGGGCGAAGTGGGGATCCGGGCCCAGCGTGAAAGGGTCGTGACCCTCCGCGGGGCATTGACGGCCATCGACCACCCCGACGCCCACCGCCTCTTGGAGCTGGCCGACAACCTGGTGCGCACCAGCGTCTGGATCGTCGGTGGCGACGGCTGGGCTTACGACATCGGTGCTGGCGGGCTGGACCATGTCTTGGGCAGTGGCCGCAACGTGAACATCCTGGTTCTCGACACTGAGGTGTACAGCAACACCGGAGGCCAGGCGTCCAAGGCGACTCCGCGAGGAGCTGTGGCCAAGTTCGCCGCCGGCGGCAAGAGCGGGATGAAGAAGGACCTCGGCCTGGCGGCAATCACCTACGGCGATGTCTACGTCGCCCGGATCGCCCTCGGTGCGAGCGACGTGCAGACGGTGAAGGCCCTGCTCGAGGCGGATGCCTGGCCGGGAGTCTCGTTGGTGATCGCCTACAGCACCTGCATCGCTCACGGGTTCGACATGAGCCGGTCGATGACTCAGCAAAAGGTGGCCGTGCAGAGTGGGCACTGGCCCCTCTATCGCTACCGGCCCGGTGAAACGGCCGAGTCGCTGCCCTTCCAACTCGACAGTGCGGAGCCGTCGGTGCCCTTTGCCGACTTCGCCAAGAGCGAGGCCCGCTTCGCGATGCTGGCCCGCGCCAACCCGGAACGCGCCGAGGAACTGGTCGGCCTCGCCCAGGCCGATGTCGACACCCGGTTCGAGTACTACCGACAGCTCGCCGGGCTTCACCGGGCGGCACCCGGCCAGGCCACCGATGCCACCCTCGCGGACACGGAGGACGAGTGATGACAGACCTTTCGACCACCTATATGGGCCTTCGGTTGCACAGCCCCCTGGTGGCTGCGGCGGGGCCGCTTACCGGCAACCCCGCGATGTGGCAGCGCCTCGAAGCTGCGGGCGCCGCCGCGATCGTGCTGCCTTCTCTGTTCGAGGAGGAGATCGAGCACGAGGCCTACGCCCGGTCCTTCGCCTTCGACCTCGGTGCCAACCAGTTCGGCGAAGCGCAGAGCTTTCTGCCGGAGCTGGCGATGCCCGACGTCGGCCCCGCACGTCACCTCGCTCTGGTGGAGAAGGCCCGCGAGCAACTCGAGATCCCCGTCATCGCCAGTCTCAACGGCACCAGCCCCGGCGGTTGGGTCCGTTACGCCAAGCACCTGGCCGATGCCGGCGCTCATGCGATCGAGCTCAACCTCTACGACGTCGTTGTCGATCCCGAGTTCGATGCTGCCGAGGTCGAGCGCCGCTACATCGAACTGGTCGAGGAGGTCAAGGCCGAGATCTCGATCCCGTTGGCTGTGAAGCTCAGCCCCTGGTTCACCGCCCTCGCCAGCATGGCGGTACGGCTGCAGGCCGCCGGAGCCGACGGGCTGGTGCTGTTCAACCGTCTCTATCAGCCCGACATCGACCTCGACACCCTCGAAGTGGTGCCCCGTCTCAGGCTCAGCACCCCGACGGCGCTGCACCTGCCCCTGCACTGGATCGCCAACCTCTCCGGCAACATCACCTGCTCACTGGCGGCCAGTTCCGGTGTCCACGACGGGGCCGACGCGCTGAAGCTCCTTCTCGCCGGCGCCGACGTGGTGACCACCACCAGTGCCCTGCTGAAGCACGGACCCGAGCACTTGGAGACGATGGAGAGGTTCATCCGCGACTGGATGATCGAGCGCGACTACGACAGCGTGAGCGAGCTGAGGGGAAGTGTCAGCAGGCGCAACGTACCGGACCCACAGGTCTACGAGAGGGCCAACTACTACCAGATCCTGCACAGCTGGGTGCCCGGTCGGCATCGGTAGACTGGGCTGATGGCGCGGCACAGCGAAGGTCACTACTCGCACCGCGTGGGCTGGCTGAGGGCGATGGTGCTCGGGGCGAACGACGGCATCATCTCCACCGCCGCCCTCTTGCTCGGTGTGGCAGCCGCGGACTCTACCCGCAATGCTCTGCTCACCGCGGGTATGGCCGGCCTCGTGGCCGGGGCGGTGTCGATGGCGCTCGGTGAGTACGTGTCCGTGGCCTCCCAGCGCGACACGGAACGCGGCGACATCGCCAAGGAGCGGTGGGAGCTGGCCAATCTGGCCGACCACGAGCTTGAGGAGCTGACGGGCATCTACCGAGCCAAGGGTTTGGGCCCGGACCTGGCCCGGCAGGTAGCGGTGGAGCTCACGGCCCACGATGCTCTCGGCACCCACCTGCGCGAGGAGCTGGGAATCGTCGAGAGCGACCTGGCGCGGCCTCTGCAGGCGGCGGGAAGCTCAGCGGCTGCGTTCGCAATCGGAGCGTCCGTGCCGTTGGCGGCAGCTGCGCTCGCCTCGAGTTCGATGCGCATCGGCATGATCATCGGCGTCACATTGGTGGCCCTGGTGGTCCTCGGATTCGTGGGCGCCCGCGCCGGTGGGGCGTCGGCCACCCGGCCCATCCTCAGGGTCGTGCTCGGGGGCATCGCCGCGATGGCGTTCACCATGGCCGTCGGGGCCTTGTTCGGCGCAGCCGTCAACTGACGAGACCCCGCGCGAGGAGGGTGCGTAACCTGCAGGGATGGCCGCCCTCGATGAGCTGATCGCCCGGTTCGATCCCGACGATCCGGACTTCGTCGCTGACCCTTATCCGGTGCTCAACGAACTCCGGGAGGCGACTCCCGTCTTCCGCAACGAGAGAACGGGGCAGTGGATGCTCACCCGCTTTGCAGATGTGAGTGCGACTCTGCGAGATCGCCGGCTGGGGCGGGCATACACCCATCTCTACACCCACGCCGAGGTCGGCCGCCCCGAGCCCGATGCGCGCTGGTCAGCCTTCCACCAGCACGAAGAATGGTCGCTACTGTGCCTCGAGCCACCGGACCACACCCGCATCCGGCGCCTGGTGAGCAAGGTGTTCACACCCAAGGCGGTGGCTGCCATGCGGCCAGCGATCGAGCGATTCTCCGACGAGCTTCTTGATCGGTGCCGTGATCAGGGCGAGTTCGAACTCTTGGCCGACTTCGCCCAGCCCTATTCGGTGGCGGTGATCTGCTCGATGTTGGGGGTGCCTCGCGCCGACACCAGGTTGCTGCTGGACTGGTCCCACGCCATCGTCAAGATGTACGAGCTGTCGCCAGACGATGAAGTGAAGGTCGCCGCCAATGCAGCCGCTGCCGAGTACATCGAGTACACCAAGGCGCTGATCGCGGAGAAGCGGCTGGCACCAGATGGGCTGCTGGTCGCCGAGCTGGCGGTGGTGGAGGACGACGGTGATCGGCTTACCGTCGACGAGATCGTGTCGACCACGATGGTCTTGCTCGAAGCGGGTCACGAAGCCACGGTCAACACCCTCGGCAATGGAATGCGCGCCCTGCTGAAGCACCAGTCGGAATGGGGCCGCGTGGTGTCGGGTGAAGTGACGGCGAGGACGGCGGTGGAGGAGATGCTGCGTTGGGACGCCCCGTTGCAGCTCTTCGAGCGCTGGGTGCTCGAACCTGGGGTAGAGATCGCCGGACAGGCGATGGAGGTCGGGCAAGAGGTGGCCATGCTGTTCGGTGCTGCCGAGCGCGACCCTCGGCGCTTCACCGACCCCGACCGGTTCGACATCGGCCGGGGCGACGCCGCTCACATCGCCTTCGGTGGTGGCATCCATTTCTGTGTGGGTGCACCTCTCGCTCGGCAAGAGATCGAGGTCGCGCTGGCCGGCATCGCTGGCCGCTTCCCAGCGATGCAGCTCGTGGAGGAGCCGCACTACCAGTCGAGCTTCGTGATCCGCGGCCTCGGCGCTTTGCACGTCCGCTGCTGAGCCGGGCCCTGCTCGGGCTTTCGCCGGCATTGACAGCGACCCCTGCCGACAAGGCAGACTTGCGGACCATGCCGAGTCGCAGACGCAACCGATCCATCCCACCCACGGCGACCGCGCCGCCCGCAGGCGCGGCGAAGGCCAGCGGTGCGATGGATGCTGCCGAGAGGTTTGCCGCGGCATTGAAGGAGAGCGAGCAGCGTGAACAGGCCGCCCGCAAGCGTGAACAGGAAGCGAGGGCCGAGGCGGACCTCCGCCGCGCCGCGGCGGCTGCTCGGGCGAACGAGCTGGCCGAGGCGAAACGCGAGCTTCAGAAGGCCATCGACTCAGTGAAGGCCGCCCGCCGCGCCGGCACGGGAACGGTGGCCGCCGACGAGGTGTGGAAGTTGGCCAAGGCGCGGGTGATCGAGCTCGAGACGGGTGATCGACCGGGTTGGGCTCCCGCCCTGCCCACGGACACGGCCGACGCAATGCCAGAGGACATGCGAGGCGACGACATGCCAGGCGACGAGACGGCAGACGGCGAAACGACCGACGACATGCCAGCCGACGAAACGACCGAGGACATGCCTGACGAAGACACGCCGGCCGACGAGAGCTCTCCCTCCTAGGCGCTCAGCTGGAGGTGCTCGATGAGGAAGGCCGTCCACGCCGCGTCGACCTCGGTCTGATGGGTCAGGTAGAGCTGCCGCGCGTGGCGGTTCTCGCCCATGAAGTACATGGTTCCCACCACCTCGCCGACCTCACGCGCTCGTTGAGCGGTCTGGTCCACGCACGAGAACGGCACCAGCTGGTCGAACTCGCTGGCCAGTAGAGATATGGGCGGGTCGGTGGCGTCGATCGACCCGGGGACCAAGCTGCATCCCGACGCGGCCAGCGCCAGACTGACTGTCGAGGGCTGGTCGAGGTTTTCTCCGACGTTGCCGGGGTCATCGGAACGCTGGGCGACGTGCACGGCGGTGACCGCGCCAGCGGAGAAACCTCCGATGGCGATTCGGTTTGGGTCGGCGCCGAGCTCCTCTGCGTTGGCCTTCACCCACCGGACGGCGGCCTGGGCATCGTGCTGAGCCGCGGTGATGGCCTCGTCGCACCTGATGCGCTCAGCCAGGTCCGTGGTGGTTTCGTCCTGAACTTCTTGGCAGAGGTTGCCCGGGTCGAGGCGGTATTCGATGGTGAGCGTCAAATAGCCGCGGCGGGCGTAGGCCGCGGCCGTGTCGGCGAGAGTCCCGCGGTTACCCACGCGGAACCCGCCACCGTGGACCCACACGATCACCGGGCGGGCGACGAGGCTGTCCTCGGCAGGCGCGTACCAGTCGAGGAGGAGGTTCTCGGGGGTATGGGTGACGAGTGCTGGCGCGGTGGCGTAGACAACAGCCAAGCCCGTTTCGAGTTCAGTGAAGACCTCGTCGACGTAGCGCCCCTCGACGGCACCGGCGGTTTCGACGGTGGTGACGGCATCGACGGTGGTGACGGTCGAGGTCGATGTCGGCTCGGCGGTCGCGATCGTGGTAGAGGACTCGCTCGTCGATGCCGTCGATGCCGGCGTGGCCGCCTCCGTTGAGCAGGTGGCCAGTGATGAGCAAGCGGCGAGGGTGGCGAGAGCAGTTCTGGTGAGCGCGAGGTGGCGCATGGGACCTCCGGACTGTCACCCTAGGGTGAGTGATGAGGGTGAGCTTGTGATGGGGTTCCGTGAGGCAGATGTTTCGGAAGGGGCGCCTACCGACCGGTAGGTAGGCGGGCTCGGCTAAACTCAAGGCAATGCCCGCCACCCTGACCTCTCGCACCGACTCGCTCAACGACGTCAGGGCTGTCATCCCCGAGTCCTGCTACGAGCACCGAACCCCACCGGCGGTAGTCGCCCTGGTGAGCGCCGCACTCCTCTACCTTGCCCCCGTCATCGGCCTCGCCCTCACCGACCGGTGGTGGCTGCTGCTCCTTCTGTGGCCCCTGGCCGGTCTCGCCGTCGCCGGTCTGTTCGTGCTCGGTCACGATGCCTCACACGGAGCCCTCACCAAGTCGCGACGGCTCAACCGGATGATCGCCCAGGTGTGCATGGCACCGAGCGCCCACGTCGAAGCGGCCTGGGACCTCGGCCACAACCGCATCCATCACGGTTACACGACCAGGCAGGGATTCGACTTCGTGTGGCACCCTCTGACGCCCGACGAATATCGGGCGCTGGGTCGCCTCGCCCGCCTGCGCCACCGCCTCGAATGGTCGTTCATCGGCTCCGGCGCCTACTACCTGCGCACAGTGTGGTGGGAGAAGATGTGGCGCTTCAACGCCCCCGGTAAACGCCGAGGCGCCATCGTGCGCGACAAGCTCACTCTCGGTGCAGCCATGCTCCTCGTCGTGGCCGCCACCTCCGTGTACGGCGCGTTGGACGGAGGTCTGTGGGCGGCCATCTGGCTACCTCTGAAGCTGTGGGTGGTGCCCTTCCTGCTCTTCGTGCACATCATCGGGGCGACGGTCTACCTTCACCATGTCTCGCCCGACATCCGCTGGTGGCCGCGTCGTGAGTGGACCCAGTTCCGCGGGCAGATGGACTCCACCACCATCGTCCGCCTGCCCCGTGTGGTCAACCGCTTGTGGTTCCACAACATCATGGTCCACGTGCCCCACCACGTCGACGCCCGCATCCCTTTCCACCGCTTGCCAGCCGCCGCTGAGGCCATCGCCGCCGCCTACCCGACCACGGTGAGGTCATCGCGGTTCTCGCTTGGCAGCTATTTCGCAGCGACACGGGCCTGCAAGCTCTACGACTTCGAAGCAGGTCGGTGGCTGCCCTATTCGGCCGCCGAGGAGGTTCGAGTCGGGGCGGGCACACCCTCGTGACGCTTGGCCCTTCGGCGGCATCGATGCCGCTGGCGCCCGATCGCGGTCAGGCGGGAGCGTTCAATGCCGCGACGGCTGCCCTCAACTTGGCGGACACCTCGACGGCCAGCAAGTCGAAAGCGGGGTCGTTCATCAGCTCTGTCGGGTCGATCCGCGGACACCTTGGTGCCGGCGGCGGTGGCCTCGACGACCACGTTGCAGGGCAGGAGCAATGCAACCGAGGGGTTGAGCTCGAGGGCGCGGTGGGCGAAGCCGGGGTTGCACGCCCCGAGGATCTTGAGGAAGGAACGGTCGATACCGAGCTTCGCCTTGAGCACTGAAGCCACATCGATCTCGGTTATCACCCCGAAGCCCTGTTCCTCGAGGGCGACTCGGATGGCGGCCTCGGCTGCGGCTGGCGCAAGATCGACGGTGGTCTCGATGGCATCCATGGTGTTCCTCCGGTTTGGACCTGCACCTTGCTGGAGAGCAGGGCGGTGACGAATAGGGTGACACTATACCCTAGGGGGTATCACTCTGCCAACCGGCAGGGTGCGGCGACGACGAGATCACATGATCCCCTCGGTTCTGTCAGCCTTCTGTTGTCGTCACCGTGGTCGTCGATGGCGCGGTGACCGCCGGCTCAGTGGGTGGCGGCTCGGTGTCAGGTGGGCCGGCCGGCTCGGTGCTCGTCGTCGATGTTGTCGGTGGCACCACTGGGGGGTCGGTCGGTTCGTGCACCGGCACCCTGTAGCGCCTGGCATTGTCGACACTCGGGTGCACGAGCCCCGCCGGGCCTGCGGCGAACGCGTTGAGCACGTTGGCGGTGACCCCACGAACGATGTCGAACCTGGGCACGCCCGGGCACGAGCCGTCGAGGCCGCAGTTCCAGTCGATCGTGCCGGCGGCAAACACCCCGGCCCCGCTGGCCACGGTGTGGTAGGCGGTGACCTGCTGGTAGGTGAGGTTGCGGCACTCCAGCATCGATGCGGCGAGCACCTCGAGGTCGGGTGGTGTCTGCGACCTCAGAGCCAGCTCGTCGAACTCCACGCCGACGAGGTTGTCGAGCCTCTCGCCATCCCTGGCACCGGTGCCGCCGTAGATCCAGCTGCTCGTGTTCACCAGTCGCATGTCGGCGCGCACCTCGGCGCAGCCGTATTGGATGCCGACGATCTCTGACTCGGGAAGTTGCAGAGGCCGTTCGCGCCAGTTGACGGTGACCAACCGGCGATCGTCCTGCGACCCGGGGTCATTCTTGCGGTAGTTGGCCATCCGCCTGTCGGCCACACCAGAGCCGGCCGGCTCGAAGCGGATGTTGCGGTATACGGCGTTGGCGCCGAAGAAGGCGATATTGGTGCCGTGGTCGAGCGCGCCGACGAGGGCTTCCCGCATCGGCCACGAGTAGTACTCGTCGTGGCCCGGGCTGACCAGCCCGGCTCTGCTCGCCCCGAGCGCCGGCTCGCGATGGAGGTCGATGTTGGTGATGTAGACGACGTCGAGACCCTGCTGCTCGATGAAAGAGATGAGGGGGAGCTCGTGGCTCGGGAAGTCGGCGGCACCTTCGCGCGTAGCTGTGGGCGTAGGGCCGGTCGAAGCTGACCACCGTGGCCCGAAACTTCGTCCGCGGCTCGAAGCACTCATAGAGGGTGCATCCGCCCCACGGGTTGTACGCCTGCCAGGTGGTGACCGCGCTCATGAACACGAGGTCGCCTGCGGCGGAGTCGCGGCGGATGGTGAGGGGCACGTAGTGGGCGCCGCCGCCGTCGCTCACCAGCTTCAACAGGTAGGCACCCGGTGGCCACTCATCGGTGACGGTGAAGGACAGCGACGGGGCCCACCGTGCCTCGGCCGTACCAGTGGACGAGTCGAAGACTGCCTCGGGCTGCCTACCGCCGGGTGTCGCCGGCGACTGCCACACCAACCGGCCCTGTGCCCCGCCGTACCACCCCATCCGGAACGCCCCGACGTGGAAGTTGGCGGCAGGGGTGTCGACGAAGAGGGTTACCGTCTGCCCCGGCTGGGCGCTGGTGGTGTCGGCGTAGCCCTCGATCCAGGCGAGAGGGGTGTCGCGGATCGGGTCGGCGGGGTCGCCGACGATCCGCCAGTCGTCCGTCCCTTCCCTCCGGTTCTCGGCGGCAACCCAACCTGGCTGCGCATAGATGTCGACCGGGGCGGGACCAGTCGCCGGGGTGGTGGCCGGAGTGGTAGTCGTGCTGGCCGGGGCCACCGTCGACGAGGTCGATACCGGTGGCGGGTTGTCGCTGCCGACCGTTGCGGGGGCCGCGGCTTGGTGCCCGGAACAGGAAGCCACGAGAGCGACGGTGGCCACCCGGACGACCTTGCGGACTCGACGCGCCCCTGCCCCCATCACGACGCCGACGGTAGCCGGGCTTGGTCGCCGGTGACGCGCCTTGTCGTTGGGGGCAGGGGAGCGGGGAAAGCCGAAACGGTAGATTCACCCTGTGGTCGTGGCCCCAACTTCTCCCACATCGGATCAGCTCGTTCGGCGTGCTCGCCTACTGGCGTGGCTGACGGTCGGTTGGAACGTCGTCGAAGCAGTGGTGGCCATCATTGCCGGCGCGGCAGCGAGCTCGATCGCCTTGGTGAGCTTCGGGCTCGACTCGACTGTCGAGGTCATGTCGGCTCTGGTCATCGTGTGGCAACTGCAGGGCCTGCCGGAGGATCGTGAGCGTCGCGCCCTCAGGTTGGTGGCGGTCAGCTTCTTCGCCCTCGCTGCCTATGTGGTCGTGCAGTCGGTCTACGACCTCGTGTCGCGCTCGGAGCCTGAAACCACGGTGATCGGCATCGTGGTAGCGATCGCATCGCTCGTGGTCATGCCCCTGCTAGCCCGGGCCAAGCGCCTCAACGGGAGGGCGATGGCCAGTGGGGCCGTGGTGGCCGACAGCAACCAGACCCAGCTCTGCGCCTACCTGTCGGCGATCCTCCTCGTCGGACTGGTGCTCAACGCGACCGTCGGGTGGTGGTGGGCGGACCCCCTCGCAGCGATCGGCATCGCCGCGTTGGCCTTGCGCGAGGGACGCGAGGCGTGGCGCGGCGACACCTGCGACGGCTCTTGCGGCTGAAGCCCCCAGAGGGCAGCGGCCGACTAGCCCTTACTCGACGTCGATGCGGGGGAGGATCCGGTCGAGCCAGCGGGGCAGCCACCAGTTGGGGTCACCGACCAGGGCCATCGTGGATGGGACGAGGATCATGCGCACGATGGTGGCATCCACGGCGACGGCAGTGGCCAGGCCGACACCCATCATCTTGACGGTGGGGTCGGGGCTGATCACGAACCCGAGGAAGACGCTGATCATGATCAACGCCGCGGCGGTGATCACCTTGGCTGTCGCTCCGAGACCCTCGACGACGCTGTCGATGTTGCTGTGACCCCGTTGGTACTCCTCGCGGATGCGGGAGAGGATGAACACCTCGTAGTCCATCGAGAGGCCGAAGAGGATGGCGAACATCATCATCGGCACGAACGAGGCGATCGGGACGGCCTCATCGAGACCGATGAGACTGCGGCCCCAACCCCACTGGAAGACGGCTACCACGACGCCGTAGGCGGCACCGATGGAGAGCAGGTTCAACAGGGCGGCCTTGAGGGGGACCAGGAGCGACCGGAACACGACCATCAGCAACAGGAAGGAGAGGGCGACGACGGCGGCGATGAACCAGGGGAGCCGGCCGGAGATCTTGTCCGATTGATCGATGAAACCGGCCGTTGGTCCGCCGACGAGAACAGAGACATCCGTTCCGGCGGTGACGTCGGGCAGTGTTGTGTCCCTGAGGCGGTGAACGAGGTCGCTCGTTGCCTCATCTTGGGGTTTGGTGGTGGGCACCACAGTTATGAGAGCGGTGTCCCCGGCCTCGTTGAGCTGGGCCGGTGAGACGGCGCGGACGCCAGGGTCGGCAGCGAGATCGGCACTGATCAGGTCGAGGATGGCCGGGTCGGGTTCGGCACCGAGGTCGACTGCCAGCAGGAGTGGTCCGTTGAAGCCCGGTCCGAAGCCGTCGGCGAGAAGGTCGTATGCCTGGCGGTGAGTCGTATCGGCTGGGGCGCTACCGGCGTCGGCCTGGCCGAGCTGCATGTCCAGCACGGGCAGGGCGAGAACGAGGAGCACGAAAGTGGCAGAGAGGGACGAGCGCCACGGGTGGTGGGCCACCCAGTGCGCCCACCGGACCCATGAACTGTGCCCGGTCTTCGCCGGGCGGTTCCGCTTCACCCGGCAGTTGCCCACGACGCGGCCGCCGACGAAGCCGAGCAGGGCCGGCATGAGGGTGACGGCGACGAGGACGGCGACGGCGACGACTAGCGCCGCCGAGTAGCCGAGCGCGGCAACGAAGGGGATGCCGGCGAGTTGGAGCCCGAGGATGGCCACCACCACGGTGCTGCCGGCGATCACCACAGAGTTGCCGGCGGTGGCGTTGGTGCGGGCGATCGATTCGGCGATCGGCATACCGGCGGCGACCTGGTCCCGGTGCCGGCTGAGGATGAACAGGGCGTAGTCGATGCCGACGCCGAGCCCGATCATCGTGCCCAGGCGGGCGGCCATGGTAGGGATGTCGATGACTCCGCTCAGCAGGCCGACGATCGAGAGGCCGGTGAGGAGTCCGGTGATTGCGGTGGCGAGTGGCAGGAACATCGCGGCCACGCTGTGGAAGGTGAGCAACAAGATGATCAGGGCGGCGATGACGCCGATTGCTTCGGCAGGGCCGGTCGACTCCTCCTTGAGCACGGTCGGTAGTTCGCCGCCGAACTCGACCTGGAGTCCGGCGGCCTCGGCCGGTGCAGGCGGTATCGAAGAGGGCGTGGAGAGTCGATCGACCGACCTCGGCGGTGTCGGCATCGAACTGCACAGCGGCGAAGGCGGTGGACCCGTCGGCGGATATCGACTGGGCCGAGCCGAGCGGTTCGGTGACGGTGAGCACATGGGGGAGGGTGCGGACTTCGTCGATCGTGGCGGAGATACCGGCCGCCCAGGCGTCGTCGGTGATCGAGCCGTCGTCGGTGTGGAAGACGACCATCGCGGTGGCGCCGGCCTTGTCGGGGAACCTCTCCTGGAGGAGGTCCTTGGCGGCCTGCGACTCGACTCCGGGCACTTCGAAGTCGTCGACGGCATCGCCGCCTACGGTGCGGTTGAGCAGGATCGCGCCGAGGGCGACGGCGATCCATACGGCAACCACCAGGCGGCGGTGGTTGACGGAGTACGAGCCGATGCGATGCAGCCAGCGGGACATGTCGAGGTCCTTCCCAAGGTTGAACTCCTGCCAGAATACAGAAAACTGCAGTGAATGCAACTATGCTCGGACTGCAACTAACCGAAGAGAGGGTAGATGACCGTCGAAGGTCTCCGCGCGCGTAAGAAGCTCGACACCCGCCGCCGTATCGAAAGCGCGGCACTCGGTCTTTTCGAGAGTGACGGCTTCGAACAGACGACGGTCGGCGACATCGCCGCCGCCGCGGACATCGCGCCGCGGACCTTCTTCCACTACTTCGAGACCAAGGAAGACGTCATCCTCTCCGACTACACCGACCGGCTGAAGCGAATCGTCTCCGTGCTCACCGAGCGTCCGCCGGAAGAACATGCCTGGCAGGCGCTGCAGCAGGCCTTCCTCGTCGTCGCCGCAGACTATGAGTCAGAGAAGGCGCAGCTCCTGCGTCGGTTTCGGATCATGGCGACCACACCCTCGGTGTTCGCCCGCAGCCTCCAGCTCCAGGCGGGGTGGGAGGATGCCCTGGCCGAGGCACTGGCAGGCCGGCTGGTTGTCGACCGCAGCACCGACGTCACTCCCCGACTGATGGCCTCTACCGCGTCTGGCGGCGATGAGGGCGTCACTTGCTCACTGGCTCGCCGGTGGGGGAGCGAGCTCGCTGCCCGCCCAGGTTGCCCAATGCTTCGAACGCCTGTCCCGCGGCCTCGACGACGAGGGCCCCGGCAAGGCGTAGTTGCCCGACGGTTGCCCCGTTGGGACCTTGTTCTCTGGGGGTTTGGGCGACGTCGTTGCACACTGGCGGGGTGGATGATTCAAGAGTTGTTGAACAGTTGAGGGCGCTGGGAGATCCGGTACGCCTGGCAGTCGTCACCGAACTGCAGGGGGGACCACGCTGCGCCTGCGTTCTGGCCCAGGTCACCGAGGTTTCGGCGACCCTGCTGTCCCATCACCTCAAGGTTCTGCGCAGGGCCGGCCTGATCACCGGCGAGAAGCGGGGCCGCTGGATCGACTACACCCTCGACGCGAGCCGCGCTGAACGCCCTCGCTGGTCGGTTGGAGAGACGCGAGGCCTTGGTCCGATGAGCACCACCTCGACCATCGATGCGTCGACGGCCCGGCGTCACACTCGCCGGTGGTTGGGCCTTGCCGCGGCGGCGGTCCTGTGGCTCACCATCTACCAGTTGAACTTGAGGTGGTGGAACTGGGTCGTCTTCGATGCCTTCGGGCTCGACCCCGACACACGGCTCGCCGGGTCGATCCACTTCTTCTTCTACGACGTCACCAAGATCACCCTCCTGCTCATCGGGGTCATCTTCCTCGTCACGGTCCTGCGCAGCTTCATGTCCGTCGAGCGGACCCGGTCCCTGCTCGGAGGGAGGCGAGAGGGGATCGGCAACGTCGCTGCAGCCGGTCTTGGCGTGATCACGCCCTTCTGTTCTTGCTCGGCGGTGCCGGTGTTCATCGGCTTTGTGGGCGCCGGTGTACCCCTCGGTGTGACCCTCAGCTTCCTCATCGCCAGCCCTCTGGTCAACGAGGTCGCGATCGTTTTGCTGTTCGGCATGTTCGGGTGGAAGGTCACCGTGCTCTACATCAGCGGCGGCATGGTGATATCCATCGTCGCCGGGGCGATTCTCGGTCGGATGAGGTTGGAACGTTGGGTGGAGCCGTTCGTTTCCGAGACCAGGCTGCGTGGCAAGGTGGTCGACCCTTCCGCCGGTCTCTCGTGGGACGACCGTCTGGCGATGGGGCGCGAGGAAGTCGTCTCGATCCTGCGCAAGATCTGGCCCTACCTGCTCATCGGGATCGGGATCGGGGCGGTCATCCACGGCTGGCTCCCGGCGGACTGGTTTGCCGCCCACGCCACCGGGTGGTGGGGTGTTCCCCTCGCCGTTGCCATCGGAGTGCCGCTCTACTCGAACGCTGCCGGTGTGCTCCCTCTGGTCGAGGTGTTGCACGACAAGGGTCTGCCGATGGGCACCGTGCTCGCCTTCATGATGAGCGTCGTCGCTCTGTCGGCTCCGGAGATGATCCTGCTCCGGCGGGTCCTTAAGCCCAAGCTGATCGCCACCTACTTCGGTGTCGTCGCCTCCTCGATCCTCGTGATCGGGTTCCTGTTCAACCTCATCCTGTGAAAGGCCAACAATGGACATCAAGATCCTCGGCTCCGGCTGTGCGAACTGTCAGCGCCTCGAAGCCGTGACCCATGATGCGGTCGCCCAACTCGGCCTCGAGGCAACCTTCGCCAAGGTCACCGATCCAGCAGAGATCGCTTCGTGGGGAGTGATGCGCACTCCTGCTCTCGTCGTCGACGATGAGGTCGTGCTCTCTGGACGGGTCCCCACCGTCGACGACGTCAAGAGGCTCCTCGTCCGCTGATCGAGCCTGCCCCGGGGATTCCCTCTCGCTGCTGGATGGCCGTTAGCGTCGACGCGATGGCGCGCAACCTGTGGATCGAGATGACGGAGCAGAACCCGGACCACTCGTCGTGGTACATCGAGCGGTTCCGGTCGATGGCTGCTGCCGGTGACGATCTCGCCGGCGAGGCCCGGTTCGTCGACGCGATGGTGCCGCGCCGGTCCCGTGTGCTCGACGCCGGGTGCGGCCCGGGTCGGGTGGGTGGCCACCTCGCCCGGATGGGTCACGAGGTCATCGGCGTCGACATCGATCCGCTGCTGATCTCCGCTGCCGAGCAGGATCATCCCGGCTCCACCTGGTTGGCGGCGGACCTCGCCGAGCTCGACCTGGCGACGGTGGGCATCGCCGAGGGATTCGACGTCGTGGTGTGCGCCGGCAACGTGATGACCTTCCTCGATCCGGACACCCGACTACCTGTCCTCGACCGCCTCGGCAAGCACCTGCGCCCCGGTGGACGCATCGTCACCGGGTTCGGAGCCGGAAGGGACTACAAGTTCGCCGAGTTCTTCGCGGACGTCCAGCAGGCCGGTCTCGTGGCCGAAGTACGGCTCTCGTCTTGGGATCTGCGCCCCTTCACCGTCGACTCCACCTTCCTCGTCGCCGTCCTGGCGCGGAGCGAATCCCCGGCCTGACTCCCGGCAGCGACCGGTTCGCGACTCCCTGGGGAGTCGCGAACCTTTCGGCGGGCTCGGTCACCTCTATCGCAGTCAATGTCGACGGGTCAGCAGATCCAGTTCGTAGTACTCGACACCCTCTGTCGGATCGTCCACGTAAGGCGCCGTCTCGTGGAAGCCGAGGGAGAGATAGAGGCCCCGCGCGTGCACCATCGTGGGCAAGGTCGTGAGGACCAACTTCTCCAGCCCCGCTGCAACGGCGCCTGCGATCAGCTGCTCCACGAGCCGGCGCCCGAGGCCGCTGGTGCGACTCTGTGAGTCGACATAGAGGCGGCGCACCTCGCCCGTCGTGGGTGTGAGCAGGCGCAGGCCAACGACGCCAACGGCCTCGCCGTCGCTGTTGAACGCGAGGTAGAGGCGGTGAGGCGCCCCATAGAACGTACGGAGCTCGACCAGCTCCTTTGACATGTCATCGAATCAAGCGCAGACCTCTGCCGCAGAGGCGAAGGCCTCTACAGCACTCTGGTAGGCGGACAGGAGCCGGGTTACCGTGGCCACGTCGTCGGTACCCATGTCGTCGGTACCCATGTCGGCAATGCGAATCATGGCCCGAGGCTAGTGGAGCCGGTTTCTGCGGATTGGCCCCAGCCCCTGCGTACTTACCCCTTCCGCCCCGTGCACATCTGGGTCAATTCAGTCTCGGCCACCGAGACGGATCAGCCCCAGATCCAGGTTTTGGATCTGCGCAGAAAATGGAGCGGGTGACGGGAATCGAACCCGCATAGCCAGCTTGGAAGGCTGGGACTCTAGCCATTGAGCTACACCCGCGAAGGCGGCCAATGTTACCGGCACCTGGCCGTCGCAGCCCGCCCGATACGGGCTACTCGACGACTCTCAACGTGCCGGGCACGTCCATGCGGCGCAGGCGGCGCAGGGTGAGCAGGGGAGCGACGCCGACGGCGATGACCCCCAATGCGACCGCGGTGAGCACTGTCTGGGTGGAGACGATCACGTCGAGGGTCATCTCCGGCATGGTGGACGACAAGACGCTGGTCATCAGCCAGTCGAGGATCAAGGAGCCGGCGCCAACTCCGATGGCGGTGCCGAGTAGCCCGTACAGCAGCCCCTCGGCTATCTCCAGGCCCATCACCCGGCGTACGGGCAGGCCGAACGCGAACAGGGTGGCCCGCTCGCGCGCCCTCTCGTCGGCGTTGATGCTGGTCGTGTTGTAGGCGATCAGCAGTGCCAGCAACAAGATGAACCCCTGGACGGCGCGAAGGACGGAGGTGAACTCGTCGATCGTGTCGCGCACGAGGCGGCTCGACGTGGCGGCGGCCATCACCGAGGTGACCCCGTCCATGTAGAAGAGTTCGCGCTTGACTTCGTCGGGGGTTGAGCCACTGGCAGGGAGGAGGTACAGCTCGTTGGCGAAGCCGTCAGCGCCGAACAGATCCAGGTGGGACCGGTCTAGGTAGACGTTGAAACGGAAGGGGCTCGGGTGGATGCCGACCACCTCGACCGGGGTGGTGGCTATCACAAAGCCGGTCCCCTTGCGGGCGGGGTGGGTGAGCTGCACCGTGTCGCCCACACCGAGGCCGAGGTCATCTGCTGCCGAGCGGGCGATGATGATGCCCCCAGCGCCGCCAACACCTTCCACGACGGTCGGTGCCCACACCTCGCTGTCCAGGTCGATGGCCTCGATGACGACGTCGAAGCCTTCCCGTCCGGGTACGGACACGCTGCCACCTACCTGGAGCACGGCGGCGACGGCGCCCACGCTGTCGGCTTCGGTCACCGAGGCGATCTCGGGTCCGCCCTCGAGTACGAAGCCGTCCAACCCGACGACCATGCGGTCGGGGTGGGAGCCCAACATCTCGGCCTCGAGGCGGTCCATCGTGCCGACGAACGAGTCGAGCATGCCGAACAGGGCGACCAGGGTGGACACGACCGCTCCGATGCCCAGTGCGGTGAGCAGGGTGCGTCGCGGGGTGCGCAGCACATTGCCGAGGGGCATCCGGCGAAAGGCACTGCGCGGCCATGGAAGATGGCGAAGCAGGCGCGACAGGCCTCCCCGGGGGGTGCGGTGGGTGGTGGCGATCGCATCGACCGGAGTCATGCGCACGGATCTCCACACCGGCCAGGCGGTGGCCAGTAGGGGGAGGACGAAACCGATTCCCGCGCCCCGTACGAACTGACCCCACTGGAACCGGGTGATCCACACCGGCATGGGCAGCATCGATGTGTAGACGGGTCGCAGGGAGGTGATCGCGAGCACACCGATCGCCACCCCGAGCACGACCCCGGCGATGGCGATCTCGACCCCGACGAGCATCGGACGAAGGGCGAGCTGGAAGCGCGACGCCCCCAGCGCCATACCGATGCCGATCTCGCGGCGCTGGGCCTCGATCATCCGGCTCGACAGGTTGAACGCCCCGAAAGCGGCCCCGGAGAGGATGAGGGCGGCGAACACGCTCCAGAACTTGCGGTCACCTTCGATGTCGTCGTAGAGGATGCGGTAGGCATCTTCGTCCTCGCGGTCATGACGGTCACGCCGAGGCCGGAGTCGGCGTCGTCGAATGCCGCCTGCAACTGGGCGGCGACGGTCTCGGCAACGACGCCGTCGGCCAGGTCGAGCACCAGATCGTTCACCTTCCCCGGTCTCCCGGCGAGGTCCTGGGCAGTCGAGAGGGAGGTGAACAGGGCGGCGAAGTTGGCCTCGGCGAAGAAGCCGCCGTCGTCGGTGGTGACGAAGAAGTACTCGGGTGCCATGCCGATACCGACCGCTTCTACGGTGGCACCGCCGGCGGTGAGGATGGTCGTACCGGCCTCGATGCCGTAGTAGTCGGCGAAGTTCTGTTCCAGTAGAGCTACAGGCTCACCGTCATCCGCGAGCGTCAGAGTTCGGCCGTTGCCTGCTGCGACGAATACCGACGTGAGCTCGGGCCCCCCAGCCGAGACATCGAGGCCGACGATTCGCCCGGGCACGAGGATCGACTCATCTGTCGTGGATGCGTCGACCTGGGTGTCGAGCACCAGGCGCTCTTCGGCGTGGGCGACGACCGAAGGGTCGGGCAGGGTGTCGAGCACCGCCAGCATCGAGCCCCGGTCGCTGTCGAGCCCTTCGGTTGCCTTCACCCGGAGGTCGTACATGCCGGTTGCGGCGAACGAGGCGTCGTTTGTTTCGTAGCGCCACGTGGCGGTGCTGCTGAGAGCGGAGTACAGGCCGGTACCGACGGCGATGACCAGGGCGATCGCCGCCACCTGCAGCCACTTGCGCCTCAGGTCGCGCAGCGACCACCTCAGCAGGAACACCGGGCTCATCGGCGGGCTACCATCTCAGCTCGGCGACATCAGCGTGCCCACCGAGCGGGGGGCCGTCGCTGACGATCTGCCCGCTGCTCAGCTCGACCACCCTGTCGGCGATGCGCGAGATCTCGCGGTTGTGGGTGACAACGATGACGGTGTGGCCGGCACGGGCCTGGCTCTGCAGCACTTCGAGCACCTGCACGCCGGTGCGATAGTCGAGGTCGCCGGTCGGTTCGTCGGCGACCAGGATCGGGTTGCCTGTGGCAAGGGCGCGAGCGATCGCCACCCTCTGCTGCTCGCCCCCGGAAAGCTCGGCCGGGTAGTGGACCCTGCGGTCAGCGAGGCCCACCTGGGTGAGGGCTGCTTCGGCGCGGGCCTTGGCGCCGCGGTTGTTGCCGGCGATCTCGACCGCGCACTGCACGTTCTCGACGGCGGTGAGCGTGGGGAAGAGGTTGAAGGTTTGGAAGATGAAGGCGACGGTGTTGCGCCGCAGAGCGAACAGGTCGGCGCGCCTGGCGCCGGTGATGCTCTGTCCGGCGATGGTGACCCTGCCCTCACTGGCTGTGTCGAGGGCGCCGATCATGTTGAGCAGGGTGGTCTTGCCGCTGCCCGACGGCCCGAGCACTACGACGAACTCACCCTGGGAGATCTCTAGGTCGACATCGCGCAGTGCATACACCACACCGCCGCCCACCTCGTATCGACGGGAGACACCCTCGAGCTTCACCGCGAGTGGCGCCTCTGCAACTCCCGAAGGCACGGGCGCATCGAGTGCGCTCACCTGATCCATGTCGTCAGTGTCCCCGCTCCGGCCGCCGGGCTCAAGGGCCACTGGTCACCTCTAGACTCCCCGCGGACACTCGGAGGTACCCCACGTGAGCTCAGGAACCATCGTCGGCGTCGTCGTCGTCGGCATCATCATCCTGCTCGTCATCCTCACCGGTCTGCGCGCCGTCAATCAGGGCACGGTCGCCGTCACCACCATCTTCGGCAAGTACCGGCGCACCTTGCGCCCGGGCCTCAACGTCGTTGTGCCTTTCATCGAGAAGATCTATCCGGCGGATCAGCATCCAGAACCGAGCCGTCGAGCTTCAGTTCCAGGCCATCACCCAGGACCAGGCCAACGTCTACTTCACCGCGATGATGGTCTACGGCGCGATCAGCGAGTCGGAGGAGACGATCAAGAACATCGCCTTCAAGTTCGTCAGCGAGAAGGACTTCCTCACCGCCTTGGTGCGCAGTGTGGAAGGCAGCACACGCGGTTTCGTGGCCACCAAGAAGCAGGCCGAGATCCTCGCCCTGCGCGGTGAGATCGTCGCCGAGGTGAAGGAGAACCTCGACCACGTCATCGAGACGTGGGGTTTCCACCTCATCGACCTCCAGCTCAACGACATCACCTTCGACCAGGCGATCACCACTTCGATGGCTCAGGTGGTGGCCAGCAACAACCTCAAGGCCGCGGCCACCAACGAAGGCGACGCCCTGCTCATCCGCAAGACCAAGGAGGCCGAGGCTCTCGGCACCGCGGTACGCATCGAGGCCGAAGCCGAGCGCACCGCCGCCCAGCTCCGTGGTCAGGGTGTGGCGTTGTTCCGCGAAGAGGTGGCCCGTGGCCTCGCCCAGGCCGCACGCGAGCTGGACAACAACAGCGTCGACTCGTCTCTGATCCTGTTCTCCATGTGGACCGAGACCATCCGCCAGATGGCAGAGAACGGCAAGGGCAACGTCTTCTTCCTCGACGGGTCACCCGAGGGCATGCAGCGCCAGATGCGCGACCTGATGGCAATGCAACAGCTCGACGTCGTGAGAGACCAACCGACTTCATGACCGGCCTTCGCCGCTAGCGGGAGTATCTGCTGGCCGTGTTCCACCGCATGGTCCGCGACGCCGTGGGCCCGCTCGACTGAAAGGGTCCCCAATGGCCACCAACGCCCGCTACCTGTGGAGCCGCCTCGAGGCGTATCACGGACTGATCTACTTCGCCCCCGAAGCCGACCAGCACTACACCGCGCTCGGCCTCGACCCGGGCATGATGGGCTACTTCGCCTCACGGGCGGCAGCGATGGGGGAGGTCACCCCCGACGTCGTGGTGGCCACGTTCTACAACTTCGAGCCCACCCGGATCCGCAAGCTCGTGCCCGTTGCCTGGCAGCGCACCAGCGCAGCGGACCTGTGGCAGGCGCGTCTGCAGGCGGCCGACGCTGCTCTCACCCGACTGCTCGGCGAGCGCCTGCATCAACCCGATATCGCTGCCGCCGCAGCGCTCCTGCGAACGCTGGTGCCGGCCTGCGCGCCGGACGGCCGCCCATTGTTCGCCGGGCACCTGTCGCAGCAGTGGCCCACGGAGCCGCACCTGCAGCTGTGGTTCGCGATCACGCTGCTGCGCGAGTTCCGCGGCGACGGCCACATCGCGGCGCTGACGGTGGAGGGCGTGTCGGGGCTGGAGGCGCTGGTGTTGCATGCCGCCACCGGTGCAGTGCCGGCCGCCGTGCTGCAGGCCACGCGAGGTTGGTCCGACGAGGCGTGGCAGGCGGCGCTCGCCCGGCTGCAGCGACGTTCCTGGGTTGACGTCGACGGCACGCTCACCTTGTCGGGGCAGCAGCATCGCGACCGTGTGGAGAGCCAGACCGACGAGCTGGCGGCCGCTCCGTGGGCCCAGCTCGACGCCAAGCAGGTGGCCTTCCTGGCAGCACTGGGTAAGGACCTCAGCGGCACCATCGCCGGCTCGGGCATGTTCCCCTCACGCTGATCACGATTTGCTGCAGGACCGCCCCACCCAGTGACCCAACCGGGTCACACCGGATACGGTCGGCACCAGACCCTGGGTCGTTGAACAGGTCCGGCGGCGACGCCGCCGGCAGCCGCCGCCCGCGCTGAGACAACCGGGCACGAGTTCTGGGGCGATGATGATGGCAGCAGGTCGATGGCGTCGGCGATCAGGTCGGCCATGCCTTCGGCGGCTTTGGCGCCGAGGTGGATGCCGTCGGCCGAGAACCAGCTCGTCGGCATCGTCGCGCTGAGGGTGGCCCAGTCGGCGACGGTGAGCTCCGGATAGGCGATGTCCTTCAGCCGGACCACCGCGTTGTGGGCGCGATATCGGGTGGCCGAAGGGCCGGCCTCGCGGTAGGTGAGCCACACCACATGATCCACCCCCTGTCGGTGGGCTTCGGCGATGAGCACGTCGATCGCTGCGCCTACTCCGGTGGGGCCGTTGGTGGTGTCGTTGTAGCCGGCACCCACCACCAGCACCCTGTGGAACTGGCCGGCCCGCGAGACCAAGGCGGTCAGGGCGTCGGTCGGGGTGCGACCCGCACCGATGTGGCAACTGGTGGAGATCAGGCGGCGACAGCCGGCCGTGTCGAGGACGAAGCTGTGGCGGGCGGCGAGTTGCCACCGGGCGACAGCAGAGTAGGACTGGGCCATCCCGTTCATCGCCGAGTCGCCCACCAGTAGGGCCTCGGTGCGAGTCACCGTCGTGGTGGCGGCGGTGATAGCCGCCGATGTGGACCCGACGGTTACGGGAACGGCAAGAACCAGCGCGGTGAGAACAGAGACGTGCCGCCACCACCGCCCACCGGACCTGACGAATGAGGACACCACCGAGATCCTAATCATCGACCCCCTCGGGCGAGGGTGGTGCGACTGACACGCTCTCAATCAGAATGGCCCGGTGTCGAATCACCGTCTCGGGCTGCTTCTGGTTGGGAGCGCTCTGTTGGCCGGGGCGTGCACGAATGACGGGTCGACCATCTCGACGAAGGCTGCGCCAGCTTCGAGCGTCGCCGTATCGGAAGACCGCACTCTCGACGTGTCCTACGCCGACGGCATGATTGAGGTGTCGTTCGCGCGGCTCGGATACCCGTCTCGGGCGATGCACGCTCGGGTCGTCACTTGGTCGGACGGAGCGTGGCGGTACTTCGGGACGCTTCGGACGGAAAACGCCAACGCCGTCGGGACATTGAGCACCGACGCGGAGGATCAGGTCGAGGGCCTCGACGGGGTGAACACTGCACCGGCACCGGACCGATACCGCGTCGACGGGCTTCCAGCCGGCAGGTACCTGATCTGCGCGTTGCTCGTCGACGCGGACAACCGCGCCGAGGTCTGTGGAGAACTCGTCGTCGACTGATGGCGCAGGGCCGTCGATCGGTGTTGTTGTGTGATGTATAAAGAGTGTCATTCTTCGTGGCCGACGACGCTCTCTCTACCGATCTCGCCGCGTTGCAGCCGTGACCCTGGGCGGGGTGATGATGGTCGGCTGCGGGTCGCAAGCGCAGCCGACGACTTCTCTCGGACCTGGCCCGACAACCTCGCTGGATGTCGCGACGTCTTCGCCGTCCACAACAGCAGTCACGACGACGTCGGCCGCTCCCGTTTCGGACGACTACTCGGGGTCGATCGAACTCCCACTGGGAGAGCTCGACTTGGGACCGACTGATCTTTTCGTCGTCCACGTCGATGGTGATCTGTGGCTTCATCCGGGCGCGCTCAGCGAACCAGGGGAAGCGGCGTTCCGGCTCGTCGATCTTGGAGATCCTCGTGTCGAGGTGAGCGAGGGTCCGGGACCGAACACAGTGGATGGTGTTGTCGGCGACGTGGCTGGCGTCGTGTACTACACGGAGTGTTGTGAACCGATCTCGGGCAATCTGTTGGCTGTCGCAGCGGAGAACGCTGACAGCGTGCGGCTCGGCGCTGGTTACTCGCCGGCGCTGAGCCCGGATCGGACCAGGCTGGCAACAGCGAACAGCTACGCGCTGATCGTCATCGATATCCCGACCGGTAAGTACGAAGGTCGGTCGTTCAACAGTGGCGGACCGTTCATGAACGTGTGGGACCTCATGTGGTCCGAGGACGGCGAGTCACTGATGGTCCTGTACTTTGATGAGGTCGGGTTCGGCCTGATGCCAGTCGCGGCCTGGTCACCGTTCGAACAGGGAACCCCCAGTTCCTTGGGCATCGCGTTCGATCCGTCCACCGCTTTCGATGTCCACTTCGCCGGACGTGGACCTGGCGGGGAGATCGCCGTCTCCGTCCGCGATGCAGCGACAACCCTGATCCGCTATTTCGAGGAGACAACGTTGACCGAGATCCCCGAGATGCAGCGCAGCCTTCCGGTAGAGGTCACTTCGGTGCGTCTCACCGACGACGGCGTCGGACTGTTGTGGGTCGACAACACCACCCTCTGGTACCTCCCAGCCGACGGTGATGCCCGCAACCTTGGATCGGGCTACGCGGCAGCCTGGTACGCGAACTGACCGCGGCATCCACGCACCACCAGCCAGCCCCAGCGAGTAGCAAGCCGGGCATATCGGGGCACTTGCGCTCCGTGCCATGGCGACACAGTTTCCATCAAGATAAGTTGACGTCGTGGATCCCGTCATCGTTCACGCCATGCTCGCACGGCCCAAGTTCATCAGGTGACCACCATGCCCCGATCGATCCAAGACATCCTCGACCACGCAGACGACCTCGCCCAGCGCTTCGAGAACCTCGAACCCGACCAGGCCGTCGAGATCCCAGTCGAGGAGTACCTGCTCCAGCGCGCTGTCGTCGCCCGTGCCCATACTGAGCACCAACTCCTCGACGCTGTGTCCAACGCCCGCGCGGCCGGCCTGTCATGGCAGAAGATCGGCGCCCTTCTCGGAACGTCAGCCCAGGCCGCACAGCAGAAGTACAGCGCCGTCCTCGAATCGACCTGAAGACCGCCCCGGTCCGCAGAGCCACGCGCCCTTGTGGCCGCACACTGCGGCAGTTCTGCATGCTCCGCTGAACCCGTGTCTGGCAGATGATTGGCTCCAAAGGGTGCTGGTGCAGCCCATCCGAGTGACAGAGACCCATCCGAGTGACAGCGGCGCATCCGAGTGACAGTGGCCCGCCGGGGGGCACGCCCGCACTCGGATGGTTGCCAGACACTCGAACGGGGACTGGGTGGGCGGCGCCTGGCACCCCTCGGAGCCAATCGGCTAGTCGGGGAGAGGAGATTCGAACTCCCGACCTCCTGCACCCAAAGCAGGAACGCTACCGCTGCGCCACTCCCCGGTCAGTTCGATGCTACCGGCCCACGGCGCCAGGACGGGGTGGGCGAGGAACTCGAGCTGCCGACCTATTCAATCGGGACGGGGAATGACCACCACGGGAACGGGGGAGTGCTGCAGGACTGTTCGGCTCACCGAGCCGAGCAGCAGGGAAGCGAAGCCTCCATGGCCGCGGGTACCCACCACCAGCAAGTCGGCGTCCTTGGCAGCCTCGATGAGGGCCTTCGCCGGGCTCGCCTCGCTGATGATCGAATGGATCCTCACTCCGGCGGCCACTTCCGCAGCGCGCAGGGCGCTGGCCTCGAGGGTGCGCATGGCGTCGAGGCGCATGTCGTCGCGCGGTTCGCTCACCCCGGTGCGTGAACCCACGTAGGGATACGTCCAGCCGTGGACGAGCACCAGCTCGGCGCCGCATCGCATGGCCTCTTCGGCGGCCCACATCAGCGCTTCGTCGCTGCCCGGCGAGCCATCGACACCCACGGCGATGCGCCTCATGTCGGCGTTGCGCCGGTCGGTGCCGTGGACGACCACGACGGGGCCCTTGGCTCGGTGGACGACGACCGTGGCCACCGAGCCGAGCAGGTCGGTGAGACGCCCGGGGTGAGAAGTGGCGCCGACAACCACGATGTCGCCGTCGTGGGAAGCACTGACGATCGCGTAGCCGGGCGCACCGAGCACGGTCTCGCCGGAAACCTCGATGTCGAGCCCGAAGGAGCGGGCAAGGGTGACTGCCCGCTGGTTGATGGCCTCGTGGTCCTTGACGATGCTGTCCATCGCTGAGCCGGTGAGTCCACCGGCGCCCACCATGCCGGCCTCTACCGCCACGGGTAGCTCGGCGCATGTGATCACGTGGAGCGATGACCCACGGCGGGCGGCGTCGTGGGCGGCCCAGCGCAGGGCTTCGATCGAGCCTTCAGTGCCGTCGACACCGACGATCACGCGCGGGGTGTGGACGACCACTACTCAGCCCTCCACGCGGGTGCGGACATGACCCTGCCGGGACCCCACACCCGGTACCCCGTCTGTGTGCCAAACCATATTTCAGTCCCCTTGCTCGTCGCCTCCCCATCGTGGGTGCGGGGCATGGGTGCCAGTAGGGCACGAAGACACCTCGTTCGGGACCAAAGTCCCGAGTGTCAGATGGCGGCCAGGCGGTGAACGACGCGGAGCAGGCGATCGACGTCGGACGGTTCCAGGTAGCGGGAGATACCGGCACGGACGACGCCACCCGATGGGGCCAGGCCCAGCTGGTCCACCACCTCAACGGCGTAGTTGTGGCCGTCCCACACCGCCACCTTTTCGTCGGCGAGGGCTTGGGACACCTCAGAGGGGCTGTGGCCGTCGACCGTGAACGCGGCCGTAGGGGTGCGGCCCTCGAGCCCGTGAACCCCGTAGACGGTGACCCCGGGGATCGACAGCAAACCGTCGAGCAGGGGAGCGAAGAGTTCCTTCTCGGCGGCCTGGATCTCGTCCATGCCCTCCTCGAGCAGGAACAGGGCAGTCGCCTCGACCCCGGCCAGCGCCTCATAGCCGGGCATACCGGTCTCGAAGCGGCGGGGACCGTGGTCCGGGGCGGGTCTCACCTTGAAGGCCGGCAGGGCATCGAGGAGGTCGGGCTGCACCCACAACATTCCCGCGTGGGGGCCGTACCACTTGTAGGGCGAGGTGGCGAGGGCGTCGCAACCCAGGGCGGCGATGTCGATTCGGCGGTGGGCGGCAAGGGCCACGGCGTCGACGAACACCCGGGCGCCGACGGCGTGGGCGGCAGCGATGATCGGCGCCAGGTCGGGGGTGGTGCCGAGCAGGTTGGATGCGGCGGGCAGGGTGACCCACCGGGTGCGCTCGTCGATGAGCGCGATCACGTTCTCGGGGGGCAGGGTGCCGGTCACGGGGTCGAACGGGGCCAGAACGTGTTCAGCGCCTGCGCGCTCGGCGGCCATGTGCCACGGGGTGACGTTGGCATCGTGATCCAGGCGCGTACCGACGATGCGATCGCCCGGCTTCAGGGTGACCCCGACGGACCGCGAGAAGGCAAAGGTGAGCGAGGTCATGTTGGGCCCGAACACCATCCCGTTCGGGTCGCCGCCGAACAGGCGACCCACGGTGGCTCGCGTGCTGGCCTGCAGTTCATCGGCCGCGTGGGCGGCAGCGAAGTGGCCGCCGCCACAACCGTTGTTGCCGTTTGACAGCCAGTCGCCAACGGCGGTGATGGCGGTATCGACCACCTGGGTACCTGCGGGCCCGTCGAAGCGGGCCCATTCGTTGGCGGCCCCCGGGAAGCGGTGTTTCAGTGAGGTGTGGGCCACGGGTCGTTGTCTTGGTCGAGAGGCCCGGTCGGCCTAGCGGCCGGCCTGCTTGGCCAGGCGCTTGGCCGCGCGGCCGATGGGGGTGATGGTGCGTTGGTCGAGGTCGCCGAGCTCGATGCCGTTGGTGAACAGAACGCGGTACCGCAGCCAGTTGAAGCCGTTGGCCAGCAGGATCTTGCCCTCGGTGCCTGCGGGGACTCCGGGCAGGTCAGTGATACTGCTCACCCGGTCGCCGGTGCTCAGATCGAGCTGGTCGGCGTGAGGCTTGGCGAGGGCGTGCGGCTTCCAGAGCGTCATGGCCCTCATTCTGCCCGATCCTCTCCCGGCCCCGGGCATTCGGCATGATTCGAGGCGGTGCCGGTAGAGTCGTGGGTCTGTGAAAAGCACGATCGCACCCGCCGACGACCCCTCACTCGTCGTCCCCGAAGCAGCCGACGACACCGAGGCCACGGCCGACGCCGAGGCACCCGACACTGGCTCTCCTCCTGCCCCCGTCTCCGCTCCCCGCCAGCTGGTCAAGCTGTCGGTAGAGATCGAAGAGGCCGAGTTCGACCGCGACATCGATCAGGCCTTCCGCCGGATCAGCCGCGAAGTCAACCTTCCCGGCTTTCGCGCCGGCAAGGTGCCGCGGCAAGGTGCTCGAAGCCCGCATCGGTATTGCCGCCGCTCGCGAGGACGCACTGCGCGCAGCCGTGCCCGATTATCTCGCCCGGGCTGTGAGCGAACACGACCTCGATCTGATCGCCACACCCGAGGTCGAGGTCGTCCAGGGTGCCGACGAAGGCCCTGTGCGTTTCGACGCTGTCTGCGAGGTCCGCCCGGTCATCACCGTGCCCGGCTACGGCGGCCTGCGTGTCGAGTTGCCAAGCCCCGACGCCTCCGAGGCCGAGATCGACGAAGCGGTCGATGCCGAGCGCCGCCGTCAGGGCGATCTGGTCACCGTGGATCGTCCGGTCCAGGCGGGCGACCATGTAACCCTCACCCTGGTGGCCAGCCGCGACGGCGAAGCCGTGCCGGGGTTGAACACCGAGGATTGGCTCTACGAGGTCGGCAGGGGTTGGGTTGCCGAAGGCTTCGACGACCAGCTCATCGGGGCGACTGCCCCGGCCGAGCTGACCTTTTCCGCCATTCCCAACGGGATGGGCGAGCCCGCAGATTTCACGGTCACGATAAGCACCGTGCAGGAAATGGTGCTTCCCGAGGTGACCGACGAGTGGGTCTCGGAGAACATCGGCGAGTTCGACGCCCTGCCTCAGTGGCGGGCCTCCATCGCCGAGCGCATCGGCAGCGCCAAGCTCACCCAGACCCGCAACCTCTTCATGGATCGCACCACCTCGGCGCTGGCCGAACTGGTCGACACCCCGGTGCCGGACAGCATGGTCAACGGCGACCTGCAGGCGCGGGTGCAGAACATGGTGCAGCAGTTCCAGTCGCAGGGCATCAGCATCGACCAGTGGCTGTCCGCTACCGGCCAGAGCACCGAGTCCTTCATCGAGACAATGAGGCAGCAGTCCCTGAAAGCGGTCAAGGTAGACCTCGCCCTTCGGGCTGTCGCCACAGCCGAGGCCATCGAAGTGGGCGACGACGACATCAACGCCGAGTACGCCCGTATCGCGCTTCAGGTGCGCCAGAAGGCCAGTGATGTGCGCAAGGCCTACGAGAAGAACGACGCGGTCATCGACCTGGTGTCGCAGATCTCCAAGACCAAGGCCATCGACTGGTTGCTCGAGCATGCCGAGGTGGTCGACGAAGAGGGCAAGGCGATGGATGTTGCCCTCCTCCTAGGCAAGCACGACGACGATGATCACGGTCACGATCACAGCGGCCACGATCACGACCACGATCACGACCACGAGCACTGAGGGGGCTGCAATGTCCGGCTACCAGATTCCAAGCGTCGTCGAGCAGACCAGTCGCGGCGAGCGGGGTTACGACCTCTACAGCCGCCTTCTGCGCGACAACATCATCTGGCTCGACACCCAGATCGACGACGCTTCCGCCAGCCTCACCTGCGCCAAGCTCGTCTACCTCGAGAGCGAGAACCCCGACAAGGACATCAGCATCTACATCAACAGTCCCGGTGGCGACATCTCCTCGATGTTCGCCATCTACGACACGATGCAGTTCATCAAGAACGATGTAGCCACGATCTGCCTCGGTCAGGCCGCTTCGGCCGCAGCTGTACTGCTGGCTGCGGGCACCAAGGGCAAGCGCATGGCCTTGCCCCACAGCCGCATCATGCTCCACCAACCCTATGGTCAGGTGGGCTACGGGCAGGTCACCGACCTCGAACTTGCGGCCAAGGAGATCCTGCGCATGCGTGACCTTCTGGAGGAGGTCCTGTCGGAGCACACCGGTCAGCCGATTGACAGGGTGCACGCCGACACCGACCGCGACTTCGTGATGGAAGCCTCCGAGGCCCAGAAGTATGGCATCATCGATGATGTCATAGCCTCGCGGCAGGCGGTCGACCGGTCCGGTCCTATCCGCTGAACCCTGAGGGGCGACGTTCTACCCAGCAAGACAGCCAGCAAGACCGGCAGGCAAGAGGGGATGTGCAGTGGCGAAGTTCGGCGACACGGGAGAGCTGCTGAAGTGCTCGTTCTGCGGTAAGTCGCAGAAGCAGGTCAAGAAGCTCATTGCCGGCCCCGGCGTATACATCTGCGACGAGTGCATCGATCTGTGCAACGAGATCATCGAGGAAGAGCTCACCGACACCGGCGAGTTGCACTTCGACGAGCTGCCCACACCGCGCGAGATCCGCACCTTTCTCGACGACTACGTAGTCGGGCAGGACGAGGCCAAGAAGATCCTCTCTGTCGCCGTCTACAACCACTACCGGCGCATCCAGTACCAGCAGAACGCAGCGGTCGGCCGGCGCGACGAGATCGAGCTGGCGAAGAGCAACATCCTGCTCCTCGGCCCTACCGGGTGCGGCAAGACCCACCTCGCCCAAACCCTCGCCCGCCTGCTCAACGTGCCCTTTGCGGTGGCCGACGCGACTGCGCTCACCGAGGCCGGGTATGTCGGCGAAGACGTCGAGAACATCCTCCTCAAGCTCATCCAGGCCGCCGACTTCGACGTCAAGAAGGCCGAGACCGGGATCATCTACATCGACGAGATCGACAAGGTCGCCCGCAAGAGCGAGAACCCCTCGATCACCCGCGACGTGTCCGGCGAGGGAGTGCAGCAGGCCCTCTTGAAGATTCTCGAGGGCACGGTTGCCTCGGTACCTCCCCAGGGTGGGCGCAAGCACCCCCACCAGGAGTTCATCCAGATCGACACCACCAACGTGCTGTTCATCTGCGGGGGTGCATTCTCCGGGCTCGAGCAGATCATCGAGAGCCGCATCGGGCACAAGGGCGTCGGGTTCAACAATGTGGTGCGCAGCAAGGCGGACCGCGACCCTGGTGAGCTGTTCGCCCAGGTGCAGCCCGAGGATCTGTTGAAGTTCGGCATGATCCCCGAGTTCATCGGTCGTCTGCCGATGATCGGAGCGGTACGCAACCTCGACCAGGCGTCACTGGTGAAGATCCTCGTCGAACCGAAGAACTCGCTCGTCAAGCAGTACCGCAAGATGTTCGAGTTCGAGGAGGTGGACCTCGAGTTCACCCGCGAGGCACTCGAGTCGATCGCCGACCTGGCCCTCCTGAGGGGTACCGGCGCCCGAGGGTTGAGGGCCATCCTCGAAGAGGTGCTGCTCAACACGATGTACGAGCTGCCCGGCCGCGCCGACGTGGGGCGCGTGGTCATCGACGCCGACACCGTGGCAACCAAGGCCATTCCCTCTCTGGTGCCGCGCGAGCCCGTCGCCAAGCGGCCGCGCCGTCAGGCGAGCTGAACTCAAACGACACAATGACGTACGCCGACGCGCTCGCGTACCTCGACGAGCACTCGAACTACGACGTCACCGGCCGCATCTCGTCGCCCACCCTCGACCGCATGAGCAGCCTGGTCGACGCGATGGGCGACCCCCAGTTCGCCTACCCGGTCATCCATGTCACCGGCACCAACGGCAAGGGCTCCACCACCCAGATGATCACCCGGCTGCTGATGGCCCAGGGGCTCAGCGTCGGTACCTACACCAGCCCCCACCTCGAGAGGCTCAACGAGAGGATCAGCCGCGACGGTGAGCCGATCAGCGACGACGACTTCGCCGAGCAGGTGGCCGCGGTGGCAGACCTCGAACTGATCACGGGTATCCGCCCCAGCTACTTCGAGGCCGTCACCTGCGCCGCGTACCGCTGGTTCGCCGACATTGCCGTCGATGTCGCTGTCGTCGAGGTCGGCCTGCTCGGAAGGTGGGACGCGACGAACGTCTGCGATGCCCAGGTAGCGGTGGTCACCAACATCGGCGTCGACCACACCGAATACGCGGGGCCCACCACCGCCCATATCGCCACCGAGAAGGCGGGCATCATCAAGGCAGGCAGCGCAGTGGTGATCGGGGAGACCGACCCCGACCTGGCGCGCGATCTTCGTCGAGGCCGGAGGGGCCAGCCACCTCCTGCGCGGCGAACACTTCGACGTCGTCGAGAACCAGCTGGCCCTCGGTGGCCGGCTGCTCGATCTGCGCACGCCCACTACCTACTACCCGGAGCTCTTCCTCCCACTTCACGGTCGCCACCAGGGAGACAACGCTGCCGTGGCTCTCACCGCAGTCGAGGCCTTCTTCGCCTCGCCCGTGCCGGGCGAGTTGGTCATCGAGGGCTTCTCCCAGGTCTCGATGCCCGGCCGTTTCGAGGTGATGGGGCATCAGCCACTGGTGATCGTCGACGGGGCCCACAACCCGGCGGGCGCGGACTCGTGTGCAGCGGTGTTCTTCGATGACTTCGATCCGTCGGGGCGTCGGATCCTGGTCGTCGGGTGCTTGAAGGGTCGCGAACCCCGAGAGATGTTGTCGGCGTTGAGAGCCGACGAGTTCGACCTGGTCGTCACGTGCACCGCACCGTCGGCACGTGGCCTCCCTGCCGCCGAGCTCACCAAGGCCGCCCGAAACCTCGGGTGCGAGCAGGTGGTCGAGCTGGCGACGGTAGAGCAGGCCATCGACCGGGCCCTGCGCGGCGCAGCAGCAGAGGATGCCATCGTGATCACCGGCTCGCTCTACGTCGTCGGCGCCGCCCGTCCTCACCTGCGCGACGTCCTGCGCTGATCACCCCCGCTCCGAGGGTCTGGGGCGATGCCGGGCAGGAAACCATCCGAGGGGTCGGTAGCCTCGGGGGCCATGTCTGATCGCACCCTCGTCCTGTTGAAGCCCGATACCGTCGAACGTGGTCTCGTCGGTGAGATCCTCGGCCGGTTCGAGGCCAAGGGCTTGAAGCTCGTCGCCCTGGACCTGCGCGCCCTCGATGCCGGCACCCTCGCCCGCCACTATGAGGAGCACGTCGGCAAGGGGTTCTACGCCGACCTCGTCGAGTTCATGAGCCGGGGCCCTGTGGTGGCCTTGGTGCTGGAGGGTCCGGAGGACACCTGGGAGGTTGTGAGGGCGATGATGGGAGCCACCAACCCTCGCAAGGCGGCGCCCGGCACCGTTCGCGGCGACTTGGGGATCCTGTTCACCGAGAACCTGGTGCACGGCAGCGATTCCCTCGCCTCCGCCGAGCGCGAGATCGGCATCTTCTTCCCGAATCTGTAACAATCCGCCGGCCCGCTACAATGGGCGGCTGATAGTCGGCCCTCGATCGGAGAATGGTGATGGCGAGAAGCAATCCGCTCGCGCTCAGTCGTGACCTCGCCATCGATCTCGGCACGGCCAACACTCTCATTTACGCTCGCGGTCAGGGCGTAGTACTCAACGAACCCTCGGTGGTGGCGATCGACATCACCGACGGTCGCCCAGTCGCCGTCGGTCTCGAAGCCAAGCGGATGATGGGCCGTACGCCTGGGCGAATCAAGACCATCCGACCCCTGAAGGACGGCGTCATCGCCGACTTCGAGGTGTGCGAGAAGATGCTCCGCTACTTCATTCAAAAGGTGCACGCCAGCCGCTGGAGCAAGCCGCGGATGGTCATCTGCGTACCTTCGGGTATCACCGGCGTGGAGCAAAGGGCCGTGCAAGATGCCGCCGAGTACGCCGGTGCTCGCAAGCCGGTGCACATCATCGAGGAACCGATGGCAGCGGCCATCGGGGCCGACATGCCGGTCCACGAACCCAGCGGCAACATGATCGTCGACATCGGCGGCGGCACCACAGAGGTGGCCGTGATCTCGCTCGGTGGCATCGTCACCTCCCAGTCGGTCAGGGTCGCCGGCGACGAGCTCGATGATGCCGTGATGCAGTACGTGAAGAAGGAGTTCTCACTCGCCATCGGCGACCGCACCGCCGAGGAGATCAAGATCCACATGGGTTCGGCATGGCCGCTCGACGAGGAGCTCACAGCGGACATTCGGGGCCGGGACCTCATCAGCGGCCTGCCCCGCACTGTGCCGATCACCACCGAGCAGGTGCGCGAGGCCCTTGCGGAGCCGGTCTCGGCCATTGTCGATGCCGTGAAGGCCACCCTCGACCGCACCCCACCCGAACTGGCCGCCGACATCATGGAGTCCGGCATCATGATCACGGGGGGCGGCGCTCTACTGGCCGGCCTCGACCGGCGACTGGCCCACGAGACGGGCATGCCGATCAACATCGCCCACGACCCACTGTTCAGCGTGGTGATCGGTTCCGGCCGGGCGTTGGAGAACATCGACGCGATGCGGGGGCTGATGTCGCTGGGTGGCGACGACTGACCGTCGCCGCTCCTGCGTCATGTTCCTCTCGTTGAGTCGTCGCCGGGTGATATTGCTCGTCGTACTCACATGCCTTCTGCTCGTCACCCTCGATAAGCGCGGCAACCCCTTCATCGACCGCACGCGCTCTGCCTTCGCCGTGGTGCTACGCCCCTTCGACGCGGCCGTGAATGCCGTGGCCCTGCCCATCGAGCGGGCGTGGAACGGGATAGCCGACTACGACGACCTCGAGCGCGAGAACGAGATGCTGCGCGACCAGGTCGAGAGGATGAAGGGCAGCGACATCGAGGCCCAATCGACGATCCTCGAGTACCGAGAACTCCTCAGGCTCACCCAACTGACCTCCAAGTTCGCCTACGAGACAGTCGAGGCTCAGGTGGTGGGCGATTCGCCCAGCAACTTCCAAAACACGGTCGAGATCAATGTCGGGTCCAACTTCGGTGTTGCCGTTGGCATGCCGGTCACCGACGGTGCCGGCCTGATCGGTCGGATCACCAAGGTCTTCCCCGACCACAGCATCGTCCTCCTACTTACCGATCCCGAATACGCGGTGTCGGCCCAGGTGCTCAGCACCCAGGACCAGATCGACGCAGATCTCCCACCGACCACTTCACCAGGCGGCACGACACCATCGGGCATCCCGGTGGAAGACCTCGGTACCACCACCACGACTTCCACGACGCTGGCGACCGATCCCCTCGCACCTATCGATCCGAATACCACAACCTCGGTACCCACCACCACCAGCACCACGACCACCGTGCCCGAGGTTGTGCGTGAGACCGGCACCTTGGAGGGGCAGGGGGCCGAGAGACCCCTGCTGCTGCGCTTCGTCGACACATCATCGTCGATCACCAGCATCAGGGTGGGGGCCATCGTCGACACCGCCGGCGGCAACAACAGCCTCGCCCCTCAGGGCATCCCCATCGGCACCATCACCCGCATCATCTCCCAGTCGGGCAGCAGCACTCCGCTAGTCGAGGTCACCCCCAACGCCAGCCTCAAGCGGCTCAACTTCGTGGCTGTGGTGCTGTACATACCCAACGACGAGGCAGTGGGCCGCTGAGCGTGCGCCATCTCCTGTTCGGTCCCCTGCTGCGCATCCTTCTTGTGGGGTGCCTTGCTCTTGCCATCCAGAGGATGGTGTTCGCCGATCACCCCGTGCTCGACGTCAAGCTGCAGTTCGTGCTCGCGCTCGTGGTCGCCGCCGGTGCCGGTGGAGGAGCGGACCGTGGTGCCGTCGCAGGGTTCGTGCTGGGACTGCTCTACGACCTCAGTGGGAACACCCCCCTCGGGTTGATGGCTCTGGCTTACGGGCTTGGGGGGATGACTGCCGGCTATGTGCAGAACCTCACCCCCGACCCTCAATGGTGGCTGGTGATGATCTTCGCCGCCATCGGTGCCGCTGTGGGGGAGGTGGCCATCCCTCTCGGTGAGGCGATCACAGGTGAGAGCGGATGGATCGGTCGTGAGCTGGTCGTCATCGTTCCGGTGGTTGCGATCGCTGCCGCCGTGCTGACACTGCCGCTAGTGCCTGTTGGCCGGTGGATGATGGGTGTCAAGCGCAAGAAGTGGAAGGCGATACCCGAGTGACCCGGGCGCGCCCCACCACGGCAGCCCAGGGAGCAGACTGGTAGTCATGGCACTCGACAAGCGTTCCCGGCGCCTCGGGTTGCTCGCCACGATCTCCCTTCTGCTGATCGGTCTCCTCGGGGCTCGGCTGTGGTTCCTGCAGGGTGTCCAGGCAGAGGAGTACCAGGCGAAGGTCACCGCGGCGAAGACCCGCACCGTGTACATCGCCCCCGAACGGGGCCGCATCTTCGACGCCGAAGGTCGAGTGTTGGCCGACAACAAACGGATCCTCACCGTCACCGTCGACTGGGCCGTGATCCGCAAGAGAGAGCAACCGCGTCGAACTCTTCGAGCGACTCTCCGGGGCGTTGAAGACGCCCGTCGACGATCTGATGCGGCGCTACGAGCCCTGCTACAGGCTGCCGAAGCCGTGCACCAAGGGCCAGATCTACGACACCTTGCTGCCCTTGCCCTTGAAGGAGGACGTGCGCGAGGAAGATGTCGCCTTCTTGCTCGAACGCAGCGAGGACTATCCGGGCGTCGACGTCGTCGAACAGTTCAAGAGGGTCTACCCGTACGCGCCCCTTGCAGCCCATGTGGTCGGCTACATGGGGTCGATCACCGCCGGAACCCTCGACGGCTACCTGGCCCAGGGCTACAAACGCAACGAGAGGGTGGGCCAGTTCGGAGTCGAGTTGAGCATGGAGCGGGAGCTCCACGGCGACTGGGGCAAGAGGGTGTTCGAGGTCGACGCTTCGGGAGCCATCGTGCGTGAACTGGAGGAACGGGGGGAACCCGCCGAGGCCGGCTTCGACATCCAGCTGACGATCGACCTCGATATCCAGCAGTACGCCGAGCAGGCGCTGGAGACCGAGCTGCGCTCGCGTCGCAACCTTCCCGAGGACCTCAAACAGCCCGACTCAGCCCCGTACAACCCCCTGGACCGGGAGACCAACTTCGAGACCAGGGTCTACAAGAAGACGATGCCCGACGGCACCCAGGTGGAGTACCCGGAATGGGTTCAGCACAAGGCTCCCGCAGGGTCGGTAGTGGTGATGGACCATACCAACGGGCAGGTGGTGGCCATGGCCAGCTACCCCACCTTCGACAACCGCTGGATGGAGTCGGGGATCACCGGCGACAAGTTTCAGCAGCTGTTCCCCAGCAAGAACGCCGATGGCATGAGCATCGACCCCGACCAGTCGATTCTGGTGAACCGTGCCGTTTCGGGCAACTACAACCTTGGCTCCACGATCAAGCCTTTCGTGGCCTGGAGCGCGATGCACGCCGGTTTGATCACCGCCGACACGGTGTGGGTCGACGAGGGTACCTACACCCTCCAGTCGATTGAGCCGGAGAACTGCCAGCACAAGGGTGGTGTCGCCAAGTGCATCTACAAGAACGCCACCAACAAGCGCACCCAGAGACCCAGCACTTACGGTCCGGTCACCGTCACCGACGCGCTCGCAGTGTCGTCCGACACCTTCTTCTACAAGCTCGGCGAGGAGTTCTGGATCCGCAGCGAGGAACTGCCCGACCAGGAGAACCTGCTGAAGACCAACCTCGAGCGCTTCGGGTTCGGCACCAAGAGCGGCATCCAACTGCCCTACGAATGGAAGGGCCGGGTGCCCGACGACGAGGTGAAGGCGGCCCTGGTTGAAAGGGGGGTGCTCGCCGAAGGTGAGGTTCCCCGCCTGGTGGTTGGCGACAATGTTCAGGTAGCCATCGGGCAGGGCCTGATGGCGGCCACCCCGCTTCAACTCACCAACGCCTACGCCACCCTCGCCAACGGCGGCTTCTTGTTGGAGCCGAGCATCATCAAGAACATCTACGCCGCGAGCACCCCCGACCTAGGCCCGGCGGTGGCGGATCTCGCTCGGGGTACGGTGCTGGTGAGCTTCGAGCGGCCTACGGTGAGGGACCAATTGGAGATGCCACCCGAGGTGCTAGCCCCGATCATCGAGGGGCTGACCCGGGTCATTCGCGGACCGGGCACCGTCTACCCGGGCGACTTCTACCACGCCACCACCGGCGAGACCCTCTTCAAGAACTTCCCTGTCGAGATTGCCGGCAAGACCGGCACCGCCCAGGGTGCGGCCAGCCTGCCGTGGAACGACTCCTCGGTGTTCGGGGCGTTCGGCATCACTCCCGATGTGCCCTACACGGTGGTCGCCTACCTGGAGAAGAGCGGCTACGGCTCCAAGGCAGCAGCGCCGGTCGTGAAGTGCATGTTCCTGGCCCTCACCGATCGGGTGGCGAAGGACCCGGTTCTGGTGAGCGACCCCCTCGACGTGGCCTCCACCGTTCCCACGCCGTCGCGACAACTCGCCGACGCGACGTGTCTGGGCGGCTCGTCGGGCATCAAGGACTGACATGCCTGTCAGCCTGTTGCAGCGCAAGCCCGACTCGGGACTGGGGAACATCCACTCCAGCCCCGGCGCGCCCTCACGGAACATCGACTGGGTGTTGATGACGGCCACCAGCGCACTGGCCCTGATCGGCCTGGCCATCATCTATTCGGCGTCTTACACCAAGTTCCCGTTGCGCAGCATCGAGCCCTACGGGTTCACCTTCGTCACCCGGCAGGAGATCTTTCTCATCGTCGCCGTGGTGGCGATGGCAGTGGTGATGTCGTTCGACTACGAGTGGTGGAACGAGCATTCGAAGTTCCTCTACGGCTTCACCTTGATGTTGCTCGTACTGGTGATCCTGGTGGGCGCGGTCAGTGGTGGTGCCGCACTCAGCTTCGACCTCGGCCCGCTCAACTTCCAGCCGGCAGAGTTCGCCAAGTTCACCGTCCTGCTCACCGTGGCCGGCTATCTGGCTGAGGACCGCAGCGACGACGCTGCCCTACCACCGGTTCATCATCGGGCTGCTGCTCGTGGGGGCCCCGGTGATCCTGATCATCCTCCAGCCCGACCTCGGTACGGCGCCTCGGTGCTGATCGTGATGGCCATGGGCGTGATGCTGGTCGCCGGCGCCAAGGCCCGATACATGCTGATGATCTCGGTCCTGTCGGTGGCCACCGCGGGTGCGGCGATGCTCACCGGACTGGTCAACCAGTACCAGATCAACCGCTTCACCGCCTTCTGGCACCAGAACTCCACCGACCCGAAGATGAGCGACTTCATCTATCAGGGCCGTAACGCGCTCCGCGCCCTTGCCACGGGCGGCATCACCGGCAAGGGCTGGTTGCAGGGCCCGATCACCAACGCGCCCAAGGACATCCCCGTTCAGTGGGCGGACTTCCCGTTCTCGGCGGTCGGCGAGCAGTTCGGCCTGATCGGCTGCGGCGTCGTCCTCGGCCTGTTTGCGGTCATTCTGATGAGGATCTGGCGCATCGCCCACCTGTCGCGCGACCTGCTCGGCACCTACCTCTGCGCCGGCGTGTTCGCGATGCTGTTGTGGCAGGTCTTCCAGAACGTGGCGATGACCCTCGGCATCATGCCAATCACCGGCCTGCCCCTGCCCTTCATCTCCTACGGCGGCTCGGGCGTGGTGACCTTCTTCATGCTGCTCGGATTGGTACAGAACGTGCACATGCGTCGCTATCGCTGAGACAGATCGTGTCCATCGGCGATGCCAGCTTCATGGCCGGTCGCACGGTAGGCTAAATCTGACATGACCTCTCTCTGGGCGCGGATCGAACCGCTCCTGGCTCGGGTGCAAAGCCCGCCCGTTACATCGGGTGTGAGGACGGCGCCATATCCCCCCGGCATGGTCCGGGAAGGGTTGCCTGGCTGCTCGCTTACCCCGACACCTACGAAATTGGGCTGCCCAACCAGGGGCTGCAGATCCTCTACGAAATTCTCAACGAACGCGACGATGCTGTCGCCGAACGTACCTATGCGCCCTGGGCGGACCTCGAAGGCCTGATGAGGGCACGTTCGGTGCCCCTCTTCAGCGTCGACACCCACCGTGCGGTGGGCGATTTCGACCTTCTGGCATTCAACCTGTCGGCCGAACTGGTGTACACCAACGTGCTCAACATGATCGATCTCGCGGGGATTCCGGTGAGGGCGGCACAGCGCGAAGCGGACCACCCCCTGGTCGTGCTCGGCGGTCACTGTGCCTTCAATCCCGAGCCCCTCGCCGACTTCATCGACTTCGCTGTGCTCGGCGAGGGTGAGGAAGTCGTCGGCGAGATCACCGACGTGGTGAGGGACTGGAAGGCCTCTGGTCGCACCGCCGGCAGCCGCGAGGGTGTACTGCGCGAGCTGGCGAGGGTGCCGGGGGTCTATGTGCCTTCGCTCTACGACGTCGACTACGACGGGCCGGTGCTGAAGGCGGTCACGCCGCGCTATGCCGACGTGCCGGCGGTGGTCCACAAGCGTGCCGTCGCCGATCTCGCCGAGTGGCCTTACCCCAAGCACCCTCTTGCGTCCCTCACGGAGGTGGTGCACGAAAGGCTGGCGGTCGAGGTCTTCCGTGGCTGCACCCGCAGTTGCCGCTTCTGCCAGGCGGGTTTCATCACCAGGCCGGTGCGCGAGCGGCCCATCGAGCAGGTACGCACGATGATCGCCGACGGGGTGCGCAGCACCGGATACGACGAGGTCAGCCTCACCTCGCTCAGCACGGCCGACTTCAGCGGAATCGAGCAGCTCACCCAGGGCATCAATGTGGCCGGATGCGACTCCAGCGCCACGATCTCGATCAGTCTTCCGTCGCTCAGGGTCGACGCCTTCACCGTCGGCCTGGCCGCCCAGGTGTCCGGCGGGCGGCGTAGTGGCCTCACCTTCGCGCCCGAGGCGGGCAGTTGGCGCCTGCGCCAGGTGATCAACAAGCGGATCACCGAGGAGGATCTCTACGGGGCCATCGAGTCGGCCTTCTCCCAAGGGTGGCACCGGGCGAAGCTGTACTTCCTCGCCGGGCTTCCCACCGAGACCGATATCGACACCAACGGAATCGTCGAACTCGCCCAGAACTGTGTGCGCATCGGGCGCCGACACACCAACCGGGCCAGTGTCACGGTGAGCCTCGGTGGTTTCGTTCCCAAGCCTCACACCCCCTTCCAGTGGTTCGGTCAGAACACCACCGACGAGCTGAGGCGCAAGATGCAGCTGGTGAGGAACGCCGGGCAAAGGGCGAGAGGTGTCAACGTCAAGTGGCACGACCCTGCAGCCACCATGGCCGAGGGCCTGGCAGCTCGTGGCGACCGTCGCCTCGGCGGGGTGATGGAGAGGGTGTGGCGCGACGGGGGCGTGTTCCAGGAGTGGAGCGAGTTCTTCCGCGTGGCCCGTTGGCAAGAGGCCATGGCCGCCGAGGGACTTTCGATCGACTGGTATGTGCACCGCCACCGCGACGAGAACGAAGTGCTGCCCTGGGATCACCTGTCGGCCGGTCTGCACAAGGACTTTCTCTGGGAGGAATGGAGATCGGCGCTCACCGAGCACGGCCTCGACGATTGTCGCTGGACTCCCTGCTACGACTGTGGTGTATGTACCGGATTCGACCTCGAGCACATCGTCGCCTCGTCGGTGCCGCCGGCGGGGGGAAGTCAGGGCACCGGGCAGGATCTGGCCAGCGCAGGCGAGATGCCGATGGCGCTGTTGGGCCGACGCGACGGCCCTCATGCCGCGTCGACGCTCCCCACCGTCGAAGAGGTCGAGGTGCCGGCATGAAGTTGCGTGTGCGCCACACCAAGCTGGGCAAGGTCCGCTTCACCAGCCATCGCGACACGGCCCGGCACTGGGAGCGCGCCGTGCGCAAGACCGGCGTGCCTCTCGCTTACTCGGCCGGGTTCACGCCCCGGCCGCGGATGTCCTTCGGGCTCGCCCTACCCACGGGCGCCGAGAGCCTCGCCGAGTACCTTGATCTCGAACTGGCACAGGGGTACGAGCCCGAGCTCGATCATTTGGCAGCCGCCTTCAGCTCGGCCCTGCCTCAGGGCTACGAGGTCACCCATGTGGTGCCTCGCCCGGACGGCAGCGTGTCTCTGCAGGAGGGTGTCGTCGCCTGCACCTGGCTGGTGGAGCTCGACGGTGTCGAAGCAAACGAACTCGACGACGTGGTGGCCATGGCCATGGCCCAGCCCGCCCTGATGATCGAGCGCGAACGCAAGGGGCAGAGCAGCACCGACGATGTTCGCCCTGCCATCATCGAGATGTCGGCCACCACGGCCGGGGACTATCCACGGCCTCACCTGTGCGCGGTGTTGGCCACTAATGGAAGGGGACTGCGACCGATCGAATTGGTCGGCGCTCTGTTCCCAGCACTCGACGCGGTCGACGTGACCGCGCGGGTGTTGCGTACACATCAATGGATCGATCGCGACGGCGAGCGGCAGGAGATCATTCCCGCCGTGCCCGACGCGATGCGTGCTCCGGCGGAGTGCGCATGAGAAGGGACCCCAATGAACGACAACGAACCGATTGTGGCGCAAACGCCCGACTCGCCTGGCGAGGCCGAAGCGACCACTGACGACACGACTACTGACGACACAACTGGTGACGGCACGGAGGAGATCGACGATCCCACCGTGCGCACCGCCCAGCGCAAACGCCGTCGCGGATCGCGTGGCGGTAAGGGCCGCAAGAAGCCTGCCGGTGAGGCGAGCAGCGACGACGCCGACGATGACGACGCCGACGATGATGACGGCGACTCCGACTCCGACCTGGATCCGGCGGTGGATCAGCCGGACGAGGACGAGCAGCCTCACATGCCGGATCGGATCGGCGAGAACAGGGCGTCGCCTGCCGCCGCAGAAAGGGCGTTGGTGCGCAGACCCCAGATCGGAGATACCCGCCCCGCCCCGCCCTCTCCACCCTCTGCGTCCAGGCCTGCAGTGAAGGTCTCAGCCGTCAAGCCCGGTGGTGGTGGCGAGACGACCGGTGAACCCGGTGGCGATGCTCGCAAGAAGCGCCGTCGCGGCGCCAAGGGCAAGGGGCAGGCCGGGGTTCGCGATGCAGGCCCGATCCCCGAACTCGATGCTGATGTCCTCGAGCGGCGCAGGGGCCGCGAACGCAACGGGCGCCCCGTCGGCCGTCACCTGATGTGTGTCCAGGTCCGCCCGACTCTCACCCAGGTGGCGGTGCTCGAGGGTCGTAACTTGATCGAGCACTATGTCAGCCGGCCCGCCGACGACGTGAGCCAGATCCACGGCAACATCTATGTCGGCAAGGTGCAGAATGTGCTGCCCGGCATGGAGGCCGCCTTCGTCGACATCGGTACCCCGAAGAACGCCGTGCTCTATCGCGGCGATGTGCAGTACGACGCCGAGGACATCGTCGAGAACTCGGCCCAGCCGCGGATCGAGCAGATGCTCAAGCCCAAGCAGCTGATCATCTGCCAGGTCACCAAGAGCCCGATCGGGGCAAAGGGCGCTCGGCTCACCCAAGAGGTTTCCCTGCCCGGGCGCTTCGTGGTGCTCATCCCGAACTCGAAGACCTACGGCATCTCTAAGCGTCTGCCCGACGATGTGCGCAAGCGCCTGCGCAACATCCTCGATCGGGTGAAGCCGGCGGAGCACGGCCTGATCGTGCGTACCGCAGCGGAACACGCCACCGAGCACGAGTTGAAGGCCGACGTGAGCCGCCTGCTCGACCAGTGGGACACGATCGAAGCCAAGGCGAAGAAGGTCAACGGTCCGGCCCTGCTGTACCGGGAGCCGGAGCTGGCGGTGAGGGTCATCCGCGAGGAGTTCAACGTCGACTACCGGGGCGTGATCATCGACGATCAGCGCCTGTTCGAGGACGTTCGCGACTATGTGCAGGCATTCAACCCCGAGTTGGCGGACCGCATCGAGCTCTACGACGCGGTCGCCGAGGGCATCCCCATGTTCGAGCGGTTCCACATCCACGAGCAGCTCCACAAGGCCCTTGATCGTAAGGTGTGGCTGCCCAGCGGTGGGTCTCTGATCATCGAGCACACCGAGGCGCTCACGGTCATCGACGTCAACACCGGTAAGAACGTGGGCAGCACGAACCTCGAGGAGACCGTGTTCAGGAACAACCTCGAGGCCGCTGAGGAGGTCGCCAAGCAGCTACGCCTGCGCGACATCGGCGGGATCGTGGTGATCGACTTCATCGACATGGAGATCAAGGACAACCGCAAGAAGGTCGTTGATGCCTTTCGGTCGGCCCTGTCCCGCGACAAGACCCGTACCCAGGTGTTCGACATCAGTGAGCTGGGCCTGGTGGAAATGACCCGAAAGCGCATCGGTGAGGGCCTGCTGGTGAACTTCGCCGACGAGTGCCCGGAGTGTCAGGGCCGAGGAGTGCTGATCGATCACGCCCTGCTGGAGTGAACGATTGGAGTGAACCTGTTCTCGGACCGGGTTGAAGGCGAAGGGCGAGCCGCTAGGATCGTGGAGCTATGTACGCAGTGATCGCATCCGGTGGGAAACAAGCTCGCGTCGAGGAGGGCCAGCAGGTCCACGTCGAATTGCTCCATGCCGAGCAGGGCGCCGAAGTTTCCCTCACCCCTGTCCTCCTGGTCGACGGCGACCTCGTTCTCGCCACGCCCGACCAGCTGAAGGGCTCATCCGTCAGCGCCAAAGTGGTCGGTTGGGCCCAAGGGCCCAAGATCGACGGCTTCACCTACAAGCCCAAGACCAACCAGCGTCGGCGCTATGGCCACCGCCAGAAGTACCACGTTCTAGAGATCACCTCCATCACGAAGGGCTGAGCCAACATGTCGAAGACTAAGGGCGGCGGGTCAACCCGCAACGGCCGCGATTCCAACGCACAGCGCCTCGGTGTGAAGGCTTTCGGTGGCAGCAAGGTTGCCGCCGGTGCCATTCTCATACGCCAGCGCGGCACCAAGTTCCACCCCGGCGCCAACGTGGGCAAGGGCGGCGACGACACCCTGTTCGCGCTCGTCGACGGGTCGGTGCAATTCGGCACCCGTGGCGGCCGCCGGGTCATCAACATCGACCCCACCGTCTGAACAACCCCAGATCTGGCAGCTTGCCCGGCCGCGAGGCCGGGCATTCGCCGTTTTCGGCGCCTATCCCCTGGGTCACACCGGGGTGTCGACACCTTGGGGGAGCTTCTCGCGAGGCCAGTCGAGCAGGGCCAGCGCCTGGCGGCAGGCGAAGCGGTCGGTCATCCCGCCCACATAGGCGACCGCGGCATGGAGCGACTCGGCGCTACCGGCCTCCAGGTCGTGGGCGTCGGGTAACAGGTTGGGGCGGTCGGCGAAATGCTCGACCAGGGCTCTCAGCATGCCGACGACAGCCTCCGCCTGGGCCCTGGAGGCCGGCCGGAGGTAGATGCTCTCGTAGTTGAAGCGGCGGAAGACGGCCAGCGCCTCCGCCTGAGAAGGGGTCATACCGATGCGACCGGATTCGACGGCCGCTTCGAGCATCCCGTGGATCAGGGTGCTGAGCTGTTCGCGGCGGGTCTCGCCGCACCTCTCGCGGACCATCCCGGGAAGCATGTGGGGGGTGACCACCCCAGCCGCGACCGCATCCTCGAAGTCGTGGCAGACATAGGCGATGCGATCGGCCCAGCTCACCACCTCACCCTCGGGTGTGGCCGGAGCGGGCCGGCTCCAGGAGTGGTTGCGGATCCCGTCGAGGGTCTCGGCGCACAGGTTGAGGGGAGCAAGGGTTACGTCGGCGCCCCAGGGGGCATGATCGAAGCCTCCGGGCACGAAGGGGCTGAGTGCATCTTCGCTGGCATGCCCCCCCGGGCCATGCCCACAGTCGTGCCCGAGGGCGATGGCCTCGGTGAGTGTGGTGTTGAGGCCAAGTGCCCGCGCCACCGAAACCGCTACCTGGGCGACCTCGAGGGCATGGGTGAGCCGGGTGCGCTGGTGGTCGTCGGGGAACACGAACACCTGGGTCTTGCCCGCCAGACGGCGAAAGGCAGAGGCGTGGAGGATGCGATCGCGGTCACGTTCGAAGCAGGTCCGCCAGGGGTCCGCTTCCTCGTCGATCGCCCTGTTGCCGGCACCGTGGGCCTTGGTGGCCAGGGTGGAGAGCACGGCACCTTCGTGCTCCTCGCGAGCCTCACGGGACAGAACGCGAGCCGAGCCGCTGCCCGCCCAGGAGTCGGCGTGGGCCAGGTGGATACCGGCCGCGGTGCGGTGGCCGGCCATGGTGGCCGCCCACCGGTCGGCTCTGTCGTCGGCGCTCTCGTCGGTCCCGCTCATCGTGGCCAGCGTACCGACCCCGCACGCCCTGCCCGGTAGCCCTCTCCACTGGTGGGCGAAGCGGTGCCGATAGCCTCAGGGGGTCCTATGAGCGGATTTGTCGACGAAGCCCAACTGAACGTGCGTGGCGGCGATGGCGGCGCGGGCTGTGTCTCTTTTCGCCGTGAGGGGCCGGTCGCCTTCGGTGGTCCCAACGGCGGCGACGGTGGCAAGGGGGGCGACGTCTGGCTCGTGGCGGACCGCAACGTCGCCTCGCTGATCGCCTTTCGCGACCATCCCCACCGCAGAGCGCTAAACGGGGTGCACGGTCAGGGCAAGGACCAGCACGGCAAACGCGGCAAGGACCTCATCGTTCATGTGCCCGAGGGCACCGTGATCTGGAACTTGCACACCGGTGACCTGCTCGCCGACCTGGCCCATCACGGTGATCGCTGGTTGTCGGCCGCCGGTGGCCGCGGAGGCCGGGGCAACGCCAAGTTCTTGTCCAACAGGCGCCGGGCGCCGAGCTTCGCCGAGCAGGGTGAGCACGGCGAGGATCTCTGGTTCAAGCTGGAGCTGAAGCTGATGGCCGACGTCGCCCTGGTGGGGTTCCCCAATGTGGGAAAGAGCACCCTGATCAGTGTCATCAGCGCTGCCAAGCCGAAGATCGCCGACTACCCCTTCACCACCCTCGAGCCCAACCTCGGAGTGGTCCGCCTCGACGAGGCGACCGAGTTCGTCGTCGCCGACATACCCGGCCTGATCGAAGGCGCCAGCGAGGGGCGCGGCCTCGGTCACAAGTTTCTCAAGCACATCGAGCGTGCCCGCGTCCTGTGCGTGATGGTGGATCTTTCGGACCTCGAAGGCCTGGACCCTTACGAGCAGGAGCGTGTCCTGCTCCACGAACTGGGTGAGTACCAGCCCGAGTTGCTCGAACGCCCCCGGGTGGTTGTGGGCACCAAGAGCGACTCGATGGTGCACGACTGGGACGGTCTCACCCTGTCATCGGTGACCAACCAGGGTGTGCGCGAACTGGTCGGACGGATGGCCTCGCTGGTGCACGAGGCGCGCCAGGCCGAGCCGGTCACCGAGGGCATCGTCGTGCTTCGCCCCGAGGCCGAGGGAGCCAAGGTGGAGAGGCTGGCCGAACGCGAGTTCCGTCTGCTCGGCCGCCAGGTGGAACGAATCGTCGCGTTGAACGACGTCACCACGCCCGAGGCACTGAACTACATCGATCACCAACTGAAGCGCCTCGGCGTGCCCCGGATGCTCACCCGGGCAGGAGCCCGCGAAGGCGACATCATCTGGATCGCCGGGTTCAGCTTCGAATACCGCGAGGAGGTCTGAGTGAGGGTCGTCGTCAAGATCGGCACCTCATCGCTCACCGACCAGGCGGGAGTGATCGACACCGACGTCATCGACGCCGTGTGCGATCAGCTCGCCGAGCTGAGGGCTGCCGGCCACGAGGTGCTGTTGGTGAGCAGTGGCGCCGTCTCGGCGGGGGTGTCTGCCCTTGGGCTGACCAGTCGCCCCACCGACGTGCCCACCCTTCAAGCCATCAGTGCCGCCGGTCAGAGCAGGCTGATGGAGACCTACAACCGTTCTCTCGCCCGCCACCGGTTGGTTGCCGCCCAAGTGCTGCTCGTTCCCCATGACTTCGTCGACCGCCGCCAGTACCTGCATGCCCGCCAGACCCTGCTGCGCCTACTGGAGCTGGGCTGTGTGCCGATCGTCAACGAGAACGACGCGATTGCCAGCGACGAGATCCGCTACGGCGACAACGACCGCATCGCCACCCTGGTGGCCCACAACGTGGCCGCCGACCTGTTGGTGCTGCTCACCGACACACCCGGGCTGTACACCGCCGACCCGCGTACCGACCCAACGGCCGAGTTGGTGGAGGTGGTCGCGGCCGACGACCCCTTGCTCTCGGTGGCGGCCACGGCGAACGGCAGTAACCGCGGCAGGGGCGGCATGGCCAGCAAGCTGTCGGCCGCCCGCATGGCGTCGTGGGCTGGGGTCAGGGCTGTCATCGCCACCGCAACCCGACCCAACGTGTTGGTCGACGCGGTCGCCGGGCTGGCCGTGGGAACCACTTTCTTGCCGAGCAGCCGCAACCTCGCCGCCCGCAAACTGTGGATCGGTTTCGCCACCAACGTCGAGGGGGCGTTGGTGGTCGATGATGGTGCCCGCAACGCCCTGGTCGAGAGGGGTACCTCCCTGCTGCCGGCCGGCATCGTCGACGTGGTCGGCAGCTTCGCCGAAGGCGACGTCGTGGAAGTGCGCGACCTCGCCGGTCACACCATCGCCCGGGGAATCGCCCTGGCCGACTCGGTTGTACTCGGCAAGGTCAAGGGTCGGCGCACCTCGGACCTTCCGGGCGACATGGCCCACGAGGCCATCCACCGCGACGACCTGCTCGTACTCGTCTGATTCTTCTTTCCCCGTGGGCTTCGGCGCTGGCACGGGCGCTGAGCCCGGCCCAGCGCCGAAATTCGCTTTGGTGGGGTTGGTTCAAGCCTCTGTCGGCTTGGGCTGCTCGATCGGCGCCGCAGCCGTGGGGCTGTCGAGGCCGAGCTCGGCGCGCAGCTCGCTGAGCCGGCTCTGGGCCTCGACGTTGGATGTCGCCTGCTCGATCTCGAGGATGCTGGTCTCCACCGAGACGTCTTGCAGCTCGCTGGTGGCCTTGGCCTTGGCGTAGCGGGCCTCGATCTTCTCCTGCACCTCGTTGAGGGTGGGGACGTCGTCGCCGACGGTCTCCTGCAGTTGGGTCATCGCTGCGTTCATCTCTTCCTGCATCCGCGCCTGGTCGAGCTGGGAGAGGAGCTTTTGCTTCTCGGAGAGCTTCTGCTGCAAGAGGCGGCCGTTCTGTTGCACCGCAGCCTTCGCCTGGTCGGAAGCCTGGGTGGAGTCCATCACCATCGCCTTCAGGCCCTCGACGTCGTTCTCCACCTGGATCAGCTGGTTGGCGATGGTCTCGGCGGCCGAGTTGTACTGGGCGGCCTTGGCCGTGTCGCCCGCCTTGGCTGCATCGGCAGCCATGATCAGGGCCTGGCGGGCATTGCCGTTGAGCTTCTCCAGCTCGTTCATCTTGGCGTTGAGGCGCAGCTCGGCCTGCTTCTGGTTGGCGATGACGTTGGCCGCCTGCTCCTTGAGCCTGCGATGTTGGCCCTGGGCCTCGCCCAGCGCCTGTTCGAGCTGGACAGCAGGATCGGCCTTCTGGTCGAAGCTACGGTTGGACTTCGCGGTCAGGTACTTCCACCATTTTTTCAACACCTTGAACATGGGCTCGATCCTACTGCGCCTCGGTGGTGTCCTGGGCCGGATGGAAGCGGCGGCGCAGTTCGTCGAGCTCGGGGGCGCGCAGCACAGCGAGCACGCCGAGGTAGACGGCCACGCCGGTCACCGTGCCGGCCGTCAGGCGCAGTACCGCGCCGGCACCGGAGTTGGAACCGACCGTGCGGGCCACTACCCACACCCCCTCGGCCATCACGGCTGAGGCGAGCAGGAAGCGGTATAGGGCGCCGAGCAGAGGGCGCAGTGGGAAGCCGGGCACCTTGTAGGAGAGCACCTGCATCGCCCACAGGGCGCTCAGCAGATAAGCGGCGGCGAACGACACACCCAACCCGAGCAACCCGAAACGGTCGACGAGGACCAGGGCGAGGGCAATGTTGATCGCGTTCTCGACGAGGTTGATCACGAACGGGGTGCGGGCATCGTGGTGGGCGTAGAACACGCGGAGCACGAAGAGGTATACGGAGAAGCCGACCAGGCCAAGGGCGAAGCCGCCCAAGGCACGCGAGGTGGCCAGGGCGTCGGCAGAACTGACGTTGCCGTGCTCGAAGGCGGCGCCGACGATCGATCGGCGCAGGACGAACAGCCCGAAGCCGGCTGGCATCGTGACCAGGGCGATGAGACGGATACCGAGAGTGCTGCGGGCGACGAGTGCGGGCTTGTCCCTACGGCTCACCGCTCCGGCGAGGTCGGGCAGGAAGGTGGTGGCGATCGACATCGCCAAGAGACCGTGGGGGAGGACGAACCACATGTAGGCGCGGGAGTAGGCGAACACGGAACCATCCCCGCCGCGCAGCAGGTTGCGAATCACCACGATCGCCACCTGGTTGGCGGCGACGTAGCCGAGAGCCCAACCCGACAGGGACCGCAGGGTTCTCACGGCAGGATTCCTGAAGTCTGGGCGCAAACGGATGTGCACTCCCGCCGAGGCGAGGGCCGGCAGCAGGGCGAGGGCCATCAGGGCGATACCTGCTGTGGCGCCGGCGCCGAGCAACCAGCGCAGTTCTCCGTCTTGCAGCACGTCGCCCAGCGACGGCTCGATGCCATCGGTGACCCTTGGTACGAAGAGCAGGGAGGCGATCACGACGAGGTTCGCCAAGACGGGCACCCATGCCGCGGCGAAGAATCGGCGGCGGGCGTTGAGCAGGGCAGTTGCCAGCGTGTTGAGCCCGTAGAAGAAGATCTGCACCAAGAACATGCGTGCCAGTACCGTGCCCACCTGGCGGTACTGGCCTGCATCGACGGCCTCGCTGACGAGCAAGGAGTAGAGGCGAAAGACCAGGGGTGCGGCCACGACCGCCGCGGCGGTGATCGCCGCCATGAGGAGAACCGCGACGGAGACGACAGCGTTTGTGCCCTCCTCGTCGCGCTCGTCGTGGAGACGGGTGAAGAGGGGCACCAGGCTGCTGCTCAGCACGCCTCCGAGGAGGAGCTCGTAGATCATGTTGGGGGTGCCGTTGGCCAGGTCGTAGGCGTCGGCCACGGCACTCGGCGTGCCGAGCACGGCGCCAAGAACGGCCACTCTCACCAGGCCGGTCACGCGCGACATGGCGGTGCCGGTGGCAACCGCGAGGTTCGACCTCAGGAGGCTGCTCACGGCGAGGTGGCGGGCCGCCCCGGCTGGTTGACCTCCTGCAGAGCCAACCTCAGACCCTCAAGCTGGGTGACAACGTCGCCCACGCCGACGCCGAGCTGGTCGGTGGTGTCGGTGCCGACACTCACCTCGGCGGCGAGGGCGGTCAGCTCACCCATGCGGACGACCAACAACCTCAGCCGGGCGTCGGTGTCGTCGCGGGTGGAACGGATGCGCCCGGCGGCGGCGAGTTGGGCGGCCACCGAGGCCTTCGCCGTATCGTCGGTGGCACGCCCCAGCTGGGTGTCGAGCCCAGGCACGTCGAGACGGGCGAGCGCATCATCGAGGTCGTCTCCCCTTCTGCCGATCGCAAAGCACTCCTCGACGGCCTTTTGCACCTGCCCGCCGATGCTGACCAGTCGATCGCGCAAAGGGCCCCCTGAGGTCGCGGAGGTGATCTCGCGGTAGCGGCGCTGCGCCGCCTGCGCCGCAGCGACATGGCGACGCCAGGGCTCGCTGAGCGTGAACGGATCGATTGACCGCGGGGCGTGGGCCGCGACGCCGGCGCATCGCCACCACCAGGCCGCCGACGGCCACAAGCGCGAGCGCGACGAGCAGGGGGACCATGCCGGGAAGGGTAGTGCGCGGTCAGGCGTCGACGGGGGCGATGTCGTCTGCGGTGAGCGTGGTGAGCTGCTCATCGCTGGGATCGGAGAGAGAAACCACCCTCACAGCCTGGTGGGAGACTGCTGTCTCGAACAGGTTGCGCACGAACCGCGCGTTGCCGAACCCGCGGGTACGAGGCTCGGCGTCGACGAGCTGGCGAACCCTGGCAAGCGCTTCGTCGCTGAGGTGGTACCGGTGGCGGTCACCGAGCTTGACGAAGATGCCGGTCAACTCGTCGGTGGTGTAGTCGGGAAAGTGAACGGTGCGGGTGAAGCGGCTCTTCAACCCCGGGTTGGCGTCGATGAAGTCGGCCATCTCCTCGGGGTATCCGGCGGCAACGATCGCCAGGTCGTCGCGGTGGTCCTCCATCAGCTTCACCAGGGTGTCGATGGCCTCGCGCCCGAAGTCGTCTTCACCGCCGCGGGCCAGGGCATAGGCCTCGTCGATCAGCAGCATCCCGCCGAACGCCGCTTCGATGACCTGCTGGGTCTTGAGTGCCGTCTGACCGACGTAGCCGGCCACCAGCTTGGAACGGTCGGTCTCCACCAGGTGACCCTTGGTGACGACGCCGACCGAGTGGTACACCTGCGACAGCAGCCTGGCCACAGTGGTCTTGCCGGTACCCGGGTTGCCGGTGAACACCAGGTGATGGCTGGTCTCCATCACGGGCAAGCCTCGTTCGAGGCGGAGTTGCTGCACCTTTAGCAGGCTGGTGAGCCGGCGTACTTCTGCCTTGACTCCGTCGAGCCCGACCAGTTCGTCGAGCTCGGCGAGTAGTTCCTCCAAGGGCCGGGCCGGCTGGGCCTCGGTCTGGGGCTCTCCGGGGATCGCTGCGGGGTCCGGTCTACCGGGTCGGCCAAGCGCGGCTCTGTCGAGATGGAGCAGCATCGCCGTGCGGAAGGAGTCGATGGCTTCCAGCTCCGAGGGTGACGGCACCAGATCGATCGAGGCGGCAGCGTGGGCGAGCCTCAACCCAGCCGCGTAGTAGACGTGGCTGCGCTGGGTGCCGTTGCGCGCGTCGGCGCGGCACAAGAGGTCGAAGAGCACGCTCGGGGTGGCGAGCGCTTCGGTCTTGCCGTCGAACAGGTTCATCTCCCGTGCCGCCAACGTGGACACCGCTAGCGGAGGATCCAGTAATGCCCCGATCGAGGTGAGGTAGGTATCGAGCTCGCCGTCTGTGAACCTGTCGTCGGCGGCGATGACACCGCCGACGATGTTCGACGCCTCGATCATCGCCTCGGCGGAGAAGGCGCCAGCGGGTTTGGCGCTCAGCGCGCCGAGCTCTTCGCTCACGGACCGGGTGAACAGCCCGACGGCTTCGGCGAGTGCACTGCCCACGGCTGCGAAGAGTATCCGATTGACCCCACGGTCAAGGCGCCCGGTAAGGTGCGTTCATGGCTCACCGTTTCGAGAGCGTCCAGCAGGTCCGCGATGGGCTGAAAGACGTCAACTACCTGGCCGACGACGGTATCGCCGGCGTTGCTTTCCTCGCCGACCGACTGGGCAAGCCCGTCCTCGTCGAAGGCCCCGCCGGCACCGGCAAGACCCAGCTGGCCAAGAGCATCGCCGACATGACCGGCGCCAGGCTCATCCGCCTCCAGTGCTACGAGGGGCTCGACGAGTCCAAGGCGCTGTACGAGTGGAACTACAAGAAGCAGCTGCTGCGCATCCAGGCCGACAAGAAGAGCGACTCATGGAGCGAGGTGCACGACGACATCTTCAGCGAGGAGTTCCTGCTCACCCGCCCCCTGCTCGAAGCGATCAGCGCGCCGGACCCTGTCGTGCTGCTCATCGACGAGGTCGACCGGGTCGAGGTCGAGACTGAGGCCCTGCTGCTCGAGATCCTCTCCGAGTACCAAGTTTCGATCCCCGAGTTGGGCACGATCACGGCCAAGCAGATCCCGTTGGTGTTCCTCACCTCCAACAACACCCGCGAGCTCAGCGAGGCGTTGAAGCGTCGCTGCCTCTACCTCCACGTCGACTACCCGACGATGGAACGGGAGAAGGAGATCGTGCTCACCAAGGTTCCGGGTGTAACCGACAACCTGGCCGACCAGATCGCCCGCATCGTACGCAGCATCCGCCAGATGGACCTCAAGAAGGCACCGAGTGTCAGCGAGACCATCGACTGGGCGCGCACCCTGGTGCTGTTGGGTATCGAACACATCGATGCCCAACAGGCCAAGGAGACCCTCCACATCTTGCTCAAGTACCAGACCGACATCGCCAAGGCGGCGAAGGAACTGAGCGTCGACAAGTAGTCGGCTACCCCTCATGCTCGACCTGCTCGCCGGTTTCGTCACCGAGCTCCGCAATGCGGGGTTGCCCGTGTCGCTCACAGAGAACCTCGACGCGATGGAGGCGGTGCAGCACATCCCCATCGAGGACCGTGATGCGTTCAAGTACGCCCTCGGCGCCACGCTGGTGAAGAACAACGCCCACTGGAGGGCGTTCGAGACCGTGTTCGAGGTCTACTTCAGCTTGCGTGGCCCCGAGTACCGCCTCACCGAGGGCGACACCGACGTCGACCAGATGTGGCGCGAGATGCAGGAGCAGATGCGCCAGGGTGAAGGGCGTGGCCCCCAGGGCGGCAGCATGGACTCGCTCACCCCCGAGGAGATCGCCCAGCTCCTGATGCAGGCCCTGCTGCACGGCGACCAGGCGATGATGAGGGCTCTCGCCCGCCAGTCCGTGCAGCGCTTCGCCGGCATGGAACCCGGTCGGCCCGTGGGTGGCACGTACTACCTGTACCGCACCCTGCGCAACCTGGACCTCGAGGGCATGCTCGAGAAGCTGATGGAGGCGAGCCGCGGCGAGGCCGGCGGCGAGCTCACCGCCCTCGAGGAGAGGCTCGAGCAAGACGAGTACAACGATCGCATCGATCAGTTCAAGAAGGAGATCGAGGCCGAGATCCGTCGCCGCCTGGTCGCCGACCGCGGCGCCGAGGCGATGGCCAAGACCCTGCGCAAGCCCCTGCCCGAAGACGTCGAGTTCATGCACGCCTCGCGCGACGAGATGCAGAACCTGAAGAAGGCTCTCCAACCCCTCACCCGCAAGCTCGCCGCCCGTCTCACCCGCAAGCGCAGGCACGGCCGCAAGGGTGCCCTCGACTTCCGCAACACGGTGCGTCACAGCCTCAGCTATGGCGGGGTGCCCGCCGAGCCGAAGTTCAAGTACCCGCGGCCCGCCAAGCCCGAGCTGATGGTGGTCGCCGACATCAGTGGATCGGTGGCGGCGTTCGCTCGCTTCACCCTCATGCTCGTCTATGCCCTCCAGGGCCAGTTCAGCAAGGTTCGCTCCTTCGTCTTCATCGACGGGATCGACGAGGTCACCGACTACTTCAAGGGTGAAGAAGACATCACCAACGCCATCCATCGGGTGAACACCGAGGCCGACGTGGTGTGGGTCGACGGCCACAGCGACTACGGCCACGCGTTCGAGGTCTTCTGGGAGAAGTACGGCAAGGACATCAGCCCGAAGACCACCGTGCTCCTGCTCGGCGACGCCCGCAACAACTATCACGCCAGCCAGGCGTGGGTGGTGAAGGAGATGAGCCACAAGGCTCGCCACGTGTACTGGCTCAACCCCGAGCCGCGCAGCTACTGGAACACCGGCGACTCCATCGTCGGCGACTACGGCACCCACACCGACGGCGTCTACGAGTGCCGCAACCTGCGCCAGCTGGAAGCGTTCGTAGAAAAGCTCGCCTGACTCCCCACCCGTCTATGGGCGCGAAACCCCGTCACCCCTGTCGGTCGGGCGCAAAACCCCGTCAGAACTGCGGGTTTTCGAACCCATGGGGGCGCAGCACCGACAGGCGGTGGTGGGCTCAGGTGCGCTGGTAGTTGGGCGCTTCCTTGGTGATCTGCACATCGTGGGGGTGGCTCTCGTTGCGACCGGCGGTGGTGACCCTCATGAACCGGGCGGAGCTGCGCAGGACTTCGAGGGTGGCCGCACCGGCGTAGCCCATACCGCTGCGTAGGCCGCCGACGAGTTGGTAAGCCACGTCGCCGAGGGTGCCGGCGTAAGGAACCCGGCCCTCGATGCCCTCGGGCACCAGCTTGCGGCTCTGACCGGCGAGCTCGCTCTGGCCGCCTTGGGCGGTGGCGTAGCGGTCGGCGCCGAGACCTTGCATTGCGCCCATCGAGCCCATGCCGCGGTAGGTCTTGTAGCGCCTGCCCTCGAACAGTTCGAGCTCGCCGGGGGCCTCGTCGGTGCCGGCCAGCAGGGAGCCGAGCATGACGGTGTCGGCGCCGGCGGCGATGGCCTTGACGATGTCGCCGGAGTAGGTGATGCCTCCGTCGGCGATGATCGGTACCCCGTGGCGCCTGGCGTAGCGGGCGGCCTCGTGGATCGCGCTGAGCTGGGGCATGCCGGCACCGCTGACGACGCGAGTGGTGCAGATCGAACCGGCACCGACGCCCACCTTCACCGCATCGGCACCGACCTTGGCGAGGGCTTCGACCCCATCGGCGGTGACCACGTTGCCGGCCAGCACCGCCAGGTTGGGCCAACCGGCCTTGATCCTTTCGATCGCCTTGATCACCCCGGCCGAGTGGCCGTGAGCGGTGTCGATGGCGATGGCGTCGATGTTCTGGGCGACGAGTGCCTCAACCCTCTCCTCGAGGTCGGGGCCGACACCGACAGCTGCAGCACAGCGCAGTCGTCCGGCGGTGTCGCGGGTGGCGTTGGGGAACTCCTGGCGCTTGAGGATGTCCTTGACCGTGATCAGGCCGGTGAGCCTGCCGTCGGCGTCGACGAGGGGGAGCTTTTCGATGCGGTACTTCTGGAGGATCGCCTTGGCCTGTTCGAGCGAGGTGCCCTCGGGGGCCGAGATCAGTCTCTCGCTGGTCATGAACTCGCTGAGCGGCCGCCGGTAGTCGTCCAGCTCGCAGAACCGAGTGTCGCGGTTGGTGAGGATGCCCACCAGCCGGCCGTCGGGGTCGGTGATCGGCACCCCGCTGAACTTGAACCGGTTCATCAGCGCCTCGGCCTCGGCGAGGGTGGCGGTGGGCGGCAGGGTGACAGGGTCGGTGATCATTCCGCTCTGGCTGCGCTTCACCTTCTGCACTTCGGCTGCCTGGTCGGCGATGCTCATGTTGCGGTGGATGACTCCGATGCCGCCCTCACGGGCGAGGGCGATGGCCATGCGGCCCTCGGTGACCTTGTCCATCGCCGCGCTCACCAGGGGCACATGGAGCACGATGTCGGCGGCGAACGTGGCCGATGTGTCGGCAGTGTCGGGCAGGACGTCGCTGTAGCCGGGCACGATGACGACGTCGTCGAAGGTGAGGGCCTGGTACAGGTCGAACAGATCGTCGTTGATCATGCTGGTGCTCCTTTGGTGAGCCGGTCGCGCCTGGCCGGCGCGGTGAACAGGGTGCGAAGGGTGTCGACGAGCAGGAGGTGCTCGGCGGCGTGCATGCGAGCCTCGAATGTCTCGAGGGTGTCGGAGGCGAGGATGGGCACTGCGGCGGTGGCCAGCGCCGGCCCGTCGTCGACCCCCTCATCGGGAACGAGATGGACCATGACCCCGGAGCCGGTGCGTTGCCCCTGTTGGGCCTGGGTGAAGGCCCGTTCGATGGCCTTGGTGCCGGGCAGCTCACCGGGCAGGGCAGGGTGCAGGTTCACGACCATGCCTGGGAACCAGCCGAGAAAGCTCATCGTGAGCACCCTCATCCAGCCGGCGAGCACCACCCAGTCCGGATCGAAGCCGGTGATCACCTCCGCCAGGCGGGCGTCGTAGTCGGCGCGGCTTTCGTCGGTACGCCGACCCACATGGACCGCAGGCAGGCCGGCGGTGTCGGCCCGAGCAAGTACCGGAGCGAACCCCTTGTCGCTCACAACCGCGACCACACGGGCCGGCAACCGCCCGTCGGCGCAGGCGTCGATCACGGCTTGGGCGTTCGATCCGTTCCCCGAAGCCATGATCACCAGGCGAGGTAACGACTCCATGGCTTGACGCTACGAGGGAGCCGGAGCGAGGACGTGCCGATTGAACGAAAAGTTCGTGGATGGGTTCGGCGATGGGGTGGGCGTGGTGCTCAGACGAGGAGTTGGACCTGGCGGGAGCCGGTAACCAGCGAGCCGATCACCCAGGTCTGCTCGTCGATAGCTGCCTGAAGGGAGCTGAGGCGGTCGGGCGAGCAGACGGCCACCATGCCGATACCCATGTTGAGGGTGCGGTACAGCTCGTGGATGTCGAGGCCGATGGCGGTTTCGCGTACAAGACGGAACAGTGGCGGGACCGGCCACGAGCCGAGGTTCACTGAGGCGTCGAGGGTGGGGGGCAGTATGCGGGGCAGGTTCTCGGGCAGCCCTCCGCCGGTGATGTGGGCCAGGGCTTTCACCAGATCGGCATCGAGCGCTGCGGTCAGCACCGGCAGGTAGTTGCGGTGGGATCGCAGCAGGGCCTCGCCAAGGGTTACGTCGAAACCGGCCGGGGTGCTGTCCATCGGCAGCCAGGCGAACAGCTTGCGCAGCAGGGAGTACCCGTTGGTGTGAGGTCCGTTGGAGGCGATGCCCACCAACAGGTCACCCTCGTGGAGGTCGCCGCGGGGAAGCAGCCGCGCCCGATCGACCAAACCGACGAGGGTCCCGGCGATGTCGAAGGCGCCGGGGGCGTAGACGCCGGGCATCTCGGCGGTCTCGCCACCGAGGAGGGCGCAACCTGCGATCTCGCACGCCTCGGCCATGCCGGTGACGACCTCGGCCACATGGTCCGCGTCGAGCTTGCTGCTGGCCACATAGTCGAGGAAGAAGAGGGGGCGGGCGCCCTGCACGAGCACATCGTCGATGCAGTGGTTGACGATGTCGGCCCCGACGCCCCGGTAACGGCCGAGGCGGGCGGCGAGCTCAACCTTGGTGCCCACTCCGTCGGTGCTGGCGACCAGTACGGGGTCGTCCATCGCCTTGATCGCGGCACCGCTGAAGGCGCCACCGAAGCTGCCCACACCGCGCAGCACGGCTGGGCCATGGGTGCGTTCCACGGCCGCCTTCATCTGGGCCACGGCGCGCGTGCCTTCGTCGATGTCGACGCCGGCCGCGGCGTAGGACTGCAACTCGGCACCTATTGCCCGCCAACCGATGTCGCGGCGGACCTGCATCCCGTCGAAGTGGATGAGGTCGATGCGGGAGTAGGCGTTGGCGCGAGCCTGGGCGAGATCCTGGCCGACGCCGGTGACGGCCAGCACCCGACCCCCGGTGACCTTGGTTCCGTCGGTGCCGGCAAGGAACAGCAGAGAATCACCGGCGGGCGCATCGTGACCGAGATCGATGGGAGCACCGGCGAGGGGCGTCGCCGGGTAGCCGGGGGCGGCAGCCACCACGGTGCAGGCGGCTCCCTTCCAGTTCAGGTGGCGATCGTGGAGCTCACCGTTGCAGGCACGCCAAGGCGAGTTCGGCGAGGTCGTCGATCAGCAAGGGGCAGCACCGCCTGGGCCTCGGGGTCGCCGAACCGACAGTTGTACTCGAGCAGCCGCGGGCCGTCGGCGGTGAGCATCAGCCCGGCGTAGAGCACGCCGACGTAGGGCGCGCCGATGCATCGGCGAGGTGGTCGATCACCGGCTGGATGAACGTGGCCGTCAGCAGTCGTCGGGTCGTAGGGGATCGGCGCCGGGGCGTAGGCGCCCATGCCGCCCGTGTTCGGGCCGGTGTCGCCCTCGCCGATGCGCTTGTGGTCCTGCGCGACCGGCAGGGGCGGGCCACCCTTCCGTCGCACAGCGCCATCAGGCTGCACTCCGGTCCGGTCGAGCATCTCCTCGAGCACGATCGGTCCCTGGGCCACCAGCTCGTGGATCGCGGCGACGGTCTCGTCATCACCGTTGGGCACGATCACGCCCTTACCGGCGGCGAGGCCGTCGAGCTTGATCACCACTGGCTTGGCGAAGCTACGCCACCAGGCGATTGCTTCGTCGGCCGAGGAGGAGAGGTGGAACGCGGGTGAGGGCAGGCCGAGACTGGCCGCGAGGGTGCGGGTGAACCCCTTCGAACCCTCCAACTTGGCGAGCGCAGCGGTGGGGCCGAAGCAGGGCACATGGGCGTCGGCACATCGGTCCGCGACCCCGGCGACCAGGGCGGCCTCGGGGCCGACGATCACCAGGTCCGCTTCCACCGGGTCGGGCAGGTCGGCCAGCACCCTCACCTCGTGTCCGTGGCGGCGGCAGGCCCAGGCGATGGCCGCCTCGCGCCCGCCAGAGCCGATCACCAGCACCCTCATCGCCCCCGCACCTCCGATCGCGCCCAGAACCTCGGGTGGGACGATGCAGCCCCAGAAACCACTGCGGTCACGCGAGCACGCCTTCGAAGCTGAGCTTCGGGGGAGCCTCGTGCACGGGCATCGGGTAGTGGCCGGTGAAGCAGGCATTGCAGTGACCTGCCTCGCTTCCCCCGCCCTCGGGGTTGATCGCCCTCATCATGCCCTCGAGCGACAAGAAGGCCAGTGAGTCGGCGCCGATCACCTCGCGCATCTCCTCGACCGACATGCGCGCCGCCATCAGATCACCGTCGTGGCCCATGTCGACACCGAAGTGGCAGGCGTTGGTGATCGGCGGGCAGGTGATGCGCAGGTGTACTTCGGTGGCGCCTGCGTCGCGGATGAGCTTTACCAGGGGCCCCGCCGTGGTGCCGCGCACAAGGGAGTCGTCGATCATCAGCACCCGCTTGCCGGCCAGGTTCGCGGCCAGCGCATTGAACTTGAGGGCCACGCCACGCTGACGCAGCTCCTGGGTGGGCTCGATGAAGGTGCGTCCGATGTAGCGGTTCTTGATCAGGCCGTCGTTGTGGGTGATGCCGCTTTCGCGGCTGTAGCCGATTGCCGCGGGGATGCCGCTGTCCGGTACGGGGATCACCACGTCGGCGTCGACGCCCGACTCCTTGGCCAACTCCTCACCGAGGCGCTGGCGGACATGGTGGACATTGCGGCCCGCCCACACACTGTCGGGGCGGCTGAAGTAGACGAATTCGAAGCTGCAGCGGGCTCCGCCGGCCGCCGGGGTGAGGGCCTGGCGCCGGGTCAGCTCGGTTCCGTGGAGGGTGACGATCTCACCAGGCTTCACCTCGTCGATGTCGACGCAGCCGATCGTCGTGAGGGCACAGGTTTCGCTGGCCACGGCATGCCCGCCGTGGGGTAGGCGGCCGACGCTCATCGGCCGGAAGCCCCACGGGTCGCGGACGGCGATCACCCGGTCGCCCATGAGCATCACCACCGAGAACGCCCCCTTCCATGCCGGCAGGGTGCGCTCGACTCGGTCCTCCCAGGTGCGTCCGCCGGCGGCAGCGAGCATCAGGGTGAGCACCTCGGTGTCGCTGGTGGCCGTGAGGCCGAAGCCGCGGGCGAGCAAGCTCGTCGCGCAGGGCTGCAGTGTTGACCAGGTTGCCGTTGTGGGCAACGGCCAGTGGGCCGTGCATGGTCTCGACGAGGAAGGGCTGGATGTTGCGATGGGCGTTGGCGCCGGTGGTGCTGTAGCGGGTGTGGCCGATGGCGTGGTAGCCGGACAGGGTGTTGATCGTGGACTGGTTGAAGACAGTGGCCACCAGGCCAGGTTCCTTGTGGAGCTTCACCCTGGTGCCGTCGCTGACGGCGATTCCGGCGGCCTCTTGGCCGCGGTGCTGGAGGGCGAACAGGCCGAAGAAGGCGAGTTCGGCGACACCTTCGCCGTGGGGGGTGGACACACCGAACACACCGCATTCCTCGCGGGGAGCATCACCTTGCCAGGCGGGGCTGGCGTGCTCGCCGGTGCGAATGTGGACGGGCTGGTCAGTGGACATGACGGAGGGCCTCCACGATACGGGGTTGGACCGGGTATGCGCCGAGTACGAACGCCATGCCGGTGAGCCGTTCGTAGGCGTCGATGTAGCGGCGTGAAGCAGCCTCCCACACCTCGGCGGGCAGGGAGGGCGGTTCGCCGTCGCCCGTGTAGCCGGCGTCGAGGAGGGCACGCCTGACGACCTCTTTGTCGAGGCTCTCCGGCTCTTCGCCGGCCGCCAGTCGCGCCTCGTAGCTGTCGACCACCCAGTATCGCGACGAGTCTGGGGTGTGCATCTCGTCGATCAGCAGCAGGGTGCCATCGGCTGCCACGCCGAACTCGTACTTGGTGTCGGCGAGGATCAGCCCGGCTCCGGCGGCCACGCTCTGGCCGCGGAGGAAGAGCTGGACGGCGGTCGCCACCACCCGGTCCCACAGCTCGGGCTTCACCAGGCCGCGCTCGGCCACCTCGGCGACGGAGAGCGGAACGTCGTGCATCCCGGCCGTGCCCTTGGTGGTTGGGGTGACGAGGGCGTCGGGCAGGGAGGTGTTCTTCGTCAACCCCTCGGGGAACCGGTAGCCGTAGATCTCGCGGGCGCCATCCGAGTACTGCTTCCACAAGGAGGTGGAAGTGACCCCGGTGATGTAGCCGCGCACTATCACTTCGACCGGCAGCGGGGTGGCGGAGCGGGCCACGAGCAGGTTCGGGTCGGGGACGTCGACAACATGGTTGGCCACCAGGTCGCTGGTTTGGGCGAACCACCAGGCGGCGAGCTGGTTGAGCACCTGCCCCTTGTAGGGGACCCCGGCGATGATGCGGTCGAAGGCCGAGAGGCGGTCGGTGGTGATGAACAGGCGCCTCTGCTCGCCGTTGGCATCGGGGTCCAGTGAGTAGGACACCCTCACCTTGCCGTCGCGACGATCGGGTAGGGGCAGGTCTATGTCTAGGAATGGTTCGACAGTCATGGTCATTTGCCTCGTCTCCGTCTTCTCATCGTTCTCTCATCGCCCGCTGGCGTAGCCAACGCCCCGCTCGAACAGGGCCAGGCCGAGACCCGCTGAAGTGTCCCGGCCGTGACGGGGGTGCTGGCGGGGGAGCACATGGTTCTCCGGGTGGGGCATCAGACCCAGCACCACCCCGCTCTCGTCGCAGACGCCGGCGACATCGTGCACCGAACCGTTTGGGTTGTGGCCGGAGTAGCGCAGAGCCACCTGGCCCGCAGCTTCCAGTGAGGCGATGTCGGGGTGCACATAGCGGCCCTCGCCGTGGGCGATGGGGCACTCGATGGGATCGAGGTCGTCGGTCCACACACAGCGCCCCGGGGCGCCTCGAGTCGCACCCATTCACACTGGAAGTGGCCGCTCGAGTTGTGAGCCAGCGAGCCCGGCAGGAGGCCGATGCCGGTGAGAGTCTGGAAGCCGTTGCAGATGCCCAGTACCGGCTTGCCGGCGACGACGAAGGCGTTCAGGGCGTCGCCTACTCCGTGGGACACGGCCAAAGACCACATCTTGCCGGCACCGAGTGCGTCGGCGTAGCTGAACCCGCCGGCCATGACCAGCATCTGGACCTCGCTGAGCAGGGAAGGGGTGGCGAGCAGCTCGGCCAACAAGGTGATGCGCGGCCTGGCGCCGGCCAGCTCGAGGGCGAACGACACGTCGTGGTCGCGGTTGGTGCCGGGCGCGGAGAGCACCATCGCCACCGGCCGGTTCGTAATGGCCCCGTTCATCGGTCACCGTGCCTTGGGCCTGCGCCCGGCGGGCGGGTTCGGCCTTGAACGCGGTGCGCAGGGCATCGAGCGGTAGGTCCATGCCGGCGAGGCGGAGCACCGGCTCGGCGGTCACCTCACCGAGCACCACCGCCGACTCGGCGAGGCCTTCGAGGAACCAGTCCACGTCGTCGGCGGCCACCTCGCAGACGAAGCGACCGAGCGACTCGCTGAACAGGGCGGTTGCGCGGTCCGGGTGAGGCAGGGTGCTGATGACGGCACCGTAGCCACCGGCGATCGCCATCTCGGCGAGAGCCACGGCCAGGCCGCCTTCGCTGAGGTCGTGGCAGGCCCTCACCCGCCCGGTGGCCAGCAGGGCGTGAAGGCGACGGTAGCGGGTGGGTGCATCGGGATCCGGCGAGGGCACCGTGCCCGAGCCCCGGCGACGCCGGTGGCCGGGTGCACCAGCGAGAAGTGGCTGCCGCCGAACTCGATGTGGGTGTGCCCGACGAGCACCAGCATGCTGCCGGGTGCCTTGAGGTCGGGGGTGACCACCCGGTCGGCATCGGGCACGTGGGCCATGGCGGTGATCACCAGGGTGGGTGGTACGGCGTGCCTCTGGCCGTCACTGCCGAGGTACTCGTTGTTGAGCGAGTCCTTGCCGCTCACGAAGGGGGCGCCGTGGGCAAGAGCCGCGTCGCAGCAGCCCTTGACGGCCATCACCAGTTCGCCGAGGGTGGTCGGCCGGCGGGGGTCGCCCCAGCTGAAGTTGTCGAGGAGGGCGACCTTGGACGGGTCGGCGCCGACGGCAACGATGTTGCGGATGGCTTCATCGACCACGGCGTGGGCCATGCGCTCCGGGTCGGCCAGGCCGTACCAAGGGTTGACGCCGATGCCGAGGGCGATCCCGTGGGTCTCGCCCGGCTCGGCGAGCACCACTCCGTCGGCATGCCCGTCGTGATGCTCTCCCACGAGAGGTCGAACCACGGTGGCACCGCGGATCTCGTGGTCGTAGCGGCGGATCACGCGCTCCTTGGAGGCGATGTTGGGGTGGGCCAGCAGGGCGAGCAGGGTGGCGGCAGGGTCCGGGCAGGCGGGTGGCTCGACGATCCCACGGTGGGGGGTGGGCAGGACGGCGGTCATCACCCTCTGGGGGCGGCCGTCGTGGAGGAAGTGGGTGTCCAGTTGGAGCACGATCGTGTCTCCGGCACGCACCGTCAGCACCCCGTCGCCGGTGAACGTACCCAGAGCCGTAGCTTCGACACCGCGGCGTTCACAAACGGCCACGAGGGTCTGCCAGTTGGACGGCGACACGGCCATCACCATGCGCTCCTGGGCCTCGCTGAGCCACACCTCCCACGGGTTCAGGCCCGGGTACTTGAGAGGGGCCAGCGACACGTCGACATCGGCGCCGACACCCTCGGCCATCTCGCCGACGGCACTCGACAGGCCACCGGCGCCGCAGTCGGTGATGGCCGTGTAGAGGCCACCACACTCGCGGAGCACATCGATGAGCAGCTTCTCGGTGATCGGGTCGCCGATCTGCACGCTGGCCCCGGCGACATCACCGGTGGTGGCATCCATGGTGGCGCTGCTGAAGGTGGCACCACGCAGGCCATCGCGTCCGGTGCGACCACCGAGCACCACCACCAGGTCGCCGGGATGGGGGCCGGGGAGATCCCAAGCGCCTTCCGCAGCGACACCGATGCAGCCGGCATAGACGAGAGGGTTCGCCGTGTATCCGGGGTCGTAGAGCACGGCTCCGGCGACGGTGGGCAGGCCGATCTTGTTGCCGTAGTCGGCGACTCCGGCCACCACCCCGCTCTCGATGAGGCGCGGGTGGAGCACTCCCTCGGGCAGGGTGGCGGGATCGAGGTCGATGGGTCCGAAGCAGAGGATGTCGGTGATCGCGATGGGGTGGTGGGCGGCACCCATGACGTCGCGGATGACCCCACCGACACCGGTGTTGGCCCCGCCGAAGGGTTCGATCGCCGACGGGTGGTTGTGGGTCTCGGCCTTCACCGCGATGGTGGTGCCAGGCGTGAAGCTGACGATGCCGGCGTTGCCGACGAAAGCGCTGCGCAGGAAGGGGGCGGCGATGGCATCGGTGGCGTCGCGCAGCTGGCGCAGCAGGGGGGTGATCTCGATCTCTTCACCGGCCGAGGTGACGCAGGTGATCAGGGCTCGGAAGGTCTTGTGCGAGCAGTGTTCGCTCCACGTCTGGGCCAGGGTTTCGAGCTCGACATCTGTGGGTTCGCGGCCGACGCCGCGGTAGTGGGCGGCAATGACGTTGAGTTCGGCGAGGTCCAGCGACAGGCCTCGCTCGCGGCCCAGTGCCTGAAGTGCGTCGTCGTCGAGGAAGCGGATGGCGACGTGGTCGACAGCGGCGTCGGCGGTGCCGTGTTCATCGACGAAGTGGGGCACGATGGGGCCTTGCGACCACTGCTCGATGACGGAGTTGAACAGGAGGCGGCGGGCGAGGGCGGCGCTCTCGGCGGCGCTGATGGGGCCGTGGAGGTCGAAGTGCTTGCCGGTTGCCACCCCCGTATGGGGCAGCCCGACAGTGGCACTGGCGAACTGCACCGCGGTGGCGACCGGGTCCGTGACCCCGGGTAGCAGGGCCGTCTCGATGCCACTGGCCGGTACGTCCCAGGTGGCTGTCTGCAGCAGGGGATCGACGAGCAGGGTCTCGATCTCGCCGGCCTGCTCGGGGGTCAGCTGATCGGCGAAGAAGACGACGTCGGCGACGTCGACAGCTGGTGAGTGAACGCACGCCGAGAGCATGTGCGTCGGCGAGGATCGATGCCGCCCGAGGGTCGGCGTCGATGGTGCGAATCGTCAGTCGCGCTACTCCGGCCACTGTCTCGAACCTACGGTCCCCGCCGCTCACCGGCGTCGTCCGCGAACGAAAAGTAAGGGGTGGGGGTCACGGCTGATCAGGCTCGAGCTCCACGAACAGGGGCTCGGCCGTCCGGCATCTTCACCCCTCAAACCTACCCATCGACTTCGCGGCCGGCCAAACGTCGGTCAGCGCCCGACCGCCCCCCGATCGTCGAACTAGGGTCGGCTCCCGTGACCCGGCTCGTGCTCGTCCGCCATGGAGAATCGAACGTCACCCTGAGGCGGGTCATCGGCGGCCCGCTCACGTGCGACGGTCTGTCACCTCTCGGCTCTGCAGCAGTCCGAACGGTTGCGCGACCGCTGGTCGGCAACGCCCGAACTGAGTGCCGACCTGGTTCTCGCCAGCGGGTACCCCAGGGCGATCGAGACGGCCGAGGTGGTCGCCCCGGCCCTCGGCGGGCTGCCTGTGGTCGCCGACCCCGGCTTCGGTGAGCACGATCCTGGGCCGGAGTGCGACGGACTGAGCTACACCGAGTTCATCGAGCGCTACAACCCCGGCCCTGATCTGTGGCAGGACGACGACCCCTTCGCGACCACGTTCCCGGGTGGGGAGACGGTTGCCGCCTTCCACTACCGGGTCGGCGCGGCCCTCCGGTCCGTTGTCGACGATCACGAGGGCAGCACCGTGGTCATCTTCTGCCACGGTGGGGTCATCGACGCCATTTTGCGCCAGGCACTGAGGGCGCCCAGTACCGGCAGCTTCCAGGTCCACACCCTCAACACTTCGATCAGCGAACTGACGCTGGTGAAGCGCAACATGTGGCGGCTGATCCGCTACAACGACGCCGCCCATCTCGCCGGCCTACCTCTGCACACCGATCTCACCCCGAGGGACTGAGGCATGGGAGGGCCCTTCGACGTCGTCGTGGTCGGGGCCGGCTCGGCTGGAGCCGTGCTCGCTTCGCGGCTCAGCGACGATCCCCGACGGCGGGTGCTGTTGCTCGAGGCCGGACCGGACCAGCATGGTGCCGCCCTGCCCCTGTCGATGACCGGCCCCTCATTCCACGAGGCACTGGCCGAGCCGGGTCGGATGTGGAACGACCTGACGGCCACCTTCACCGCGGGCGGCAATTCGCGCCCCTACCGGCGGGGCCGCGGAGTGGGTGGCTCGTCGGCGGTGAACGCGATGATCGCCCTGCCCGGCGAGCCCGCCGACTACGACTCCTGGGAGCGCGACCATGGGTGCTCGGGCTGGGCCTGGAGCGACGTCGAGCCCTGGTTCGCCAGCCTCGCCATACCCCTGGCCCCGGCCTCCGCCGACGAGCGGGGTGGGTTGGGTCGGGCTCTCTTGGCAGCCGACGCCGGTGCCGAAGCGGCCATGCTGACCCGCTTCCCCGACGGCACCCGCGCCTCGGTGGACAGGGTCTACCTCGACCCCGTTCGCCGGCGAGCGAACCTGACGATCAGGGGTGATTCCCTGGTTGACCGGGTCCTGCTCGACGACCGCCGGGCCTGCGGGGTGAGGCTCGCCGACGGAACCGAGATCGAGGCAAACTCGGTGGTCGTCTGTGCTGGGGCCATCCACTCGCCGGCCGTGCTGCTGCGCAGCGGTGTGGACCTGCCCGGCGTGGGTGTCGGTCTGCAGGACCACCCATCGTTCCCCATCACCTTGAGGTTGGGCGAGGAGCACCGGCTGCGCCCCCACCAGGTCGTCGCGTCGGTGTTCCTGAGGGCCACCTTCGCCGAACGGCACGACCTGCAGGTACTCGCCTTCGACGAGGCCGATCCCCAGGTGCCCGGGCTCGGCGTGCTGATCGCCGCGGTGATGCAGGTCCGCTCGCGTGGCTCGGTGAGGCTGGCTTCGCCCGACCCCGCGGTCCACCCCCGAGTCGACTTCGCGATGCTCACCGACGAACGCGACATGGCGGCGATGAGGGCAGCGGTGGATGTGGCCGAACGCCTGGCTGCCCATCCGGCGGTTCGAGCCGTCGGCGAGGTGCTGCCCTACGACGCGACCGACGAAGGGGTGATGGCTGCCGTGGGCGACTTCGTGCACGCCGTCGGCTCGTGCCGAATGGGCTCCGCTGCCGACGCGATGGCAGTGGTCGACACCTCGTGCCGTGTGATCGGCTACGAAGGCCTGCTGGTGTGCGACGCTTCGGTGATGCCACGTGTGCCGCGGGCCAACACCCATCTACCGGTGGTGATGATCGCCGAGCGGGTCGGCGCCATGTTCACTGCCACAGCGGTGGGGCAGGGGTCGTAGGAACAACCCATGTCGTACACCAAGGGTCTCCACGAGCTCGGCAGTTCGTGCTTCGCCTATCTGCAACCCGACGGTAGCTGGGGCTGGAGCAATGCCGGCCTGGTGGTGGGTGACGGTGCGTCTCTGCTGATCGACACCCTCTTCGACCTCGCCCTCACCGGCGCGATGCTCGATTCGATGGACCCTCTCACCCGGGTCGCGCCGATCGCCACTGTGGTCAACACCCACGCCAACGGGGACCACTGCTACGGCAACCAGATGGTCGGCGACGCCGAGATCATCGCCTCGGCGGCGACCGCTCACGAGATGACCGAAGTGCCGCCGGCAATGCTCGCCGCGCTCAACGCCGCCGACGGCGAACTCGGCGCCATGTTCCGCCACTTCTTCGGGGCCTTCCACTTCGAGGGCATCGAGGTCCGGCTGCCCACGCGGACCTTCGAGGGCAGGCTCGAGGTCGAGGTCGGCGGCCGCTTGGTCGAACTGATCGAGCTCGGCCCGGCCCACACCCGGGGCGATACCATCGCCTTCGTGCCCGATGCCCGCACCGTGTTCACCGGCGATCTGCTGTTCATCGGTGGCACCCCGATCGTGTGGGCCGGGCCTCTGAGCAACTGGGTGGCGGCGTGCGACCTGATGCTCGGCCTCAACATCGACACGGTCGTGCCCGGCCATGGTCCGGTCACCGACAAGGCCGGCATCGTGGCGGTGCGCGACTACCTCAGCTTCGTCGACGATGCGGCCGCTGCCCGTCATGCGGCCGGCCTCGATGCGTGGGACGCGGCGCGCGACATTGCCCGCGAGATTGGGGCGCGACCCGAGTTCGGCGGGTTGACCGAGTTCGGCCGCATCGCGGTCAACGTCGACACCGCGTACCACTTCCTGGATCCCACCTACGAGACGCCCAACGTCGTCGAGCAGTTCCGTCGCATGGCAGTGCTCGAGGGTGTGCTGCCGGCCTGAACCCGACCTCGCGGACCTCCAGACGGTCACCGATGGCCACCGATGGGCGGGTCAGCCGTCCAGGTATTGCTCAGGGATTAGGGCTTTCCTGCGCTTCGCCGGTTTGCCGCTTGGTTCTTGTGCCGATCTGCGCACGGCGAGCACCCAACCCGCAGCCACACTGATGCTGAAGATGAACCACTGGACGGCGTAACCCATGTGAGGCCCTTCGCCGAGTGAGGGGAAGGCGATGGTGGTGAGGCCCGCTGGTGTCTCGCCGTCCTCGGTGAGTAGCTCGATGTAGAGGGGCTGGAGTGGCTGGTCGAACTGTTGCGTCAGCGCGTCGAGGTCCACCCGGCGGATCTCGGTGAGTTGTTGCGAGCCGTCGTCGGCGGTCTGGCCTGTGCCGGCTCGCTTGGTCTGCCTCAGTCTGCCGACGATCGTGACCTGGCCGATGGGCAGCTCAGGCAGGGCCTGGGCGCCGGGGGCGAAGCCGCGGTTGACGATCAGCATGGTTCCGTCGTGGAGCTCGACCGCCGCTACCTGGTCGTGGCCGCTCACACCGTCTTGGCTGACGTTCACGATCTCGAACTGGCGTGCCTCGTAACTGGCGGTGATCTCGACCCGACGGTATTCGACGTCGTCTGGCTCCCCTGCGCTCAAAAGTTCCTCCATCACATCGGCCAGCGGGGCGACCGGTTCGTTGGTGGCGGACCGCACCCGGTCGTTGAAATCGCGCTTCTCGTCGAGGCGTCGCAGCTGCCAGAAGCCGAGGCTCACCATGGCCACGACGACGGCCAGGCAGAGCAGGTGGAAGGCGAGCCACTTGGGCCGGAGGAGGAACCGGTACATGCCCCGCCGACGGTAGCGGCGACGAGGCAGTGAAGGGCTACGGTTTGACGGCAATGACCCCGGAACAGATCACCTCGGAATGGCTGAGCTCAGTCTTGGGTGCAGACGTCCGCCTCACGGCGACGCGTCGCATCGGCGACGGCCTCATCGGCATGAGCATCCGGCTCTCGATCGAGACACCGGAAGGGTCGGATCTTCCGGACTCGCTGGTGGCGAAGCTGCCGTCCGACGACCCTGCCAGCCGGAACGCCGGCGTCGCCCTGGGCAACTACGAGAGGGAGATCGTGTTCTACAAGCACATCGCCCCGACGGTCGACATCCGTGTTCCCCGCTGCTACCACCTCGAGTGGGATCCACAAGACGGCGAGTTCATGCTGCTGTTGGAGGACCTCGCCCCGGGGGAGCAGGGCGACCAGCTCGTCGGCAGTACCCCCGAGCGTTCACGGGTCGCGATCGTCGAGCTGGCCCGCCTTCACGGGCCGCGCTGGGGCGACCCGACCCTCGGCGAGATAGGTGCCATGCAACGCCCTTCGGCCGAGATGGTCGACGTGCTGCAGATGCTGTGGGGCATGTTCGTCGAGGGGTTCCTCGCCGGATACTCGAAGTATCTCGACTCTGAAGGGGTAGATCTGGTCAGGCGCTTCGGCCAACGCATCCCCGACTGGATGGCAGGCCGCGACATGCCTGCCACGGTCACCCACGGCGACTACCGCCTCGACAACCTGATGTTCGCCACTGAAGCCGGCGGCTATCCGGTGGCCGTGGTCGACTGGCAGACCCTGGGCCACGGCCCGGCCGCCACCGACGTGAGCTACTTCCTCGGCGCCGGGCCCCTCCCCGAGCTACGCCGCCGGATCGAGCGTGGCCTCGTCGACGAGTACCTCGAGGCTCTGGGAAAGTATGGCGTGACCGTCGACTCGGGCGAGTTCTGGCGGCACTACCGCCGCGAGGCCTATGGAGGGGTGATCACGTCGGTGATCGCCACTCAGGCGGTGGGGTCCACCGAGCGCAGCGAGGCGATGTTCGCGGCGATGGCTTCGCGCCATGTGCGCCACATCCTCGACCTCGGTGCCGAAGACCTCATCTGACCGGCTTCAGCCAGCTCGGGTCGAGGGTGCTCAGGCGGCCCAGTCCGGTGGCCACTTCGTCGAGGGTTGCCTGATCCAACGCGCTCAGGCGGATGCGCCGGTCGCAGGTGAAGTCGGCGGCCTTGGTGAGGGCCGCCATCTCGCCGTGGGGCATACCCAGGAGTGCCCTCAGGGCGTTGGTGAGAGCGGCCACGGGGTCGGTGGGGTAGTCCTGTCGCAGGCGTTCGACGTCGAGATCCGACAGGTTGCCAAGACGGGTTGGGGCAGTCATCGGGTGCGGTCCTCCATCGACCAGGTTGCGCCGTGCTCGGCGAGAAGTGCAAGAAAGGGGTCGGCGGGGAAGGCCTCGGGGCCCTTGACCCCGGCGCCGGTCCACTCGCCGGTCGCCACCATCTCCAGCGCGACAACCGGGTGCACAGCCGTCTGCCACACGACGGCCTGATGGCCGTATTCGCGCATCGTCCACTCGTTGTCGACGATCTGGTAGAGGTAGGTGCTTCGTGGTCGCCCGTCGATTCCCAGCCCGGTCACCAGCGAACCCGCGCAGGTGCGGCCCCGCATGTGGTCGCCGAGTTCGGCGGGGTTGGGCAGCACGGCGGCCACCAGGTCGCGCGGTGACACCTCCACCCCACGCACATTGACCGGCCGGGTGGAGTCGAGGCCCAGCTTGCGCAGGGTCTTGAGCACATCGATGAACTCATCGCCGAGCCCGTACTTGAACGTGACCCGGCCGACGTCGATCCAGCGCGGCATGAGGATGACTTCTTCGTGCTCCACGTTGACGCAGCCGAGAGCCCCGATGTCCTCGGGGAAGACGAAGGTCTCCATCTCGCTGAAGGGCTCGGTGGTGAACCACCCACGCTCGCGCTCATAGATGACGGGTGGGTTGAGGCACTCCTCGATCGTCGTCCAGATGCTGAACGTAGGGGCGAAGGCGAAACCGTCGATCACCAGGTCGCTGCCATCACGCACACCGATCTCGTCGATACGGGAGAAAAGGTGGTCCGCTGCGTATCGGGCGACGACATCGCTGAACCCAGGCTCGACACCCATACCGACGATGGCCAACTGACCGCGATCCTCCCACTTGTCGGCGACGGCGAACTGGGCGTCGGCGAGCATCACCCCGCACTTCTCGTAGGGGTGGGTGGGGTGGGGGGACGACATGTGGGCCGCCATGTCGAGGTAATGGCAGCCGGCCTCGAAGGCGGCATCGAAGATGGGTGGGTTGAAGCGCGGATCGCAGGCATTGACGATCACGTCGGCTTGCGAAGTGCGGGCCAGTTCGACCAGGTCGATCCGATCAGAGGCGTCGACCCGGGTGCCGATCACCCTCGGTGAGCCGGTACGGGCGGCTGCCCGGTTGGCCCGACCGGCATCTACATCGGCGACCACGATCTGCTCGAACACGTCGCGGCGGGCGGCGATGGAAACGATGGAGGAACCCACGCCACCGGCACCCACCACGAGTAATCGCACGCCGGAAAGCTAGCCGAGCGGCGGAGGGGGGAGGCAAGGATGCAGGGTAGGAGTCAGTAGGCGAAAGCCCGGCGACCGGCCCCGGCCGCCGAAAGGGAGGCGATGCGGGCTGCCAGGTAGGGGCTGAAGTGCCCCCGGTAGCGCAACTGCAGTTCGGGCAGCATCCAGTCGTCGCCGGTGATCTTGCCCCTGCAGGAGGCGCTGGCGCAGGTGCACTCGAAGTCGCAGCAGGCGCTTGCTTGGCTGGTGGCGAAGTCGTAGGTGAGGGGTTCGCCGGCGGCGACGGCACCCATGGTGACCAGAGTGGTCGCACCCCTCAGGCCGCACGACGGGCTGCAGGAATGGGTCACCAGGTGACCGGGACCTCCGTTGGGGTCGACGAGAAAGACATCGTCGTCGACCTCTAGCGCAGAGTGCTGAGCAGCAGGATCGAGGGCGTCGAACTCGGCCCGCCCAACACAGCGACCGCCGAAGACGGCGACGACCTCACCCTCGGTCAGAGGCTGGGCCGCGACGAGGCCGTGGTCGGTTCTCACCACCTTGGGGGAGACATAGCTCATCTGCACCCGACAAGCATGACCCCGACGGGTGGCAACGTCTACTCGCTGATCGGTCAGCCCGGCTGACCGGTGGATCAGTCAGGCTGGCGGATGGATCAGTGAGGGCAGCATCAAGGACTGGGCCTCAGGGACTGGCAGCGTCAGCCCCGTTGGCCGTCCGAATCGAGGTGTCGGTCGGGTGTTTGATTGCTATGGTTCCTGCCCACCACGCATCACGAGTGACCCCCACCTGAGGGTGAGGGTCCGGCAACCGGGGAGGAAGCCCCACGGTGCCTTCCCGCTTCGGCGGGGATGTGGCCCGGCCTCGGCCAGGCAACTACGGCTTCCCTCGTGCGGCTTGGCCTGTTGGAACTACCGCGACGAAGGAGGAACCGATGACTGGGCCGTCACGCCCCGGGCGACCGCATCCTGCGACGGGCGCCTGGATGCCCGGTCATCCCTCGGGTACCCGCAAGTTCCTCGAGATCCCCGCCGGCCGACCCTTCGCGCTCGACGGTGGCCAAGTCCTTCACGGCGTCACCGTCGCCTACGAGACGTGGGGCACCCTGGCCCCCGAGGCCGACAATGCGATCCTGCTGTGCCATGCCTGGACCGGCGACAGCCACGCCACCGGGCCCGCCCAGGAGGGCCATCCCACCCCCGGCTGGTGGGAGGGGGTGATCGGGTCCGGGCTGGCAATCGACACCGACAGGTGGTTCGTGGTCTGCGCCAACGTGCTCGGCGGCTGCCAAGGTTCCACCGGCCCTTCATCACCCCACCCCGACGACGGCCGCCCCTACGGCAGCCGGTTCCCCGTGGTGACGGTTCGCGACATGGTGCGCGCCCAGGCCCGCCTGGCCGACCACCTCGGCATCGCCCGCTGGCACAGTGTGGTGGGTGGCTCGCTTGGCGGCATGCAGGTGCTCGAGTGGGCGATCACCTACCCCCAGCGGGTGGCGTCGATCGTGCCCATCGCCACCTGCACCCAGGCCAGCGCCCAGCAGATCGCCTGGGGGGCGATAGGGCGCAGGGCGATCCTGCTCGACTCGAAGTGGCGCGGCGGCGACTACTACGACGCCGAGGACGGCGACGGGCCGTGGGAGGGGTTGTCGATTGCCCGCATGGTGGCCCAGGTGACGTTTCGCAGCGACAATGTGTTCACCGATCGGTTCGGCCGCGAACCGGCCGACGGCGCCTCGCTGAACGACAACCTCGATCTGTGGCAGCGCTTCGAGGTGGAGCGCTACCTCGAGTACCACGGCGACAAGCTGGTGCGCCGGTTCGACACCAACAGCTACCTGATCATCGGCAAGGCAATGGACCTCCACGATGTGGGCCGCGGCCGCTCGGGCCTGGTTGCGGCGATGGCTCGCATCTCGTCGCCGACTCTCGTGATGGGCATCTCCAGCGACATCCTCTACCCCACCTACCAGCAGAAGCAGATCCACGATCTGCTCATCGCCGGGGGCACCCGGTCCGAGTACTTCGAGATCGACTCACCCCATGGCCACGACGCCTTCTTGATCAACCTCGATCAGGTTGGTCCGGTGATGCAGAGGTTCCTGGAGTCGGTGCCGGGCTGACCTCTTGATCAGCCAGCACCTGGTCGAGCACGGCGACGCATCGGCTCTTGCGTGGGAGGCGGATGGCCAGCATGTTGGGCGTGACCTGCCCGTCGGTGAGCTGTTGGGCGAGGTAGATCTCCACCCTTTGGGGCGGAGTCGGGGTCTTGCCCACCAGCCGCCACAGGGAATGGTGGCGACGCATGGCGCGCTTGCGGGTGACCTGAAGCGAGCCGTCGCCGAGCACGGTGATCTGGGTTTCGCGGTTGCGGCCGAGGGGTTGTCCGCCAGCGAGCTCCTGGGCATTGCACACGAACCGCCGCCCGTCGCGGGTGGACCAGTGGGGTTCGATGAGTGAGGCCGCGAACCACATCAGGCCGCATACGCCGACAACGAGAAGGACCCACACCACATCCACCCCACCAGCATGGCCGACCGTCGCCGTCTATGTACACCACGTAGGGATCTACCCTTCGACATGCGACACTGTGAGCGTCGATGTGGTGGAGATGGTTGTGGTGAACGTGGTTGTGGTGAACGTGGAGGTCGGAGTGACAGGCAGTCAGTGGGGCGGGTTGCTCGCCGAGGGGAGTTTCACCGACCCCGAGAACGCCCTCATCATCTACCTCATGGCCGGCGGTCTGCTGTTGGTTGCCGCGTTGGTCGCCGCGGGCACGGTGTGGTGGTGGAGGTCGGCGAAGAGGGAGCACCCGGCACTGGGACCACTCGAGGTGATGAGCACCCGTCGGTGGTGGAAGGGCGACTACACCGACCGTGTCCGCCGCCTCGAGGGTGCTCGCCCGGTGGACGCCGGCTTGTCGAGCAGCCCGCCGGAGAGTTCTGCCGAGCCTGTGGACCTGGAAGCCTTGGCGATGGCTGTTCCCACACCTTTCGACGACCTGCTCGACTCGGCCCTGCCCTCCGAGGCTGCGCCGGTGGCAGACGGCACACCCCCGGGCCAGCCGATAGATCCCCTGCTGAAGCTGATCTCCGGCGATTGAGCAGCGGTGACCGTCGTGTCACGGGTACGGTTTGGGCTATGGCCGATGGTTTCGACGTCGATGAGATGATTGCCAGGTTCCGCGAGCGCGCCCACGCGGTGAAGCAGCGCCCCCTGCCCCCGGTGGCGGGGGAGGAGAGGGCTCAGTTCGTGAAGCAGGCCCAGGTCGACTTCCGCGATTTCGCCATCATCGGCGACTGTGTGGGCACGATCGAAGACGGTGTACTGGTGATGAGGGTCGACCTGCGCCCTCCCGACCAGCGGGGATGACCGTGGGCTCGCTCCGGCGCGTTGTCAGCCCCGGAGCGGCTCGCTAGATTGCACCACGCACATTGCGGACGTGGCTCAGCTGGTAGAGCATCACCTTGCCAAGGTGAGGGTCGCGAGTTCGAATCTCGTCGTCCGCTCCATTTGAACCCCGGTCAGACTCTGAGTCCGGCCGGGGTTCGCCCGTTAGGGACACCGGACGGCAGGTTGAGCAGCGACGAGCCTTCGCCGACCGGCAATTGGCCGAGGTGCCGGGCAGACTCTGGTGGCCGAACACACAGCAGCAGTAGCAGTTCCCAGTCGTCAGGAGAGGGCGAAGAACGCCCTGTCGCTGTCCTCGTAGACGAAGTACGCTCGGCCGATGAGCACGAGGCTCGGTGCGTCGGCGGCGGGCACCTCGAAGACGATCTGGCCCGACACCGAGCCTCCCTGGAAGAGTTCGGCGGAGGAATTGTAGCTCTCTCTAGGTGGGGTGGCCCATGAGCTGTCGACCGCTACGTTCGATGCGCCCACGACGCTGAAGTTAACGCCGTCGGTGCTGCTTGTATCGGCGCCGTTGTAGGTGACGGTGACATCGATGAGCACGAAGACATTGCCTGCTGCAGGCGGGTCGTTGTATTCGTTCGCCGCCATGATCTCACCGGCCGCGTCGAGGTTCACCTCGTCGACGGTGACCGACCAGCCGGCACCGACCTCGGCGCTGACGCCGAGGGGGACCGGATCATCCCGTGTCCCGTCCTCTGACGGTGGGACTTGAACCGTCGATTCGGTAGACGTGTCGCCCGTGCTGTCGGCAGGCGTGTCCGCTTCTGTCGTCGCAGGGACGGGGAGCGTCGTTGTGGCGGAGCTACTGCCCGCCTGCTTCTCGCCGCTGTCGTCGCTCAGGCTGTGCCCGGCCGCGTAGCCGGCACCACCGCCGATGACCAGCGTCACCGCCGCCACCCAGGTGGGGACTGTCCGCTTCTTCTTCGCTGAGGGGGCCTTGATCGCTGGTGCTGCTGACGGTGGAGGAGGAAATGCTGCACCGAAATCGCTCATGAGGGCGAAGGGTACACCTCTCGGAATCTGATTAGTCAATGATGACTTCGCCGCTCCGGGCAGAGCTTCGAGAGACGCCCCTTTCCTCGTCGACGTCCGCTGTACGGCCCCGCTCTTGGCGGCCATGGGGCATGTGAGCCATGGTGACGGGTCCGAAGCCGAACGCCTTTCGCGTCGGGGCGCAGATCTTGGGGTGCTCAGACGGGTTCAGCTCGCAGTCACCAGCTGTGGTCATCCACGCTCCTCCGCGACGTCCCAAAGGGCACCCGGCGCAGCGATCTGGGGCTGGATAGTTCCGGAAGCCGGGACAGCGTGGCCCCAGTCGGCGCGGTGGGAGGATCCAGCCCCAGATGTAGGTGCTCGCTCGGTCAGGTGTTCAGCTCGGTCAGGTGCTCAGCAGGATCTGCTCGCGGTAGTGGGGCACGACGGCGTTCCAGTCGAGACCCTTGACGATCCGTCGCCTCAGTGCGTCGGCGGCGTCGGGTTCGCCGTGAACCAGGAATACGGCGCGCGGTTCGCGTTCGGCAGCAGCCACCCAGTCGTACAGCTCACTCGCGTCGGCGTGCACCGAGAACCCGGTGAGGTCACAGATCTCGGCGCGTACACGTACATATTGGCCGTGGATCTTCACACTGCTGGCCCCATCGAGCAGGCTGCGGCCGCGAGTGCCGGCCGCCTGGAACCCGACCAGGGCGACACTGTTGCGCGGGTCGGGGAGGAACTGCTTGAGGTGATGCACCACCCGTCCCCCAGATGCCATGCCGGCACCGGCGATGATGATGGCCGGTTCGTGGCGACGGGTGACTGCCTTGGACCCCTCGGCGTCGTGGACCTCCTTGAGCCCAGGTAGGTCGAACAGCTCGCCGGCGTCGTGAAGCTCGGGCCGAACGTCGTCGGCCCCCTGCTCGAATGCGTCGCGGTAGACCTTCAGCGCGGCAAGGGCCATCGGGCTGTCGACGAAGATCGGCACTCGCGGCAGCCTGCCTGAATCGGCGAGCTGGCGCAGGTGGTAGAGCAGCACCTCGGTGCGGTCTACGGCGAACGCCGGCACCACGACCACGCCGCCTCGGTCCACGGTGCGCTGGATCAGATCGGCGAGCCGATCTTCGGCATTCGTGTTCACATGCTCGCGGTCGCCGTAGGTGGACTCGACAACGAGGTAGTCGGCGGCTCCGACAGGAGCGGGCGGTACCAGCAGGGGGTGCCACGGACGGCCGAGATCACCGCTGAACTTCACTACCGGGCCGCCGTCGAGCGCCACCCTCACCGAGGCCGAACCGAGGATGTGTCCGGCAGGTTCGAACGTCACCGTGAACCCTTGCGCGGGTTTGAACGGCTCGCCGAAGGGCTGGGCGCTCAGCATGTCGAGGGCCGCCCAGGCATCTTCTTCGGTGTACAGGGCCAGAGCCGGATGGTGTTTGGAGTATCCGGCGCGGTTGGCGTACTTCGCTTCTTCCTCCAGCAACCGGGCGCTGTCGGGGAGGATGATGCTCATCAGCCGCCCCGTGTCGAAGGTGACGTGCACCGACCCACGGAAGCCCGCCTTCACCAGGCGCGGCAGGTAGCCGCAGTGGTCGAGATGGGCGTGGCTGATGACCACCGCGTCGATCGATCCGGGTTCGAACGGGAAGTCGGCCCAGTTGCGCTCGCGGAGTTCCTTGAGCCCTTGATAGAGCCCACAGTCGAGGAGCACCCGGTGGTCGTCGTGCTCGATGAGGAACTTGCTGCCTGTCACCGTGCGGGCCGCGCCGAGGGGGATGAGGGTGGAGGTCACGCCCCCATTCTGCTCCGTCGTCGGGTGCCCAGGCAGGGCCGATCGCCATGTGCTTCGCCTCGTCGCCGGTGCCCACGAAGGTGAATGCTCTCGCGATGGACTTCGATCTACCCCAGGACCTCGTCGACCTCCTCGCCGAGCTCGACGAATTCATCGACCGTGTCGTCGTGCCGTTGGAGCAGGAGGACGACAACATCCGCTTCTTCGACCATCGCCGGGAGAACGAGCGCACCGACTGGGACCGCCAGGGCCTGCCCAATCACGAGTGGGAGCTGCTGCTGCACAGGGTGAAGAGGCTGGCCGACGAGGCGGGCGTCTACCGCTACCCGTTCCCCGAGGAGTTCGGCGGCCGCAACGGCACCAACCTGGGCATGGCCGTCATCCGCGAGCATCTCGCCCACCGCGGCCTGGGTCTGCACAACGACCTGCAGAACGAGCACAGCATCGTCGGCAACAACGTCGGCCTGCTGTTGATGCTCCACTACGGCACCGAAGAACAGAAGGCGCAGTGGATCGACGACCTCGCCGAGGGCAAGCGCGGCTTCGCGTTCGGCATCACCGAACCGAACCATGGCAGCGACGCCACCTACATGGAGACCGTCGCGGTGAGAGACGGCGAGGAGTGGATCATCAATGGCGAAAAGACCTGGAACACCGGCATCCACAACGCCCAGTACGACATGATCATGGCCCGCACGAGCGGCAAAGCCGGCGACGGCGACGGAATCACAGCCTTCCTTGTTCCCCGTGATGCCCCCGGCTTCGAGGTGGTCGAGTACCTGTGGACCTTCAACATGCCCAGCGACCACGCCCACGTGAGGCTCACCGACGTGAGGGTGCCTGAGAGCGCCATCTTCGGCGGTGAGGGGCGGGGTCTGCAGGTGGTGCAGCACTTCTTCAACGAGAACCGCATCCGCCAGGCGGCGAGCAGCCTGGGTGCAGCCCAGTACTGCGTCGACGAGTCGGTGAAGTACGCCAAGGAGCGCAAGCCGTTCGGCAAGGCGCTGGCTGTCAACCAGGGGATCCAGTTCCCCCTCGTGGAACTGCAGACCCAGTGCGAGATGCTGCGTGCCCTGATCCACAAGACGGCGTGGCTGATGGACCGCGACGGTGCCTTCACCCAGAGCGACAAGATCAGTATGTGCAACTACTGGGGCAACCGTCTGTGCTGTGAGGCGGCCGACCGGGCGATGCAGGTGCACGGGGGCCTCGGCTACTCGCGCCACAAGCCCTTCGAGCACATCTACCGTCACCACCGGCGCTACCGCATCACCGAAGGCGCGGAAGAGATCCAGATGCGTAGGGTGGCGGGCTACATGTTCGGGTTCATGAGCCAGAGGGCGCCCAAGGGTGTGGCCGAAGGCTGAGGTCGACGGGCTGAGCTACGCCTGCCGGATCAGAGGGCGCCCGAAGCGGCGAGGTTGGCCAGCAAGGTCGCCCTGATGGTCGACGCCGCGGCGTCGAGATCGGCGTCGACCGGGGTGTAAGCCCAATCGGCCGGACCGTCCCAGCCGACGTGATCCCATTCGCCGTAGAGCCAGAAGACCAGCACCACTCTGCCGTGCTGCTCGTAGCGGTCGAGGTCCGTAAAGGTAACTGAATAGTCGATGCCGTCATAGCTGAGGGTCACGTACTGGTCGAATACGATCCGGAGCAGATGATCGGCGTCTGCGGTGTCCTCGGTGTATCCCATGTTCCCCTCCGCCACGCTCCAATCGACGTCGTCGCCGTAGCCGTCACGGAAGAGATCGACATCCCATTCGGCCCAGGTGTAGGTGGGCGGCTCGGTCATGCAGCTGTTGGCCTGCAGTTCGGTTTTCTCGAGGAAGGCATGGGCGTCGGCTGGGGACTCGAAGGAGTAGGCGTCAACAGCGAAATAACCCCCGCCGGGCAGGTCCCAGCTCGGGCCGTATACCTGGGCGATGGAGTTGGCAGCAAGAGCCCTGGCGGCCGCGTTGTCGCCGCCGCAGAGGCCAACGCCCACTCCGCCATCGGGGTCTCCGGCGAGCTCGGGTTCGCTGTAGCGCGACCAGTCGGCCGGAGTGTCGGCCGCCGTCGGCATCGCCTCTATCAGGGTGTCGGCGTCGGCGGCCGCCGGCAGGGTGGTCGGTGGAGTGGTGGTTGTGGTCACCACCGTTGTGGTTGTCACCGCAACGGTGGTGGACACGTCAGCCAAGGTGGTGGTGACTGCGACGGTGCTCGTGGTATCTGCCTGGTTGGAATCATCGTCGCCGCCGAGGACCACGAAGGCGCCGATCCCCAGGGCGGCGACAGCCGCAACGCCACCGACCAGTAGGCCGGTGCGCTTCTTCGGCACTCCCGTCGGTGGCGGTTGGACGGGAAGGGGCATGGTGGGCATCGGGGCCGGTATTCCGGGGTGTGGCGGCGGCAAGGGTGACATGCCGCTGGGGGCGACGGGTGCCATGGGGGCTTGAGCCTGGACGGGGTCGGTGGCGGCGATCCCCTCGTCCATCACATGGTCCGTCCAGGCGGTGCCGTCCCACCAGCGCAACTCGTGACGGTGAAAGGGGTCGGGGTGCCATGAGGGTGAGGCCATGGGGATGTCTCCTTGGATCTGCGTGAACTGATGTCCGGTGATCAGGCTGGCCCGAGGACCTCGGCGAGGAAGTCGACCATCGCTCTCCATGATCGCACATCGGCCAGCTCATGGTAGGCGAACCCGGGTCTGCTGCCGTCCATGCTGAGGTTGGTGAAGCTGTGCCCGGCCCCGCTGTAGAGGATCATCTGCCAGTCGACTCCGCCTTCGTTCATCTCCTGCTCGAAAGCGGCACGCTGGGAGAGAGGGATGATCGGGTCGAGGACACCGATGCATACCAGCACCTTGCCGGTGATGTTGGCCGACGCAGCAGGGTCCGGGTTGGCCAGCCCGCTGTGGAGGCCGACGATGGCGTGCACGGGTGCTCCACTGCGGCCGAGTTCGAGCGCCATCGTGCCGCCGAAGCAGTACCCGATCGCACCGACTCGCGAGCTGTCGGCCCTGGGGTGGGCCAGCAGTTGGTCGAGGCCGGCGTTGGCGAGGCGGCGGGTCGTGGCGGTGTCGGCCATCAGAGCTCCCAGCCGGGCCGGCATCTCGTCGGGCGCAAGAGGCTCGCCGTTGCCCCAGTAGTCCAGCGCGAATGCCACATAGCCCAGTTCGTCGGCCAGGCGCCGTGCCCGCAACCGAGGGTGTTCGGTAATCCCCGGACCCTCGTGACACACCAGCACCGCCGGCCTCGGGTCGTCGCCATCAGGCACGGCGAGGTGGCCCACATATCGCACCCCGTCGACGAAGTACTCGATGTCTTCACTCTGCATTGAGGAAAGCTACCCCTACCCGGCGCGCTGGGGAGTCGATGTCAGCGTGGCTGCCCGATCGCCCGTCCGGCTTGCGCGGGGAGGGGCAGCTGGGAGTGGTGGTGGGCAATTCCGTCCAGTGAGGCGAACACCTCGGCGCCGGCGGGGCAGGCCTTACCGGCCGCAGTGTCCACGTGGAGCATCATGTGCTCGGCGGTGGCGACCAGGGTGTCGTCGGCGGCGCGATGGATCGAGGTGAAGATGCGCAGTCTCTTCTGGTCGTGGGCCAGGAGCTGCACAGTGACGTAGAGGTGGTCGCCGGCATACGCCTGGGCGATATAGACGAGGTGGCTCTCCACTGTGAAGAAGCTGCGACCGGACGCCAGGTAAGCGCCGTCCATGCCGATGAGGTGCAAGAAGACATCGCCGGTCTCGCTCGACAGCTGCATGAAGCGGCTGTCGTTCATGTGGCCGTTGTAGTCCACCCAGTCCGCGGGCACGTTCACCTCGTGAAGCCTCAGCGGGCCGCCGGCCGGGTTCATGGCTGGGTTCACGGCGGGGCTCATGGCTCGGTGGCGGTGAGCATGACCGCGGCGACGATCTTGGTGTAGCCGGTGCAGCGGCAGAGGTTGCCCGACAGGCCGATGCGCACTCTTCCTCGGTGGGCTCTGGTGTAGGGCAAGCAGGGCCGTGGCGGAGATGAGCATGCCGGGCGTGCAGAAGCCGCACTGCACCCCGCCCTCGTCGAGCAGGTTGCACCTGTAGCGCGTTGCAACGCCTGACCGTCTGCCAGTCCTTCCACGGTGGTGATCGCCCGGCCCTCGGCCTGGACGGCGAGGTAGCTGCACGAGTTCACCGGCCGGCCGTCGAGCAGCACCATGCATGCCCCGCACTCGCAGTCGTCGCAGCCTTCCTTGGTGCCGGTGAGGCCGATCTCGGTGCGGATGACGCTGAGCAGGTTGCGGCTCTGGTCGACGGTGACCGGGTAGTCGATGCCGTTGACGGTGAGGACGATCGAGACGAGCGAGGACTGGGTCATGACGCAGCTCCGATGCCGATGCGATGTGCGGTTGAGGGGGACGGGCAGGTGCTCGCCGGCGGCGCGGCGAGCGGCGGCCTCGACGACCCGCCTGGCCATGACCCCGACGGCGTGCCGGCGGTAGTCGGCGGAGGCTCGAAGGTCGCTGATCGGGCGGGCCTGAGCGGAGGCGGCCGCCTGGCCTGCCACGGCGACCTCGCTGACTGGCTTGCCGGCGAGGATGTCGAGGCCGACGACCTCGATGATCGTGGGGGCCACGGCGGTGCAGCGCGACCCTGACAGCGGCGACCGTTCCGTCGGCGGCGAGTGTGACGTGGGCGGCGGCGCCGACGACGGCGATCTCCATCGCCCGGCGATACTCGAGGCGCAGGTAGGCGCTGCCACTGCGCCGGCAGCTGAGCGGGAAGGTGGATGGCCACGCACAGCTCGTCGGGCGCGGCGCTGGTTCGTCCCGGCCCGATCCACAGATCGGCCAGTGGCACCAGGCGGGTGCCGCGCAGGGAGCTCAGCTCGGCGACGGCGTCGAGAACCAGCAGGGGAGCACCGGTGTCCATCGCCGGCGAGGCGTTCATCACGTTGCCGCCGATGGTGCCCACGTTGCGGGTGCTCGGCGACCCCACGAGGGCGCTTGCATCGGCGAGACCGGAGTAGGCCGAAGCGAGCAGGGGATGGGTGGCGATCGTGTGGTGGCTGACGATGGCGCCGATGATGACGCCCTGGGCGCCGGACGTGACCTCGCAGCGAGCTCGGTGAGCCGATCGATGGCGACGAGGTCGGCGGGCAGCGGGTGCCCTGCCCTGGCGGGCACCGACCACGAGGTCGCTGCCACCTGCGACGGGTCGGGCACCGGCAGCCATCGCGGCGAGGGCCTGGTGCAGGGTGGTGGCAACGGTGAAGCTCATCGGTCGCCGTCCTGGCTCGTTCGCCACACCCTCTCGGCGGTCATCGGCAGTTGGCGCACGGGGCGGCCGATCAGCTTGGCGAGGGCATTGGCGATGGCTGCCGCTGTCGCCACGTTGGGTGCCTCGGCGAGCCCTTTGGCCCCACGTGGGCCGGCATCGGGGGTGGCGATCTCGACGAAGTGGATGTCGATCGGTGGTGTGTCGGCACAGGTCTGCAGCTTGTATTCGAGCAGGGCGGCGCTGAGCTGGTGCCCCTCGCTGTCGTATGTAGTGCCTTCGGTGAGGGCCTGACCGATGCCCATCAGCACGCCACCGTGCACCTGGCCCTCGGCGCCGGCAGGGTTGATGATCGTGCCCGAGTCGTGGGCGGCGCTGACGTGCACGCACGCGCGCTACACCCGTTTCGCGGTCGAGCCTGACCCTCACCGCGTGGCAGCTGAATTGGGGTGCCACCCAGGCGGCCATGCCGAGGTCGCCGACACAGCTGGAACCCTGTAGTGGGGGAGGGCCCGGTGGCATGCCCGACCCGTGGCCGATGAGCAGCTCGCCGCCGGCGGCGATGCCGGCCAGTTCTGTTATCGACACCGAGGAGGTAGGTGTGCCGGCCACCGCCGCCTCGCCGCCGGCCAGAACGATGTCGGCTGGGTCGGCCTCGAGGTGGTCGGCGGCCAGCACCTTCAACTGCTCGGCCACCTGGGTGGCAGCGGCGACTACGGCCCTGCCGTTGTTGAACAGGGTCTGGGAGCCGGTGGCGCCCATGTCGTAGGGCGCCACGCTGGTGTCCTGGTAGACGAGCTGGAAGTCCTCGGGCTGCATACCGAGCTCATCGGCGGCGAGCTGGCGGAGGGTCATCACCGCCCCCGTGCCGCACTCCTGGGCGCCTGTGATGATCTGACCGCTGCCGTCGCCGTCGATCTTCACCACCGCCCCACTGGGAGCGCCGAAGCTTGGCCACCAGCCGATTGCCACGCCGATTGCTTCGTCGTCGGGCAGGGGCTTGCCGTAGCCGGCAGCTGCCGTGGCCGCTGCTATGCACTGCTGCACGCCGATCTCGCCGTAGACCTGTCCACTCGGCCCGACGACACCGGTATCGACGGCGTTGAGGCGGCGGAAGTCGACCGGGTCCATGCCGAGGGCCTTGGCGACCTCGTCGGTGTGTGATTCGACAGCCCAACAGCTCTGGGGCGCCGTCGGGGCCCGCACCGAACCGGACGGTTGGTGGTTGGTGTACACGAGGTGGGCTTCGGCGTGGGCGTGGGGGATGCGGTACGGCCCGAGGGCGTGCATGGCTGCGAGCTGGCTGAAGAATCCGCCGTCGGCCGTGTACGCACCGTTGTCGATGGCCAACCACACCCGCCGAGCGGTGATGGCTCCGTCGTGGGTCACCCCGGTCTCGATGTCGTAGACGATGCCCTCGCGGCGACGGTCGGGGGCGATGAACTCCTCCCGTCGGCTGAACACCAGGCGCACCGGCCGTTTGGCGACACGGGCGAGGGCGGCGACATGGGCCTCGAAGTGAAAGCCGCACTTGCCGCCGAAGCCTCCACCGAGGTGGGGCACGATGATGCGCACCCGGTTGGACGGCATGCCGAGGGTCTCGCAAACACCGGCGCGGGCGTCGAACGGCACCTGGGTGCTCGACCAGATCGTGACCTTGTCGCCCTCCCATTGGGCGACGACCGCTCTTGGCTCGATGGGCACCGCGTGGCAACCGTCGGCCACGTAGCGGCTGCGCACAACGACGTCGGCCGCAGCCATGCCGGCGTTGACGTCGCCCTTGGTTATGACGGCGAGAGCGGCGTCGTTGAGGCTGCGCACCATCTCGTCGCCCGCCCCGTAGTCGGCCCATCCCTCGTGTACCAGGGGGGAGTCGGGCGACAGGGCGGCCTCGATGTCGTTGACCGTCGGCAGAGGCTCGTACTCCACGATGATCGCGTCGACGGCGCGCTGCGCTGTGGCGGCGTCGATGGCTGCTACGGCGGCGACGATCTCGCCTTCGAAGCGCACCACGTCGCGGGCGAACAGGGTGCGGTCCTGCACGAAGGGGCCGTAGCGCACGTCGGGTACGTCGTCGGCGGTGATCACCGCGAACACCCCTGGCATGGTCCGCGCCGCCGACACATCGAGTTGGGTGATGAGGGCATGGGCGACACCCGCATACCTGAACTTGGCGGTGAGCATGCCGGTGAGGGTGAGGTCGGCGGTGTAGCGCCCGCTACCGGTGACCTTGTCGGGTCCGTCGGCGCGGACGAAGCGTGGTGGGACAGTGGAAGTCATCTGTGGCTGGATCCTCCGGCCGCCATGATGGCAGACGGCGGCCTCTCCCTCCGGCGAGAGTGTTAAAGTCCCCGGAGTGCAGATCGTTCGCTCCCAGAGTACGGACTGGGCAGAGCGCGGGTTGGAGGAAGGGTGGCTGCGCCCACCGGTCCGCCACGAGGGGCTCGGGCCCTGCCCGAGGTTCACGAGTGGGCAGCGCGTCCTTGACGTGCTCGACGACGATCGCCACGAGTGACCACCTAAGTCGACGCCAGGGCCGTGCTGGAGAGGTATGTCGGCGAGCCCGACTCGCCCCGTTCAGTAGCTGCGCGGCAGGCCGAGAACGTGCTCGGCGACATAGCTCAAGACCAGTTCCTGGCTGATCGGCGCGATGCGCATCAGGCGGGCTTCGCGAAAGTAGCGCTCGACGTGGTATTCGGTCGCGTATCCGAACCCGCCCAGTGTCTGCACCGCATGGTCGGCGGCGAAGAAGCCGGCCTCGGCAGCGAGGTACTTGGCCAGGTTGGCCTCCTCGCCGCAAGGCACACCCAGGTCCACCAGGCGGGCGGCCTCGTGGACCATCAGGTTGGCAGCTCGCAGGTGGGCATGGGCCTCGGCCAGTGGGAAGGCGATGCCCTGGTTCTGGCCGATCGGCCGGCCGAAGACCACCCTCTCTTTCGCGTAGTGCCACAGCCGTACGCAGGGCCGCACGACCGATGCCAACTGCCTCGGCGGCCACCAGAACCCGCTCGGCGTTGAGCCCGTCGATGAGGTAGCGGAAGCCCTCACCCTCCTCGCCCACACGGTCGGTGATTGGCACGTGCACATCGTCGTAAGTGGTCTCGCAGCTCGCTACCGCATTGCGGCCCATCTTCGGGATCGGCACCACGCCCACTCCGGGCGCGTGCTTGTCGACCAGGAAGAGGGTCATTCCCTGGGTCGGTTTGGGGCATTCCTCCAAAGGGGTGGTGCGGGTGAGCAACAGGATGCGATCGGCTTCGAGGGCCTTGGAGGTCCAGACCTTGCGACCAGTGATCACATATTGATCGCCGGCTCTCACGGCGCGGGTCGTGATGTGGGTGGTGTCGGTGCCGGCGTCGGGTTCGGTGACGCCGAATGCGACGTGGAGGCTGCCGTCGGCGACACTCGGAAGGTAGAGCCGCTTCATCTCCTCACTGCCGTGGCGGATGACCGGCTGCATGCCGAAGATGCTCATGTGCAGCGACGAGGCACCGTTCATCGCGGCGCCCGAGGCGGCCACTTCCTCCAGCACTGCTGCTGCTTCGACGATGCCACGTCCCCCGCCTCCGTACCGCTCGGGAATGGAGATGCCGATCCATCCGGCCCCGGCCATCGCCTTGTAGAAGTCCCAGGGGAAGAGGTGCGCCCTGTCGCACTTGGCCCAGTAGGCATCGTCGAACTGGGCGCACAGTGCCGCCACGTGTTCGCGGATGAGGAGGAGGTCGTCGGCTTCGGTGGGCATGGGCGAAGGGTAGGACCTCGTTCCATGTTGCTCAGACACCGGCCGACGTGCTCCAGCGCTCCGCCACCATTCGCTCTGCCCTCCAGATTTGTGTGAGCCCACAAACCGTACGTCCGGTTTGTGCGCTCACACAGACGTTGGAGACCCGAAAATGGCCTGCGTGCCTAGAAGCTCCTACTTGGAGGCGATCTCCACCGGCACGGTGAACTCGCTCGCGAAGTCCTCACCGAGGCCCATCTGCTCGGTGTCGCTGCCGAAGAGGTGGCGCAGCCAGGCGGTCACCGCGTGGTTGATGATCGGAAAGGTGATGTTCACGTCGACGGCCGGTGGCACGCAGCCGTCCTCGCCGAGCCGACGCAACTGTGGTTGGGCATCGAGGAGGGGGCCGAGGCCCGAGGCGTCGGCAACACCGATGATGCCCGTCCCGTTGCCGAACGTGCAGAAGTCGTCGAAGCCGTTGTGGCCGACGCCGTCGATGATCCACAGCAGACTCGGTGAAGGTGCCAGTTGATAGCTCGGGCGGGTGACGGTCTCCGCCGGAACAACGGCGTCGACCGAGCCGGCGATGAAGAAGGAAGGCTTGGAGGGCAGAGCCGGGGGAGAGGTTGTGGTGGTGTCTTCGGTGTCGGTTCGCAGCAAGGCTCCCGACGCCAGCGACACGTAGCCGTCGACCCGCGGGTCGTCAGCAGCACCGAGGATGGTTCCGCCCCCGGCCGAGTGGCCCACCGCGGCCACGTGCTCCACGTCGACGTGGCCCGCGAACAGGCTTGCCGGGTCGTCGCCCTCGGCGGTGATCAGGTCGAGGCTCTGCAGCAGATCGTCAACCGAGTCGGCGCGGTCGCCGCTGGCCGTGGCTGCGAGCACATTGGTGAGGTCGCGTGACGGGTGCTCGGGTGAGACGACGATCATGCCCCAGCTCGCCAGGTGGGAGGTGAGAAAGGTGCTCTGCAGCCGGATGCCGGTGTAGCCGTGGCTGAAGAGCACGACGGGGTACTCGCCCTCGGCAAGGTCGGCGTCGCGGCCGGCGGCGTAGGTGTAGGTGGCCGGAGCTTCACCCGTGAGCAGGGCCTTGATCGCCGGCGGGGTGAAGTCGCGCACGTCGTAGGTCTCGGTGCCGGTGGTGCCCTCGGCAGCCGGGTACCACACCTCTACCAGGGGTCCCTTGGCCAGTTGGAGGGTGGTGACACCCACGGGGTAGGGCCCTTGTTCGGTGTAGGCGTTCGCCAGCTCGGCTGCCGAGAGAGTGGTCGACGTGGGGGCCGCCGTCGTAGCCGGTTCGGCGCTCGTCTCGCTCGCCTCCGTCGCCTCGAGGGTGGTTGTCGAGCCTCCAGCCGTTGTGTCGGCCCCCTCCCCATCGTCGCTGCAGGCGGCGAACAGGACGACAAGGGCGATCGGGACGGCAAGACGGTTGAACTTCATCCTCTGAGTCTCGCGCTGCGCGCCCGACGAGATGGTGTCGTAGTCAACGATCTGCGAGTTTGCCCGTTCTCCCGCTATCGTGCGGGAGCCGTTGCCGGGGCGACCCGGCTCAGCGGACGGCGACGTGGCCGAGTGGCTTAGGCAAGGGCCTGCAAAGCCCTGTACCCGGGTTCGATTCCCGGCGTCGCCTCAATGAGGTCGGGTGCCCGCGAGGACACCGTAATGAGCCAGACTGTCCCGATGACCGGACCGGCCACCCCCACCTTCTGGCTGCAGGAGCAGTTGGGGTTCACCATCGAGCCCGGTGATGGTCGCGCCTCCGCCTCACTCGACTGCGATTTTCGTCACCTCAACCCCAACGGTGTGGTTCACGGAGCCGTCCTGTTCGCCCTGCTCGACACGGCGATGGGTGCGGCCACAATGAGCGTGGTGCAGGAGGGCGACATCTGCGCCACGATCGAGATTCATACGCGCTTCCTGTCCGCGTGCTTCGGGGGGAGGCTGATCGCCGAGGTGGAGGTGCTAAAGCCCGGCAAGCGCATCGTCCATCTCGATGGCATCGTGCGCGATGCGCAAGGGCAAGCCATAGCGAAGGCGAGTGGATCCTTCGCCGTCATTTCCCGCCCGTCCTGACAACCCGCCCGTCCAGCAAATGCCTCTCGCTGATACTCTGGGGGGTATGTGCCGACGAGTGACGTGCCGGAGTTGCGGGAGGCCGAGTTGGGCCGGCTGTGGCGCCCATGTAGATCGGGTGCTCGCCGATGTGCCGCGCACCGACCGCTGCCGGTGTCGCGAGACGCCGGGAAAGGTGGCCGCGAAGGAGAAGATCAGGGCGGCCGCCGAATCCCACCCCGAGACCTCGTTCGGCCGGTTCAAGGACTGGCTGAGGAAGTAGTTCAGCCCGCAGCAGCGTCGATGTTGGGACGCAGGCCGGGGAACTGGCCGAGGCGCTCGAGCGCGGCGACGGTGCTGCGCATCGCGTCGGCCGGCACCGGATGGCTGATGAGGTAGCCCTGAGCCTTGCTGCACCCGAGGTCGCTGAGCACCTGCAGCTGGTGGACGCTCTCGACGCCCTCGGCCACCATGTCGAGGTCGAGCGAGCGTCCCATGGCGACGATGGTGCGCACCAGGCTGCGGTCGTTGGGGTTGTCGGCCACGCCGTGCACGAATGCCCGGTCGATCTTGATCCGCTGCAGCGGGAACTTCTGCAGCAGCGACAGCGACGAGTAGCCGGTGCCGAAGTCGTCGAGAGCGACTCGCACGCCCAGCGAACGCAAGGCGGCGCAGGGTGGCCAGCGCCAGTTCCGGCTCGGAGATCATCACGCTCTCGGTGACCTCGAGCCACAGCAGGTGCGGCGACACTCCGGAGCGGGTGAGGGCCTCGCTGACGATGGAGGGGAAGTTGGCGTCGCTCGAGCTGGCGGGGCGAGACGTTGACCGACATGGTCGCCGCCGGGCTGCACACGCCCGTCGTCGATCCAATGGCGCAGCTGGGTGAGCGCTTCGAGCAACGCCCAGGAGCCGATCGGCACGATCGTGCCGGTGTCCTCGGCGATGGGGATGAACTCGACGGGGGAGACGATGGTGCCGTCGCTCTGCTGCCAGCGCATGAGGGCTTCGAAGCCGGACACTTCACCGGACTTCAGGTCGAGGATCGGCTGGTGGTACAGGCGCAGCTCGCGGCGGTCGAGGGCGCGGTAGAGGGCGGTCTCGACGGCGAGGCGGTGGGCGACGCGCTCGTGCATCGACTCGTCGTAGACGGCAAGGCAGTTGCGACCGGCGTCCTTGGCCCGGTACATGGCCGTGTCGGCATGGCGGACGAGGTCCTCGGGCGTTGTGCTGGACGTGGCGCTGATCGCCGCCACACCGATGCTGGCGGTGATGAACACGTCGCCATGGCTGAGCACCAGCGGCTCGCGGAAGATCGCCAGCAACTGCTCGCCGAGGGCGGTGGACGCGGCAGCGGAGGGCGAGGCCGGGTCGAAGCACGACGTACTCGTCGCCCGACAATCTGGCCACGGTGGCTCCTGGGGCGCCTCGTTCGACCAGCCGCCGAGCCACCTTCACCAGCACCTCGTCGCCGGCCGCGTGGCCGAGAGAGTCGTTGATGTTCTTGAACCGGTCGAGGTCGACGAAGAACAGGGTGGGCTGTACGTCCTGACTCCATGATGTGCGCAGGAGATCGTTGATCCGTTCGAGCAGGAGGCTGCGGTTGGGCAACCCGGTGAGCGGGTCCGTCATGGCCCCGCGCCTCAGCTCTTTCTGGGCACGGTTGGTGTCCTTCACGGCTTGGACGACGCGCAGGGTGACCACGATCGCCAGCGCCGTCGATGACACGATGCGGATGACCCGGTCGGTCGTAGGAGTGGGGCGCCGTGCCGGCGAGCACGATGACGGGGAAGACCAGCGACGAGGTGGTGACGATCAAGCGCCCCAGCGAGTCGTGTCGCCGGTTGGTCTGGGGGTAAGCCGGGGTCGGTGAACGTCGGATGGAGGAAGGCAGCACAAGCTGCACACCCACCGACGATGAACGGCAGTGCCGTCCACCGGTCGGCTGCCGGCAGGGAGATGGCCGGCATCGAGTAGCAACACGACGATGATTCCGGCACAGATGCTGCCCAGCGCCGCCGACCATCAGCCAGCCACCGGCACGGCGTTGCCGCCGGCCGAGCACCACAAGGATGAAGAGGAACACCATGACGGCGGTCAACGGAGGATGCAGGGAGTAGAGGACGATGCTGGCCGAGGTGCCGCCTCGGAGATCGACGATCGGGTGGACGACCACCTCCCAGCCGGCGATCCAGCTCCCCATGGCCACGATGGCGGTGTCGCCGAGCAGTATCCCACCGGAGCCGGGCATGTTCTGGCGGAGCACCGTGCCAAGGCCGGCGATGATCGCCGTCGAGGAGAGCAGGGCCAGCGCGACGGCGGCCGGCGATTCGTAGGAGGGGGCCGTCGTGGGCCAGCGCTAGGGACCCGGCGAGACACGCCGCCGGCCGTCGCAACGGCGTACATGAACCCGGTGGCGATGACGTGCCAGCGGCGGGCGACGACGATGATGAGGGCCATCAGGAGCAAGGCGACGATGGCGAGCGAGGTTGCGCACGAAGCTGGGCGTGGCGATGCTGGCGACGCCGATCGCGCCGCCTCATCGCCAAGAACCACCAACTCAGGAGCGCAGATGCCCGCTTCACTTGCCTCCTCGCACGAACGGCGCGTGCCATCCAGGACCACAGGGTCCGACCCATGGTACTCATTGGCCGCGAATTACGCAAGGGGTGTGCAAGTTCGCGCGCAGCGTGAACTTCGGTCACGGCCGACAGGCGCGCCTTTCGCCCTCATTCCGCCATGTGTGCTCCTGCTTCGCTACCGTAGAGGCGAATGCGTCCACCACAGGGCCTCCCGACATGACCTCGCTGGCAAGACCGTTCACCGTCATCGTCCCCGGTGCCCACCTGATGGCAGCTCTGGTCGGTCATCGCGACGTGCACCTGCGGATGATCGAGGACGCCTTCCCCGAGGCCAACCTCGTGGTGCGCGGCAACGAGGTCCACGTGGAAGGGCCCCAGGCCGATGTGGTCGGCCGGTTGTGCGAGGAACTGGTCGTTCTGCTCCAGCAGGGGCAGCACCTCGACGAGGCCAGCACCCGGCGCAGCATCGAGATGATCCGCGACAACGAGAGACCGAGCCGGGTGCTCACCGACGACATCATGCGCGGCGCCAAGGGCCGCCCGATTCGCCCCAAGACGGCCGGGCAGAAGCGCTACATCGACGCCATTCGGGCCAACGTGATCACCTTCGGGCTCGGGCCGGCCGGTACCGGGCAAGAGCTGGTTGGCCGTCGCCATGGCCGTGCAGGCGCTGCAGACCAAGCAGGTGCAGCGCATCATCCTCACCCGCCCGGCGGTCGAAGCGGGCGAGCGGCTCGGGTTCCTGCCCGGCGACCTGATGGCCAAGATCGACCCCTACCTGCGGCCGCTCTACGACGCGCTCTACGACATGGTCGAACCCGAGGGTGCGCAGAAGCTGCTCGAACGTCAGGCGGTGGAGGTGGCGCCTCTCGCGTTCATGCGCGGCCGCACGCTCAACAGCTCCTTCATCATCCTCGATGAGGCGCAGAACGCGACGCCGGAGCAGATGAAGATGTTCCTCACCCGTATCGGCTTCGGCTCCAAGGTGGTGGTCACCGGTGATACCACCCAGGTCGACGTTCCCGATGGCCGCAGCGGTCTCGTCGGCCTCGAACGCACGCTGCAGGGCATCGAGGGTTTGGCGTTCGTCCACCTCGGCAAGGGCGACGTGGTGAGGCACCCCATCGTGGGCGACATCGTCGCCGCCTACGAGCGTGCCGAACCGGCCAAGGGGTCTACCCCGGCTGGTGCCCGTGGTTGAGGGTGCCCGGCCGCGCCTCGACAAGCCCCGCCGTGTAGGTGGCGACGGCGAGCCGGAAGTGTTCTGTGCCGACGAGCAGACGGCGGTGCCCGTCGACCTCGGCCGTTGGCAGGACCTTGCCGCCGACGTGCTCCACGCCGAGGGTGTGCGCGGCTTGGCCGAGTTGGCCCTGCTGTTCGTCAGCGAAGCGGAGATAGCCGAGCTGAACGAGGACTACATGGGCAAGGAGGGGGCCACCGACGTGCTGTCCTTCCCCATCGATGCCGCCGAGGCCGAGATCGTGATGCACAACCAGCCACCCAGTCGAGGCCCTGACCGCGCCCCGCCGGACCCCGGCGACATGCCCCTGCTGCTGGGCGACGTCGTCATCTGCCCTTCCGTCGCTGCCGCTCAAGCCCCGGACCATGCTGGCACCCTCGACGACGAACTGGCCCTGCTGGTGGTTCACGGGGTGCTGCACATCCTCGGCTACGACCACGACGCCCCTGCGGCTCTCACCCGGATGCGCTCGCGCGAGTTGGAGTTGCTCGAGGCTCATCATTGGCGTGGGCCGGCGCCGGTCGGGTTCCGTCAGGAGCAGGCGGAGTGATCGCCTCCGAGTTCTCCAACCTCGACCTGCTGATGCTCGTGGCCATCTTCGTCCTGCTCATCGCGTTGATCTTCCTGTCGGTGGCCGAGATGGGCTTGTCGCGCATGTCGCAGTCCGCGTGCCACCTCGTTGGCCGAACAGGGGCACAAGTCCGGTAAGGCATTGAAGAAGTTGGTCTACGAGCCCGAGAGGTGGGTCAACCCGCTTCTGCTCACCGTCAACCTGTTCCAGATCCTGCAGGCCACCCTCACCAGCGTCGTGGCCGGGCGGTTGTTCGGCGGCTGGGGTGTTGCCATCGGTGTCGTGCTCAACCTGGTCGTCTTCTTCGTCCTTGCCGAGGCCGTGCCGAAGACATACGCGGTGCTCTACCCGCAGAGGGCGGCCCTCCTGGCTTCGCGGCCAGTCTCGGCGCTGGTCGCATTCCCGCCTCTGCGCTGGATATCGCGTGGGCTGATCAAGCTCACCAACGTCATCGTCAGGGGCAAGGGCCTGGAGCAGGGGCCCTTCGTCAGCGAATCCGAACTACTCGGCATTGTCGGCACCGCGGCCGAGGATGAGGTGATCGAAGAGGAAGAGCGCGAGCTCATCGAGAGCATCATCGAGTTCGGCGACACGGTGGCTCGCGAGGTGATGGTGCCCCGTCCCGACATTGTCACCGTTCCCCACCACTCCACCGTCACCCAGGCCCTCGACGTGGCCATCGAGCACGGCTACAGCCGTCTGCCGGTGGTCAACGCCGACGAAGACGACGACGTGCAGGGTTTGGCCTATGCCAAGGACCTGATGCGTGCCGAGCGCGAGGGCGGCGGCAACCGACCCGTCGACTGAACTGCTCCGCCGAGTTCACTTCGTGCCCGAGAACAAGCCGGTGAACCGGTTGATGCGCGAGATGCAGGCGCAGAAGTACCACCTGGCGCTGGTGATCGATGAGTACGGCGCGCTGGCAGGGTTGGTCACCCTCGAGGACTGCCTCGAAGAGCTGGTCGGCGAGATCATAGACGAGCACGACGAGGAGGATGCCGAGGTCCTCCCTCTGGCCGATGGCGCCTACATAGTTGATGGCGGGATGGCCATTGACGACCTCAACGACCTGATCGGGGTGCAGATCCCCGACGACGACTGGGACACCGTCGGCCGGCTTCATCTTCGGTACCCTCGAGCACCTACCCGTGCTAGGCGAGTTTGTCGTGTACGAAGGATGGCGCTTTGCGGCGGCGGAGCTCGAGGGCCGGCGGATCCGACGGGTGAAAGTCACTCTCGAGCCCGATCGCTCCCACCACGACGGTGAGCCGACCCCGGCCTGACGCCTACAGGAGTTCGTCGAACGGGTCGCGGTCGAGCGAGATCGGGGTCTCGTCATCCGCAGTGGGGAGCTGGTCCGGGTTGTCCGGCAGGGGAGATCTGTTGGCACTGATGGCCTTGGCGATGGCGCTCTCGGTGACATGGGTGGCGATCAACACGTAGGCGACGAGCATCACCGCTGCGCCGAAGAAGTAGGGGGCCCGCAGGCCGAAGTTCTGGGCGACGACCCCGCCGAGCACCCCGCCGATCGGCATCGCTCCCCAGCTGAACCAGCGGTAGACACTGTTCACCCGGCCGAAGAGGTGGTCGGGAACGATCTGTTGGCGCAAGGAGACGGCGATGATGCTCCAGATCGTGATCATCACCGCTTGGACCGTGGTCATCGCCACCACCCACCAGGTGATGGCAACGGTGCCGATCGCGGCCATTGTCACCACCGGGGCGAAGGCGGCGACGAGGATCGCGAACCTCCTGCCGACCCTGTCGACGAGCTTGCTGCCGAGCATTCCGGCGAGGATGCTGCCCCCACCGACGATGGCCACCAGGGGGCCGAAGAAGCGCTCACTGACCCCGAGCTCGCGTGTGGCGAACAACACGAAGGTGCTCTCGCACGCGGCGAAGGCGAGGTTGGTGAGCGCCAGCCCGATAGCCAGGTTGCGCAACAGTTGGTGGCCCCACAACCAACGGAATCCCTCGCCCACGTCGGCTCTCATCGACTGGGGGGTTGCCGCGGCGGCGGGCTTGAACGAGCCGCGCAGGCTGGCCGCGAGGACGGCGGCGACGACGAAGGACACCGCGTCGACCCCGAACGGCATCCACACCGCGGCAGCGAAGAGCACACTCCCGACGGGCAGGCCGAGGAAGGTGTTGGTGGCCATCTCGACCGAGTAACGCCAGCCGTTGGCCTGCTCCAGTCGGTCGGCGGGCACGATCGCCGGCAGGATCGCCTGCGAGGTGCTGTCGAAGAAGACCTCGCCAACGCCGAGGCCGAACGCGAGCACCCACAGCATCCAGATCTGGACATCGGTCACTGCGGCGATGGCCGCAAGACCCGCCACCAACACGCCTCGGAATAGGTCGGCGCTGACGAGTATCCGGCGCCGATCGATGCGGTCGATCAGTGCCCCGGCAGGCAGGGCGAAGAGCAGCCAGGGGATGGTGAAGAAGGTGGAGATGAGGCTCACCGACAGGGCGCTGTCGGTGCTCGCGCGCGGCGAGCAGGGGTAGGGCGGCGAGGAGCACCCCGTCGCCGAGGTTGGAGATCCCGCTGGCGGTCCACAGGCGCCAGTAGCTGCCGGGCAGGCGGCGCCCCGTGCGATCCATCGGCGGAACCCTAGTGCTCGGCGGTTGGCGCAAGCAGGTGTCGCTGCACCTTGCCCAAGGCTGTGCGTGGCAGCTCGGCGACCAGCCTCAACTCCTTCGGGCAGCAGAACGCGGGCAACTGTTCGGCCACGGCGGCGCGAACTGCGGCCAGGGTGGGCGGCTGGGCGCCGGGCACTACCCAGGCAACGACCCTGTGCCCCCACTCGGGGTCGGGAACGCCTGCCACTGCCACCTCAAGGACGCCGGGCACACGGGCGATGGCTGCCTCGACCGGCTCGGGCCATATGTTCTCGCCGCCACTGATGATCAAATCGCCACGACGTCCTTCGACGTGGAGCCGGCCGTCGGGCAGCCAGCGGCCGAGGTCCCCAGTGCGAAGCCATCCGTCGACATCGATCGGCGTAGTGCCGTCGCGGTAACAGCGCAACAGCATCGGGCACCTCACCATCACCTCACCGTCGGAGGTGATGGACACTTCGACTCCGTCGAGGGGCTGACCGTCGTAGACCACACCGCTTCCTGTCTCGGTGAGGCCGTAGGTGGTGTGGCAGTTGGGGGGTGGCTCTGCCGACGGCCGCGACCCGCCGAGCACGACCACCCGGAACAGAGAAGGGTCGACGCGCTGTAGGGCGGTGGCGACCAGCGACACAGCGGTGGCGCCGTCCTCGGCTGCCTCCCTCACCCGGGCGGGATCAAACCCGTCGTGCACCACCAAGCCCGTACCGGTGTGTAGGGCGCGGGTGATCACGGCCAGCCCGCCCACGTGGGCCAGGGGCAGACAGGCGAGCCAGGTGTCGGTGGCGGTGATGCCGAGGCGGTGCGAGGTGGCCAGAGCCGATGCCCTCACCGCGTCGTGGGTGAGCACCACTCCCTTGGGTGTGCCGGTGGACCCGCTGGTGGCTACCACGAGAGCGTCGCCGGGCTCCACCTCGCGGCCGCCGAGGATGTGGTCTCCGGCCGCATCGACGAGGTGGGTGGGTGCCATCGCTGCCAGTAGGGCGGCCCTCGCCGGCGGCGGCAGGCGGCGGTCGATCGGCAGTACAGCATCGCCTTCGTCCCATCCGCGACGGAGCGCATCGACGTAGGCGGGCCCACCGGGCAGGTCGATCGCAACCAGATGTGGCACGACGGTGAGGCTATTAGGCGAGAATGGCTGGGATGAATCGCTGGTTGCTAGGTGCCCGTCCTCGAACCCTTCCCGCAGCGGTGGTGCCGGTCGCCCTCGGCGCCGCGGCCGCCGTCGGAGAGCCCCATCCGGTGTGGTGGCGTGTGGGCCCTGCGTTGGTGGTGAGCCTGGCCTTGCAGGTTGGGGTGAACTACGCCAACGACTACAGCGACGGGGTGAAGGGCACCGACGATGTGCGCGTCGGGCCGACCCGGCTCGTGGCCGGTGGGTTCGCCTCCCCGGGTGAGGTGAAGCGGGCGGCGCTGGCGATGTTCGCCTTGGCCGCTGTGGCCGGCCTGGCTCTTGCCGTAGCGACCACGTGGTGGCTCCTCGCCGTCGGCGCGGCGGCCCTGCTCGCCGGGTGGTTCTACACCGGTGGCCCGAAGCCTTACGGCTACATGGGGCTCGGCGAGGTATTCGTCTTCGTCTTCTTCGGTCTGGTGGCGACAACGGGCACGGCCTATGTGGTGTGCGAACGCATCACCGGGGTGGCGTGGATGGCCGGCTGCGCAGCGGGTTGCCTGGCATGCGCCCTGCTGGTGATCAACAACCTCCGCGACATCCCCACCGATCGGGCGGTGGGCAAGCGCACTCTTGCCGTACGCCTCGGCGATCAGAGGACCCGCTGGCTCTACCTGGCCCTGTTGGTGGCAGCGTTGGTGCTCGTGGCTCTCATCGGCGTCACCGGGCGGGAGTGGGCGGTTCTCGGCCTCGTCGGCGGGGTAGCGGCGGTTCCTGCGGTGAAGGCCGTCCGTGGAGGGGCAAAGGGTGGTGGGCTCATCGCGGTGCTTGGCGCCACCGGACGGATGCAATTGGTGACCGGCGTGTTGACGGCGGTGGGGATCGCCATCTCGGTCTAGATGATCAGTCCCAAGGGGCTCGCGCGGGAGCCGGGCACCGCAGTTGGTTCCCGAACACCCGCCGGACGACTACCACCACGGATTTGTGTGAGCGCGCGCGCCGACTAGGTCGTGAGCCAGCGCGAACGCCTCTGAGCGGGTGATCCGAGTGACAGCGGCCCGCCGGGGGGCACGCCCGCACTCGGATGGTTGCCAGGCACTCGGATGGTTGCCAGGCACTCGAATGGGAACTGGGTGGGCGGCGGCTGGCATGTCTATCCGGCCTGTGACCTGCTCTGGGTGACCATGCTTGTTGATCCAGTTCCGCGTCTTTCAGACACAGGCCGGCCGAGCGTTGCTTTGTTGGCGTTGAGGTGGGCACAGACCCCGGCCCAGCGCCGATGATGACATGCGAGAGACACGAGCTAGACGGGCGACTCGACGGGAGGCTGCTGCCCTCAGAGCGCACAAACCGAACGTTCGGTCTGTGCGCTCACACAAACCCGGCCACTGACGCCCCTTGGAACTGATCGGCTAGGCGTGGGGTGCCGACTGGGGTGCCGACGGGGGTGAGGGTACGAAACCTTCGATTGCTGCGATCACTGCGCCAGGGTTCTGGAGGTGGGCTGCATGAGCGGCTCCGCCGAGCGACACAAATGTGCCGTCGATGACTGCATTGGCGATCTGCGCCGCCACGCCGACGAACTTCGTGTCGTTCTCGCCTGCCATCGCCAGCACAGGCATGGCCAGCTCGCGCAACCTCGGCCACAGCGAAGTCTGGGTGCCCGTGCCCGCCATAGACAGGCTGTTGACGAGACCTTCGGGAGTGTTGCGCAGACGATCGGCGAGTTCGGCCTCGTGGAGGACGAGACCACCGAAGAGTGCCTGGGACGACCACTCGGCGAGGAACTGGGGGAGCCCGACTTCGACGATGTGGTCGGCGAGGTGGTCATCGCTCTCGCGGCGCGCCGCCCTCTCGCCATCATCGTCGATACCGGGGTGGGCGCCGAGGAGTACCAACCGCTGGACGAGGTCGGGGTACATCAGTGCAAGGTGAAGACAGACCCGGCCGCCGAGGCTGTAGCCGACATAGGTGGCCCGACCGCCGATTGCCGCCACCATGTCGGCGGTACGTCGCAGGTCGGCGCGCACACGGGCCGAGCCCCCGTGGCCGGGTAGGTCGACGACGACGCACTGGTGCCCGCGCTCGCGGAAGTGGTTGGCGATCGGCTTCCACGAGTTGGCCGTCTGGGTGAAGCCGTGGATGAACACGATGCGACTGTCGGCGTCGTCGCCGGTCATCTCCGCAGCGAGGGGGCCGGAGATCTCGCGCCACTCGCTCGGGGCGGGCTCCGGCGCTTGGGTGGGCTGCACATGGCGAGGATACGCCCCACTCGCCCTATCGTTGCCCCATGACACCGGCCGATGCCCAGGTCACCTTCTGTGCGACCCTGGTGGACCAGTGGGTGCGCATGGGCATGCGTCACGCCGTCGTCGCGCCGGGCTCGCGCAGCACGCCGATGGCCTTGGCGCTGGCCGCTCGCACGGACCTTCAACTCCACGTCGTGCACGACGAACGCAGTGCGGCCTTCATCGCCCTCGGGATCGGATTGTCGACGGGTGTCCCGGCGGCCCTGTTGTGCACCAGTGGCACGGCGGCCACCCACTTCCACGCCGCGGTCGTTGAGGCCGATCTCTCCGGTGTTCCCATGGTGGTGCTCACCGCCGACCGGCCCCCCGAGTTGAAGGGTGTCGGCGCGCCCCAGACCATCGACCAGACCGAGCTCTACGGCGACGTCGTGCGCTTCTACGCCGACCCAGGTGTGCCCGATGAAGCAGAGGCGGGGGAGTGGCGCGGGTTCGCCGCCGACGGGTTCCTCGCCGCCGTCGGGGTGGATCCCGGCCCGGTGCACATCAACTTGCCATTCCGTGAGCCCTTGCTCGGCACGGCCGGAGAACTGCCGGCCAGCGAGCCGACGATCACGGCCGATGAAGGAGGATGGTTCCTCAGCCGGTTGGAGCCCACCGATCTCGCCGCCCTCCTCGACCAGCCACGAGGTGTCATCGTCGCCGGTCGGGGGGTGGACCGGCCGCAGTCTGTGCAGCAGCTCGCGGAAGCCCTCGGTTGGCCCGTGCTGGCCGACCCCCGCTCGGGTTGCCGGCACCTGCCCCAGGCGGTGTGTGCGTTCGACCCTCTGCTGCGTCACCCTCGGTTCGCCGCCGATCATGTTCCGTCGGCGGTGCTCCACCTCGGCGAGCCACCGGCCTCGAAGGTGCTCGGCCAGTGGCTCCAGTCGTCGGGTGCCGTCCAGGTCCAGGTCCATGCCCAGAGACGCATCCTCGACCCGACGGGCATGATCACCGAGAGGCTGTTCGGCGAGGTGGCCGCCGTGTGCGACGCGCTCACCCCTCTGCTGAACACTGCGGCCAAGGGTGCTGCGGGCACCCCTTGGGCAGCCCGCTGGCAGGATGCCGAGGGCAAGGCCCAGGCCGCTCTCGACGCCGCTCTCGGCGCAGAGCCGAGGCTCACCGAACCGGGTGTGGCCAGGGCACTTTCGACGGTCGACGCCAGGTTGGTGCTGTCTTCTTCGATGCCTGTGCGCGACGTCGAATGGTTCGGCGCGGCGAGCTCCACAGTGGTGTCGTCGAACCGTGGAGCCAACGGCATCGACGGGGTCATCGCCACAGGCATCGGAGTGGCAGAGGGCGCTGGTCGACCGACGGTGGTGTTGCTCGGCGACGTCGCCTTCTGTCACGACCAGTCCTCACTCACCGGGCTGGTCTCACGTCAACTGCCACTCACCCTCGTGGTGATCGACAACGACGGTGGCGGCATCTTCTCCTTCCTGCCTCAGGCGGCAGCGCTCAGCACGGAGCGCTTCGAGCAGCTCTTCGGCACACCCCACGGCACCGACCTCGTCGGCCTGGCGAGGGCCCACGGCCTCGGGGCGCGAACGGTCGACTCGGTCGACGACTTGCTCTCTGCAGTCACCGACCGCGAGGCCACGGTGGTGAGGGTGGTCAGTAACCGGGGCGAGAACGTGGCCGTGCACGAGCGCATCCAGGCCTCTGTTGCGGCCGTCTTGGATTGACCGCGAATACCGGTGAGGCTCAGGGCCTGACGATTGCCGCCAGCATCGCCTGCAGCTTCGCCTGGGTCTCGGCCAGCTCGCTGAGTGGCTCGCTGTCGGCCACGATGCCGCCCCCCGCCACCAACCGCGCCGTGAGCCGGTCGGCGGAGAGCTCAGCACAGCGGATGGCCACGGCCCACGCACCGTCGCCGGTGGCGTCTACCCAGCCCACGGCACCTCCGTAGCGGCCGCGCACGAAGCCTTCGGTGAGGGCGATGAGCTCCAGTGCTTCGGCCCGGGGGAAGCCTCCGAGCGCCGGGGTGGGGGACAGGGCGGCGACCAGTTCGAGCACGTTCGGGCGGGGCTCACTGAGGTGACCTTCCATGGCCGTTCCGAGGTGTTGCACGTTGGCGACGGTGACGATGCTCGCTTCGGGCTCCCAGTCCAGGTAGCTGCACCACGGAAGCAGGGTGTCGTGGATCATGTCGATCACCACCCGGTGCTCGATCTGGTTCTTCTCGCTGGCGAGCAGTTCGGCGGCCGCAAGGCGATCGGTGTCGGGGTCGCCCGTGCGGGGCGTGGTGCCGGCGAGGGGGTGGGAACGCACCGTGCTGCCCTGCACTTCGACGAGCAGTTCCGGCGAGGCGCCGATGAAGCCGTCGATGCTGTAGCGATGGCTGAGCCCGAACATCGCCTTCAGCCTCAGCAGAACGGAATGCACGTCGATCGGTTCGGGGCTGCGAACCTGTACTTCGCGAGCGATGACGGCCTTGGTGAGCCTGCCTCCGCGAACCGCGTCGCGAGCTGTGGCCACGGCGGCGAGATAGAGGTCGATCGGGGTGAGGGGTCTTACGGTGAACTCCTGGGCCCGCGGGGTGGGGGGCGCGACAGGTGTCAGGTCGGTCTCGGCACCGTCGATGGTGGTGACCCACCGGCGGCCGTCGGCGGCCTTGCCCACGGTGACCGCGGGGATCAACAGCTCGCACTGACTGCCCGGCTCGAAGGGGATCGCCCCTATTGCCAGCGGATGTACTCCACCCACCTCATCGGTGTGGTCGATGGCGGCGAGGAAGTTCGGCACGTCGGCCAGAGGTACTCGAGCTGCCTCACCCCTTCCCGCCAGGCCGACACCGTTGCGAACGAAGAGGTAGCCGTCGCCGCGGGCGATGTCTTCGAGGTCGACCTCGGGTTGGCCAGGCGCGGTGTACGCGGACAGGGGCCTGGTGCGGGCGCGCATGTCAGTCGCGGGTGCCGATCATCAACTGGGTGAGCCCACCGGAGAGCTGACGGTGCTCGGCGTCGGCGAAACCTGCGCGGCGCAGGAGCTCCACCATCTCGTCGCGTGGAGGCAGGTAGGAGATGCTCTTGGGCAGGTAGCGATAGGCGGCTCCATCGCTGAGCAGGGCGCCGATCCGGGGCACCACCTTGCCGAAGTAGATGTTGTTGCCCCAACGGATGAAGCGGTTGTGGGGCACGCCGACGTCGAGCAGGGCGATGCGCCCCCCGGGCCTCACCACTCGGGCCAGTTCGACGAAGAAGGCAGGGAGATCGGCGAGGTTGCGCAGGGCGAACCCGCAGGTGGCGCCATCGACAGAGTGGTCTGGTAGGGGTAGGCGCAAGATGTCGGCCTGCACCCGGGGGCTGCCGCTGCGGTCGGCGCAGAGCATGCCGAAGCTGAGATCGAAGGCGAGGGGATGGTGCCCGGCGCGTTGCAGATCTACGCACAGGTCGCCAGTGCCGGCGGCGAGGTCGATGACGGTGCTGGCTGTCGGAAGGGCGAGCAGCTTCACCGCCTTGCGCCGCCAACGCACGTCGAGGCGGAACGTCATTATCCGGTTGATCAGGTCGTATCGGGGGGCGATGGCGTCGAACATCTGTCGAACGGCCGTGACCTTCTCATCGCCCTCCGGAAGGGTTTCGCGATCCCAGCTGCGCTCGGCCATTCGCGCCAGGCTACGAGCCGGCCAACCCAACCCGGTTACCCGTAGCCGAGGGCTATCCGCGGGTGGCGGTCTCTTTCGCCCAGCGGTAGTCGGCCTTGCCGCTCGGCGAGCGCACCACGTCGGCCACATAGACGATCGCCTTGGGAAGCTTGTAGCGGGCGATGTGTCGCTCGGCCTCGGCCAGGAGGCCGGCGTCGTCGGGCTGGTGGCCTGGGCGCAGCCTCACCACCGCCACCACCTCGTTGCCCCACTTCTCGCTCGGCCGGCCGGCGACGACGCAGTCGTAGACGCTGGGGTGCCGTTTGACCGCAGCCTCGACTTCCTCGGCGAAGATCTTCTCTCCGCCGGAGTTGATGGTGACGGAGTCGCGGCCGTGCAGTTCGATGAGTTCGCCGGCAGCGAGCCTGGCGCGGTCGCCCGGCACGGCGTAGCGCACTCCCACGATCACCGGGTAGGTGGCGGCTGTCTTGGTCGGGTCGCCGAGGTAGCCGAGGGCCAGGCGACCGCTCTTGGCCAACCAGCCGAGCTCAGGGTCGCCGGGCGCGAGCTCGCGGGTGAGGTCTTCGCTGAGCACATGGTTGCCGGGGGCGGCGGGGAAGGTGCCGCTGGTGGACCCAGCGCCGGCGGATAGTTGTGAGAGCTGTCCTCCGGCCTCCGATGAGCCGAGGCCGTCGACGACCAGCACGGTAGGCATGTGGGCGATCAGCTCGTCCTTGTAATGGGCGCTGAGTGGCGCTCCGCCCGACAAGACGGCGCTGAGGCTCGACAGGTCGTACTTGTGGCGATCGAGTTCGTCGAGCAGGGGTCGGGCGAACGCATCGCCGACGATGAGCAGGAAGGTGATCTGCTCTCGTTCGACCAGGCTCCAGATGTCGCATGGGTCGAGGTGTTCGGTCACGGACTGCACATACACGGTGCTACCGGTGTTCCACGTGCGAAAGCTCATCCAGTGCGCCGCGCCGTGCATGAACGGGGGGGCAAGCAGGGCGCGCATGCCGCCCCCGGCCTCGGCCAGAACGCCCTCGAGGGTTGGGGCGCGGCTGCCTCCGAAGCACTCGACGTTGGCGTCGGAGTTGCGCCACAGCACTCCCTTGGGCATGCCGGTGGTGCCGCCGGTGTAGAGGATGTAGAGGTCGTCGGGGTTCCACTCGACGTCGGGTCGCGCCGGGCGACGCAGCGGCGAGAGCGTCCTCGTACCACACTGCGCCCGGCAGCAGGGCGTTGCCCGAGTCGTCGGGCACCTGCAAGATGACCTTCAGGTCGGGGAGGTCGGCGAGCACCTCGGCGAGGGTGGGAGCAAGCTGACTGTGCACCACGATGGCCGAGGCGTGGGAGTCGGTGAGCAGGTAGTGCAGCTCTTCGGCCACATAGCGGTAGTTCACGTTGAACGGGGCGACACGCGCCTTGAACGCCCCCAGCATGGTCTCGAGGTACTCGTTACCGTTGTGCAGGTAGATGCCCACATGGTCCTGGCCGCTCTCGTGGCCGGCCAACTGGTCGCGTTCGGTGTGGCAACCGAGGCCGTTGGCGAGGAAGTGATTGGCCAGCCGCCGGGTGCGCTCGGTGACCTGGCTCCAAGTGAGGCGGCGGTCGCGAAAGACGAGGCAGGCATCATCCGGGCGGAGAGCGGCTATTGCCTCGTGAATTTCGGCTACCGAGAACTCTGCCGTCATGCCGGGCCAACCTAGCCCCAGGGGTACCCTTGGCCCATGACCGAGATAGCAGTTCCTGTCGGCCCAGTCGTCGACACCCGCGATGTGTCCCGTGTGCTGTTCGGGATGTTCATGCCCCAGGGCTGGAAGATGGAGCTGTCCTCGATCGACGGCGCCGAGGCGAAGTGGCAGAAGGCCGTCGAGCTGGCCCTGCTCGCCGAGCGTCTCGGTTACGACTCGATCTGGCTCTACGACCACTTCCACAATGTGCCCAAGCCGGCCCACGAGGCGGTGTTCGAGTGCTGGACGACCATGGCCGCCATCAGCCAGATCACCACCCGGGTGCGACTCGGCCAGATGGTGGGCTGCAACAGCTACCGCAACCCGGCCCTACTGGCGAAGATCACGTCCACGATCGATGTGATCAGTGGGGGTCGCCTCGACTGGGGTATCGGCGCCGGTTGGTATGAGAACGAGTACCGGGGCTACGGCTACGAGTTCGCCAGGCCGAAGGAGCGGATCGGGATGCTCCGCGAGTCGGTCGAGATCGTGAAGAGCATGTGGACCCAGCCGGAGACCACTTACGACGGCGATCACTACAGGTTGCACCGGGCCCACTGCGATCCCAAGCCGCTTCAGCAGCCGACCCCGCCGATCTGGATCGGTGGTGGAGGCGAGCAGCTCACCTTGAGGGTCGTGGCCAACCATGCCGACTGCAGCAACTTCGGCGGCAATCCGCCCGAGTGGGCGCACAAGCGCGAGGTCTTGAAGGGTCACTGTGCCGCGGTGGGGCGCGACGAAGCCACCATCCGCAAGACGTGGAGCCCCGAGGTGTTCGTCCGCTCCACCGAGGCGGAGGTCGATGCCGCGGGTAGCCGCAGTTTCTGGGGCGAGCCGCTGGAATCCTGGCGGGCCGGAAACCTGGTGGGCACTCCCGAGCAGGTGAGCGAGAAGATCCGCACCTACATCGACCTCGGCTGCACGGGGTTCATCCCGTGGGCGTCCGACTATCCCGACACCGAGACGATGGAGCTCTTCGCCACCGAGGTGATGCCCAACTTCCGCTGAGCGACAGCCGGGGCCCTCACTCGTATACGCGGTAGATCACCTCGGCCACGCAACTCGGCTTGGTGGCGCCTTCGCACTCGAAGAGGAACTCATAGGTGGTCTGCAGGCCTCCGGCGATGTCGTCGGCGGCCAGTAGCTTCACGCCGAGACGGAGCCTCGCTCCGACCGGGACCGGCGACATGAACCTCACCTTGTTGCAGCCGTAGTTGACGCCCATCTTGAACCCGGTGGTGATGGCCACCTGGGGCAGAAGTACGGGCCCGAGCGACAAGGTGAGGTAGCCGTGGGCAATGGGGCCACCGAAGGGGCTCTCCTTGATCGCCCTCTCGGGGTCGACGTGGATCCACTGGTGATCGCCGGTGGCCTCGGCGAAGAGGTTCACCTGCCCCTGGGTGATCTCGGTCCATTCGCTGTAGCCGAGGTGTTCGCCGACGAGGGTCTTCAGCTCTGAGCTGCCGTTGATGATGCGTGGTGCCATGACTGGAGTTTGGCATGTGCGGTTCGTCTACGTTGAAGCCATGGCCGACTTCCTCTCCGCTCACGCCGTTTCGATGCCCGACAAGCTTGCCCTCATCGACGACCGGCCCGACGGCACCGTGCTAACGCTCACCTTCGCCGAGCTCAATGCCAGGGCTAACCAGGTGGCCAACGTCCTGCTCGGATTGGGCATTCACCCCGGTGAGTCGAAGCTGGTCTGGTGCGGCCAGAACTCCCTCGGCGTGGTCGAGGCGATCGAGCGCGGCCCGCAAGCTCGGCATCACTTCCGTACCCTTGAACTACCGCCTCAGCGATGAGGAAGCCGCGTACGTAACCGACCACAGCGATGCCACTGCCGTCATCGTCGACTCCGAGTTCGCCGCGATGTTCGAGCGTGTGCGCGGTGAGCTGCCCAAGGTCAAGCACTACCTCGTGTTCGATGGCGAAGCCCCCGATGGGATGATCGCCCTCGACCCTCTCATCGCTGCAGCCGACCCCGGAGAACCGAGCATCCCCGAGGGCACGGAGGCGGGCTCGACGATGATCTACACCAGTGGCACCACCGGCAAGCCCAAGGGTGCCCTGCGCCGGGGAGGGGTCGACCCTTCGCAGGGCTTCGCCCTGATGATGCACATCGGCTATCAGCCCGACGACATCTACATGCCCACCGGGCCGCTCTACCACTCGGGCCCGGGGGGTTTCATGGCCATGGCCCAGGTCCTCGGCAACACGGTGGTGCTCCAGCGCAAGTTCAACGCCGAGGACTGGCTGCGTCTGGTCGACAAGTACAAGGTGTCGTCGACGTTCGCTGCGCCAACACCCATCCGCTTGGTCTGCAACCTGCCCGAAGAGGTGAAGGCTCGCTACGACGTGTCGTCGATCAAGCGGATGGTCGCCAACGCAGCCCCGTGGAGCTTCGCCCTGAAGCAGATGTATGTCCGCGACCTGCCCGCCGACAGCCTGTTCGAGGTCTACGGCAGCACCGAGTTGGGTGTCAACTCTGTACTTCTGCCCGCCGACCAGATGCGCAAGCCCGGTTCGTGCGGCCAGCCGGCGCCGATGGTCGAGATCAAGCTGCTCGACGACGAGGGCAACGAGGTCACCGGCACCGGCCCGGAGAACACGGGCGAGCTCTTCGTGCGCAGCCCGAGCGTGTTCGCCGACTACTACAAGCAGCACGACAAGTTCATGGCCGAACACCGCGACGGCTTTCAGACCGTCGGCGACATCGCCTACCGCGACGACGAGGGCTACTTCTACATCTGTGACCGCAAGAAAGACATGATCATCAGCGGTGGCATGAACGTCTATCCCGCCGAGATCGAAGCGGCCCTCGAGCACCACCCCGACGTGCTGGAGGTGGCGGTCTTCGGAGTGCCCAGCGAGGAGTGGGGCGAGAGCGTGCACGCCGTTGTCGTGCTGCGTGAAGGCGCCGATGTAAGCGACCACGAGATCGCCGATTTCGCCCGGGCTCACCTCGCCCACTACAAGGTGCCGAAGTCGGTCACCTTCATCGATGAACTGCCCAAGACGGGCAGCGGCAAGGTGCTCAAGCGGGAGCTGCGCTCACCGTTCTGGGCAGGCCGCGCCAGCCAGGTGTGACCCTGTCTCCCACGCCCCGCGCGACGGCTTGCTCACCTTCCGCAGCCTCCTGCTCAACTCGCTCATCGCCGGCGTCACCACCAGCTTCTTGTGGTTCGCGCTCACCTTCTGGGTGTTCCTCGAGACCCGTTCTGTGGTGGCCACGTCGGTCATCGGGAGCGCCTATGCGCTGGCCGCTGCCGCGTTCGGGGTGGTGCTCGGGGCATTTGTCGACCGTCACCTGAAGCACCACGCGATGGTGGTGTCCACCTCGCTCACCCTCGGGTTGTTCGCCGGCGCGACCGTTGTATACGCCGCGGTCGGACCCGAAGACCTGCTCAGCCTCGGTAATCCATGGTTCTGGGTGTTGGCGGTGCTCACCTTGGGCGGTTCGGTGGCCGGCCACCTGCGTTCCATCGCCCTGTCCACATGCGTCACCCTGCTCGTGCCCGAAGACCGCAGGGCCCACGCCAACGGGCAGATCGGTATGGCCACCGGTGCGGCGTTCGCGGTCACCTCGGTGTTCAGCGGGCTGGTGATCGGCAACCTCGGAATGGGGTGGGCGTACGGTCTCGCCCTCGCCGCGACGGCGGTCTCGCTGGCCCACCTGCTGACCGTGAGCGTCCCCGAGGAACCTCCGACGGCTCACCATGCCGAGGGGCACAAGAACATCGACCTGCGCGGCACTCTCGCAATCGTCACCGGTGTGCCTGGCCTGTTGATGCTGATCCTCTTCGCCTCGTTCAACAACTTCCTCGGTGGGGTGTTCATGTCGTTGATGGACGCCTACGGCCTGTCTCTCGTTTCGGTCGAGGTCTGGGGTTTCCTCTGGGGTGTGCTGAGCATGGGCTTCATCATCGGCGGGCTGGTGGTGGCACGGCGGGGTCTCGGGCACCGGCCCCTGAGGCTGCTGGTGATCTGCAACCTCATCATCTGGGCTGTCTGCTCCCTGTTCGCGATCAGGTCTTCGGTCGTGATGTTGGCAGTGGGCATGTTCATCTGGCTCGTGCTGACACCGGTCATCGAGGCAGCGGAGCAGACCGTGCTCCAGGCCACGGTGCCCTTCGAGCGCCAGGGTCGAGTCTTCGGGTTTGCGACCACGGTGGAGAGCGCTGCGGCGCCGATCACGGCTCTGATGATCGGGCCGCTCGCCGAGACCTTCTTCATCCCCCTCATGACTGATGGCCGCGGGGCCGACCTGATCGGAGGCTGGTTCGGCACTGGCTACGAACGCGGTCTGGCATTGATCTTCACCATCGCCGGGCTGATGGGGGTCGTGGCCACCATCGTGGTGCGCTTCTCTCGTTCCTACCGCGACCTGGCGAACCACATGGCAGAGCTGGCGGCCGCCCCGGTTGGCACCCAGGTTGCCGGTCAGTAGCCGAGGCGTTCCACGCGGTCGGGCCGCCTCTGCCAGTCCTTGTCGACCTTGACGAACAGTTCGAGGAAACACCCTTCGGGCAGCTGGGCGCGGGCGAGTTTGCCGACCTCTTTGAGCACGGCACCGCCCTTGCCGATGACCATGCCCTTCTGGCTGTCGCGCTCGACGATGATCTCGACCCGGATGCGGGGCCATTCCCACTCGGTGACCCTGGTGGCGATGCTGTATGGCAGTTCGTCGTGGGTGACCGCGAGAAGCTGTTCGCGAACCAGTTCTGCCACCCACCTCTCCTCGGGCTGGTCGCTCACCGTGTCCTCGGGGAAGTAGAGCGGCCCCTCGGGCAGGAGGGTGCCGAGGTGGCGCACCAGTTCGGGGATGCCCTCGCCGGTGACGGCCGATACGGGGAAGTACTCGGCGGCACCGAGCTCGGATGTTGCGGTGAGCTGGCCGATCACGCGGCCGGCCTTCACCGCGTCGATCTTGTTGAGGATGACGATCGAGCGGGCCATGTCGAGGTGGCGGGCAACCCATTGGTCGCCGCTGCCGAAGGGTTTCGTCGCGTCGATGACCAGGCAGGTGACGTCGACGTCGTGGAGGCTGTCGAGGGCGGTGGCGTTCACCCTCGCGCCGAGGGCGGTGACCGGCTTGTGCAGGCCGGGAGTGTCGACGAACACGAGCTGGGCTTCGCTGGTGGTGAGCACTCCCATCACCCGGTGGCGGGTGGTCTGGGGCTTGTCGCTGACGATGCTCACCTTGCGCCCGCACATCTGGTTCACCAGGCTGCTCTTGCCCACGTTGGGTCTACCGACGAGGGTGACGAATCCGCTGTGCATCAGGCGGACCACGCTATCGGTGGTCAGGGGGTGGACGTCTCGGGCGGGATGGTGACCATCGTGGTGGTGGTGGTCGTCGGTGTGGTGGTGGAGCTGAGCAGGGACAGGTAGTCGCGATAGGCGAGGGGTTGGCCGGCCGGGATGATCTCACCCGAGGGCTTGGTCACGGCCTGGTTGAAGACCACCTGGCCGATGCCTCGGCTGTCGGTGAGGGTCAGCACCAGTTGGGCGATCACCAGCCTTTGGTCACCGGGTGAGATCGTGTCGAAGAATCCTTCGGGTAGCTCAACCTGGGCGACACCAGACCTGTCCTCGACGATGTCGATCTTGGCGAGGGGCGGCACGGTGCTGCGCAGGCCGGTGCCGAGCTCACCTTCTGGCGGGCCCGCCTGGAGGGCGGCGAAGATCTGGGGCAGGGTTACGGGTGACGGGAGCTGGGCCGTCACCGAGGTGAGCTGGCGGCTGGTGACGAAGTAGAGGCGTACCTGCTCGGATTGCACCGGTGGTGTCGTCGTCTCCAGTCCACTCGTGGTGGTGGCCGCCATGGTGGTGGTGGTCACGATCGTCGACGTCGTGGGCAGGGTGTCGTCGAGCCCGAAGGGGGGGTTGATCTGATCGACCGTGCCCTCCTCCACCACACTGCAGGCCATCTGCACGGTCGCCAGCGAGGCGATGATCACCAGCACTCTCAGGCGCATCAGCCGACCTCCTCGAAGCTCACCTTGAAACGGGCCCCGCCGCCCGGTCGGTCCTCTACCCACGCTTCGCCGCCGTGGGCCTGGGCGTGCTCGGCTACCAATGCCAGGCCGAGACCGGTGCCGACTCTGTGCCGGGCGGCGCTGCCGCGGGCGAAGCGTTCGAATATCCGTGAACGCTCGCTTCGTGCCACACCCGGCCCGGCGTCGTCGACGCCGATCACTAGGGTCTGCCGGGGCATCATCTCGGCGAACACCCTCACCGGGCCGCCGCCGTGTTCGCGGGCGTTCTCCAACAGGTTGGCGAGGATGCGTTCGAGCCTCAGCTTGTCGACGCGCACGAGTTCGGGCACGCGGCTCTCGACCTCGATGGGCACATCGCCGAACCCGTAGCGCTGGGCGATGCGGGGCACCAGTTCGCGCAGCTGGACCTCTTCCCGGTGAAGCTCGGCCGAGCCGGCATCGATGCGCGACAGCTCCAGCAGGTCCATCACCATGTGGTCGAAACGGCGCACCTGGCTGACCACGACGTCGAGGGCCTGCTGGCTGCGCTCGGGAAGGTCGGTACGTCGCCCGTCGAGTACTTCCACCGCAGCGGTGAGAGCGGTGATAGGGGAGCGAAGTTCATGGCTGACGTCGCTGGCAAAGCGAGCCTCGCGCTCGATCCGAGCCTGAACGGCATCGGCCATGTCGTTGAACGAACCGGCGAGCCGGGCAAGGTCGGGATCGTTCTCCGGCGGCATACGTGCGTCGAGCCCACCCGTGGCGATCTCGCCGGCAGCTGTGGCCACACGGGACAGGGGCCGTAGAAGGCGACGGCTGGTCCACCATCCGAGCCCACCGGCGAGCAGAACGGTCACTCCCGACCCCGCCAGCAGGGCGGTGGCGATAGCCCTCAGGTTGCGCTCGGTGCTGCCCATCGGGAAGGCCTCGAGGTATTGGGCGTTGACCGCGGGCATGTTGACGCCGACGGCGACGAAGGGCTCGTCGTTGAACTCGAAGCGCTGTTGGGCGCTACCGCCCTGGCTGACAGCGGTACGTAGCTCGAGGGGGAACGAGTCGAGCGAGTAACGGGCATCGGCGGTGAAGGCCACTCCGTCGCGCAGCAGAAGCGGGAACCCTCCACTCTCCGTCCTCAGGTCGATGATGTCGAACTCCTGGCCGGTGAGCAGTTGATCCTTGACCGTCTTGGCGTTGGCGTAGGCCTGGGTACGGGCGGTCTGCTGGCGCTGGTCGATGAGGAAAGAATGTGACACCGCGTAGGTGACCGCTGCCAGACCAAGGGTGCTGGCCAGAGCGGTGAGCGAGAAGTACAGGGTCACCCGGCTTCGCAGGCGCAAGGTACGGTGTCGGCGTTTCTCGGTCACGACTCCAGTGTGGCTCATCCGCCCCACCCGCCGTGTGCGGGGAGGTTCAGGCTGCTTGGCCCACCAGGGCGAGAGCCTGCTCGGGTGCCTGCATCACCGGGGCCAGCAGGTCGAGGTCGGCCAGCACCAGTTCGGCCCGCATGATCAACTCGCTGCACACGAACGCGACGGGGTGGCCGGCGGCCTTGGCCGTTGAGGCCAGTGCCTTCAGTGCGTCGACGCCGGTGTCGGTGATGAAGGTGATCTGGGAAAGATCGACGATCAGGCCATACCCATGTGGCAGGGGTAGGCAGGCGACCTGGAGTGCAGCACCGTGCTGGTTGGTCGCGAGCGGCCCGGTGATCGACACCTCGAGATGACGGTTGTGAGTATCGGTGTGAGCGGTGAGCGAGGGTGCCAACATGATGCAATCTCCGTGGTGGGCTGGGCCGGGTAAGTGGCCGTTGAGGCGATATACCGCCAGGGATGCTGTCTGCAGGTTCGACGCTGCCGGTGAGGCACCAGGGGGAGGAAGGCACCCCACCGGTGCAGCGTGAACACTTGTATCGTGATCGGGTCGTGTGACGAGACAGCGTTCGCCCTGTGCGATTTCTGTAACAGTTTTCATATAGCCGGCGGCTGTCGGCAAAGGTGGCCGCGTGAATTCCCTGCTCTTCATCGAGGATGACGACGCCATCCGGGTGGCTCTCAAACTGGCCCTCGAAGACGAGGGTTACGAGGTCGTCGAAGCACCCGACGGGCAGACCGGCCTTGCCCTGTTCGCCGCGCACGAACCCGACCTGGTGCTTCTCGACCTGCGCCTGCCCGACATGTCGGGGTTCGAGGTGTGTCGCCAGTTGAGGGCCGCAAGCATCGTGCCGATCATCATCGTCACCGCCCAGACCGACACTTACGACCTCGTCGCCGGGCTCGAGGTCGGAGCCGACGACTATGTCACCAAGCCGGTCGTGCCCAAGGAGTTGGCGGCGCGCATACGCGCTGCGCTTCGCCGCGTCCACCTCCATGAGGCCACCGCGACAACCTCGTCCGTCAGCCGTTTCGGTGATGTCGAGCTACGCCGCGAACAGGGCATCGTGCTCAAGGCGGGAGCGGAGCTCAACCTCACCAAGACCGAGTACCGGCTGATGTGCGAGTTCGCCGACCACGCCAACATGGTCCTCTCGCGTGACCAGCTGCTGGAGAGGGTGTGGGGCTACGACTATCTCGGCGACAGCCGTCTGGTCGATGCCCATGTGCGCCGCCTGAGGTTGAAGATCGAGGACCAGCCCGACGATCCGAAGCTGATCGTCACGGCTCGCGGCATCGGCTACCGCTTGCTGCCCTAGATGATTAGTTCCAAGGTTCACGCGGCCACCGTGAACCAGATCGCCGATGCTCGACTACGGGCACGGATTTGTGTGAGCGCACAAACACAACGTTCGGTTTGTGCGCTCTGAGCGCAGCAGCCTCCCGTCGAGTCGCCCGTCTAGCTCGTGTCTCTCGGATGTCATCATCGGCGCTGGGCCGGGGTCTGTGCCCGCCTCAGGCCAACATTGCATGGGAGGTGTCAGGCGTCAATCGTCTCGGCGCTGGGCCGGGGTCTGTGCCCGCCTCAACGCCAACAAAGCAACGCTCGGCCGGCCTGTGTCTGAAAGACGCGGAACTGGATCAACAAGCATGGTCACCCAGAGCAGGTCACGGGCCGGATAGACATGCCAGCCGCCGCCCACCCAGTTCCCATCCGAGTGCATGGCAACCATCCGAGTGCCTGGCGACCATCCGAGTGCGGGCGTGCACCCCGGCGGGCCGCTGTCACTCGGATCACCCGCGACCACCGACACCCCTCGGAACTATTCGTCTAGCTCTCCTGGCTTTCTAGCTTTCCGGCACGACCCAGGCGGGTGGGCGCTTCTCGATGAACGCGGTCATCCCTTCGGCGGCCTCTTCGCTGCGGAACAGGGCTTCGCTCAGCACGGCCATCTCGGCCAGGTTCGGCGTCCCCTGACGGAGCACCCGCTTGGTAGCGGCCACCGCCTTCGGCGCACCGCTGAGGATGCCCTTCACCAATTGCTGCACCGTGGCGGCGACATCGTCGCTGACGTGGGTGACCAGACCCATGTCTTTTGCTGTCGCGGCGTCGAAGGTCTCCCCGGTGAGGAAGGGCGCCGCCAGCTTGCTCCAACCGCAGCGGGCGAGGATGGGCACGCTGATGATCGCCGGTGCCACGCCGATGCGCACCTCGGTGAAGGCGAAGGTGACCGAGCGGTTCACCACCACCAGGTCGCAGGCGGCCATGATGCCCACCCCGCCGGCGCGCACCGGCCCGTCGACCGCGGCGATCGTGGGCGCCGCCATCGAGCCCAGCCTGTCGAGGATCGTGCCCATCGGGTTCTTCGGCGCTTCCGGGCCGGGCTGGGTCGCCGCGGACCTTTCCTTGAGGTCGGCTCCGGCACAGAACACCGGGGGAGTGTGGGCGAGGACCACCGCCCTCACGTCGGGCTGATCGGCGCGGTCGAGAGCCTCGGCAAGCTCGGTGACGAGTTGGACGGACAGGGCGTTGCGGTTGCCCGGCGAGTCGAGGGTGATGGTGGCCACGGAGTTGACGACGTGGCAGTGGACGATGGCGCTCATCCGGGCGACTGTAGCCACCGGCCCCTCATCTGGTGATCTCGTGGAGGAAGGTCTCGGCGTCGGCGCGATCGCGGGTGCGCCTCATCGGCGGAAGACCCTTGATGATGTCCCAGCGGTAGTTGGCGGTGCCGAGGCGGCGGTCGAACACTGCCACCACGCCGCGGTCGGTGGCGTTACGGATCAGCCTCCCGATGGCCTGGGCGAGCAGCATCGACGCCCGCGGCAGGTCGATCTGGGCGAAGGCCGCCGGCCCCAACTGCTCTCGGCGTGCAGACAGGAGGGGGTCGTCGGGGCGGGGGAAGGGGATGCGGTCGATGGTCACCAGGCTCAGGGTGCGGCCGGGGATGTCGACCCCCTGGAAGAAGCCGGCCGTGGCGAACAGGCAGGCATGCTCGTCCTCGCTGAACGCCTTGACCAGCGCCGTCTTGGGCAGGTCGCGCTGGGTGAGCACCGGCACCTCGACCCGCGCCTTGACCGCCTCGGCCGCAGCATCCATGGCCTTCCAGCTGGTGAACAGGGCCAGGGTGCGACCACCGGCCGCGGTGATCAGGGCGACCAGCTCATCGTGCACCCCTGCCGCATAGCCGGGCGAGCGAGGATCGGGCAGGTGGAGAGCGCAGTACAGCAGGCCGTGGTTCTCGTAGTCGAAGGGGCTGCCGACGTCGAGTTCGTCGTACCCTCCGGCCGGCAGGCCCACCCTGGCGCCCAACGACGAGGGGATTGTGGCGCTGGTGAGCACCGCTGTGCGCTGCGACCAGATGCCATTGGCCAGTACCGGGGCGACGTCGAGGGGGGCCACTTCGAGGCGCGGATGATCGGGCCCACCGCCGACGAAGGCGACGTATCCGGTGAGTTCGCCGAGGGCGATGTCGATGCCCTCCTGCAGGCGGGTTGTCAGCTGGACGCCGCGCAACTTGCGTTGCTGGGCTTCGGGCACGTCGGTGTCGATCGCCCTCAGGGCGTCCTGAGCGGCCTGAAGGCGGCCGCGCAGATCGATCAGCAGATCCTGCACCTGGCTGGGGAGCGGAACGGGGAGTCGCTGACCCAACAGAGGGGAAAGGACTTCGCGGACCGTCGACGAAGCCTCGGCGATCGGGGCGACGACCTTGGGGTCCTGCAGGATGCGCTTCAGAGTGACGGCGAGGTTGGTGAACCGTCCACCTCCGATCTCGATGCCGACGGTGTCGCTCATGATGTCTTCGAGCTGGTGGGCCTCGTCGATCACCACCACGTCGTGCTCGGGCAGGATCGCCCCCGCGCTGCCGACGTGGAGGCCGTAGAGGTGGAGGTTGACCACGATCACATCGGCGGCCGCAGCCCGGTCGCGGGCACCTTCGGCCAAGCACACCGGGCCCATCGGGCAGCGGTTGGCGCCGGGGCATTCGTCGCTGCCCACACTGACCGCTTGCCACGCCCGCTCTGAGGGCGCCCAGGTGAGGTCCGCCCGATCACCGGTGCTGGTCTCGCCCGACCATTCCACCAGGCGCTTGATTTCGACCTTGGTGGTGGCGGCGAACTCCTCCAGCTCGAGCTGGCCGTTCTGTTTGTCCTGCAGTTCGCGGACCCTCTGCATGCACAGGTAGTTGCTGCGTCCCTTGAGCACCGCCCACTCGAAGCTCTTGCCGAGGTGCTCCTGCAGGAAGGGGAGATCCTTGCTGGCCAACTGGTCCTGCAAGGCCTTGGTGGCCGTGGCCACGACCACTGTCTTGCCGGCGAGGATCGCCGGCACCAGGTAGCCGATGGTCTTGCCGGTGCCGGTGCCCGCCTGGACGATGACATGGCGCCCGGTGGTGATGGCGTCGGCCACCATCTGTGCCATGCGGAGCTGCCCCGGCCGCTCCTCGGGCGCGGGTAGTGCGGCGGTGACGTGCCGGAGCGCCTCTGGCACCTCGGCGGGGGTCACTCCGGCGTTCACGAAGGTCGAGTGTGGCAGGCGAGGGGAGAACAGGCACGTTTGGTGTCGGCGCAGCCACCGATTCGAGGATGTACCGTATGGCCATGGGTGTCACTGCGGCTGCCTTGCTCGAGCAGGTCCTGGCTCTGCCCGAGGGCGAGCGAAGCGAGTTCGTCGCGCAGTTGATCGCTCGGTTCCCTGCCCCCGACGATGGTCCCGAACTCGATTCGCCCGAGTGGGTTGCGGAGATCGAGCGTCGTGCTCGACGTGTCCTGGGGGGCGAGTCGACGGCCGATGATTGGGAAGTCGCCGAGCAGCGAATCCTCGCCCGGCTCGCCGACGAGTGAGCCGCGGTACGACCCCTCTTGCCGCGGCCGGCAGGGTCCGAGGTGCGGTTCATCGCCGATTCGGCCGCGCGAGCCTTGAACGAAGACCATTCGCGACCCAGTTTGGCCAGTCCGAGTGACTGACGACGGTGTGGCGGCCAGTCGTTCTTCGGCTGGCTCGATTACGACGAGCGCGACGCGCAGCGAATGCGCGAGGTGTTCGCCGTGTTCGACGACAAGGACACGATCGACTCGCTCGGGTTCGGGGTCATCCGGGATTCGATGTCAGACCAGCTGTTTCCCGGTGTCAGCACCATTCAGACCAGGGCTCGGTACTTCTTCTTCGTCCCCTGGATCTGCCAGATCCTCGAAGCTGAAGCGGTTCCCCCGGGCCGGTTCAACGCTCGGCTCAAGGAGCTGGAGGTGGCTCTCATCGAGTCCCTCAGGAAGGTAGAAGGGGCAAATCAGGGCGTGATCGGGTACCGGGCGCGCAAAGCACTCATCCGGCTGCCCTCAACCGTCTACTGGAACGGCCTCCAGGTGTTCGGCATCCGGCTACTCGGTCTCACCCTCCCGGAGTATCGAAGCGCACTGCCCCGTCTGACGGCGCTCCGAGCAAACCTCGCCAAGGACGATGACGGCGAGTTGGTGACCGCGCCCCGGCGTATGTGGGACCCAGACCTCCCCTCACCACCCCTCGGGTTCCCGTTCGAGCCGATCTCGCTCACCTTGACAAGAGAGGAGAGCGACTACCTCGGGGGCAAGATCATGGCGCAGCGCCCGGACACGCTCATCGGCGAGCTGGCTCGGGACCTCTCGATCGACCGGACGGCTCCTGTGCCATGGGACGTGCCTCTACCTGCCCCGTCATCTCGGCTCTTTGAGGTACTGCGGCACAGCCGCAACTTCTCCGAAGTCATGGAAGGCGCCCAGGCGCTCTACAACCTCCTCCTTGCCCGTCGAGCCGAACTGATCCTTGGCCGCAACACCACGACGCTCCAAGAAGACCTTGCCGGGGAGATCGATGACTGGGCCGCGCGTCATGTTGCGTCGCCGCGGTGAACTCACCGCGTGGATTACCGGGGAGGAGTTCTGGCACTTCGTTGAACGCTCCAGCGCGAGTGCCAACTCCGACACGACGCTTCGTCCTCGCTTGGTCTGACCTGGCACTCACCGACCCGGCCGGAATCATCGCCGACACCACCGCTGAAGCGATGGTGGTCGAGCGCGAGTTCCGCCTGAAGGGCAAGCTCGCCCGGCTCAGCGAACAGCGAGCGCTGGAGAACTGGAACGGAGACCCGTTCAGCGTCGGCCAGATGACGTTCCGTTGGAGCAACGCTCGGCGGATCCTCGATGACATCCAGTATCACGACGGAAGTCTGAGTTGAGATGCTGAGCCCCGATAGCCGCCAGACGCTGCTCGACGCCCTTCGCCCACCGGCTGGCTTCCGCCTCGGTATGCGCGGTCGGCACCACGTACTCCCTCAGCTTGGACGCAGCGCTGACTGCGCCAGCATCGTTCGCCCTCTACGCGGTGACCGATCTACGTGAACCGCGGATGGTCGAACCGTTGGAGCTTCTTGACTCGATCCGCGCGGCACGCCGATCGCTTCACCATCTTCTTCCAAGCCGGACAGGTTGCCGTGCCCGTCCAACGTCGGCTATTCGCGTACCTCGAAGGCGGGTAGTCCCCGTCGCAGCTCCAAATGGCGGCGTGTTCCACCCGAAGATCTGGGTGCTTCGCTTTGACGCTGACGACGCTCCCTCGACCTTCCGGATGCTCTGTGCGTCACGGAACCTGACGCATGACCGCTCGTGGGACACGATCCTGCGCCTGGACTCCAGCCCGGCGACCAGGACGCGGAGACCGTCGATTGATCGGCTGTCGGTCTCGCCGCGGAGATGGTGCGAGCGTTGCCCGGCCTCGCCGTTGGTCAGATCAGGCGCCCAACGTCAAGCCGACATCGCGTCGCTGTCGGAGCCAGGTCGAGGTGGTCCGGTGGGCTCCGCCGATCGGGAGTCCGCTCCGGCCGATTCCTGCCGATCGGGATCTCGGGCTCATCGCCCCCACCGTTCCCCCGACCGCCGACCGGATAGTCGTCGTGTCGCCCGTTCCTTACCGCGGGGCTGCTCAAACGACTTGCCGAACTGCGACAGGGCGTCGCGGTGCTGGTCTCGCGCCCGGACCAGATCACCGCGGCGCGTACGACGATTGCGGCACGATTCGCCGAGGTCTACACACTCGACCCGGACGCGATGCCCAGCGGTCCGGCCGAAGTCACCGTGACACGACAGCGTGGGGGAGGCCGATGTCGACCGGGTACCAGCCGAAGACCCAACGATCCCATTCGAAGGACTCCACGCCAAGCTCTTCGTGTTCGACACGGGTCGAGCTCCACGATGGTGCCCGACCGGTTCAGCCAACGCGACCAACGCCGCGTTCGGCTCCAACGTAGAGTTCCTGACCGTAGCTGACCGGCCCGCGGCAAGCGCGCTTGGGGGTAGAGGCGCTCCTGGCAGATCCCGGCCAGGAGGTGCAGACACTACGCAGCTTCCTGATCCCATTCCCCGTGGACCGCAGCGGACGACGAGGGGGACGCTGATGACGCCATCGACGACCAACTCGACGAGCATTGCGTCGACTGATAGCTGGCATGGCCGTTCGAGGCGCGAGCCGTACGAGCACGGCTCCGACGACAGGTTCAGCCTCGGCTTCAGCAGCTCCGAGCCGAGCACCCGCGGCTACCTGACGGCGTCACTCTGGGGCATGCTGGCCGATCAGCGTCACCGCTGACAGCGCCGCACCGATCGACGCGACTAGGAACTTCGACGAGTGTTCACCGTCTCCTTCGAGGGCATCACGGCCTTCTTCGCGAACGAGCTCACCCTGGGCAGTGTCAGCACCCGATTCGTGCTCACCGCCGACCTGAGTCGAGGCTCCCTGAACCGGTCGCACGCGACTACTTCGGCTGCTTGCTCGGGACGCCGAGCGGTTCCTGCGGTACCTCCTGATGCTTCTCGCCGACGACGCCGTCGACCGGTACGGCCTCGGCGACATGCTCGACGCACTCGACAACAAGGGCAGATGGCGGTTGGCAGGGTCGCCCAGGACGACTCTGCCGCTGCTCGAGAGCCCTTCTACGCACTCTCTCTCGCGACCCAGGGCCGCCTCGACCACATCCAGCACCTGATCGACCGACCTCCATGCCGACCCAGAAGGAGAGTCGCTCCTTCCGCCCGGGGTTCATGGAGATCTGGAAGCCCATCTGGGCAGTCGCGCAGGAACAACGCCGATGACTTCGACTATCCCATCATCGTCCGAGGTCTATCACGGGCCTTCCGTGCGTTCCAGCGGGCGACGTCGACGGTACGCGTTCTCCGCCTCTACGACGACGCCCACCCCAGCCTGCGGTTTCTCGTCGCAGATGAGGTAGGCCTCGGCAAGACCCTGGTCGCTCGCGGGCTGATCGCCCAGGTCGTCGAACACCTGAACAGCCTGGGCGAGAAGCGAGTTGACATCGTCTACATCTGCTCCAACGGCGCTATCGCCCGCCAGAACCTTCGCAAACTCAACATCGCCGGCGACGACGCCATCACCCAGGCCGACCGCTTTACCATGCTCGCCAACGAGGTTCATCGCCTCGAACAGCGCCGTATCAACCTCATCGCCGTCACACCGGGCACGAGCCTCGAATTCGGACAAAGCGCCGGCAAGTTCGCGGAACGGGCCCTCCTCTACGCCGTCCTGCAGCGAGTCTGGGGCGACGATGCGATGCGCGGGAGCGGCGAAGAGCGTGTGTTTCACCTCGGCATCAAGGACGAGCGTCGTATTGGTGGCATTGGAGGCGCCCGGCAGCGCCTGCCGACACCACGCTTCCACAGCGACACCGCACTCCGTCGGTCGTAAGAGCCTTCGAACGGCAGATTCGCCGGATCAACGAGCGCCGACGACTCGATGGGCAACCCACGCTCAAAGTCGAGTTCAACCGGCTCGCCAAGACCTTCGCGTACAAGGACAGCTGGACCCAGAAGGATCGCGACCAACGCAACCGATTTATCGTCGAGCTCCGACGAGCCTTAGCGACGGTCGGCATCGAAGCCCTCCAACCAGATCTGGTCATCCTCGACGAGTTCCAACGCTTCCGAAATCTTCTAGACCCGGCCAACCAGAGCTGGGCGACCCGTCTGGCCCATGAGCTCTTCGACTACCGAGAACCGGGTCAGTCGCCCAACGCGGACCCTGCTCCTTCAGCCACCCCGTACCGCCCGTACACCACTGCGGACGAAGCAGAAGGCGACGACCACTTCGAGGACTTCGTCCACACCGCGCAATTCCTACTCGAACGATCGAACTCGCGGCCGACGCCCACGGTCCGACCTGCGAGATCTTCGTCGGTCACTGCTCATCGTCGATCGCGACGGAGGCGAAGCCGCTGCCGCTGCCTGTCAACGCGTCGGCGGACCGGCTCCGACCGGTCATGGCCCGAACCGAACGCCTCGCCTCGACCCCCGACCGCAGCGGCATGCTCGAACCGGTCGACTCTCGCCAGTCACGCTGGAACGAGCTGACATCGACGGGTACCTTGCCGCCTCCGGTGCCTCCGACCTGCTCGGTCACCGCGACGTCATCGAGTTCTGGAAGTCCGGGCCGTTACCTGTTCAACTTCATGGAGCGCTACGCGGCTCAAGAACGCGTTCGAGGACGCCGCCGACGGACGGGCCGTCGATGCCCCCGGCCTGCTCGAGCTGTCGCCGAGGGCCGAGGGCTGCTCAGCTGGGATGACGTCTCACGTACGAGCCGCATCGACCCCGCGAACGGCCCGCCTCCGGGCGCCCTGCGACGACACCATCGGACGCGGCCTGTGGAAGCTGCTCTGGCTCCCGCCATCGCTGCCGCTACTACGAGAGCGACGGAGTCTTCGACGACCAGACCGCGCGATCGTTCACCAAGCGGCTCGTCTTCTCCGCCTGGCACCTCGTTCCGAAGGTGATCTCCGCGATGCTGCAGCTACGACGCCGAGCGCCGGATCTTCGAAGCTGATGGCCAGCTCGCTGCCCGTCCCTACGACGAATACAGCGACCGATCTGACAGAGCACTCGTCTTCAGCGTCAGAGGAGGACAGCGCAAGCCGCATGACCGTCCTTGCCTCGTCGTGCCCTTCGTGGAGCTGTCGGCCTCGTCGACCCGACTCGCCATCGGCCGATCGCGCAGCGAGCCGGTGGCGACGTGGCCACCCGTGTGCGGTCGAGCGGGTCGCCCATGCGCTGGTTGCCATCGAGCATCGCGACCACTTCACGCGAATCGGCCGACGACCGGGGCGGTCGACCAACGCTGGTACTGGGCGGCGCCGCTGCTCATCGACCACGCCGCCGACCCTGACGCCACGTTGAGATGGTGGGGCCACGAGGCGTGGCCCACGCGCGTGGACCGGCGACCGAGATGACGATCGACGCAGCACCGGCTTCTACCGGCACCTCGAGAGCCGTCGCAAGAACACCTTCGAAGCAACCCGACGACAACCCGCTCGGCCGCGTCCCGGACGATCTCATCGACGTCCTCGTCGCTACTGCACTCGGCAGCCCCGCCGTCTGCGCGCTGCGGTCCCTCAGCCGGGTCAGTGGCCACCCGGTGAGCCGTGGACGATCAACTACTCGGCCGGAGCCGCACGCATCGCCTGGGGGTTCCGAGCGCTACTCAACGGCCCTGACGCAACCGCCATCATCCGATCGACCGACCGAGCACCGACGTGTACTGGCGAGCCGCTCTTGATTACGCCGTCGACGGCCACATCCAAGCGGTGCTTGACGAGTACATCCACGTCCTCAAGGACTGGCGAGGCTTCCTCACCAGATCGGGCACCGACATCGTTGCTGACCTCGCCGACACCGCCTATAACGCGCGTCGAGCCTTCAGACCGTCAACTACGCGACCGACATCCCCGTCGCGGACGACGGCGAGATCAGAGTCGACCGCCACACCATGCGGCGGTCGGTTCGCGATCCGATTCGGGGACCAAGCCATCGAAGGCGAGCAACGCCAACGGCGGGCCGCAGCAGGCAAGCCGAAGCCTTCAACTCGCCGTTCTGGCCCTTCGTGCTCACTACCACTTCGATCGGGCAAGAGGGACTCGACTTCCACCTTTACTCCCACGCCGTTGTGCACTGGAACCTCCCCTCCAACCCCGTCGACTTCGAGCAACGCGAGGGACGAGTCCACCGGTATAAGGGCCACGCCATCCGCAAGAACGTGGCGACGGCATGCGGCTCGGCAGCCTTGGACAGCCCGGATCATGACCCCTGGGCTGCCATGTTCGAGGCAGCGGCCGCAAGCAGCGATGCCGACGGCGAGATCGCCCCGTACTGGGTGTTCAACCCGCCCGGGTCCACGGCACGGATCGAACGCCACGTCCCTGTGCTCCCACTGAGCAGCGATGCCAGCAAGCTCGAGGGACTCCTCAAGGCCGTCGCCACCTACCGACTCTCCTTCGGTCAGCCCCGCCAAGAAGAACTCCTCAAGTACCTGGAGAGACGCATACCCGAAGCCGAACTCTCCGCGATCGTCCATCGCCTCCGCGTCGACCTCACGCCCCGGGGGGTGGAGGCATGAGTCGCCGACCGCTGGCCATCGATCTTCTGACTGGCGTAGGTCTCGCAATAGCCTCGCCGGATCGGATCGAGACTCCCGCTTGGCGGAACCTCCTCGTAAGTGTCCGTTCTTGCACCGAACACGCTCGCTGCAATTCGCGAGCGACGCGTCCTCCTCGTGCCATGCAGCGGCCGAGGCAACCGGATCATCGGTTTGCGGACGGGACGCACCGGCGAGCATTGACGAACAGTCGGCCACAGATGTCAACGCAGGTTGACTGTCGTCCACCAAGCGGTCTTGAAGCGGGGAGGGCAGCTATGGCTCGAACGAGTGCGCTCTGTCGACCAGACGCCAGATGTCGGAGCTGGGATTGCTGCGTGGAGCGGAGCCGTCGCCTTCGTGTTTCGTGTCGAGATTCTTGGCGGCGTCGGCGGGCTTCGTCGTATCGCGAGTACATGAGCTCGGTCGCTGAAGCGGACAGGTTCTTCTCGCAGCCAAGCAGCTCTGCTGAACGCCTCTGGGCTGCGTGGCGGTCAATGGCTGCGGTCTGATCCTCGAAGTGGAGGATGAACCACAACTCGATGCACGGGTTGGACATCACCACTTCGATGCCATGCCGAGCGGCGAGGTCTAGTGCGTCCGAGAGGTTGGGATGAGCGTCACGGTCGAACATGCACCACACCTCGTCATACCGCGACCGCGACCACGCGCCGCCTCCCGCTCGGCGTCTCGCTTGGTCTCCACTCCGCGGTTAACCAGCGTCAATGGAACCCCGCCACGGTTGTCGACGGAGATCAGTACGTGGTCTCGAAGGCTTCGTCGGAGTGGCAGCAGGTAGCCGTCCTCGGTCTTCTCGCCCTCGACGACGATATGGATCTCGGCGCGGGGCTGCCGTTGGCGGGTTCTCCGAGGTGGACCAGATCCGCGACGGGGTGTCATGGCTTGCCGGAGGTGATCAGTTCCGCGGCCGCTGCAAACTCCTGGGCTGAGAGGATTGGTGTTGCACCGTAGCGGCCGGCGAGGTAACGCTTGCCAATGGCCTCCTGCTTGCGAGGCTCGAGGTCCACCAGCGGATACAGACGAGAGCTTCCATTGTTGCTCTTCTCCACGAACCAGATCTGGTCGCGGCCCAACATGCGACCGGCGACGGCGTCACCGAGCAGCGTGGCATCGTGGGAGTTGAAGATGAGCTGCGCCATGCGCGGGTTGGTGTCGGGTTGCTGAAACAGGCGAATGAGCTCGCTCACGAGCGCAGGATGAAGGCTCGCGTCGAGCTCGTCCGCAAGGAAGACCGAACCGTCCTCGAGCGCTTTCACCACAGGCCCGATTAGCCCAAACCAGACACGGGTGCCAAGCGATTCGTCGAACGGGTCCAGGGTGACTTCGCCATCGGTTCCCCGATGTAAGAGCACAACTCCCAGCTGCTCGAACGTGGGCCCGTCGTCGTTGTCTGGCTCGCCATCGAGACCGTTAAGGATCCGGACTGCCCTACGCAGTCGATCCTGCATCACCGGATCGACGTCCTGCTGTTTGGCGTCCGTGACACCCAGGTCTGCAGCGTGGAGCAGTGCGAGTACCCGCTGCCTGCTCGAGGGGTCGCCGAGCATCTCAGTAGTCATCGCCTGTCGAAATGGGCGACTGTCGGCTTCGGCCAGGAGAAGATTCCGGCTGAACCACTGGTAGAGCGGCAACAGCAGTGCATGGCTCGCCGATGCAGCGGTCGACAGGAAGAGTGCGTTCGGGCGCAGCAGTTCGAGAATCGCCTTCCCCTTTGAGCGCTCTGCTGCACCGAGTTCCACATGATCGCGGGTGCGCTCGAACAGTACCGCCGCGCGCCCCTTGGGGTACCAGTACCGCGAACTCCTCAAGGACTCGGTCGTCATCGACGAGGAACCCGTATTCGTGGCGGATGCCCCGTAGCACGAGATCGATCTCGAACCGAGTCGGCTTACTCCGAGCCTCGTGGTCTAGCAGGAAAGGTCGGCGGTCGTCGATGCCACCTTCGGGCTCGCTATGACGGAACGACCGAAGTACCAGCGATCGCATGTCGTGCATGACCTTGAGCACATTGCTCTTGCCGGAGCCATTGGCGCCGAACAGCCCTGCGGCGGGCAGTACGGGAATTGTTGCGCCGCCCTCTCGCCACGGCACACGCCGGACGAAGGCATCTTCCGCCATGCCGGTCGCGAGCATCGAGAACTCGAAGCTGTCCCGGAACGATCACGCGTTTTCGGCGCGGAAGGCGATCAGAACCGACGGTTGACGTACCCCATCTGGCGAACTCATACGACTAGTATCGCAGAAAGGTTGCGCAAAACACAATAAGATCCTGCATGAGGAGATTGTCCGGACGGTGTTGCCCTGATGCTCGGCTACCAGTGGAACGTGATGCCAGCGACGACCGTTTACGAGTACGCCGGCGGGACGTACAACCCCACGATCACCTTTCCTGGGGCATAGGTCGCGCGTAGGAACTCGGCGGTGGCCTAAATCGGCGTTTCATGCGACCCTCTCTTCAATCCTTGTGCCGGCCGCCCCCACCAGAGCGTCGATGATCTCGGTACTGGATTACCGGCCCGCCGGTCGAAGCCAGGGGCGCCGTTGAAGCTCCGCGCCGGCGAGGGTCGCCACAGACACGGCGCTGTGGCCGGTTCAAGATGCAGGAGACCGGCAGGTTCAAGCTGCTCGCAGGGCGCTTCATTACTACGGAAACTGTGTCGCACCTCCAGCGCATAATGCATTTGTCGAGCCGATGAAGCGGCTGGCAGAAGGGTACGAAGCACACCATGTCGACCAACAACAACAACAAGAAGTCCTCTGGCGCCGCGCGTTCAGAGGGTTGTGCGGTTTGTCGGCAGCTCCTACTCGAGGGGGCCGCCCCGTACGCGTACAGCGTGACCCCGTCCGAGGGCGGGGGGTGGCAGGTATGGTCGGCTGCGCTGGTGCGCTTGTTCCAGCGGATGGGCACGCAGCCCACGCAAGCGGTGATCATCACCCAACCCGACCGCAACGACCGGTACGCGCAGGCACAGATCGGTCACGGCATCGCCCATGCGGAGGTCAGCAGCAACGTGTACCTGATGGCCGAGTCGCGGCTCACGGCCGACCGCGAGGCGCTACTCGTCGAGCTCGGCTGGCTTGCACCGGCCCTCGACAACGATGACCCGAACGAGATGCCAGCCAACTGGTATCTGCCGCTCATACGCGGCGATTGGCAATACCTCGTGCAGATGATTCTCACCGCCATGGTGGGTGTCCTGGGCTTCGACGACCAGCTGCCTGTCGAGGTGCGCACCTTCCAATGCGACAACCCGTGCCGCGACTGCTCATGGCCGCCCGATGCCTGAACCCAGCCGAGCAACGCTGTCAGTGAAGGGCCCTTCTGGTCCGTGGTCAAAGCTCACGGCCCGGACAACCACATGGGAGGCAACAATGGAGCTAGAACCAATCGAGGGTGAATCACTCGGCAGCGACTACGTGCAGATGTTCGTCGAGTTCGTCTACTCGGCGATGTGCACCGCCGATACGGCCGGCTACTTCACTGGTGCGTTCCACTCCGTGGTCGACCGGTTGGACGACCTCGGCATCGCCGGCGCAGAACTGGCCCGTTACCGCAAGGTCATCGAGCGCGCCACCGGGTTGGTGCAGGCGATGGAGACGGAAGCGGTGAAGGCCGCCGAGCTCACGCCGGTGTTGCTGCGGGCGGCGGCATTCGATGCAGTCCCGATGCGCATGGATGAGCAGTGGCGCCTGGCGGTCCATCACGTCGAACGCATCGGCGCCCTGTGGAGTCGCCTCACGGGGTCAGCCGTGCCTGGGGCGCGCCGTGCTGCGTCGCTCGCAGTCCACGCGTTGGCGTACGCCGAGTATCAGCGCCGCCAGAAGGCAGACAGTACGCATCCCTCAGGGGACGGAATCGCACTCGGAGCCGGATGGGAAGCTGACGTTCTCGATGATCTGTTCAACGACGCGACGAACCTGCTCGCCGCCAACGCGAACACTCTGCCGCGGGTCGATGCGGTGCCGACGAAGACTCCACGGGCAATGCTCGACTCGTTGGTAGGAGTTGTCGCTCACCTCGCCGCGCAGACACCAGCGGTGATGACCGTGTTCGCATCCAGGCGTCCACAACGCTTCGTCCGTGTCCACGCCTTGCAGGACGGGACGGCGCTCATCGAGAGCGTCGGCAACGCTGGGTTGGACGAGGGCGAGAAGATCACGGCCGCGCAGCGGAAGGTCCTCGTGGCTCTGGGATTCAAGCCGCCGTCGCAGCGGAAGCATGAACGCAACTGGCGTCTATCCGCTCCGGAGCTCTCGCTCATTGCGATTCCGGTGACGGTTTCCGAGGTGATGGTGAGGGTCCACGGACTCTCGCAGGGTGAATCGCTCAGGGTCGAGGCCCCGCACTGAGCCGCCAGACTTCGGCGGCTGCCTTGGCTTTCTGGCAAGAGGGCGGGTGGCGACAGCATTCCATCACCGCGTCAGCACCTCCGTGCGGCGTCCGCGCTGGTCGGAGAAACGCTACCCAAATGACCCGCGCCCCGATCAACACGACGACCGAGGCAAGCCAAGTAGCGCCGAACGGCGCATCATGTGCCGCGAGCGTCGCAACTACGGCCATGGAGCTCGGAACTCGAAGTTGGCTCGGTCGAAACTGAGCAGCAGCCGCTCGATCACCTTCCACTCCTTCGGTTCGATGCGCAACGGGGCCTGGCGTTGCGACGCAATGGTGAGAAGTTCGCAGCCTGCCATCGTCGAATCGTCCGCGAGGGCTGAACGGTGGATGTACCGACGGTTCGGGAACATTGGTAGGAAGAACGTGCCGCTGAAGGGCGACGCGTGCGACTTTCCAGCCGCATCCTTCCAGCGGCCCTTGGGTGTCGCCCGAATCTGGAGGACGAACCCAACTCGTGCGATCCCGCCGTTGCGACCCGTGATCCAAAAGACAGTTCGATCGCCCGGTTCCATCATTCTGGTTCGGTAGTTGTCGCCCAAACTCCATTCAACGATGACTGAGCGATCGGCGACAGAGTCGAATTCGGTCCAGAGCTTCTCGTTCTGAGTGATCGCCCACGCCGCGGGCTTCCCCCACCTTTCCTTGCTCTTGTCGCCGTTGCTCATGCTGCTCCGATCGTTCCCAGGTCTTGCCAACGCTATTGCCCTGGGGTGCTCGCTCTAAACCGCCCCTCGTCGCGTGACTGCTCCGAGAGGATCTCGGCGGGCGGCAGTCGATGGGTCTCAGCCAGGACACTCGACTCACGAGTTCCATCCACGGCGGGGCGGTCCTCCGCGGCGGGCAGTGCTCCGGTGACGGCCGCGAGGGCCGCGGCGACCTGCATCAGGGCACGAGGGCCAGGGCGGCGTCGAGCTCGGCGGCGTCGAATTCGGGCCAGGCGCACTCGGTGAAATAGACCTCGGTGCCGGCGCTCTGCCACAGCATGAAGTTGCTGATCCTCAGCTCGCCCGAGGTGCGCACCAGCACGTCGACGGGGGGCAGTTCGGGCAGGTAGAGGTGGTCGGTGATCGAGTCGACGGTGACCGGCTCGGATACGGCGAGGGCCTGCTTGGCGGCCCACACCATCTCGGCATGGCTGCCGTAGTCGAACGCCACGGTGAGAACCATGCCGGTGTTCTTCGATGTGTCCTTGATGGCCTTGCGGATCGCCCTCTGCACATACTTGGGGGTGCGGGCCTCGGGGCTGTCGAAGGGACGCCCCATCCACTGGATGCGTACGTTCAGCTCGTTGAGCTCGGCGACGCGTCCGAAGAGCTTCTTGTGCAGGCCGAGGATGTGGCGGACCTCGGAGCGCGGCCTGACCCAGTTCTCGGTGCTGAACCCGAACACCGTGAGCCAGCCGATGTTGCGTTTCACGGCAAGGCGCACGACGCGGGCAAGGTTCTCCTCACCCTCGGTGTGCCCCTCGACGCGGGGCAGGTTGCGCTTCTGCGCCCACCGCCCGTTGCCGTCCATGATGGCGGCGACGTGCACCTTGCGTTGGGGTTCGACGTCGCCGGACACGTTGGCAACGCTACTGGCCGGCCGTCCCCTGACCCGTACCACCCCCCGGTGGTTTCGCGTGGGACAATGAAACGATGACCGCCAGCGCTGCTGCCCCCCAGCTGCACCACGTGACCGTGGTGGGCGGCCTGCCCGAGGAGTGGGCGGCGCTCAGCGACGAGCAGTGGGGTGGTCCGCCTCACCGAGCTCGGCAAGGTTGTCGATCATGTTGGCGCGACATGGCTCACCCTGAGGCCGTTCGGGCCGTCCCCCGGCTGTGAGGCGCCGGTCGGTGCTGTTTCACGGACGGCCGTCGTCGGGTCGTGCCGTGTCGCCGCCGACCCCGAGCCCGATGGCCGCGTACGCATCGTCGGGGCCATCGAGACGCTCCGTGCTGCCGGCGCGCCCATCGACGAGGCGTCGATCAGTGCCCGCCTGAACCATCCCGCCCAGGTCGACCCAGATCTCGTGGTGGTGCTCGGGCCGTCCCATCTGCTGCCTCCGTCGCTCGTGTGGGAGCTGGCTTACGGAGAGCTGGTGTTCATCGACATCCCGTGGATGCACCTCGGTGGCTCCCATCTCGAAGAGGCCGTCGCTTGCTACGCCCGTCGTCATCGCCGCTTCGGCGGGGTCGACTGAGGCTCGGCAGTGGCCAGCCACCTCTACAGCGACACCGCCGTCGTCCTGCGCACCTACAAGCTCGGCGAGGCCGACCGCATCGTGGTGCTGCTGACCGAGCATCACGGCAAGGTGCGCGCCGTGGCCAAGGGTGTGCGCAAGACGATGTCGAAGTTCGGCGCACGGCTGGAACCGATGAGCCATGTGCGGCTCCTCCTCGCCCAGGGACGCGAGCTCGACATCGTCAGCCAGGCCGACCTCGTGGAGACCACCGCGCCTCTGGTGGCGGACCTGGACCACATCACCAACGGGATGGCGGTACTCGAAGCCGCCGACCAGATGGCCCTCGAGCGCGAACCTGCTCCCCACCTCTACCGCATGGTGGTGGGTGCCCTGCGCACCGTCGCCGAGCGCAGCGGCCCCCTGGTGGTGCCGGCGTTCTACTGGAAGCTGCTGGCGGCGGAGGGGGTGCGCCCCGAGCTCGATGCGTGTGTGCGATGCGGCGAACCCGGCCCGATCGTGGCTTTCGACATGATCCAGGGTGGGGTTCTGTGCCGTGGGTGCCGCAGCGGTGCACCCTTGAGCGAGGAGGCGCTGGAGTTGATGAGGATGATCCTCGGCGGCAGGCTCAACGATGCCCTCAGCATGCTCCCGTCACCTGTCACCCACGAAGTGGCCGCCCACGCCACGCGTGCGCTCGAGCACCACATCGAACGCCGGTTGCGCACGGTGGCGATGTTCGAGCACCACTGAGTTCCGGCGAACGGGGCGTCGAGCTTGGCTCAGCAGTCGCCGAACTGGAAGATCGGGACGTCGCCGGCCTCCATGTAGATGACGGTCACGTCTGCGGGCGCGGGCAGGTTCTCGATGTAGGCGCCGGCTTCGGTGAATTCGCCGAAGGCCACGCCGGAGGACTGCACGCTGAGGGTGATGTCGTCGACGGTGCCGCTGCCGACCGTGTAGCAGCCACCCGGTGACACGTTCATGGTGGGGAAGTCGCTCCAGCGGGATCCGATGGTGACACCGGACGAAGATGTGATGGTGCCGGCACTGTCGCCGCCGTAGTTCCAGCCCATGAAGGACAAGGACCCGGGCAGGTCTCCACCGAACTCGGCGCACAGGCCGAACAGCCAGCACACCTCGCGCCCGGCGGGAGCGGCGAAGCCCATTTCGCCATCGGCGGTGAGGTATCCGCCCACCCCATCGGCGGAGGGGTAGCTGCGGCTCTCGTCGGTGTCGGGCGCACCCAGTTCAGCGGTGAGCCCGTTGATCACCTCGGCGTCGGAGGTGCCGAAGCGAGGGCACCGATCCCGTCGGAGCGCAGTTCGAACGGCTCCGGTGCAGGTGCTGTCGTGGTGGTCGACGAGGTCGTGGGTGGTGGTCGGCCGGTCGTCGACGTGGTGGTGGAACCGGCCGTCGTCGTGTCGGAGGCCCCCACGGAGGTGGTGGACGCCGTACCAGCAGGATTGGTCGCCTTGTCGCTGCTGCAGGCGCCCATGGCGAGCACGGCAGCGAGAGTGAGAAGGCTGAGGCGGCGGCTGAGTGGTACGAGGAGCATGACCAATGCTGCCACTTCCGACATTGGTTTCGTGGCTCATCGCGGCATCGCCGTAGCCTGGTGGGGCTATGCCTGCCACCGAACTCGACCAGATCGTCAACCTCTGCAAGCGTCGCGGTTTCGTGTACCCGTCGGCCGAGATCTATGGCGGGCTTCCGTAGCAGCTACGACTACGGCCCGCTCGGGTCGCTGATGTTGCGCAATGTGCGCGAGGCGTGGATCCGCACGATGGTGCAAGCAGCGCGACGACGTCGTGCTCATCGACGCCGCCATCCTCGCCCCGCCGCAGGTGTTCGAGGCCAGTGGTCACCTGGCCAACTTCAGCGATCCCCTGGTGGATTGCACCAAGTGCAAGCAGAGGTTCCGCGAGGATCACCTCACCGACCACAACGTGTGCCCGAACTGCGGGGCCAACGGACATCGTTCACCGAGGCCCGGGCGTTCAACCTGATGTTCAAGACCTACGCCGGCCCGATCGAGGGCGGTGGCGCCGAGGTCTACATGCGCCCCGAGACCGCGCAGGGCATGTTCGTCAACTTCCTCAACGTGCTGCAGACCAGCCGCAAGAAGCCCCCGTTCGGCATCGCCCAGGTCGGCAAGAGCTTCCGCAACGAGATCACCCCGGGCAACTTCATCTTCCGCACCCGCGAGTTCGAGCAGATGGAGTGCGAGTTCTTCGTGCCCCCGGCCGAGAGCGCCAAGTGGTACGAGTACTGGTGCAACGCCCGGCTGCAGTGGTACGTCGACCTCGGCATCCCGGCCGAGATGTTGCGCCTGCGCCCCCACGACGACGACGAACTGAGCCACTACTCGGCGGGCACCAGCGACATCGAGTTCGCGCTACCCGTGGGGCTGGGGCGAGCTCGAGGGCGTGGCCCAGCGCACCGACTACGACCTCAACCAGCACGCTGCAGCACAGCGGGCAGAAGCTCGACTACTTCGACCAGGCGAGCAATGAGCGCTACGTGCCCTACGTGATCGAGCCGGCCGCCGGGGTCAACCGGGCGATGGCCGCGTTCCTGCTCGCCGCCTACGACGAGGACGTGGTCAACGACGAGCCGCGCACGGTGCTGCGTCTCCACCCGCGCATCGCTCCCTACAAGGTGGCCGTGCTGCCGCTGAGCAAGAAGGACACGCTCACCCCACTGGCTCACGAGATCCGGCGCACCCTCAGCGAGCGCTACATGGTGGACTACGACGAGACCCAGGCGATCGGGCGTCGCTACCGTCGCCAAGACGAGATCGGCACCCCGCTGTGCGTCACCGTGGACTTCGAATCGCTCGAAGACGGCGCAGTCACCATCCGCGACCGCGACACCACCGCGCAGGTGCGGGTACCCATCGACAGCCTGCTCAGCGAGGTTGGGGCCCGCCTGGGTTTCTGAGTGGCAGGTGGACGGTAAGCCTCGCTCCCGCCTGGGGTGATGCACCGGCCGACACGGTGCCACCCATCGCCGTCACCAACTCGTTGACGATGGCGAGGCCGAGCCCGCTGGAGCTCTCCGTGCGCTGGGGGGCGTGCCTGGCCACGTAGAGGCGTTCGAACACATGGGGCAGGTCTTCGGCAGCGATGCCCGGTCCGTCGTCGTCGACGGTGATCACTGCCGCCCCGCTTTCCTCCCTCGCCGACACCGTCACGGTCGAGCGGGCGAAGCGGCCGGCGTTCTCGACCAGGTTGGCGAGCACCTGGGCCAGGCGATCGGGATCGGCCGACACGATCAGTGGGCCGGTGGTGAAGGGGTGGAAGGTGATCTCCGGCCACGAGCCTGCGGCACCGGTGGTGGCCGTGTGCACGGCGGCAGCGACGTCGACCGGCTGCATCGAGAAGGTGAACGATCTGGCCTGCAGCTTGGCGAGGTCGAGGAGGTCGGCCACCAGCCGTTCGAGCCGCTTGGACTCGGCCCGGATCACGGTTGCCGCCTTCTTCGGGTCGGCCTTGCCGTCGTCTAGCGCTTCGGCATAGCCGCGAATAGACGTGAGCGGGGTACGCAGGTCGTGGCTCACCGAGAGGAGGAACTGCTGCTCCAGCCCGCGTGATCGTTCCAGGCTCGACGCCATGTTGTTGATGCTGCGCTGGAGTTCGGCGACCTCGTCGTGGCGGCCGGCGGGTGGCTCGACGACTCGCGTCGACAATCTTCCGCCGGCGATCTGCTGGGTAGCGGCTGATGCATCGCGGATGGGTTGGCTGAGCCGCCGCCCGAGCAGGAAGGCGGCGGCGAGTCCGAGCAGGATCGTGGCCGCAGCGGCCCAGGCGAACAGCCGCGCCGCTGACCCGAGCCCGGCCTCGACGCGGCGGGTGACGATCACCACGAACATCCGGCCCGCCGGCCCGGGCGCGGGGGCTGCGGCGTAGGCGAGCTTGCCCTTGGTGCCCGACACGATCTCCAAGGTGGCGAGACGATCCGGTTCGATGTCGTCGAGCTCGATCGTGGACGGGAGCTCGGCGGCGTCGAGATCACCCCTGATGTCGGTGGTGAGCACCACCACCTCGTCGACGGGCAGGAGGTCCCGAAGGCGTGAGAGCAGCCTCAGTCGGGAACGCAGGAGTCTGCTGCCCCTCGGGGGTGTCGAGGGGTTGGCCGACGTCGAGGTAGTCGTCGATGTTGGCGGCGATCCTGCCGGCCTGGTCGCGCAGATCGGCCTCGGTGGTGCTGCGAGCACTGGCAACCGCCAACGCGAGAGTGCCGGCGCCGGCGAGGAGCAAGGTGGTGACGACCACTCCCACGATCGTCAGTGCCAGTCGGCGGGTCATTGTGCCTCGTTACCTGTCATGTGTGAGCAAAGTGTTATCCCAGCCGGTACCCGATGCCCCAGACGGTGGCAAGGGGCAGGTCGTCGCCGAGCTTCTTGCGCAACTGCCTGACGTGGACGTCGACGGTTCGGTCGTCGCCGTACCAGTCCGCGCCCCACACCGAGTCGAGCAGCTGCTGCCTGCTGAGGGCGAGGCCCTGGTTGTGGGCCAGGTGGGAGAGCAGGTCGAATTCGCGGGTGGCCAGGGCGACCGGTTCGCCATTTCGGCGGGCCTCGCGGCGGGTGATATCGACCTCGAAGTCGTCGCCGATGGGCACGATGTCGTTGTTGGTCGCGGGTCTCGGGCTGGCCGCGGCGCAAGATGGCCTTCACCCGGGCGACGATCTCGCGTGGCGAGAATGGCTTGGTGACATAGTCGTCGGCGCCCAGCTCGAGGCCCAGGATGCGATCGATCTCGCCATCGCGTGCGGTGAGGAACAGGACCGGCACGGTGCTCTTCGTCCTGATCCGGCGGCACACCTCGAAGCCGTCGATGTCGGGCAGGCCGATGTCGAGCACCACGAGCGCCGGACGGTGCTGGTCGACGAGCTCCAGTCGCCCTCAGGCCACGCGGCCGACTGGAGCACACGGAAGCCTGCCTCACGCAGGTAGAGGTCCAGCAGGTCGGCGATGTTGGCGTCGTCCTCGACGACGATGATCGTTCTTTCGTTCGTCGGTGTCGCCGCCACGATGCCCATGCTGCCACGCTGGTACCGTGCCGATCGGGCACCGCGGGTGCCCGGTGTCGAGAGGAGATGACGGATGAGCAAGGTCAGCATGTGGGTGCGCGTCCCATTGCAGCCAGGAAAGCGTGACGAGGCTGCCGCCCTGATGAGCGGGGTGTTGGCGAACGTCGGGGATGAGGAGGGGACCCTGCTGTACATCATCCACGACGACCCCAACGACCCCGATGCCTTGTTCTTCTACGAGCTCTACACCGACGCCGATGCCCTGAAGGCGCACTCCTCGAGCGACGCCTTCAAGGCGATCGGGGGGTTGCTCGGGCCACTGATGGCGGGCGGCCTGACGATGCAGATGCTCAACCCACGCGCCGGCAAAGGGTTCTGACCGGTCGGTGGCCACCTACCTCGAGCGCATTGTGGAGCGCCACCGAGAGGTGGCCGCCCAGGATCGTCGGCCGGTCGAGGGTCTGCTCGTCGCGGCTCAGGCGCAGCCGGCCTGCCGCGGCTTTCGCTCGGCCCTCGCCGGGCGCGACCGGCTGGCTGTGATCAGCGAGATCAAGCGGAGGTCGCCCTCGAAGGGCGACCTCAACGCCGGTCTCGACCCTGCGGTGCTGGCCGGAGAGTACGAGCGCGGTGGGGCATCGTGCCTTTCGGTGCTCACCGACGAGGAGTTCTTCGGTGGTTCGGTGGCGGACCTTCGAGCGGCGCGGGGTGCGTGCGCCCTGCCCGTGTTGCGCAAGGACTTCACGGTCAGCGAGCGCGATGTGCTCGATGCCCGCATCATGGGGGCCGACTGTGTGTTGCTCATCGCTGCCGCCCTTGATCGCGGTGAACTGATCGAGTTCCACCGCTTGGCCACCGAGATCGGCCTCGACGTGCTGGTCGAGATCCACGACGAGGGCGAACTCGAGGTGGCTCTCGCCGCCGGGGCGACGCTCATCGGCGTCAACCAGCGCGACCTGGTGACCTTCCGGGTCGACCACGAACGCGCCCTGCGCATGGCCGGCCTGATACCGGCTGATGTGGTGAAGGTCGCCGAGAGCGGGGTGAGGGGAGCTGCCGATGCCGCCGCGCTGTGGGCCGCCGGTTACCACGCGGTGCTGGTGGGCGAGGCCTTGGTCACCTCCGGCGACCCCGCCGCCGTCATCTCCGCCCTGATCTTCGGCGAAGTGACGTGATATTTCACCGACGCCCAGGTCGGGCTGAGGTCGTCCCGCCACTTCGCCGAATGATCCGGCCGCCACCTGCCCGGCGCGGGTACCGTGGGCTTGCATGTTCGTGAAGATCTGCGGGATCACCAATGAGGACGACGCCCTGCTGGCGGTCGCCATGGGCGCCGACGCGGTGGGGTTCGTCTTCGCCCCGTCGCCCCGCCAGGTGGCGGCCCAACAGGTCTACGACATCACCCGCCGGCTACCCCCCGAGATCCTCACCGTCGGGGTGTTCCGCGACGAACACCCGTCACGTGTGATCGACACGGTGCACCGCGCCGGGTTGAAGGGCGCCCAACTCCACGGCCACGAGACCCCGTCGATGGTGGCCGACGTGTGCGAGCAGATCCGCTGGGTGATCAAGGCGGTGGTGGCCGGCTCGCCCGACGCCCGCCACGCCAACCAGTTCGGCACCGACCTGATCATGGTCGACGCGCCCGTCGCCGGGTTCGGGCAAGGTCTTCGACTGGACTCTGGTCGACGAGGTCGCCGAGGGCCCGCGCATCATCCTCGCCGGCGGTCTGCACCCCGACAACGTCGCCGAAGCCGTGCGCACCGTGCATCCCTGGGGTGTCGACGTGTCCTCCGGCGTGGAGCGTTCGCCCGGGCGCAAGGACGCGCTGAAGGTGAAGGCGTTCATCGAGAGGGCCCGCGCCGCCGCCCCGCCCCGCCACCTCGGGCCCGACACGATGCCCTACGACTGGGCCGACGACGAGGAGTGAGACGATGTCGCTGATGGCCAAGCCGTCGGCCAGTGGACGCTTTGGTGAGTTCGGTGGTCGCTTCGTCCCCGAAACCCTGGTCCCTGCGTGCCAGGAGCTCGAGGTCGAGTTCGACCGCGGCCTGGGCCGACCCTGGGTTTCGCGCCGAACTCGACCACGCATTGCGCACCTATGCCGGCCGGCCGTCGATCCTCACCGAGTGCAACAACCTCGGTGGCCGGTTGGGGCTGCGCCTGGTGATGAAGCGCGAGGACCTCAACCACACCGGCTCGCACAAGATCAACAACGTGCTCGGCCAGGGCCTGCTGGCCAAGAGGATGGGCAAGAAGCGCCTGGTGGCCGAGACCGGTGCCGGCCAGCACGGGGTGGCCACCGCCACCGTCGCCGCCCTGTTGGGGATGGAGTGCAAGGTGTACATGGGCGCGGTCGACGTGGAGCGCCAGGCGCTGAACGTCTTTCGGATGAAGCTGCTTGGCAGCGAGGTCGAGGCGGTGCAGAGCGGCAGCCGCACCCTCAAGGACGCGGTCAACGAGGCGATGAGGGACTGGGTGGCCACCGTCGAGTCCACCCACTACTGCCTCGGTTCGGTGATGGGCCCGCACCCCTACCCGTGGATGGTGCGCGAGTTCCACCGGGTGATCGGCGACGAGGCCCGCGCCCAGTGCCTCGACCTTCTCGGCGACGTGCCCGACGTGGCGGTGGCCTGCGTCGGTGGCGGCTCCAACGCCATCGGCCTGTTCAGCGGATTCATCGACGACCGCACCCGGCTGGTGGGCGTCGAGCCCGCAGGCGGGGCGGCCGTGGCCCGCGCCCAGCCCGGTGTCGTGCACGGGATGCGCAGCTACCTGATGCAAGACGAGTTCGGCCAGGTGCTCGAGGCCCACAGCATCTCCGCCGGGCTCGACTACCCGGGGGTGGGCCCGGAGCACTCGTACCTCGCCTCCATCCACCGCGCCGAGTACCCGAACGTCACCGATGCGGAGGTGATCGATGCGTTCCAGCTCCTTTCGCGGTCCGAGGGCATCATCCCGGCCCTCGAACCGGCTCATGCCCTGGCCTGGATAGTCAGGGCCGCTCCCTCCATGCAGGGCCAGACCGTGCTGATGAACCTGTCCGGCCGCGGCGACAAGGATGTCGCCCAGATGATGGATGTGTTGAAGCTGTGAGCGACGCGCAGGTGAGCTGGGGGCGGATGGAGACCGAGTTCCGCAACAAGCGGGCGGCCGGTCGCAAGCTGCTGGTGCCTTACATCACCGGTGGCCTACCCGGCTGGCAGGATGCGGTGCGCGCTGCAGTCGCGGCAGGGGCAGATGCGATCGAGATCGGCATCCCCTTCAGTGATCCGGCGATGGACGGCCCCGTCATCCAGCAGGCGTCGCAGATGGCGCTCGAAGCCGGCGCCACCCCGGTGAGCATCCTCCACGAGGCCCGTTCGCTCGACGTCGGTGTGCCCCTCGCCGTGATGACCTACTACAACATCGTGCACCACGCCGGCCACGAGCGTTTCGCCGCCCAGCTCGCCGGCGCGGGGATCGTCGCCGCGATCCTGCCCGACCTGCCCCTCGAGGAATCCGGCCCGTGGTGCGAGGCGGCCGACGCCGCCGGTATCGAAACGGTGATGCTGGCCGCCCCCACCGCCCCGGACTCGCGGCTGCCCCTGATCGCCGCTCGCGCTCGTGGCTTCCTCTACTCGGTCGGGCTGCTCGGGGTCACCGGGGAGCGCGACCACCTGGCCCACACCGCGAGCGAACTGGCCCGCCGCCTGAAGGCGATCACCGATGTGCCCGTGCTGGTGGGCGTGGGGGTGTCCAACGCCGCCCAGGCGCACGAGGCGGTGCAGGTGGCCGACGGTGTGGTGCAGGGTGCCTCCGTGGTGAGGCGCCTGCTCGACGGGGGGGCCGACGCGGTCGGCGCCTATGTGGCGCAAGTGCGCCTGGCGATCGACGCCTGACAGGCCCGGCGAGCTGAACGTGCCCGACCCTGACCCCAGCCCCAGCCCCGACCCCGACTGCGAGCTGTGCCAGGCGCAGAGGATCACCGAGTGGTTCTACGAGGACGACACCTGCTGGATCGCCGAGTGCGAGGCGTGCGACGTGCCGATGGTGGTCTGGAAACAACACGACCCGAACCCCACGGATGAGGTTCGGGTCGTTCTAGAGGCTCTGTTGAGCGCGGTTGTGGTTGAGCACTACGGGTTCGAGTTCTGGGTTGATGCGAAGATGCGGAGCATCCCTACGCATTGGCACGCCCATGCTCGACCCCGCGGGGGCTTCTATGGGACAGGCCGATCACGAAGCCTCGGCTGAGGCGTCACAACCCTTCACGGAACCTGTGGTGGATTCGGGAGCCACGGTCGATGCCGTGGTTGACGTCACCTGACGCCGCCAATGACCTTGATCATGCCGTCCGCCTTTCACGGGAGAGTGTTAATGAACTTCGTAGCCTTTGTGAGGTCACCCTCAAGCCCGACCACGCTCCGAGATACTACCACCAGTGGTGGTAGGGCTTGCAAGAGTCTTGACACAACTTCTTTCCGTGATCTTTTTGCCTGCTGGGCGGCTTTCCGGGCGCCGAGTAGGCTGAGCCGATGTTCACGCCCGGTCAGGACGCTCCTTCAACTTCCTTGACGAATCGGCACGGTCGGGCCTCGAGCCCCACCGCTATGGGTGGCAACTCCTTGGCTGGAAACGCTTTGGGTGGCAACCAGATCAAGCTGTTCGAGGTGTCGGACCGGTGAACCAGCTACCCCGCCCCGAGGACGTGCTGGCCCACCGCCCGCCCTTCCTCTTCGTCGACGAGGTCGTGGCCCTGGAGCCGGGAGTCAGCGGTACCGGCCTGTGGCACCTCCGCGGCGACGAGTGGTTCTTCGGCGGTCACTTCCCGGGGCGGCCCACCCTGCCCGGGGTGCTGATGTGTGAGGCCATCGCCCAGATGGGCGCCATCGCCGTGCTCAGCGACCAACGCTTCGCCGGCAAGCTGCCCCTGTTCGGCGGTCTCGACCGGGCCCGGTTCCGCCGTCAGGTGGTCCCCGGCGACACCCTCGAACTCGTCGTCGAACTGGGTCGCATGTCGGCGCGGGCCGGCAAGGGTTCGGGTCGGGCGATGCTGAACGGTGAGGTGGCCTGCGAGTGCGAGCTGATGTTCGTGCTCGTCGACGCCTGAGCCGGCTGGTTGGCGCGGCCCGAGTCGCGGTCAGGCCCCAGGGGCGAGGATGATCGAGCCGTTGTGGCCGCCGAAGCCGAGACTGTTCGACATCGCCGGCCCGGGGGTCCAGGGACGGGCCGCACCCATCACCAGATCGATCTCCATGCCCTCGTCGAGCACCGTGGTGCCCGCAGTGGGCGGGATCAGCGCGGTGCTCCATCGACAACAGCAGGGCGGCGGCCTCGAGAGCCCCTGCGGCGCCGAGGGCATGGCCGGTGACGCCCTTGGTGGAGGTCACCGGCACTCCACCGGGGCCGAAGACCGCGGTGACTGCTGCGGCTTCTGCCGCGTCGTTGAGCGGGGTGCTGGTGCCGTGGGCGTTGAGCTGCTTGATGTCGCCGGGCGACAGGCCGGCGTCGCTGAGAGCCGAGTTCATGCACACGATGGCGCCGGTGCCGCCGGGGGCGGGAGCGGTGATGTGGTGGGCGTCGGCGTTGCTGGCAGCGCCGAGCACCTCACCGAGGATGGTGGCGCCACGATCGACAGCGGACTGCCATTCCTCGAGCATCAGCACGGCTGCGCCTTCGCCGAGCACGAAGCCGTCGCGCTCGGGGGAGAAGGGGCGGCTGTGGCCGGTCGTGCTGAGGGCGGTCATGTTGCCGAACGCTGCCTCGCCGATGCTGCAACCGGCGCTCTCGCTGCCACCGGTGACACAGGCATCGATCATGCCCCATGCCACCAGACGGGCGGCGTAGCCGATGGCGTGGGTGGACGCCGCGCACGCGGTGACGACGGTCTCGTTAGGCCCCTGCAGGCCGTAGCGCATCGAGATGGCCGCACCTGCGGCGTTGGCCATCATCATCGGCACGAGGAACGGCGACACCCGGCGCTCACCCTTTTCGAGGAGCACCTCGATCTGGTCCTGGGTGGAGCGCAGGCCGCCGACGCCGGTGCCGAGGATGACACCGAAGCGGCCGGCCTCGGCCGTGGGCCGACCGGCCTGGATCGAAGCACTCGTCGGCGGCGGCGAGGGCGAACTGCTCGAAGCGGTCGGCCCGGCGCGCTTCCTTGGGGTTGGCGAAGTAGGGCAGGGGGTCCCAGTCGGCGATCTCCACGGTGCGGCCGCTGGTGAGCGCGGGGCCGTTGAGCCCCTGCCAGAAGGCCTGCTTGCCGAGACCGCAGGGCGCCACCACGCCATAGCCGGTGATGGCCACGCGCCGTCCGCCGGTAGCCATCAGCGGGGCTGGCCGACATCAGAGCTTGCCGACGACCAGGTCGTACGCCTGACCGACGGTCTCGACTCCGTCGAGGTCCTCTTCGGGTACCTCGACGCCGAACTCTTCTTCGAGCGCCATCACCAGCTCGACGAGGTCGAGGCTGTCGGCATCGAGGTCGTCGCCGAACTTCGCCTCGGGCACGACCTGGTCCTCGGATACCGAGAGCACCTCGACGGCGCACTTGCGGAAGCGGGCGAACAGTTGCTGATCCACTGAATGTCTCCTTGATGGGATTGCTGAAATGGGGGATGTTAGTGACCCATCCCGAGCCCGCCATCGACTGGGATGACGGCACCGGTGATGTAGGCCGCGTCGGGCGGAGGCCAGGAAGGCCACTACACCGGCGATCTCGTCGGGGGTGGCTGTGCGGCCGAGGGGTACGGCCGCGGTGAGTTCGGCGAGACGCTTCTCGCCGAGAGCGGCGGTCATGTCGGTGTCCACCGGGCCCGGGGCGACGACGTTGCAGGTGATGCCCCGCGAGCCGAGCTCGCGGGCCACGGAGCGGGCCAGGCCCACCAGGCCGGCCTTGGAGGCGGCGTAGTTGGCCTGGCCGGCCGAGCCGAGCAGACCGACCACCGACGACATGAGCACGATGCGACCCTTGCGGGCGCGGAGCATGCCCTGGGCGGCCCTCTTGGTGACTCGATAGGCGGAGGTGAGGTTGGCGTCGATCACGGAGGTGAAGGCGTCCTCGCTCATCCGCAGCAGGAGGCCGTCGTGGGTGATGCCGGCGTTGGAGACCAGCACCTCCACCGGGCCGAACTGGGCCTCGACGGCGGCGAACGCGGCGTCGACCGACTCGGTGGAGGTGACGTCGCACTGCACGCCGAACAGGCCCTCGGGCGGTGGAGAGGTGTTGTAGGTGACGGCGACCTGGTCGCCGAGGGCGGCGAAGCGGCGGGCGCAGGCGAGCCCGATGCCCCGCGAGCCGCCGGTGACGAGTACGACGCGGCTCATGCGAGCACCTTCTGGTCTCCGGTGCCGCCCCACCGCAGGACGGCGCTGGCGGCGGTCATGCCGGCACCGAAGCCGACGAGCAGCACGAGGTCGCCCTGCTTCACCCGGCCGCCGTCGAGGGCGTCGGCGAGGGCGAGCGGGATGGACGCCGCGGAGGTGTTGCCGGTGTGGTCGAGGACCGTGGCCGCCTTCTCGATGGGGATGCCCAGCCGGTCGCACGCGGCCTGGATGATGCGGATGTTGGCCTGGTGGGGCACGACGAGGGCCAGCTGGTCGGCGGTGATCCCGGCCTGGCGCGAGGCTCTTCTCGCCGGAGTCGACCATGATGCGCACGGCTCGGCGGAAGACCTCCTTGCCGTCCATCTGGATGAGGCCACCGATCTCGCTGTAGAGGAACCGTTCGGCCGATCCGTCGGCGTCGATGTCCCAGGAGAGGAGCTGACCCGGTCCCTCGACCGCTTCGAGCACCACAGCAGCCGCTGCCGTCGGCGAACAGGATGGCCGTGTTGCGGTCGGTCCAGTCGGTGATGCGGGCCAGGGTGTCGGTTCCGATGACCAACACCTTCTTGGCCCCCATGGCGATCATCCCGTGGGCCTGCACCAGGCCGTAGACGAAGCCGCTGCAGGCGGCGTTGACGTCGAAGGCCCCGCAGCGCAGGCCGAGTTCGTGCTGCACCGTCGCCGAGCTGGCGGGTACGCAGCGGTCCGGTGTGGTGGTGGCCAGGATCAGGGCGTCGATCGAGGCGGGGTCGACACCCGACATCGTCGAGTGCCCTGCGACCGCTCTCCATCGAGAGCCCGACGGTGGTGCCGCCGACGTGGCGCTCGCTGATGCCGGTTCGCTCGACGATCCAGTCGTGAGACGTGTCGAGGGTTTGCTCGAGGTCGTGGTTGGTGAGCACCTTTGGCGGTAGGGCGGTGCCCCAGCCGGTGATCGACTGCGCCGCGTGCGCCTTGGGGGGTGGTGGGCATGTCAGACCGTCCTCAACCAGGCGATGGGTTGGCGCAGGGTGACCCTTTCGCCTTCGACGGCGATGTAGCTCTGCACGATGCCGGCGAACGGGGAGCGGACCTCGGTCTCGCCGACGTGGCCGAGTACCTCACCGACGGCGATGCGGGTGCCTTCCTCGATTCCGCCGATCGGGGTGAACACTCCGGCGGCGGGGCTCACGACCAGACGCTCGACGGCGAAGAGGTGTTCGCCCTCGTGTTGGGCGGCGCCCGGTGGGGTGCCGACGTTGACCCATTCGAGCAGCTTGTCGAGATCCTCGGGGGTCGATACCGAGATCGTGCGGGCACCGTCGACGGTGCGCTTGGCCATGCCGGTGAGCACCCCTCCGGGGCCGAGCTCGGCGAACTCGGTGACCCCGAGTTCGGCGAGGGTGAGGAGGCAGTGCTTCCAGCGCACAGGGCTGCTGAGCTGGGCGGAGAGCAGGCTGCTCCACTCGCGAGCCCTTGTCGTGGGCGAGGGCGTCGACGTTGGACACCACCGGCACCTCGGTGTCGCGCGGGTTGGCGTCGGCGATGGCCTTGCGCAGCCGGTCGCGGGCGGGGGCCATGAAGGGGGTGTGGAAGGCACCCGACACGGGCAGGGGCATGACCTTCTTGGCGCCGAGCTCCTTGGCCACGCACGCCGGCCGCAGCAACACCTTCGGGTGAGCCGGCGATCACCACCTGGCCGGGGGCGTTGAAGTTGGCCACCCACACATCGCTGTCGGCGCGCCGGCAGGCCACCTCTACCTGGTCGTCGTCGAGGCCGAGGACCGCAGCCATCGTGCCCGGGTTGTCGGTGCCGGCGTGGTGCATCGCGTCGGCCCGTTCGCAGACGAGGCGCACTCCTTCGTCGAAGCCGAGCGCGCCGGTTGCCGCGAGAGCGGTGTACTCGCCGAGGCTGTGGCCGGCGCAGTAGCTGGGCTCGATGCCCAGTCGCTCGGCGGCGTCGAGCACGATCAGGCTGGCCACGAAGGTGGTGAGCTGGGCGTTGCGGGTGTCCTTCAACTCGTCGGCGTCGGCGTCGAGGAGGAGGCGGGCGATGTCGCGTTCGGCGACCTCGGATGCCTCGTCGACGAGCTCCCAGCTCTCGTGTTCGGCCCAGGGGCGGCCCATGCCCGGCCGCTGCGAACCCTGGCCGGGGAAGGTGAAGGCAAGCATGATCCGTGCAGCGTAGACCCTTCCCTGCCGTGCGCTCCCCTTACCAGCGGGTAACGAAGTGGGCTGTCGGAGAGCTAACGCTACGCTCTGGCGTCACTCGCCCGAGTGGCGGAATGGCGACGCGACGGACTCAAATCCGTTGTCCGAAAGGGCGTGTGGGTTCGAATCCCACCTCGGGCACTGGTGGATGGCGTCCGCTCTGGCAGTAGTTGCGGTCGGCAATGTCACCAGATCCACGCGCCGGGTCCGAGTCTGGGTGATCCACTGGTGTGGCCCATCCGAGTGACAGCGGCCCATCCGAGTGACAGCGGCCCGCCGGGGGGCACGCCCGCACTCGGATGGTCGCCAGGCACTCGCACGGGCGCCGGTGGGCGGCACCAGGCATGGCTGGGTGCGCGGACTTGCGTGACGCCTACTCATCACTGACGTTCGTCGCAGGCGCCTTGCGCACCCGCCGTCCGATTGGCACCGGTGCTCAAGCTGCGCTCGTCCGGGTCGCCGGGTGGTACGGGCGATTGGGCGAGGGCACGGCGGGCCGACGCTTGTTGGCCGTCGTCTTCGTAGTGCACCGTCACCGATTGGAAGCCCTTGAACTGCTGGGAGTTGACCGCCTCGATGTAGGCGCGTCGGTCGGCGTCGGTGAGGTCGACGTTGTCCGTGAACGGTGTCAGCAGCGCCCGGGGGTACAGCCGTTTGGTGCGCACCACGTTGATTTCCGATCCGATCACGACGCCGACGGCGGCGAGGAAGATCCATGCCAACAAGCCGAGCACGAGCGCGAACACGCCGTAGGTGGCGCCCGAGTCCTTGACGACGTTCCCGACGAAGACCGCACCGAAGAACTGGAGGAGCTGCCAGATGACGGCGGCGACGATCGCTCCGGGGATGACGTCGCGACGGCGTACCTTGTCGGGGCGGAAGATCCTGAACGTCACGACGAACACCGCACCGTTGACGAGGATCGACAAGATGATCGCGGCGACGGTGCTCCAGCCCCCGACGTCGGCGCCGAAAGCCCTGGCGCTCGATCCGGCACCCGACAGGATCGTCGTGGCCACGACGGCGATCCCGACCACGGCGATGAGGCGCAGACTTCGCAGGCGTGCCCGGATGGGGTTCGGTCGGCGGTTGCGGGGCACCGACCAGGTGACGTTCATCGCGTTCTGGATCGCCTGGGCGACGCCGATGGCGCCGTACAACGCAACGAGACCGCCGACGATGATCGCGCCGATGCTGCCCTGGAGCCCCTGCGGGTCTGCGAGCTCGTCACCGATCACCGGGAACTGGCTGAGCGTGGAGTCGAGGATCTGTTGCTGCAGCTCGGGGTGGCCGTCGAGTACGAACCCGAGGACCGAGGTGAGGAGCAGCAGGAGCGGGAACAGCGACAGGAAGCCGTAGTAGGTGATGAGGGCCGCGAGATACGGCCCTTGGTCTTCGCCGAACTTGTAGATCACCCCGATCGGGAACCCCACGACCGGGTGGCGACGTTGGAAGGCGTCGACTCGCTCCGTCAACGACACCCCGCACCACCTCCCCGAACGTCAGCCACCTAGCCCGCATGCGTCGCACCCGAGCGCCGCGCGATACCAACGGCACGGGCGGGGGAATTGTGCCGACGGTCCGCCCAGGACCGATAGCCGCAGATTTCTCACATCACCCCTACAGACATCAACCACGCGGCAAGCGATAAGGATGCGGGTTCTGACCCTGAGGAGCATTCCATGTCCAACACTGAGCCCGGCTCGGGTATCGCACTCGACAAGACCCCGGTGCACCTCGCCGCGTCCGGTACCGCCTACGCGATCGACGGCTTCACGTTCGGCCCGTCAGGGTTCGAGGCGTATATCGCTGCGAACACGTCACCGTCCGATCCGGGCCGCCTGGTGTTCGTGGAACGTTCTGTCGAGTCGTGGGGGATGTGGGAGTGCCATCGGGCGGGCGACGAGCTGGTGATCGTCATCACCGGCGTCGCAGTCTTCATCCAGGAAGTCGACGGGATCGAGGTTCGCACGAGGGCTGCTGCGGGCCAGGCCGTGCTGAATCCTGCTGGAACGTGGCACACCGCTGACGTGGAGGAGCCGTTCGCGGCGGTCTACCTCACTCCGTGCCCCGGCACCGAGCACCGGCCGCGGTAGGTCGACGACGCAGCAGGGGAGTTCAACCCTCGCCCACCGTCTCAGGTGGCGCGCCTACACCGCCGCGATGTCGACGAGGTGGCCGATTCCTGCGAGGTCCGCTGGAGCGGACCACGGTCGCCGCCGACGCCGAGGCCAGGTCACCGGCGAACATCCATGCGCCGGGTCCGAGTCTGGGTGATCCGCTGGTGTGGTCCGTGCGAGTGACAGCGGCCCGTGCGAGTGACAGCGGCCCGCCGGGGGGCACGCCTGCACTCGGATGGCCGCCAGGCACTCGGATGGCCGCCAGGCACTCGGACGGCCGCCGGGCACTCGAATGGTCGTCTTCGCCGCAGGTGGCCGCTGATACCCGCAATCGGGTATCGATCCTGGCTCGCCACCAGTAACGTTCGGCGGCGATGACTCCTCTATCTCTGGACCAGGCCCGCGCCGAGGCAGCCGTTCGTGAGCTGTTGATCGCGATCGGTGAAGACCCCGACACGCGAAGGCCTGCTCGAGACGCCGGCCCGTGTGGCCCGCGCTTACGGCGAGCTGCTCGCCGGCTACGGCGAGGACCCCGGCGCCCACCTGGAGAGGCAGTTCGAGGTCAACCACGACGAGATGGTGGTCGTGAGCGACATCCCGTTCTCCTCGCTCTGCGAACACCACCTCCTGCCCTTCATCGGCAAGGCCCACCTCGCCTACATCCCGGGGGCCTCGGGCGCGGTGTGCGGCCTGTCGAAGCTGGCCCGAGTGGTCGACGGCTACGCCAAACGGCTCCAGGTGCAAGAGCGCCTCACCGTGCAGATCGCCGACGACCTGATGAACCGGCTCAACGCCGACGGAGCCCTGGTCGTGCTCGAGGCGGAGCACCTGTGCATGACCGTGAGGGGAGTCCACAAGCCGGGCTCGATCACCACCACGTCGGCGGTCAGAGGACTGTTCAAGGACCGGCCGGCCACGCGGGCCGAGGCCCTGTCCCTCATCCGGCACTGACCGCCCCGCCCGCAGGTCGCCCTCAGATGGCCAAGGGGGTTTCGCCTGCCGCAAAGCGGGCGGCCATCACCGCGATCACAGTCCAGTAGCCGTCAGAAGAGGGCACGAGATCGGCTCCGGTCACAGGGATCGTCCTAACCGGTGAGCGCCCGTCCCACTCAGTTGCGGTAACGGCGGCGGACGGGTCGGCCAGCACGGCGAGCAGATCGTCGACGAGTAGCTCGACGACCGACTCGGCGTCGCCATCTGTGATGGGGATCGCATCGAGGGGTCGATCGTCGGCGAAGAGGAAGACGTGCATCACCTCACGGTTGCGCCCCTCGCCCAGGTCGTCGGCCAGCAGGCGCCGCCCAAGGGGAACGAGCGCAGAGGGGTCGACGTCGATGCCCACTTCCTCCAACAGTTCACGGCGCCCGTCGACGGGCGACTCGCCGGCGGCGAGGTGTCCGGTGGCGGTGAGGTCGAGGTAGCCGGGGAACCCGCGGGCGTCGAGGCGGCGACGTTGCAGCACGACCTTGGCGGGCCGGCCGGTGCGCACCATCAGGCAGTGGAAGGACTGGTGCCACAACCCCTGCACGTGCACGTCGGCGCGCCCGCCGGTGGCGATGAGGGAGCCGGTCGGCTCGATCACGTCGAGTAGTTCGTCGGTCATGTCTGCTACCGGCCGTGAGCGGCCTAGGCCGGACGGGCCGCACCCATCGCGGCCACGATGCTGTGGGCTGGTTCGTCGTGGAGGATGGTCTCGCTGGCAGCCGGCATGCGATGGCTCCAGTTCCGGGGGGTCACGGTGCCAGGGTAGTTGGGGCGCACGTCGAGCCCGGCGAGGTCCTCGAGGGTGGCGAGGCATAGGGCGGCCGGGCTCGATGCGATCCGGCGGTGGAGCTCGATCGCCACGTCCGCCTTGTCGAGCCCGGGGCAGTTGGCGAGCACCGCCTCCCTCATCGCGTCGTCGCCGTCGGTGCCGCCGACGACCCCCGCCACGGTGGGCAGGTCGTGGGTGGTGATGGTGGCGAGGCTGGCCTCGGGCCACCCCTCGATCGCCTGATCGAACCACCACACCTTCGTACCCAGCAGGCCACCACAGCTCATCGCCTCGCGGGCCTCGGGTTGCACCGTGCCCAGATCCTCGCCGATCACGAAGCAGCCGGCGAGGGTCGCCTCGAGGCGGATGATCGCCATCAGTTCGTCGGCCGGCATCCGGACGTAGGCGCCGTCGGCGGGCGGAGCCGCCGGCAGGAATCCAGAACTGGCGGAACATGCCCATCACATGGTCGATGCGCACTCCGCCCATGCCACGACAGGTGGCGCGCACCATCTCGATGAACGGCTCGTAGAGGGCGGCACGCAACCTCCACGGGACGAAGGGTGGCAGGCCCCACGCCTGCCCCGCCGCGGCGAACGGGTCCGGTGGCGCCCCTATCTGGACGTCGAGCGCCATCAGATCCTGGAAGCGCCAGGCGTCGGCGCCGTCGGGCGAACAGCCGACAGCAAGATCACCGATCAGTTCCACCCCGGAAACCGCCGAAGCCCGCCGGAGAGCCCTGTCGGCGATCCACTGCACCCAGGCGTGGAACTCGCAGGATGAAGCGAACTGGTGGTCCGTGAGGGGCAGGTCGAGCACGGCCGGCGAGTCGGGGTGGCGATACTCGTGGGGCCACTGCCGCCAGGCAGCGCCGAAGCGGTCGGCGAGGGCATTCCAGGTGGCGTACTGCCACAGGGCCGGGCCCTGGGCGCGGGCCCAAGCCCTCCACTCGGGCTGGTTCCCCTCGGCGGCGAAGAGGGTGGCCAGTGCCTGACGCTTCGCACCCCACACCCGGTCACGGTCGATCAGGCCACCCGGCTCGTTGGGCAGCCCCGCCGGGGCCTCACCCTGGACGGGAATCAGGCTGGGGTCGAGCCACAGGCGGGAGCTGGGGTAGTAGGGGCTGGTCGCTTGGGGCATGGTGGGCGCAGGGGCGTGGAGCGGGCTGAGCAGCACGGCCGTACCGCCGAGGGCGCCCACCTCCTGGCCGAGACGCTCGACGTCGCTGAGGTCACCGATCCCCCAGCCGCCCGCCCGCCACAGGGAGTAGACCTGGGCGGCCACACCCCAACCGCGAGGAGCCGGTGGGCACCGCCTCGGGGCGACCACCAGCATCGTCTCCGGCCCACCGTCGATGGGTGTCAGCCGGTGGTACCCGAGGGGCAGGTCGGCGGGCAGGGCATCGACCACCCCGAGGTCGTGCCCGTCGCCGAGGCCGAGGTGGCAGCGACCGGTGAGCGCGTCCGTGGACCCCTCATCGACGAACCACAGAGGTGGACCGGGCCGTGGCTCGCCCATCGCTGTCGTCAGAGCATCGCGAGTGGGTTGCGGAGTGACGTGCCACTGGCCGCTCACGTCGTGGTAGCCGTCGGCGATGCCCAGGTCGTCGTACACGCCGCCATTGTGCCCGTTCGTAGACTCCACCGGCATGGCATCAAGGCTGGTGACGATGCGCCTCAAGAAGGTGGCCAAACGGCTGGTCGAGCTCCGCGGAGAACTGGCGGTGATCGACGAGCAGGCGATGCATCTCGGTGATGAAGCCGCCGACCTGGAGCTGAGGGCTCTGGTCAGCGACTCGCCCTACGAGAAGCTGCAAGCCCGCGACGCCACGGGGCACGCAGCGGCCATGGCGCGCCAGCCGTGCCCATGTGGTGGCCGAGATCGCCAGGCTGGAGCGAGAGCAGGACGACCTCCTCGACCGCCTGTCGAGCAAGTGACCGGCCCGATCGGTTTGGGCAGGGCCGTTGGCATCGTGAGGAACGTTGGCCGAACGCTGGGCGGATCCTGCCAGAATGGCGCAGGGCTCCATCCGTCGAGCCCCCGCCGGAAAGGACACCATCGATGACCATCCGTGTGGTGATCGCCGAAGACGAAGCCATAATCCGCCTCGACCTGCGCGAAACCCTCGAAGAGGAGGGTTACGAGGTCGTCGGCGAGACAGGGCGCGGCGACCAAGCGGTCGAGCTCGTACGCGAGCTGAAGCCGGACCTGGCGATCCTCGACATCAAGATGCCCCACATGGACGGCCTCGAGGCTGCCCGCCTGATCACGACCGAGCGCATCTGCGGCGTGCTGATGCTCACTGCGTTCAGCCAGCGCGAGGTCGTGGAAGACGCCCGCGACGCCGGTGCTCTCGCCTACCTCGTGAAGCCGTTCCAGAAGAGCGATCTGATCCCCGCCATCGAGGTGGCGATCGGGAGGTTCCGCGAACTGCAACAGCTCAGCTCCGAGGTCGACACGCTGGGCGAGCAGCTCGAGTCGCGCAAGGTGATCGACCGCGCCAAGGGTGTGCTCATCGACCAGCACGGCCTTTCCGAGCACGACGCGTTCACCTTCATCCAGCGCACCGCGATGAGCGAACGGTCGCGCATGCGAGATGTCGCCGACCGCATCCTCAGCGGTTCTCTATACCCGTGAAGATCCTGCTGCTCGACGGCAACTCCTTGACCTATCGAGCGTTCTTCGCCCTGCCCACCGACATGGCAACGGCGTCGGGCCAGGTGACCAACGCCGTCTTCGGGTTCACCTCGATGTTCATCTATCTGGTGAAGGACCAGCAGCCCGATGGGGTAATGGTGGCTTTCGACCGGCCGGAGCCGACCTTTCGCCACGAGGCCAACCCCCTCTACAAGGCCCAGCGGGAAGCCGCCCCCGACATCCTCCGCCAGCAGATGGGGCTGGTACGCGAGGTGCTCGCCGCTCTCGGCGTCGCATCCGTCGACCAGCCCGGCTGGGAGGCCGACGACATCCTCGCCACCCTGGCCGAGAGGGCCAAGGAGTTGGGCCACGACGTGATCATCGTCACCGGCGACCGCGACAGCTACCAACTCGTCGACGACCCCCATGTGAAGGTGCTCTACAACCGCCGCGGCGTGAGCGACTACGCCCTCTACGACGAAGCGGGCATCGCCGAGAAGACCGGGGTCACGCCCGCCCTCTACCCCCAGTACGCGGCCCTGAGGGGCGACCCGAGCGACAACCTCGAAGGTGTGCCCGGGGTCGGCGAGAAGACCGCCGCCAAGCTGCTCAACCAGTACGGCAGCCTCGACGGCATCTTCGCCAACGCCGACGAGCAGACCCCGAAGCTGAGATCGAACCTGCTCGAGCACGAGCAGAGGGCGCGCGACAACCTCGCCCTGATGATCCTGAGGCGCGACGCGCCCGTCGAGCTTGACCTCGCGTCGCTCTCCGTCACCCCCGACGACGCCGAGGTGAAGAGGCTCTTCGACTTCCTCGAGTTCCGTTCCCTGTTGCCTCGTCTCTACGACGCACTGGGCTCGATCGGTGTGGCCGGCTCGGCCCTGCCCGGGTCCACCTCCGAGGTGCTCGAGGCCGAGATCAGCGACATCGTCGATCCGGTCGCCGCCGCTGCCCTGGTGGCGCGGCTGGACACCCTCGACGCCATCGCCACCTGGTCGGGTGAGCCCGGCCGAAGTGAGGTCACCGGCCTGGCGGTAGTCACCGACCCAGCCGTCGCGGAGGTCGTGTGGCTCCCTGCCGAAGTGGTCGGGTCGGCCGAGGTGGTTGCAGCCATCCGCGGGCACCAGGGTCTGCGCAGCCACAACGCCAAGGCGCTGATGAGGTGGCTGCTCGGTCGCACCGACACCAGCGGCGGGGCCGGGGTAGGGGCGGCGAGCGTGCCGGGGTTGAGGCTCGACACCCAGATCGCGGCCTACCTCATCGACCCCGCCGACAACCGCTACGCGCTCGGCGACCTGCTCACCCGCTACACCTCGTTCTCGCTGCCCGACGACTCGGCCGCGGCCAGCGGCCAGCTCGACTTCGGGGGAGGGCCCGACCACCGCCGGACGGCGTCGCGTGAGGCACTGGCCGTCGCCCACCTCGCCGCCGCACTCGAAGCTGCACTGCAGAACCAGGGCATGGCCGAGCTCTACGCCACCATCGAGAACCCGCTGGTGAAGGTGCTGGCGAAGATGGAGCACGTCGGCATCGCCGTCGACGTCGCCGAGCTCACCGCCTTGAACCACAAGCTCACCGCCGAAGTGGAGAGGCTCGGCGCCGAACTGCAGGCGGTGGCCGGCCGACCCTTCAACATCAACTCGCCCGTCCAGCTGCGCGAGATCCTCTACACCGAGCGCGGCCTCGCTCCGGGCAAGAAGACCAAGACCGGGTTCAGCACCGACGCGACGACGCTGGAGAAGCTGCGCGACCAGTGGCCCGAGTTCATCGACCCCCTGCTCGCCTATCGCGAGGTCGAGAAGCTGCGCGGCACCTACGGCACCGGCCTGCTGGCGGAGGTGGCCGCCGACGGGCGCATCCACGCCACCTTCAACCAGACCGTCGCCCGCACCGGCCGCCTCAGCAGCGACCAGCCGAACCTGCACAACATCCCCGTGCGCAGCGAGGAAGGCCGCCTGTTCCGCAAGGCGTTCGTGCCGGCGCCGGGCTGCGAACTGCTCGTCGCCGACTACAACCAGATCGAGCTGCGCTGCATCGCCCACCTCGCCCAGGACCCGGGCCTGATCGAGGCCTTCCGCAGTGGTCGCGACATCCACAACGCCACTGCGGCGCGGGTGTTCGGGGTCGAGCCGTCGGCGGTCACCGTCGAGCAGCGCTCCAAGGCGAAGATGATCAGCTACGGGCTCGCCTACGGGATGGAGGCCTACGGGCTCGGCCAGAGGCTGGGCATCCCCACCGACGAGGCGGCCATCATCCTCGACGCCTACTTCGTCGCCTTCCCCAACGTCAAGGACTACATGGAGCGCACGGTCGTCGAGGCCCGCATGCGCGGCTACACCGAGACCCTGTTCGGGCGGCGGCGGCCGATCCCCGAGCTGTCCAACAGCAACTTCCGCATCCGCCAGGCCGGCGAGCGCCAGGCGATGAACGCCGGCATCCAGGGGCTGGCGGCCGACATCTTCAAGGTCGCCCTGGTGCGCATCGACCAGGCTCTCGAGGCCGCCGGTGTGGTCAGCCGCCTGGTGTTGCAGGTGCACGACGAGGTGCTCGTGGAGGTCCCCAGCCCCGAACGCGAGCAGGTCGGCCCCCTGGTGCTCGACCTGATGAAGGCCGCCGCCACGCTCGACGTGCCACTCGAGGTCAACGCCGCCTGGGGCCCCACCTGGGCCGACGCGAAGGCTTAGAGTCGGGACTGGGCGCGGGAACCCGTCAGAACGTGCGGGTTTTCGCATCCCAATGGGCGCGAAGTGCGCCATTTCTGACGGTGACCTGACGGGGTTTCGCGCCCAGACTGGGTGGGTGAGCGAGCAGCGACACTGGTTCGAGCCGATCGCCGACCATCTCGGGTCGGCCTACCTGAGGTACTCGTTCACCAAGGGGACCCGGCAGGAGGTCGACCATGTCGTCGCCGCGCTCGGTCTGATGCCGGGCGCGAAGGTGCTCGACGTGGGGTGCGGGCCCGGCCGCCACGCCCATGAGCTCGCCCGGCGGGGCATCATCGTCCACGGCATCGACATCAGCGAGAAGTTCGTCGCCCTGGCCACGGCCGGCGCGCCCCCGGCGCAACCTTCGAGAGGATGGACGCCCGCGACCTGGTGCTCGATCCTCGCTCAGAAGGAACGTACGACGCCGTCATCTGCCTCTGCCAGGGCGCGTTCGGGCTGATGACCGCCAACGGCGACGACGAGAGGGTGCTCGCGGGCATGGCCCGGGCGTTGAAGCCCGGCGGCCGCCTGGTGCTGAGCGCGTTCAACGCCTACTTCGCGGTGAAGTACTTCGCCGGCGGACACGATGGCGCCGATGCAGACAATGGCGGGGCCACCTTCGACGCCGACACCGGCGTCAACCACGAGCACACCGAGGTGCTCAGCGAGACCGGCGAAGCGCTGACCGTAGACCTGTGGACCGGCTGCTACACCCCGCGCGAACTGCGCCTTCTGTGTCGCTCCGTCGGTCTGGAAGTCGAGTCGATCAGCAGCGTGGAACCGGGCGCCTACGGCTCCATCGCGCCCACCACCGAGACCCCGGAGCTGTTGGTCATCGCGCGACCGCGACTGATGCCTCTGGCCTGGTCCGCTGCTATCCTCATCGGGTCCGGAATCCGCCGGGCTCTTTACGTTCTTGTCCGAAAGCAGTCGTCCCTTGTCCGATACCACGACCTCCTCCGAATTCACCGGCGCCATGGGCACCTTCGATGAAGAGGGCAACTACACCCCCCGCGAGATCGTCGACGACGATCTCGGCATGTCCTTCGCCGATGCCATCGCCGGCACCATGGTCGATGTCGAGGACGGCCAACTCGTGTACGGCACGGTCGTGAAGGTCGACAAGGACGAAGTACTGCTCGACATCGGCTACAAGAGCGAGGGCGTCATCCCCGCCCGCGAGCTCAGCATCCGCAACGACGTCGATCCCAGCGACATCGTCAAGCTCGGCGAGCAGATCGAAGCCCTCGTCCTCACCAAGGAGGACAAGGAAGGTCGCCTCGTACTCAGCAAGAAGCGCGCCCAGTACGAGCGCGCGTGGGGCACCATCGAGAAGATCAAGGAAGCCGATGGCATGGTCGAGGGACCGGTCATCGAAGTGGTCAAGGGCGGGCTCATCGTCGACATCGGTCTGCGTGGCTTCCTGCCCGCATCGCTCGTCGAGCTGCGCCGAGTGCGCGACCTCGTGCCCTACGTGGGCAAGACCGTGCAGGCGAAGATCATCGAGCTCGACAAGAACCGCAACAACGTCGTGCTCAGCCGCCGCGCCTACCTGGAGGAGACCCAGAAGGAAAGCCGCGACAGCTTCCTCGTCAACCTCAAGCCCGGCGAGGTCCGCGAGGGCGTGGTCAGCAGCGTCGTCTCCTTCGGCGCCTTCGTCGACCTCGGCGGCATGGACGGCCTCATCCACGTCAGCGAGCTGTCGTGGAAGCATGTCGATCACCCGGGTGCCGTGGTCGCAGTGGGCGACAAGGTCACCGTGCAGGTCCTCGACGTCGACTTCGACCGCGAGCGCATCAGCCTGTCGCTGAAGGCCACCCAGCAGGATCCGTGGCAAGAGTTCGCCGGCACCCACGAAGTGGGCCAGCTGGTCTACGGCCGGGTCACCAAGCTGGTGCCCTTCGGCGGTTTCGTGCAGGTCGGCGACGGCATCGAAGGCCTGGTCCACATCAGCGAGATGAGCACCCACCACGTCGAGTCGCCCGAGCAGGTCGTCACCCCCGGCGAGGAGTTGTGGGTCAAGATCATCGACCTCGATCTCGCCCGCCGGCGCATCAGCCTCAGCATCAAGCAGGCGGCCGAGGGCGGCGAGCTCGCCGAGGAGTATCGCGAGCACTTCGAGATCGATGAGCACGGCAACTGGACCGCCGGGCAGGACGACGCCGAGCGCGAGGCGGCGTGGGCCGAGTACTACCACGAGAGCGGTGGCGAACCCCCCGCCGACGGCGAGGCTCCGGCCGAGTCCGAAGCTGCTCCGGCAGAGGTCGAGACCGAAGCGGCTCCGGCCGACGAAGCCGCAGCCGAGGCCGAAGGCGAAGAAGCCGCTGTCGAAGAGGGCGAAGCCGAGGCCGATGAAGCCGGCCGGAAGGCGACGAAGCCGACGAAGCCGCAGCCGATGAGGTCGCAGCCGAAGACGAAGCCGCGCCCGAAGGCGACGCCGACAAGGCCTGAGCCCCGGCTCCTCACTTCCATCGTCGCTCTCAGGTGAGCTTGACGATGCCCATCTTCACTGCCATGAGCACGGCCTGGGTGCGATCGCGGGCATTGAGCTTCTCGTAGATCGAGGCCAAGTGGTTCTTCACCGTCTTCTGGCTGATGAACAGCTTGGCTCGCGATCTCGGTGGTGCCCAGTCCGTCGGCGACGAGTTGCAGCACCTCCTCCTCGCGGTTGGAGATGATGCCGTCGGTGTCCCGCCGGGCTTCGGTGAGCATCGCCTCCGCTAAGCGGGGTGACATCGGGCGGTCGCCATTGGCGGCCAGCCGCGATGGCTTCGACCACCTCACTGATCGACGAGTCCTTGGTGAGGTAGCCGACGGCGCCGGCCTTGATTGCGCGGTCGATCACATCGCGATCGATGTGCATGGTGAGCATCACCACCCTCATCCGCCCGTCGGCGGCGACGAGTTGGCGGGTGGCGTCGATCCCATCCAATCCGGGCATCGACACATCCATCAGCACCACGTCGGGGTGGGTGGCCAGTGCGACGCGCATCCCCTCGGCTCCGTCGGCGGCCTCGCCCACCACCATGACGCCTTCACTTTCGAGGGCGCGTCGTAACCCCTGGCGCAACATCGTGTGGTCATCGACGATTACGACCGACAAGGCCATCAGGGTGCTTCTCCTTCGCTGAGCTCGATGCGCATCTCGGTGCCACCATCGTCGAGGGACCGGACGGTGAGGTCGGCGTCGAGCCTCTCGGCCCGCTCGCCCATGCCGATCAGACCGTAGCTGTCATGGCGAGCAGCACGCGCGTCGAGCCCGATACCGTCGTCGCGGACGCTGACGGTGACGCGGCCGTTGATCTGACGGGCGACAACTTTCAGGTGCTTCGCCTTGGAGTGTCGTTCGGCGTTGAGGATCGCCTCGCGCACGATCTGCCACAGATCTCGCTCGCGCAGCAGGGACAAGCGGTTCGGGAGGTGCATGTCGGAGTCGGTGAGGATGCCGCTGCGCTGCTGCACCCTGGTGAGCAGGTCGGCAGTCGTAGCGCACAGGTCGCGGGCATCGGTGACCTCGGTGCGCAGGTCGTAGAGGGTGTCGCGAACATCGGTGATCACGGCGGAGACATGCTGGCGCACCTCCCTCAGGAGGGGTTCGACTGCGCCACCCTCGTGAGCGACCGACGCGACGCGGTCGACCTCGAACCCGATTTGCGCCAGCGAGGAACCTACGAGGTCGTGAAGGTCGCGGGCGATGCGCTTCCTCTCCTCGTCGGCAGCCATCGTGCGAATGCGCAAGAACATGCGAGCATTGTCGATGGCGATGCCGAAGGGTTCACTGAGACCGTGGACCACTTCGGCCTCTTGTTGCCCGAAGCTACATGTCTCGTCGGACTCGACGGCGAGCATGCCCACCAGTGCGCCGCGTGCGCGCAGGGCCGCGTAGAGGCCGGAGCGTGAGGTGGGGGAGACGCCCGTACCTGGCGCCATTCCCTCGAGTCTCACGGTCTTGGGCGAATTGACCGAGGTGTTGAGCCCCTCCGGCAGACGATCGAGGGGGATTGCCCTTGGCTGGGCTATGCCGAGCGTGCGAACTGGCACCGCCCTCAGGGTGGTCGGGTCGGTGATGAAGACGGCCATCGTGTCGTGGCGCACCATGGTGCTCAGCCGACCGACAGTCGAGTCGAGTACCTCTTCGAGATCGAGGGAGGCTGGAAGAGTTTGGGCAACTCGCTGCAGTGCGAAGAGAAGGGAGTTCGCCTCGGCGAGGCGGCTCACGCGGTCGAGTGCTACCTGCTGTTGTCGTGCGGCGTCGCGCGCGGCGCGGTAGGCGAGACCGCTGGTGAAGGCCACCAAGGCCAGCAGCCCCGCCCACAGGGCCCCGTCTTGCAGCCCGGACCGGGCACCGACGTCGGGTATGTGCTGGACGGTGACGACGGCAACAGAAACGGCGGCAACAGAGGCACTGAACAGGCCGCCGGCGGCGAACCCGGCGAGCATGCCGGTGGGGATGAAGAACAGCACGAAGGGCGAACCCCACGCACCGGTGAGCATGACCGCGGCGGTGTTGAGGGCCTGCTCGACGACTACTCGCATACGTGCCCGAGGGTCGTTGCGGTAGGGAACTGGTCTCGCGCAAGCTTGGACCGTGTAGAGGCTTGCCGCTGCAGTGATGAGCAGCAGACTCCAGTTGTGCCACGCGAAGTCGGGTACAGCGCCTACCAGGGCTCCGCCGAGAGCGGCAAGTCGGAATGGCCACAGGGGCGCGGCGCTGAGCGTTGGGGTGGCTACCTCGGATTCCTGCTGGCCGAGCCTTCGATCCGGTCCGTCTGATGGAGAGCGGCCGGAGCGACGTCGTTCGACGAGGGGCCATCCCACCGGCGGGACGGTGGGGGAGTCGGTGTCGTCTGCCACAACGGGATGCTAACGAGGGCACCGTGGTCGGTATTGCGACCCCACCGCCATTTGGGGTCGGGCGCTACGGTGCGACACATGATCCTGGTGGGACTGACAGGCGGAATCGGCTCGGGTAAGTCCACGGTCAGCGCCGCGCTGGCAGAACGCGGGGCGGTGATCATCGACGCCGATGCAGCCACCCGCCAGGTCCAGTCTCCGGGTTCACCGGTGCTGACCAGGCTGGCCGAGCGCTTCGGTGTCGACGTGTTACTCGCCGACGGCTCCCTCGATCGTGCCCGGCTCGCCGGCCTCGTCTTCTCCGATGCCGATGCCCTTAAGGATCTCAACTCAATCGTCCATCCCGCGGTGGCAGTCGAGATCAATCGTCAGGTCCTCGAGCAGATCCCCACCGACAATCTCGTCATCCTCGACGTCCCTCTGCTCACCGAGAACCCGCGTGAGGGGCTACAGGGCAAGATCGTCGTCGATGTGCCGGTGGAGGTGCAGGTCGAACGACTGGCGCGGTATCGCAACTTCGACGAGGCCGATGCCCGGGCCCGTATCGCCAACCAGGCCACCCGCGAGCGGAGGCTCGAAGGGGCGAGCTTCGTGGTCGACAACAGTGGTGACCTGGATGAGTTGGGGCCCCAGATCGAGGAGTTGTGGGCGTGGTTGACGTCGCTCCCACAGCTCCCAGGAGGTCCTACCAGCTGAGCTCAGCGATGGTCTCGTCGCCGTCCATCTCACCGGTCGGCTCGAAACCGAGGCGGCGGTAGAAGGGCTCCGGGGTGCCCGCCACACCAGCCACGTAGCTAGTGAACAGGCGTCGGCCGCCACCGGTCGATGTGCGCTGGCGGAGTTGCTCGATCACGGCGCGGCCGATACCGCGACCCTGGTGCCGGCGATCGATGAGCAGTCGCCACAGGAATGGGTCCGGGTGGCGCTCGGTGGTGTCGGCGAGCATCACGAACCCCGCGGGCTCGCCGTCGGCCTCGACGCCGCGGAACCATGGTGCCACCGGGTGACCATCGATCTCCTCGCCGAACAGGGCGTCGGCGTAGCTCTCGGCCACCGTGGCCACGAAGCGGCGCTGAGAGGCATGTGTTGCCAGGGCGGCGTAGCGGCGCTGGTTGCTGTGGTCGAGCAGCACCAGGCGCACCGCGTCGGTCGGCTGTATCGGCCGTGCCCGCCAAGCCGTCCACTCGTCGCGGCAGATCGCGTAGTGGAGGGTGTCCTCCCAGCCGTCACGGCCCAGGTAGGACAGCTGTGTGGTGCAATCCTTCTCCAAACCCGCGGCCTCGGCCACCCGCATCGACCCCACGTTCTCGGGGTGCATCTCGGCTATGACCCGGTGCACTTCGCCGGTGGCGAACAGGGCCTCCACTAGCGCGATGGCGCCCTCCGACGCAAAGCCGCGCCTGCGAACGTCTGGTGCGAGGGTCCAGCCGATTTCGGCGATGACACCACCCTGGAGGCGCAACGGTAGGTCGCCGATCATCCGCCCGTCGTGCTCCATCGCCAGCAGGGTCCACCCGTCGGGTGTGGGCTGGTGCTGCCCCGCCTGCCCGGCCAAGAGCTCGGCGGCCAGGTCCACCGGGTAGGGCAGCGGCGATCCCTGCATCTCGGCCACGAGCGGGTCGTTGCGGTAGGCCGCGAGTACCGGCAGCGTCGGCGGGCTGCATGACACGGATGTGGAGGCGGGTGGTGTGCAGCGGCAACATCGTACGGACCCTACCCACCCCCACATCAACGCCGACTTCGTGGAGGCAGGAACGTGTGTTCGACTAACGACGTTCCCCTGGTAGAGTCCAGTTGTGCCCGCGGACGTGCCCCGATTCCAGGTCGTGTCGCCGTTTCAGCCGGCCGGCGACCAGCCGGCGGCCATCGCCGCTCTCGCCGAGGGCATCGAGCGCGGCGACCGCTTCCAGACCCTGCTCGGCATCACCGGTTCGGGCAAGAGCGCCACGATCGCATGGACCATCGAGGCCGTGCAGAGGCCCACCCTGATCCTCGCCCCCAACAAGTCGCTGGCCGCCCAGTTGGCCCAGGAGATGCGCGAACTCTTCCCCAACAACCGGGTCGAATACTTCGTCAGCTACTACGACTACTACCAGCCCGAGGCCTACATCGCCTCCAGCGACACTTACATCGAGAAGGACTCGTCGATCAACGACGAGATCGACCGTCTGCGCCACTCGGCCACCGCTGCCCTGCTCACCCGACGCGACACCATCGTGGTCGCGTCGGTCAGCTGCATCTACGGCATGGGCGACCCGGAGGAGTACAAGGGCCAACTCCTCGAACTGCACACCGGGGTGGACTACGACATGCGCAGCATCCTGCGGCGGCTTGTGGACCTCCAGTTCGACCGCAACGACATGACCCTCGGCCGGGGCAAGTTCCGGGTACGCGGCGACACCATCGAGATCCACCCCTCGTACGACGAGACCGTGTTGCGCATCGAGATGTTCGGCGACACGGTGGATCGCATCACCGTCGTCGACCCGCTCACCGGTGAGACGCTCAACGAACTGTCCGAGACGTTGATCTTCCCCGCCACCCACTATGTCGCCGGCGATGAGCGCATGCGCCGGGCGGTGGTGGGCATCGAGGCCGAGCTGCAAGAGAGGCTCGCCTTCTTCGAGGCCAACGGCAAGCTGCTCGAAGCCCAGCGGTTGCGCATGCGAACCCAGTACGACCTGGAGATGATGCAAGAGGTGGGCTACTGCAACGGCATCGAGAACTACAGCATGCACATCGACGGCCGCTCCGTCGGAGAGCCACCGTTCACCCTGCTCGACTACTTCCCCAAGGACTTCCTCCTCGTCATCGACGAGAGCCATGTGGCCGTGCCCCAGTTGCACGGCCAGTACCTCGGCGACCGGCGCCGCAAGGAGGAGCTCATCGACCACGGTTTCCGCCTGCCCAGCGCGGCCGACAACCGCCCGCTGCGTTTCGAAGAGGTCATCGAGCGGATCAACCAGTGCGTGTTCCTGTCAGCCACACCATCCAAGTACGAACTGGAACACAGCAACCAGGTTGTCGAGCAGATCGTACGCCCCACAGGCCTCGTGGACCCAGAGGTGATCGTCAAACCGACCAAGGGCCAGATCGACGACCTGATCGAGTTGGTCAACGACCGAGTGGTGAGGGGCGATCGAATCCTGGTCACCACGCTCACCAAGAAGATGGCGGAGGACCTCACCGAGTACCTCCTCGAGCAGGGTCTACGTGTGCGCTACCTGCACAGCAACATCGACACCATCCAGCGCATCGAGATCCTGCGCGCCCTACGCCTGGGCGAGTTCGATGTGCTGGTCGGCATCAACCTGTTGCGTGAGGGGCTCGACCTGCCCGAGGTGAGCCTGGTCTGCATCCTCGACGCCGACAAGGAGGGTTTCCTGCGCAGCGAGACCTCCCTGATCCAGATGATCGGCCGCGCCGCCCGAAACGTCGACGGTCAGGTCGTGATGTACGCCGACCGGATCACGGGGTCGATGGGTCGCGCCATCGATACCACCCAGCAACGGCGCCAACGCCAGATCCTGTACAACACCGAACACGGCATCAACCCCCAGACCATCCGCAAGGCCGTCGGCGACATCTTGTCCCTTCTGCGACCCGACGACACCTCACCCGTGCCCGGCAAGGGTCAGAGGCGCAACCGCGAGCGCGACAAGGTGCAGCGCGAGCTGAAGACCCTGCCCCAACAGGAATTGGCCCGCCTCATCCAGACCCTCGAAGAAGAGATGCACGAGGCCGCTGCGGCGCTGAAGTTCGAGTACGCGGCGCGTCTGCGCGACGAGGTCAACGAGCTGAGGCGCGAACTTCGCGACGCTGGCTGAGTATCAGAAGGTGGTCACCAGGGGTGCGCTCAGCACAGCGGCCACGGTCTCGGCTGGCTGGGGCAGGGCGAACAGGTAGCCCTGGCCGAGGCGGCAGCCCATGCGCACCAGGCGATCGCACTGTGTCTGGGTCTCGATGCCTTCGGCGATCACCGTCAGCCCGGCCTCGGTGGCCATGGCGATCATCGCCTTCACCACCACCGGCTCCCTGTCGCCGTTGACCACTTGAGAAGTGAAGCGACGATCGAGCTTGACCCCGCTGATCGGTAGTGAGGTGAGCGTTTCGAGAGAGGCGAAACCGGTGCCGAAGTCGTCGAGCATCAGGTTCACGCCCAGCTCGGCTACCGCAATGAGGTCTTGCCGTACCGCCGCCGGCAGTTCGAATGTCTGTCGCTCGCCGAGCTCGATCGAGAGTGCGTTGGGCGGTAAACCGTGAGCGCTCAACCTCTCGGTGATCCTGGCGAGCAGGGTGGTCTCCACCATGCTGTCGAACTCGATGTTCACGGCAAGGCGGAGATTGGGCGACACCGCTCGGAACTGGACCAGGTTGCCGAGGCCGTCGTCGAGGATGCAGTCGAACAGAGCCCCCAGCAGGCCAGCCTGCTGCATCTCATTCAGGAAGCGGTCGGGTTCCCGTATCCCGTCGGTGGAGCTCCAGCGGGCGAGGGCCTCGACGGCGACAACCTCACCGCTGCGCAGGTCGACGATCGGTTGGAAGTAGGCCTTGATCTCACCACTTTCGATCGCCGCCAGAAGGTGAATGGCCCCCTCGTGATCGGTTGTTCCTGTTCGACGCCCGGTGCCGGTGCGCGATAGGCCGGCCTCCGCCTCGATGATCGCGCCCTCCAACCCCGAGCCGGGTCGGCGGCGGGCGACACCCACAACGGCCGAGATCTCGACCGCGGACAAGGTGTAGCGCAGTGACCGCTCCAACTCTTCGAGTTCTGTGGAGCCGATGCCGATCATCAGCACTCCAAGGCGATCCCCGGTGACCCGTGCGGCGAAGTGCCGTGAAGCGAGCACCTCGCGCACCACGGTGCCGGCGAGGCGCAGTTGCTCGTCGCCGGCGTGATGACCGCGGATCTCGTTGTAACGCTTGAGCTCGTCGAGTTCGATGAGAGCTATGGCCGCACTCTCGCCGAACTCGTGGCAGAGCCTCTCGTCTCGCTTCAGGCGGTCCTCCCACCCCTGGCGGGTGGCCAGCCCGGTGAGAGGGTCGGCGAGACCGTCGCCCACCTCCGCCTGGCGCCTCTCGCCGGCGAGGGTCAGGTCGCTCGCTGCCAATGCACCCAACACGTCGGCGAATACTCCGGCGAGCTTGCGGATGCCCGCCAGGGCATCGTCGTCGAGGCCGGCGGGAGCGAACCCGACGAGGGTTCCGAAGGGGGTTCCGTCGGGGAACTTCATGGGGATGGTCACCCGGCAATGAGAGGTGATCCCGACGTCGAACGGCTCCACCTGCTCGGAGAGGTGTGACCCGCCGCGGTCGGTGGTGGCCAGCGTCTGGGCTCCACCCGATTCGCCTCGCACGAGCACCCAACCTGCCACACCGCTGTTGGCAGAGAGGTAGGAGACGACCATCTCCGATGCCCTGGCGAAGTTGGTGGTGCCTGGACCGGTCGTCGGAAATTCGGGGCTCATGCAGAGGTATCGGCACGCCGGGGAGCGAACTTGACTGTGTCGTCGAGAAAACGTGTCGGTGTCGCTCCCCCCTACTCGATAGGGAACGTGTGTTCGTTTATCTGCTAGCCTCGCGACCATGTCGACCCCCGTGCCCGACCCTGCGTCGCCCCGCCCTCGGTAGCCTCGCCACATGCCCCCAGCTTCCAAAGTCAAGGCCGCCGGGCCGAGGGGCAATGAGCCCAAGATCATCGTCAGGGGGCGCGCGAGCACAACCTGAAGAACATCAGCGTCGACCTGCCACGCGACCGGCTCATCGTGTTCACCGGGTTGTCCGGCTCGGGAAAGAGCAGCCTGGCGTTCGACACCATCTACGCCGAGGGCCAGCGTCGCTACGTCGAGTCGCTCAGCGCTTACGCCCGCCAGTTCCTCGGCCAGATGGACAAGCCCGACGTCGACGTCATCGAGGGCCTATCCCCGGCCATCTCCATCGACCAGAAGAGCGCCAGCCGCAACCCCCGCTCAACGGTGGGCACCATCACCGAGGTCTACGACTACCTGCGCCTTCTGTTCGCCAGAGTTGGTGTGCAGCACTGCCCCGACGACGGCACCAGGCTGCAGCGCCAGACCCCCCAACAGATCGTCGATCGAATCCTGCTACTGCCCGACGGCACCCGGTTCCAGGTTCTGGCTCCGGTGGTTCGCGGTCGCAAGGGCGAGTACGACACCCTGTTGCAGGACCTGTCGGCGCAGGGCTTCGTGAGGGCCCGCATCGACGGTGAGGTGTTCGACATCGTCGAGTTCTTGAAGCGCGACGAGAGGCTGGCCCGGTACGAGCAGCACAAGATCGAGATCATCGTCGACCGCTTGGTCCGACGCGACGGGATCGAGAGGCGACTCACCGACTCGCTGGAGACCGCTCTCAAGCTGGCCGACGGGGTGGCCGAGGTGGAGCTCATGGCCCCCGAGGGCGAGGGCGACAACGAACTGCTCACCTTCAGCCAGCACCTCGCCTGCCCGAAGTGCGGAACCAGCTTCGGCGAGCCGGCGCCGCGCAACTTCTCCTTCAACTCGCCCTACGGCGCTTGCGAGGGATGCGACGGCCTGGGCACCACCTTCGAGGTCGACCCCGAGCTGGTCATCCCCGACCCGGACCTGTCGGTCAACGAGGGTGCCATCGCGCCCTGGCGCAGCAGCCACACCCAGTACTTCACCCGTATGCTCGAAGCTGTCGCCGACAACTACCACCTGGACCTTGACACCCCCTACGACAAGCTCACGGACAAGCAGCAGGCGGTCATCCTCCACGGAGTCGACGGCAACCTGAAGGTCAAGTACAAGAACCGCTATGGGCGTACCCGCGAGTACTCCACCGCTTACGAGGGCGTCATCCCGTGGCTCAACCGGCGCCGCGAAGGGGCCGAGAGCGACTGGTCGCGCGAGCAGTACGAGGGCTACATGCGCGAGGTCCCGTGCCACTTGTGTGGAGGTGCCCGACTGAAGCCGGCCACCCTCGCTGTCACCGTGGGCGGCAAGAACATCGCCGAGATCTGCGAGATGGCGATCGCCGATTCGGCAGGCTTTCTGGCCGGGCTCGAGCTCAGCGAGAGGGACCGCATGATCGCCGAGAGGGTCACCAAGGAGGTCAATGCCCGTCTCGGCTTCCTGCTCGACGTCGGGCTCGACTACCTCAGCCTCTCTCGTTCGGCGGGCACCCTTGCCGGCGGTGAGGCCCAGCGCATCCGTCTCGCCAGCCAGATCGGCAGTGGACTGGTTGGCACCCTCTATGTGCTCGACGAACCCAGCATCGGCCTTCACCAGCGCGACAACCGTCGCCTCATCGACACCCTCCTACGCCTGCGCGACCTCGGCAACACGGTGCTGGTGGTCGAGCACGATGAGGAGACCATCCGGGAGAGCGACTGGATCGTCGACATCGGGCCGGGCGCTGGTGAGCACGGAGGCGAGGTGGTCTACAGCGGGCCCGTGAAGGGCATCCTCACGGTGAAGGACTCGGTCACCGGCCAGTACCTGAGCGGCAAGAAGTCCGTCCCCGTGCCCCAGCACCGTCGGTCCCCCGGGCTCGAGTGGCTCGAGATCGTCGGCGCCCGCGAACACAACCTGCTCAACATCGACGTCCGCATCCCTCTCGGGTGCTTCGTCGCCATCACCGGGGTCAGCGGCAGCGGCAAGAGCACCCTCGTGCGCGACATCCTGCTGCCGGTGCTGATGCAGAAGATCTACAAGTCGAAGGCCGCTGCCGGCAAGCACAAGACCATCCGCGGCATCGAGTACCTCGACAAGGTCATCGACATGGACCAGTCGCCCATCGGCCGTACCCCGCGCAGCAACCCGGCCACCTACACCGGCGTCTTCGACAACGTGCGCAAGCTCTTCGCCACCACCGCTGAGGCCAAGGTGCGGGGCTACCTGCCGGGCAGGTTCAGCTTCAACGTGAAGGGAGGTCGCTGCGAGGCGTGTAGCGGCGACGGCACGATCAAGATCGAGATGCACTTCCTGCCCGACGTCTATGTGCCCTGCGAGGTGTGCAAGGGAGCCCGCTACAACCGCGACACCCTGGACATCGAGTTCAAGGGCAAGAACATCGCCGAGGTGCTCGACATGCCGGTGGCCGAGGCGGTCAACTTCTTCGCCAACCAGCCGGCCATCGCCCGCTACATGCAGACCCTCATGGACGTCGGCCTCGGTTATGTGCGTCTCGGCCAGTCGGCTCCCACCCTCTCGGGTGGCGAGGCGCAGAGGGTGAAGTTGGCCAGCGAACTCGCCAAGCGCAGCACCGGCCATACCATCTACCTCCTCGACGAACCCACCACCGGCCTCCACTTCGACGACGTGAAACGCCTGCTCACAGTGCTGTCGCGGTTGGTGGACCAGGGCAACACGGTGATGGTCATCGAGCACAACCTCGACGTCGTCAAGACCGCCGACTGGCTGATCGATCTAGGCCCCGAAGGGGGTAGTGGTGGTGGTTTGGTGGTGGCTGAAGGTAGCCCGGAGGATGTCGCCAAGGTAGACGGAAGCCATACCGGAAGGTACCTCAAGCAGCTGTTCAAAGGTTGATTCAACTGGCGATGTGGGCTATGGTTCTTCTGATGGCAACCAAGACTGCGCTCAACATCGACCGCGAGAAGGTGAGGCGTGCGGCGGAGGTGTTGGGCACCAGTGGCACCACCGAAACCATCGACGCGGCGCTCACCGAGGTCATCGCTCGTGACGCGCGTCGCCAGGCTCGTCGAGCGCATGCGCAGCCTCACCGCTGAACAGCGTGACTCAATCCTCCGCAGCTGGGCTTGAGTGGCTACCTACCTCATCGACAAGTCGGCATGGGCTCGGCTTCACCAAGACGTGGTGGCCGAACGATGGGCCGGCCCGATCGCTGGCGGTAGCGTCGCCATCACCGGGGTGGGGATGCTCGAGATCCTTGTGTCGTCGGTGTCCGCAACCGACTTCGCTGAAACACGTTTTGAGCTGTCGATGATGCCGCGGGTGGCCCTGTCGGAAGCGATCATTGATCGTGCGATCGAGGTGCAGGGGCTGATGGTGAGCCGTGGAACCCATCGGGCCCCGTCGCCGGCCGATCTCATCCTCGCCGCGTGCGCAGAGGCCAACGATTTGATCCTGCTGCACTACGACAAGGACTTCGAGCTCATCGCCGAGGTCACCGGGCAGCCGACCGAATGGGTCGTTCCGGCTGGTTCGGTCACGTGAGCCCCAACCCTGCCGTCACCGCCGAGCAACGCCAGGAATGGGCGCCGCTCCAGCAGCGCACCATGACCACCCTGCGCATGGCCCAAGTCCCCGGGCAGGCGGCCGTGGCGGGGGTGGTGGCCGTTGTCGCCCTGCTCGCCAAGGACCTGCTCGGCGGCAGTGATCGGCTCGCCGGCACCGGTAGTGCGGCGTTCACCCTCGGCTCGGCCTTCCTCGCCGTACCCCTGTCGGCCTACATGCGTCGACGTGGTCGCCGACCCGGGCTGATGCTGGCATTCGGGCTCGGGGCCATCGGAGCCGCAATTGCGGGCACGGCCGGCCAGTTGCGCTGGTTCCCCCTCTACATCGTCGGCATGGTCTTCTTCGGTGGCGCTCAGGCGGGCACCTTGCAGGGCAGGTACATCGCCGCCGATCTCGCCACCGAGCACACCCGGGCGAAGGCGATCGCGGCCATCGTCTGGGTCGGCACCCTCGGCGCGGTGTTTGGTCCCGTCCTCACCCCTTACGAGAAGCGCCTCGGTGAGGCGATCGGTCTCGACGAGTTCGTCGGTCCCTTCTTCTTCGCCTCTCTCCTTCTCGTCGCGTCCTTGGCGATCGTGTCGGCCCGGCTGCGGCCCGATCCACTCGCCGTCAACGGCCAACTGGACCCTCACGCCGAACGGGTGCGGCCCTTGCACCAAGTTCGCGCTTCGCTGCGAGTGATCGCGACCAGCCATCTGGCGCCCCTTGGCCTGGCGGCGATGGTCGTCTCGCAGACGGCGATGGTGGCGGTGATGACGATGACACCGCCCCACATGAAGGATCACGACCACGGCGATCTGTCCGCTTACGTCATCGCCTTGCACATCTTCGGCATGTACGGCTTCGCCCCCCTCGTCGGCCGCTTCGTCGGCAGGGTCGGCCCGGTAAAGGCGGTCATGGGTGGTTCGGTCGTCCTCGGCGCTGGCACGGTGGTCACGGTGATTGCCGGTTATGTGCCGGCGATGATCTTCTTCGGTCTGTTCCTGCTGGGTGTCGGTTGGAACATCGGCCTCATCGCCGGGTCGACCATCCTCACCGGCTCGGTGCCCGAGGGCGCCCGGGTCGAGGTGCAGGGCACCGCCGACCTGACGATGAGCTTCTGCGGGGGCATCGCCGCGTTCAGTTCCGGCTTCATCAAGCAGGCGTGGGGTTACCACCTTCTGGCCGATGCCGCCACGGTGATGGCCGGCCTCCTACTCGTTGCTGCCTACGCCGAGTCCCTGCGTCGGCGTCCCGCTTCCCTCGCCACCTGAGTGGGGGTCAGCGGGAGCGGAGCTTCTTGCTCAACTCGTTCAGGCGGGCCTTCTCGGCGCGGCTCAGGGAGTCGAGACCGCGCTCGTTGGTCTTGTCGAGCAGGTCGTCGAGCTCGGAGTGCTCGGCTGCGGTGAGGCCGGGCTCGGTCTGGGCTGCCCAGGGGCCGGCAACCACCTTCGAACCCTTGGTCGAGCGCGATCTTGTCAGGCCAACCGAGCGACCGGTGTTGCGGCCCTTGCCGGCGAGGCGAGGGATGAAGGGCATGTCGTTCAACATGCCGAACTGGCGGGCGGCGATGGTGCCGACGACGACTGCTCCGAGCTCGACAAGGAGGGCACCGAACATGCGGTCGCCGAGGTACTGGAGGGCGTCGAGGGCGATGAAGGCAAGGGCGACGACCCACAGCGGCACCCCGAAGAACCAGATGGCGCCCGGGCTGTCGAAGGCGTAGACGACGAGGAGGGCGATTGCCAGGATGCCGAGCCCATAGGCGATGCCGGTCTCGGAGGTGAAGTCGAAGGCGGTCACCAGCGCAGCCGGCAGCACCGTCATAAGCACGATCATGATCGTGAACCGGCGGCGGCCGATGGTGTCCTCCACCCGGTGGCCGACGAACCAGAAGAAGGCGAGGGTGAGCAGCACCCAGAAGCGGTTCGGCGGGTTGGCGATCGGCCAGGTGATCAGCCGCCACAGGTCCCCTTCGCGCACCCACGGAGCGACGAAAGGCAAATTCATGAACGCGCCGCTTGCCCCATCGATCGCGTAGACCAACATCGAGATCACACCGAGGCCGACGAGGAGCGCAGTGGTGGTGATGTCGAGGGTGCCGATGCGGAACCACCCGTCGCGTGCGGGTCGTTCGGGCAGGGAGAACTGGTAGCGGCCGGGCACGGGCGCAACCCTACCCGCCGTCGGCCGATGGTGACCCTAGAGTCAGGCGCCATGGTCGCCCGCCCGCCCACCGGCACGATCCCCGACACGCCGGGGTCGTACCAGTTCAAGGACAAGGAAGGTCGCGTCATCTATGTGGGCAAGGCGTCGAGCCTGCGCCAGCGGCTGAGCAACTACTTCCAGGACCCTCGAAACCTCCATCCACGAACGGCCCAGATGGTGGCAACGGCGACCTCTGTGGAGTGGATCGAGGTGCGCAACGAGGTCGAGGCGCTGATGCTCGAGTACAGCCTGATCAAGCAGCACCGACCCCGGTTCAACGTGCGCCTGCGCGACGACAAGAGCTATCCCTTCCTGGCTGTCACCCTCGACGAGCAGTACCCGCGGGCGATGGTGATGCGCGGGCGCAAGCGCAAGGGAACCCGCTACTTCGGGCCCTACGCCCATGCCTACGCGATTCGCGACACCCTCGACCTTCTCCTGCGCAGTTTCCCCATCCGCACCTGCAGCCAGGGGAAGTTCAACGAGCACCAGCGTCTCGGCCGGCCGTGCCTTCTGTTCCACATCGAGAAGTGCAGTGGCCCGTGTGTCGGCGAGATCGAGGAGACGCCCTACCGCCAGTTGGTTCAGGAGCTCTGCGACTTCCTCGACGGCGACACCGACGAGATCGTCCACCGCCTGGAGGCCGAGATGGCGGCGGCGGCCAAGGGACTCGAGTACGAGTTGGCGGCGCGGATGCGTGACCGCTTGATGGCGGTGCGCAGGGCGATCGAGAAGCAGCAGATGGTGGCGGAACGCAGTGAAGACATCGACGTCGTCGGTATCGCCGATGACGAGCTCGAGGCCGCGGTGCAGGTCTTCTTCGTGCGCAAGGGTCGGGTCGTGGGTCGCAAGGGTTTCGTGCTCGACAAGGTGGAGGAGCTCAGCCCGGGTGGCCTCGTGGACCGCATCCTGGAGGCGCTGTACGGCGACGACCCGCCGGCGGGAGTGCCCAAGCAAGTGCTGGTGCCCGTGGAGCCCGACGATCGGGCCACTTACGAGGAATGGCTCACCCACCTGCGTGGCAGCAAGGTGCAGGTGCGTGTGCCCCAGCGTGGCGACAAGCGGTCCCTGCACGAGACGGTCACCCGCAACGCGAACGAGGAGTTCCTGCGCCATCGGATGCGCCGCGCCGGCGACCACAACGCCCGCAGCAGGGCCCTCACCGAGCTGCAGGACCTGCTCGGCCTACCGGAGGCACCCCTGCGCATCGAGTGCTACGACATGGCTCACCTTCAAGGCACCGACTATGTGGGCAGCATGGTGGTGCTCGAGGACGGCCTGCCCAACAAGCGCGAGTACCGCCGCTTCAAGGTGCGCGACGTGCCCGGCAACGACGACTACGCAGCGATGGAGGAAGTCCTCACCCGCCGGTTGCAGGCTTACCTCAACGAGCGCGATCAGCCTCTGGACGACGACCTGGTGGACGGACAGGGCGGTCGCCGGCCGAAGAAGTTCGCCTACCCGCCCCAGCTTCTCCTGGTCGACGGGGGCAAGGGTCAGCTCGCCGTGGCCGAGAGGGTGGTGCGCACTCTCGGCCTGTTCGACGAGATCCCGATCGCGTCGCTGGCGAAGCGTTTCGAGGAGGTCTACCTGCCCGGCCGCAGCGACCCGGTCGAGGTGCCGCGAGGCAGCGACGCCCTGTTCATGCTGCAACGCATCCGCGACGAGGCCCACCGCTTCGCCAACACCTTCCACCGCGAGCTGCGCGGGAAGCGGATGACGACCAGTTCGCTCGACGGCATCCCCGGCCTCGGCGACGCGCGCAAGAAGAAGCTGACGCAGGTGATGGGCGGCGTGAACGCGGTGAAGAAGGCGTCGCTCGACGAGCTGAAGGCTCTGTCGTTCCTGCCCGACCCGGTCGCCGAAACCATCCACGCCAAGTTCCACAGTCCGTGAGCCGGTCGGTCGACGCTGCGGGTGCTACCAGAAGATCGGGTCGTCGTCGTCCGGGCGGGTGAGGGTGCCGTTGCGGAAGCGCTCCACCATTCGCTCACCTTCCCGTTGATCCTTTAGGGATCGGTTTGTCGCGATCGTGTTCGGTGATGGCTGCGGTGGCGCCAGTGGGAACTTCTTGCGAGCTCCCTGGCGGGTCATGCCCAGCAGCCGCCCGATGTGACCCCACCCCCAGCCGTTGACGCGCGCGAGTGTGACAGCCTTCTGCTGCAGCCATCCGATCTCCTTCGACAGCCGGTGTACCGCGACCAGCGCGGCCTTGGGGTCGTCGCCCAACGCATCGTCGAGCATCACGATGAGCTGCCGGCGGATCTGTGACATGACGGTTTCCTCCGAGGTTCGGGTGGGAAGCCGCTAGGGCGAACATATCGGCAGATCGTCAGACCCCGCCGGGGAGGTGTTCGCCGCACCGGACGGGAACCACGGTTGCGGGGAGTGCCAACCGGCGTTACCGAGTTTCTGGAGGAAGCCCCCACGGCAGCGGTTCAGCGGAACGCGCTGAGCACGTCGGCGTGCAGCGCGGCGTACGTGTCGCGCCTTTGCTCGGGTGAGTTGCCGAGCGTGAAGTCGGGGATCGCGAATTCGTCGAGGCCCAGCTCCACGTAGCGTGCCAACTGGTCGATCAGCTCCTGTGCGCCACCGATCAGTGAGCGCCCGGCGACGACGTGCTCCTCGTGCACGCGGCGCGGGCTGACTCCGTGGGAGTGAAGAAGACGCAGCGCCTGTGCCGAACGATGCAGCTCGCCCGGCTCGCGGCCCACCGCGTCGCAGGCCGTGAGGAAGCGTTCGGTGCGGCGCCCCACTTCGTCGGGGTCGCCCCAGGTGTTCCACTCCTGGGCCCAGCGGGCGGTGAGACGCAACATCCGCGGGCTGCCTGTGCCGACCAGGATCGGGAGCGTGCCGTTCACTGGCTTGGGCGTGAAGGGGGCGGCTGTCAGGCGGAACGACTCGCCGTGAAAGTCGACGCTCTCCTCGCGGAACAAGCGGTGAACGATCTCGATCGCCTCGGCGAAGCGCCCCACGCGAGGGCCGGGTTCCGGGAGGTCGAAACCGTAGGAGGTGTGCTCCTCGACCATCCAGCCGGCGCCGAGGCCCAGCACCGCGCGTCCGCCGGAGACGTGGTCGGTGGTGGTGGCACGTTTGGCCAGCAGCACCGGGTGGTGGATGGTGACAGGCGAGACCATCGACACCAGGCGCAGCCGGGGCACGATCGCGCCGATGGCGGCGAGCACCGTCCAACACTCGAGTGCGTCACCGCGTCGTCGCCGTCGGCGAGGCTGGACATCAGGTGGTCGGCGTACCAGAACGACTGGAAGCCGTTGATCTCCGCCCACTGGGCGAGCGAGAGTGTCTCGCTCCAGGACCGGTCGTTCGAGGGCCACATCGAGAACTGCATGAACCGCACTCTACGACTGTCCCGTACGATTGCTGAGTGAGCAACGACCTGTGGGAAACGCACGCTGAATGGTGGATCGACGGCTTCACCGATGGTGCCGACCCGGAGTACGAGGAGCAGATCCTGCCCCTCGCTGCGCGGGAGTTGGCGGGTGCGCGGCAGGGTGCTCGACGTGGGCTGCGGCGATGGCCAGGTGAGCCGGCTCGCCGTCTCGCCTCGGTGCTCAGGTGATCGGCATCGACCCGACATGGAACTGCATCAGAGTCGCCAACTCGCGCGGCGGGGGAGCCTTCGCCCAAGCCGGTGCCGCCGCCCTGCCCTTCGCCGACGGCACGTTCGACGCCGTGGTCGCGTGTCTGGTCTTCGAGCACATCCGCGACGTCGACGACGCCATCGCCGAGGTGGCACGCGTGCTCCAGCCGGGTGGGAGGTTCGCCTTCTTCCTCAACCACCCGCTGCTGCAGACGCCGAACAGTGGATGGATCGACGACCAGTTCCTCGACCCGCCGGAGCAGTACTGGCGTATCGGTCCCTACCTGGTGGAGGACGAGACGATCGAGGAGGTGGAGAAGGACGTGTTCATCCCTTTCATCCACCGCCCGCTCAGCCGTTACGTCAACGCCCTGGCGGCCAATGGCCTGCTGCTCGAGCGTATGGAGGAGCCCGCCCCACCGGCCGGCTTCCTCGCCAAGGCGGAGGAGTACGTCGCGGCGAGCACCATCCCTCGGCTCTTGTACCTCCGCACTCTGAAGGTCTGACAGGCGTACGATTCGTCGCGATGGCCAATATGCTGCTGATCTCGGGGCTCTCAGGAGCCGGAAGGTCCGGTGCCGCGGCTGTGATGGAGGACCTCGGCTGGTACGTGGTCGACAACCTGCCCGTGTCGCTGGTGGACACCATCGTCGAGTTGGTGAGCCGTCCGAGCAGTGGCATCGACAAGCTCGCCCTGGTGGCCGGACGCCAGCACCTCGAGTTGCTGCCGAAGATGGCCGCTCTGCGCGCCGACGGGCACCGGGTGCGCCTGCTCTACCTCGACGCGTCCACCTCGGTGCTCGTCAAGCGCTACGACGCCACCCGCCGCAAGCACCCACTGGACCACGAGGCTCACGGGCTCATGGAGGCCATCGAAGTCGAGCGTGAGCGCCTCGAACCGGTGAAGGCTGCGGCCGATCTGATCATCGACACCAGCGACCTGAACATCCACCAACTGAAGACCAAGCTGCTTGGCGCGTTCGACGACGACGGCGACGCGCAGCGCCTCCAGATCGCAGTCGAGAGCTTCGGCTACAAGCACGGCCTGCCCATCGACGCCGACATCGTCATGGATGTGCGCTTCCTGCCCAATCCCGCACTGGGAGGAATCCCTACGGCCCCTCACCGGCCACGACCCAGCGGTTCGCGACTTCGTCCTCGAGCGAGCCCAGACCAGCGACTTCGTCGAGCGGTTCGAGGCCCTGATGATGTCTCTGCTCCCCGCCTACGAGAGCGAGGGCAAGAGCTACCTCACCGTCGCCTTCGGTTGCACCGGCGGCCGTCATCGCAGCGTGGCTGTAGCCGAGGAGATGGCCCGCCGCCTGCGCGACAAGGGATTCGCCGTGCGCACCGGCCACCGCGACCTCGGCCGCTGAGAGATAGATCAGCCGGACCGGAGTAGGCCCTGCGGGGAACGTCAACTAGTCTCGGTGTGTAACACCCCCCAGTGAAAGGACACGCACCCATGACGGTTCGCGTCGGTATCAATGGTTTCGGTCGGATCGGGCGCAACTTCTTCCGCGCTGCCAAGCAGCGTGGCGCCGACATCGACTTCGTAGCGGTGAACGACCTCGGGTCGCTCGACCAGATGGCGCACCTCCTCAAGTACGACTCGGTACTTGGCGTGCTTCCCAACGAGATCAAGGCCACGAAGAGCGGCATCAGCGTCGACGGCGACGAGCTGCGCGTGCTCAGCGAGAGGGACCCGAAGAACTTGCCGTGGGGCGACCTCGGCGTAGACGTGGTCATCGAGAGCACTGGCTTCTTCACCAAGCGCGATACCGCCGCCTACCACCTCGAGGGTGGAGCGCCGCTGGTCATCGTCTCGGCGCCCTGCGATGGCGCCGACGCCACGTTCGTCTACGGCGTCAACCACAAGGACTTCGACTTCAAGACCCAGAAGGTCATCTCCAACGCAAGCTGCACAACCAACTGCTTCGTGCCGTTGGTGAAGGTGCTCGACGACGCGTTCGGCATCGAGCAGGGCCTGATGCAGACGGTGCACGCATACACCGGCGACCAGCAGCTGGTCGACGGCCCGCACAAGGATCTCCGTCGTGCGCGTGGTGCCGCGATCAACATCGTGCCCACCGGCACCGGCGCGGCCCGCGCCACCAGCCTCGTGCTCACCAACATGAAGGGCAAGCTCGACGGCACCTCACTGAGGGTCCCGGTGCCCACCGGCTCGATTGTCGATTTCACCGCCAACCTCAAGACCTCAGCCACGGTCGCTCAGATCAACGCCGTCTACAAGAAGGCCGCCGCCTCCGGTCCGCTGAAGGGGATCCTGCGCTACACCGAGGACCCCATCGTGTCCACCGACATCCAGGGCGATCCGCACAGCAGCATCTTCGATGCGGGCCTGACGATGAGCATGGGCAAGATGGTCAAGGTGCTGTCGTGGTACGACAACGAGTGGGGCTACAGCAACCGCCTCATCGACCTAACGCTCTACGCCGGCTCCAAGGTGCCCAAGGTTTCCAAGCGGTCGAGGAAGTAACTAATGGCCGGCCGCATTCCCACCCTCGCCGACCTCGGCGACGTGAGCGGCAAGCGGGTGCTGGTTCGCACGGACTTCAACGTGCCGATGGAAACTGTCGGGGACACGCGTGTTATCACCGACGACTTCCGCATCCGCGCCGCACTGCCCACGATCAACTGGCTCACCGAGCGCGGCGCACAGGTGGTCACCGCGTCTCACCTCGGGCGGCCCAAGGGTCAGCCCAACCCGAAGTACTCGATGGACCCGGTAAGGGCCCGGCTTGCCGAGCTTGCACCGGGGGTCGAGCTGATGGAGAACCTGCGTTTCGACGCCGGCGAGGAGGGCAACGACCCGGCCTTCGTGGCCAAGCTGGTGGAGGGCATCGATGTCTATGTCGACGATGCTTTCGGCGCCTGCCATCGTGCCCACGCCAGCATCGTCGGGCCGCCGCTCACCCTGCCGAGCGCGATGGGCCTCCTGCTGCAGAAGGAGGTCGAGGTGCTCCTCGGCCTGCGCAACGAACCCAAGCATCCCTTCGTGGCCGTGCTCGGGGGCAGCAAGATCAGCGACAAGTTGGGTGTGGTCGAGGCCCTGCTGAGGGTCGTCGACTCGCTCGTCATCGGCGGGGCGATGTGCTTCACCTTCCTCGCCGCCCAGGGCTACGGATCGGCGATTCCTTGTGGGAGCCGGATCAGGTCGACACGTGCAAGCGGCTGCTGGCCGACGCGGCCGCGGCCGGCAAGACCATCTACCTGCCTGAGGACCTCGTCGGCGTCGACGCCGCGGGCAACTTCGCCACCTTCGGCCGTTCGCCTGCCCGACCGGAGCGAAAGGGCTTCGACATCGGGCCCGGAACAGCGGCCGCGTTCAGCGACGTGATCATCGAGGCCCGAACCGTGTTCTGGAACGGGCCGATGGGCATGTTCGAGGACCCGCGGTTCGAGGCGGGCACCCGCACCGTCGCCCAGGCGATGGCCGACACCAAGGCGTTCACCGTGGTCGGCGGTGGCGACAGCGCCGCAGCCCTGGCCCAGTTCGGCCTCGACGACGAGGTCGACCATGTGTCCACCGGTGGCGGCGCCTCGCTGGAACTGCTCGAGCTCGGCGATCTTCCCGGCCTCGATGCCCTGAGAAAGGCTCCCAACGCATGACTCGCAAGCCCCTGATCTCCGGCAACTGGAAGATGAACCTCAACCACTTCGAGGCGATCCAGACCGTGCAGAAGTTGGCCTACCTGGTGGGCAAGGACGAGCTGGAGGCCGCCGACGTCAGCCTCCACCCGCCGTTCACCGACATCCGCAGCGTGCAGACCGTCATCGACGCCGACAAGCTCGGTTTCGCGCTCGGCGCCCAGAACTGCCACTGGGAGGACAAGGGCGCGTTCACCGGCGAGGTGTCGCCGGTGTTCCTGGCCAAGCTCGGCGTGCGACTACGTGATCGTCGGTCACAGCGAGCGGCGCGAGCTGTTCGGCGAGACCGACGAGATGGTCAACACGCAAGGTTGCAGCCATCCAGCAGCACGGGATGACGCCGATCATGTGCTGTCGGCGAGACTCTCGACCGAGCGCGAGGCCGGCGGGACCGAGATCGAAGGTGCTCGGCCAGGTGGCTGCCGGCCTTGCCGGTCGCACAGCCGAGCAGGTGGCGTCGATGGTGATCGCCTACGAGCCGATCTGGGCGATCGGCACCGGTCTCACGGCCACCTCCGCCGACGCCCAGTCGGTCTGCGCCGCGATCCGCCGCCAGCGTGGCCGAGATGTTCGGCGCCGCCGCCGCAGCCGCAGTGCGCATCCAGTACGGGGGCAGCGTGAAGGGCGGCAACATCGCCGAGCTGATCGCCTGCGCCGACATCGACGGCGCGCTGGTGGGCGGGGCGAGCCTCGACGCCGACGAGTTCGCCCGCATCTGCAAGCTCGGCAGCTGACTGTGACCGGGTGAGACGGCTGGAACATTTCGTCCAGATCTCACCAAGAAACGGAACAGGGTGGTATATCCAGGGCGACCGGCCGTGGTAGCCTCGCTCCACTCGACCGGATCGGGGAGGACCGTTCGGGCGTATGGCTACCCATGTGGTGGCCGGAATACCTCCCTCCGCATCACACCAGGAGGAATACCACGTGAGGACCACGAAGCGCAGCAAGTTCGCTGCTCTCGCCGTGGGTCTGGCGCTCATTGCAGTCACCGCTTGCGGCGACGACGAAGACACCACGACCACCGACGCACCCGAGACCACAACCGCTGGCGCGGACACAACCGCCGGAGCGGACACCACCACCGGCGACACCACGCCCGCTGCGTCGGGTGGCAGCGTCACCTACGCCGCCGAGCAGGAGTACACCGCTTACAACAACGCCACGGCAGACCAGGTGCTCTTCGCCAACACCCTGGTGCTCAACATGGTTCAGCCCGGCCCATTCATCTCCATGCCCGACCTCACCTTCCAGCTGTGGGAAGACATGATGGTGTCGGCCGACGTCACCAGCGAGGACCCGCAGGTCGTCGAGTACGTCATCCAGCCGGCTGCGGTGTGGGAAGACGGTGAGGCGATCGACTGCGACGACTTCTACCTCGCGTGGATCTCACAGAGCGGCATGCTCAACCACCCGAACCCGGACTACACGGGCCCCGGCCAGCTCGATGCCGATGGCAACGAGGTGCCTGAGACTCTGCCCGACTTCAATGCGGCCGGTACGACAGGAATGGAAGACATCGAGTCGGTCGAGTGCTCCGACGACGGCAAGACCGTCACCACCACCTACGGGACCATCTACGCCGACTGGATGGGCCTCTTCGGTGCGCTCATTCCGGCCCACGTAGTGGAGAGCGAGTCGGGCGTCGCGGACATCACCGCGGTCGACCCGATGGAGTCCTCCGACGACTCGATGGCCGCCGGCGAGGTGTGGAGCAGCGGTTTCAGCGGCTTCAACCCCGACATGGCGCTCTCTGGGGCGTGGTACGACATCGATTCGTGGACCGAGGGTCAGAACTTGATCCTCAAGCGCAACGAGGCCTTCTACGGCACGCCCGGCATCCTCGACGAGATCGTCTTCCTGCTCGTTCCGGACGCCACCCAGCAGCCCGCGGCCCTCGAGAACGGCGACGTGCAGGTCATCTCGCCCCAGCCGAACGCCGACCTCGTGGCTCAGCTCGAGGGCATCGCCGGTGTCATCACCTCGCTCGAGCAAGGCCTCACCTTCGAGCACTACGACTTCAACCAGGCCAACAAGCACCTCGCCAAGCTCGAGGTGCGCCAGGCTCTGGCTCTGTGCATCGACCGTGAGGAGATCGTCGCCACCCTGGTGGCCCCGATCAACCCCGACGCCACCGTGCTCAACAACCACATCTACGTGCCTTCGGCAGCTGACTATGTCGACAACAGCGATGGGCTCACCCGCGATGTGGATGCCGCCAAGGCTCTGCTCGAGGGCGCCGGCTACACCATGGGTGACGACGGCGTCTACGCCGACGCCGACGGCGAGCGTCTGAGCATCCGTCTCGGCCGCCGCGATCCGAACCCGCGTCGCCAGAGCACCAACGAGTTGTTCATCGAGCAGTGCGCCGAAGCCGGCATCGAGCTGACCGACGACCCCGCCGAGGACTTCAACTCGGTGCGTCTGTCCGCCAGCGACTACGACATCGCCCTGTTCGCCTGGGTGGCTACGCCATTCCTGTCGTCGAACACGTCGCTGTACGTGCCCGGTGGTGGGCAGAACTGGAATGCCTACGTCAACGACGAGCTCCAGGGCCTCTACGATCAGGCCAACAGCGAGTTCGACGCTGCCGTTCGCGCCGATCTGATGAACCAGATCGATGCGATCCTGTGGGCAGACATGGCCACCCTGCCCCTGTTCCAGTTCCAGGAGATGGTCGCCTACAGCGACACCGTGTCGAACGTGATCTTCAACGGTCCGCTCGGCGTCACCTGGAATGCCAACGAATGGGCCCTCACGGCCTGATCCGCTGACATCATCGGTCGATGGGCCGGACCCTTCGGGGTCCGGCCCATTCGCCGTAGCAGCAATCCATCATGTTTCGTTTCATCGTCCGGCGACTACTGGTCGTCATCCCCCTGCTGTTCGCTTCGAGCATCCTCACCTTCCTGCTCGTCACCAACATCGGCACCCCGAAGAAGATCGAAGACGCGATCGCCCGACCCAACGCGTCTCAACAGCAGATCGACAGCTTGCGCCGCCAGTTCGGCATCGACAAGCCACCTCTGGAGAGGTACACAGACTGGTTCTCCAACTTCGTCAAGGGCGAGTGGGGAACGAACTACAGCGGAACCGAGATCCGCCCCCTGATGTGGCAGCGCATCCAGGTCACCCTGCGCCTGTTGATCGCCGCGTCCATCATGTCGGTCGTGCTCGGAGTGCTCGTCGGCATCATCGGTGCCATACGTCAGTACACCGCCTTCGACTATTTCACCACCTTCTTGGCATTCATGTTCTTCTCCATCCCCGCCGCCGTGCTGGCCGGGTTCTTGAAGGAGTACGGCGCGATCAAGCTCAATCCCTGGTTACGAGAGCCGAGCATGAGCACCGGGCTCACGATCGTGATCGCCGTTTTCGGGCTCGTTGCTGGGTTCCTCATCATGCGCAATCGCTACAAGTACGAGCGCGTGCGGCCGCGCAACAGGTACGTCGTCGGTGCTGCGGCAGGTCTCGGCATCGCCGCCGGGGCCATCCTCGTGTTCGAGATGGTGTGGGGTGGAAACACTTACCGGGCGGGCAACCCGAAGCCGCTCGTCCCGACTGTCGGCCAAACCACTCCCGGTTTCGAGGGGAACTTCGTGGAGACGCTGCAGGACTATTTCTGGCACATGCTGCTGCCCTCGATGGCACTGGTGCTGATCGGTTTCGCCGGCTATAGCCGCTACATGAGGGCTTCGATGCTCGACGTGATGAGCAGCGATTATGTGCGCACGGCCCGCGCCAAGGGCATCAGCGAGACTCGGGTCACCCTGCTTCACGGGGTGCGCAACGCGCTCATCCCCCTGATCACCATCGTCGCCCTCGACTTCGGCTCCCTGCTCAGTGGGGCGATCATCACCGAGACGATCTTTGGCTGGTCGGGTATGGGCCGGTTCTTCGTCGATGCCCTCACCGAGAAGGACCCGCGTTCTCTGCTCGCCTTCGTGATGATCACCGCCGTCTCGGTGGTCGTGTTCAACCTGATCGCCGACATCATCTACGCCCAGCTCGACCCGAGGATCCGCCTTGACTGAGCCCACCGACTCCACAGTGGTCGTCGACGACCGAGAGTTCTCGGTCGCTGCCCGCTCCCAGTGGCGCACGATCTCCCGTCGCTTCCTGCGCCACCGCCCGGCGATGATCTCCCTGTTCGTGCTCACCGCGATCACCTTGTTCGTGTTCATCTTCCCGATCTTCTGGGAATGGCCGTTCACCAAGCGCGACAAGACGAGCCTCAGTTCCTCACCTTCTTGGAACCACCCGTTCGGCACCGATGAACTGGGCAAGGACGGCCTCGGACGGGTCATGCGCGGCACCCAGCGGTCGCTCGAGATCGCGGCCATCGCGGCCTTCTTGATCACCACCATCGGTGTCTTCCTCGGCGCCATTGCCGGCTACTTCCGCGGCTGGATCGACGCCATTCTGATGAGGTTCACCGACCTGGTGCTCACCATCCCGCTGCTGGTCATCGTCGCCGTGGTGTCGGTCGGCTACCCAGGCGCACCGTGGTACACGATCCCCATCATCCTCGGCCTGGTGGCATGGACCGGCCTGGCTCGCATCGTGCGCGCCGAGTTCATGTCCTTGCGCGAAAAGGAGTTCGTGGAGGCCGCTCGTGCGGTGGGCGCCCGTGACCGGCGAATCATCTTCCGCCACATCCTTCCCAACCTCGCCGGCCCGATCATCGTCGCCGCCACCCTGTCGATCGCCGGCACGATCATCACAGAGACAGCTCTGTCCTTTCTCGGGCTCGGAGTAAGGGCGCCAGACGTATCGCTCGGCTTCCTCATCCAGAGCGGTCTGACTGCGTTCAAGACCCGGCCCTGGCTCTTCTGGTTCCCGTCGGCGGCCATCGTCATCATCTGCCTGTGCGTGAACTTCGTCGGTGACGGATTGCGCGACGCGTTCGACCCGAAGCAGAACCGGATAAAGGCCTGACCATGGCGCTCCTCGAAGTCAAAGATCTCAACGTGCGCTTCCCCACCGAGGATGGTGTGGTCCACGCCGTGCGCGACGTCTCGTTCACCGTCGACCGCGGCGAGGTGCTGGGCATCGTCGGTGAGTCCGGGTCCGGCAAGTCGGTCACCAACCTGGCGATCATGGGCCTGTTGCCGCGCAGCACCCGCATCGACGGCTCCATCCTCTACGACGGCGAGGAATTGGTTGGTCTGCCCCGCAAGCGCCAGACCAAGTTCCGCGGCAACGAGGTCGGGATGATCTTCCAAGATCCGATGACCTCGCTCAACCCCGTGTACACGGTGGGTTGGCAGATCGCCGAGGCCGTCAAGGCCCACAACAAAGTCTCCCGAAAGCAGGCCCACAACCGGTCGGTCGAGTTGCTCGAACTGGTGGGTATCCCTCAGGCGAGCGAGCGGGTGCACAGCTTCCCCCACGAATTCTCCGGCGGGATGCGCCAGAGGGTGATCATCGCGATGTCGATGGCCAACAACCCCCAGGTGCTGATCGCCGACGAGCCCACAACGGCACTCGACGTCACCGTGCAGGCGCAGATCCTCGAGACCCTCGTCGACATCCAGAAGAAGACGAACATCGCGATCGTCCTAATCACCCACGACCTCGGTGTGGTGGCCGGCATGGCCGATCGGGTGATGGTCATGTACGCAGGCGCCGCCGTCGAGATCGGTCCGGTAGACGACATCTACTACCGCCCGAGGATGCCGTACACGATCGGCCTGCTCGGGGCCATCCCGAGTGAGGCGAGCGACGGCAAGAAGTTGCGCCAGATCAGGGGAACCACGCCATCTCTGATCAACATGAAGCCCGGTTGCCCCTTCTCGCCGCGGTGCCCCCTGGTCATCGACCGGTGCCGCGCCGAGACCCCCAGGCTCGAAGCACTCGACAACCCGGCTCACCTGGCCTCATGCCATCGGCAGGCGGAGATCAGTTCGATCGACGTCCGTTCCCTGTTCGCTCCGGAGGTCATTGCATGAGCGAGCCGATCCTCGAAGTCACCGATCTGGTGAAGAGGTTCCCTATCAAGGGCGGGGTGTTCGGTCGCACCGTTGCGGTGGTCGACGCGGTGTCGGGGGTGTCGTTTACGGTAAACCGGGGTGAGACCCTCGGTCTGGTCGGCGAGAGCGGGTGCGGTAAGTCCACTACAGCTCGCGCCGTGCTTCGCCTACACGAACCCGATTCGGGCAGCATCATCTTCGACGGTCGCGACGTGATGGCGTTGCGCAAGAACGAGTTGCGCAAGCTGCGCCGCGAGATGCAGGTCGTGTTCCAGGACCCGTACGCCTCGTTGAACCCGCGGTGGCAGATCAACAACATCGTCGGCGAGCCGCTTGCCGTACAGGGCACGCCGGCCAAGGAGAGGGTCGAAAGGGTCAGCGAACTGCTGGCACTCGTGGGCCTCAACCCCGAGCACGGCAACCGCTACCCACACGAGTTCTCCGGTGGTCAGCGCCAACGCATCGGTGTCGCCCGCGCCCTCGCTCTGGACCCGAAGCTCATCGTCCTCGACGAGCCCGTGTCGGCACTCGACGTCAGCGTGCAGGCCGGTGTGATCAACCTGCTCGAGGACCTGCAGAATCGTCTCGGCCTGAGCTACGTGTTCGTCGCCCACGACCTGTCAGTGGTGCGTCACATCAGTGACCGGGTGGCGGTGATGTATCTCGGCAAGATCGTCGAGATCGGCACGCGCAACGAGGTGTACCACGAAAGCGGCCACCCCTACACCCAGGCCCTGCTGTCATCGGTACCCATTGCCGACCCGACTCGTGAGCGCGCCCGTCACCGGGTGGTGCTGTACGGCGACGTGCCCAGCCCGATCAACCCACCGTCGGGCTGCCGGTTCCGTACCCGGTGCCCGATTGCCCAGGAGATCTGCGCCGCCGAGGAGCCAGCGCTGATCGACCGTGGTCAAGGACATCCGGTGGCGTGCCACTTCCCCCAGCCTGTGCCGACAGCAGTCAGCATCGCGTTCAGCGACCCTGCCCGATAGAGTTTCCGGCCGTGCGCGACTTCATCATGTACTTCACCGTGGTGCTCAATGTCCTGTCGCTGGTTGGCATGGTGGCCGGTGTGCTCATGCACAGTGGCCGTGGCGGCGGCCTCAGCGACATGTTCGGTGGAGCCGGCAGCACAGCGCTGGGCAGCACCGCTGCCGAGCGCAACCTCACTCGGATCACCACCGTGCTCGGCATCGTCTGGATCTTCTCGGTCGTCGCCCTGAGTTTCCTGTTGGTGCGCTGAGGGCGCTGCGATAGCCTTCGTAGCCGATCACGTCGGAGTGGCGGAATAGGCAGACGCGCTAGCTTGAGGGGCTAGTGAACTTAGGTTCGTGGGGGTTCAAGTCCCCCCTCCGACACGTCAGGTCTCAACTGTTTCGGGGATAACGGGCTCCTTCCGAGATCGGTCACCGGAACGCTCCAAAGACGTATCATTTCCGTATGGGTTTCGAACGAATCACGATCGATCCGGCCAAGATGCGCGGTGCGCCGTGTGTTCGAGGGTTGAGAATCCCGGTCGCTACGGTGATCGGACAGCTCGCCGCCGGTAGGTCGACCGCCGAGATTCTTGCCGACTTCCCCGACCTCGAAGCCGCCGACATCACCGCTGCACTGGAGTACGCCGCTGAAGCGGTGCAAGAACGCGAACTCCCACTCACTCGCCCAGCGTGAGGTTTCTCGTCGACGCCAACATGTCGCCCCGAGTGGCGGAACTGTTGAGATCGAAAGGATACGACGCAGTAGCGGTCCGTGAAATCGGACTCGTTGATGCCGCGGACGACGAGATTCTCGATCGCGCTGCCACCGATGCGAGGATCGTTGTTTCCCATGACACCGACTTCGGAACGCTTCTTGCGTTCCAGCGACGCAGCAAGCCGTCCTTCATTCTGATCCGCTCGTCGGACCCGATGACACCCGATGACCACGCGGCACTGATCGTCGCAAACTTCGATGCGATCAGCGCTGACCTCGAAGCTGGCGCAATCGTGGTGTTCGCCCACGGACACCTTCGGGTCCGCCGACTTCCCATCCGCTAACTACTAACGCCCATCACCTGCTCGATATCACCGCGTTGGAGCCGCCAATGTCCCGACCCAGAATCGGCTGCTCGGTCCTCCGACACCAGTAGACCAGGGCCCTTGCCCTGCTCCTTGGCTTTCTCGGCACGAATCCTCGGCTCTCTGGAAGGGGAGTGCTGGCTTCAACGCCGGTGCTGTCACGGCGACCTCGCCTCAGCGGAACCGAAACGGTTGCGCTGGGCATATAGCACCCGCAACCACGCACCGTGCGCCGAGCCGGTGTTCGCCACGATCGACTCAAGGGCGATCTTGACGGTTAGTGCCATAGTCCACAGATTCGCTTGAGTTCGAGTCCCAAGGCGTCGATAACACGCACGTGCCCATCTGCAGAAGGCGAGCGGACCGGGGCTTCACGTTGGTCGAGTTGTTGGTGACCATCGTCGTCCTAGGGGTCCTGGCCAGCATCGTCATTTCTTCGGTCCGTGGGTTGTCCACCACCGCCCGCGCCTCGAGCTGCGGGTCCGACAGAGCAATCTTGACCAACGCGGAGGAGGTCTACCGAAGCCAACACGGTCGGTACGCGACCGAGGCAGAGCTCGTCGCCGCCGGCACCATCCGGTCACTTTCTACCCTCTCCGACGTCAACCTCAGCGGCGAAACCTACGAGGTTGTTGCAGTTGCCGACTGCGTTGGCGCCCAGGGGGCCACTGAGTCACCCGGAGGCGGCCCGCCGACCACGACCGTTCCAACCGCGATGGCGGCGACCACGACCGTTCCAACCGCGGCTGCACTCACGATCGCGACCGTCCCGTCATCGGTCACGGCCGGCGCCGTCATCACCCCGCCGATCGAAGTCACCGTGCTGGATGCGAACGGGAACACGTTTTCCGCCAACGGCGTGTCGGTGACGATCGCCTTGACGGCGAACCCGGGAGGAGCGGCCCTATCAGGAACTGAAACGGTCACTGCAGTCAACGGGATCGCTACGTTCGGTGATCTGTCGCTCGATAAGAGTGGTGCCGGATATCTTTTCAGCGCCTCGGCCTCGGGCACCACTGCCGCCACGAGTACAGGATTCACGGTTGTATCCGCTCCCGCGTTCGCCATGGTCATCACGAGGGAGCCGACATCGGGGACAACCACGTCAGCCTGGTCGGAGCAGCCCGTAATTGAGCTGCAGGACGCCTTTGGCAACAAGGCAGCCACAAGCAGCGCCCCCATCACGCTTGCCATCTCCGCCGGCACAGGTACTCCAGGCGCCATACTGAGCTGCTCGGCGAACCCGTTGAACGCCGTAGCTGGCGTCGCCGGCTTCGGCGGGTGCAAGATCGGCACTGCGGGCGTCGGCTATCGCCTCACCGTCTCATCTCCAGGGCTCGGCAGCCGGACCACTGCACCGTTCACGCTGACGGGCCCTGCCACGAAGCTCGTGCTTACCGCGCAACCCACGAGTGAACTCGCCGGAGACCTAATCAGTCCCGCTGTCGCGGTAGCTGTACAGGACGCGTCCGGCAAGGTCGTCACGAGCAGCGCGGCGACTGTATCGATCGCGATCAGCGCCAACCCTGGCGCCGGCACCCTGTCGGGTACAACCTCTGTCGCTGTGGTGAACGGCATCGCGACCTTCCCGAACCTCTCGATCAACAAGCCGGGCACCGGATACAAGCTGACCGCCAGCTCGACCGGCCTGACCTCGATTGCGAGCACCACCTTCAACATCACCGTCGGAGCCCCCGCCCAACTCACCTTCACCACCCAACCCAGTCGGGGCCAAAGCGGGCGTGGCCTGGACGACGCAGCCGAAGGTGGCCATCCAGGACATCGCTGGGCAACACCATCACAACGAGCACCGCCACCGTGACGCTGACCATCACCCCGGGTTCGGGCACTTCGGGTGCCGCCCTCACCTGCACCGCCAACCCCAAGGCGGCCGTTGCCGGGATTGCGACATTCGCCGGCTGCAAGATCGACAAACCCGGCGACGACTACATCCTCACCGCCTCGTCGCCCGATCTGCCCACCGAAACCAGTGCCACGTTCGCCAACCCTGTCGGCCCCGCGACCAAGCTCGTGATCACCCAGCAACCCTCGACCGTCGTGGCGGGTTCGACAGTGGCCCCGGCGGTCACCGTGGCGGTAAGGGACGCCGTCGGCAACGTGGTGACCAGCAGCACGGCGACGGTGTCGCTCGCGATCAGCACCAACCCCGGCGCCGGCACCCTGTCGGGTACCACCTCTGTCGCTGTGGTGAACGGAATCGCGACCTTCCCGAACCTCTCGATCAACAAGACCGGCACCGGATACAAGCTGACCGCCAGCTCGACCGGCCTCACCTCGATTGCGAGTACCGCTTTCAACATCACGGCGGGCCCGGCGGCCCAGTTGGCGTTCACCACCCAGCCGAATGGTGGCGCGCTCAATGCCTCGTGGACCACTCAGCCAAGGGTGACTATCAGGGACGCCTTAGGCAACACCGTGACCACGAGCACAGCCCCCGTCAGGCTCACGATCACCAGCGGCACCGGCGCCACCGCAGCGGTACTCACCTGTACCTCCAACCCCAAAGCGGCCGCTACCGGAATCGCCACATTCGCCGCATGCAAGATCAACAAGTCGGGCACCGGCTTTACCTTGACCGCCACTTCGTCAGGGCTGAGCGACGCCGTCAGTCAGGCATTCACTATCAGTTGACGACGTGGATCGGCCTTGGTCTTGCGCCAGGTCCGCTACCTTCGTCGGATGGAGTTGTTGGGCGAGGGCCGGACCTCAGAGGTGTTTGCGTGGGCGCCCGGACTGGTCGTCAAGCTCGACCGGGTTGACTTCAGCGGCCTTGCAGCCTACGAAGCAAGCATTCTGCACGCATTGAGGGCGAAGGGCTTGCCGGTCCCAGAACCGTTCGACATCGTCGAAATCGACGGCCGTCAGGGAGCAGTCCTCGAACGTTTCGACGGACCTTCGTTGTCAGAAGTCATCCGGGCCGGAAGCGCCGTCAGGTGTCTCGCCGACGAGTTCGTCGCACTACACCATCGACTCCAAGGCACGACCATCGCCGGACTTCCCGACCTCGCCGAACGATTGACTGCCGAAATCGCGTGTAGTGGTTTGCCGGAGGATGTTGTCGCCCGCCTGCAGGATCGCGTGCGGAGCGAGGCGGGGCCTGTCGGCCTGTGCCACTTCGACCTCCACCCGGACAACGTGATTGTCACAGAAGCTGGATGGAAGGTGATCGATTGGCTCACCGCAGCAGTCGGCCCGACCGTGGCCGACTTCGCTCGCTCCCTCCTTCTTGGTGCCGACACCACCAACACCTCCAGCGCCGAGTTCATGGTGCACTACCGCAACGAAGGCCAACGTTTGCGTGGGCTCCCGTCTGGAACACTCGACTTGTGGATCGGTGTCGTGGCCGCAGCACGGCTCGCCGAGGGGTTCACCGGAACCTACGCGACATGGCTGAGAGAGATCGCCAATAGGCACAGCTCGCAGGATTGAACTGCCGAACCGCGGCCTCCCCGACACATCGCGTGGCTTGGCGCCACCAAGGCGTGGTGTTAGGGAGTGAGGAGCGAGATGAGGAGCGAGATGAGGACACGAAGGAGGCCGAGCGATGTCGTCCTGTCGCGTGTCGGGGCCCAAGAACCTCGCATTGACACCTGGCCAATAGTAAGTTAGCCTCACTAACTAAACCTGAAGCCGGGCCGGAATTCGCCTCCTTCGGAAGTGACCGGTTGCTGCGTTCAGTGGTGTCTACGGAGGTTGGAATGGGTCAGGGCAACAAGTCGGGCGTGGAGACCAAGAAGTCCTACTGTCGCTTCTGCCACGCCTTCTGCGGCGTCGAGGTAGACATCAGCGATGGTCGCGTGGTGGCGGTCAGGGGCGACCCGGACAACGCCGTGTCGCGCGGCTACACGTGCATGAAAGGTCGCGCTGAGGTTGAGCGGATCAACCACCCGGATCGACTGCTTTCATCGAAGAAGCGTGTGAACGGCCAGTTGGTCGACATCTCAACCGAGCAGGCCCTCGATGAGATCGCTGCCGAGATAGCGGCAATTGTCGAAGAGGACGGACCCGATGCGGTAGCGGTGTTCACGGGTGATGGAGGCCATCGCACTTCGGCCGGCGGGCCGCCGCTGGTGAAGAAGTGGCTCGATGGCTCTCGGATCTCGGGGAATGTACACGTCGTTCACCATCGACTCGCCGAGCATGATCGTGGCGTCATCTCGCCTGTTCGGGTCCCCGTTGCCGGTGATGCTTCTCGACATCGAGCACGCCGACGTCGCGATGTTCGTCGGTACGAATCCCATCACGTCGCACTTCATGAGCATGCCTCAGTCAGACCCGAGGCGGCGTTTGCAAGATGCCCGCCGGCGAGGCATGAATCTCATCGTCATCGACCCGCGTCGCAGCGAGACGGCGCGAATCGCCGACATCCACCTGCAGGTGAAGCCCGGCGAGGACGCGACTCTCTTGGCAGGCATGATCAAGGTGATCATCGATGGAGGACATGTACGACCACGAGTACGTGGGCTCCTACACGAGCGGACTCGATCTGCTCGCGGAGGCCGTCGCGCCCTTTCGATCTCGCCTATGTGGCCGAGCGCACTCACGTGCCGGCCGAACTGATTCGAGACGCGGCGACGATGTGGGCCACGGCGGCGAGTGGGGGAGCGCAGAGCGGAACCGGGCTGCACATGGCACGGCACCAGAACCTTGCCACCCAGTTGGTCATGGCGCTGAACGTTCTGTGCGGGCGCTACGACCGTCGCGGAGGGCTCACCCACCATGCCGGGGTGGTCAACTTCGAGATCCCAACGTTCGAGCGTCCCGTCACGATCCCCGAGTACCACGGCCCGAAGTCGCGTGTGCGAGGGATCGAGGGGTCATTCAACTACCTGAACTTCTTCGAGGAGATGCCGACCAACACCCTCACCGACGAGATCCTCACGCCCGGCGCTGGGCAGATCAAGGCTCTCATTGTTCACGGTGGTAATCCCGCTCTCTCGCTGGTCGATGCGAAATCCACCGCTCGGGCGCTCGACGAGCTCCGCCTTCTCGTCGTCACTGACCTCCAACTCAACGCCACAGCGGAGCACGCCGACTATGTGCTGGCTGTGAGGCACCCCTTTGAGCGGGCCGACATCCCGAGTCTCGCGGATATGAGCTTCCCGTTCCCGTTCAGCCAGTACGCGGCACCGCTCGTCGACGCACCCGATGGCGTCGATGGAGGACTGGGAAGTGTTCTGGGGGCTGGCGCAGCGCCTTGGCATGAAGCTCGACCTCCCCGGCCTCGACATGGCGCAGACCCCGACATCCGACGAGATGATCGACGCGATGCACGCCAACTCGCGCATACCGATCTCGGAGGTGCGCAAGTATCCGGGTGGGCAACGTGTGGGGAGATCGGGTGCCGCTCGTCGACAACGTCGTGCCGAACATGGCGGGTCACGCAGATCGACCGATCAGTCTCGGGCATCCCGAGGTGATAGCAGAGCTCGCCGAGGTCTGGGCAGAGCCCTTGATCGCCGACGGCGGCTACGCGACGTCGGAGTCATTCCGCTTCCGCATGATCACTTATCGCGTCAGGGAGGTCTACTGCACCCAGGGCCACGACCTCCCCTCGTTGGCTGCCCGGCGACCCTTCAACCCGGTACTGATGAACCCGGCGGCCATGGAGTCGCTGGGTGTCGAGACCGGTGACACCGTGGTGGTCGACAGCGGATTCGGTCGTGTCGAAGGCATAGTGGAGGCCACCGACGACGTCGCCGAAGACGTGATCGCGTTTGCCTTCGGGTGGGGAGGGCCCCAGGACAAAGGGGTGAATGTGCAGCACCTGATCCCCGATGACTACAGGTTCGACCCAGTCACCGGTCTTGCGCTTCAGAGTGCCGTACCCGTGAACGTGTGGGCCGTTGGTGACCGGTTGCAGGGGACGATGGAAGGGATCTGACAGATGACAATCACGAACGACATGAAGGCTGGACATGTCCAGACAGCGCGACGCAAGGGCTTTGCCTACAACTACGGGGTTCAAGCGATCATCGACATGATCATGTGTCAGCGGATGGTGGCAGAGCGGGGCGCTCAGGTGGTGAAACTCACCTACCTTCCGATGATTCGAATCGCCGCCGACGACCCAGACCAGGTGATGCGCGACTACGCCCAACTTCACGAGCGTCGGGAGCGAATCAGGTTCTGGAACTCTCCGCGCGAGCGGTGGCGGAAGAACTACGGCAACTTCGTGCGCGAGTCGGAGTGGGCGCTGCTCGAGTTACGCAAGTACTTCACCCAGGGTCAGTACGAGGAGATCGTCGTGGGCACTGGGGCGGCGTTTGCCCGCCTCGACTCGCAGAAGGAAATCGACTACATGAACGCCGGGGCGCGAAAGGCCAAGGAGAAGCGTGACAGCCGGGCGCCCGGCACTGTCGACGAGCCGGGTGTCGTGCAACGGATGCTCACGAAGGTGCTCGACCCAGGGCGCTTTGCCGGGTTCCTGGTTGGCGAGTCGGAAGTCACCGAGATCGACGAAGCCTCCGGAACAGCGGTTATGGAGGTGCCGAACTGCGCATGGCACAGCTGCCCCGACGCGGCGTCTCTCCCGAACCCGAATGCTCTGCCCGAGCAGGGCTGCCTTCTGATCTGCAAGGGCGTGTTCGAGCGCGTTTTTGACGGCGCCGACGGGATCAAGATGGAGTTCGATCCGCATCTTCCGGAGCCGTCCTGCACGATCCGGATCAGCTTCTAGTTCGGCGTCGGTCGCCGGAGAGGAAGCGCTGCTCGGTTCGGTTCATCGCCCGTGCAGTTGCACCGGGGGCGAGGCGCTTCATGTAGTAGATCATCCACGCAAGAGCGGTGATCGGCCGCACGGCTGTGTTCTTGGTGATCGCCCGGAAGGTGACCAGCGCGACACGATCGGGTGGTATGGCCTTACGGCGGTTCTCGGAGCGGATGCGGTCCGCGTAGGAACCGGCGAAGCGACCGCGCTCCGGCATGTCGTCGACGAGCGCGGTTCGCACCGGCCCAGGACAGATGGCGCTGACCCCGATGCCGGAGTGCGCGAGTTCTGCCCGGAGCGCCTCGGAGTAGCCGATCAGGGCGAACTTGGTGGTCGAGTAGGCGGCCATGCCCTCCATGGCGACGAACCCGTCGAGTGAGGCGATGTTGACGACGTGCCCGCCCGTGCCCCGCTTGATCATCGCCGGGCAAAAGGCCGCACAGACGTGAACGGCGCCCATCAGGTTGATGCCGACGATCCACTCCCAGTCGGTGTGCGTCGTCTCGAGGGCGCTCGCCGCGAGCGTCACCCCGGCACTGTTGACGACGATGTCGGCGGCATCTACTAGTTCGTGCACGGCATCGGCGAACCTTTGGACCGATGCTTCGTTGGCGACATCGACCTCGGACGCCACAACCTGTGCTCCGAGGGCGCGCAGATCGCTTTCGGCCTGGGCGAGGAGGGCAGGTTCGATGTCGCAGATGGCGAGGTTTGCACCGCTGCGCGCTCCACGCATGGCAATCGCCCGTCCGATGCCGCTCCCCGCTCCCGTGACCACTATCCAGCGGCCATGAAGGTCACGTTCGCGCATGTTTGCTCCCTTCGGTTTCATCTCACCGGGCGACGCTTACTGCCGACTCAGTGGAGTTGCGAGGTCCCGCTTGCATGACTTAGTGACCCTAACCTAGACTCGCCGTCATATGGAACAGACCTTCGAAGTTGATGGGCGTGGAGCGGAGAGGGAGCGATTCGACGTAGAGAAGGCTCGCCAGCTTTTCTCGGTTCGAGGGAAGTCGGCGTCGGGCCAGGGAGTCGATGTCTCGATCATCCGCGAGCACTATCACGCCGATGTCGAGTTTCGCGACGCGATCCAGGCGGTACACGGAAGGGACGCGGTCATCGAGATGATGTTGCGTTTCCCCCAGAGGTGTCACGAGCTGAGGTGCATCGTGCACGAAGCGGTTCAAGTCGGCGATGTGATCTTCGTCGAGTGGACCACTGAGATGCGCTTCAGGCCGAAGTTCCCCTGGGCGGCGAACCACGGTGCATCAAGGCTGCGACTCGACGCCGACGGCTTGGTTGTCCATCACCGCGACTACTTCGACCTCTGGGGCGACATGATCGAGACTTGGCCCCGGGTAGACAAGATCTACCGCTCGATCATCAAGCACATGGAGTGAGCTCTCTCATGGTCATCGCCATCAGCTGGAATGTCGGAGGAGGTGGATCGTGCCTCGCGCGTTCGTAACTGGGGCGAGCGGGTTCGTCGGATCGGAGGTTGCGATACAGCTCTGCAACGCCGGTTGGGAGGTCACCGCGGCGCGCCGGGCAACATCCAACACCTCTGCTCTGGACGGCTACCCGATCGAGTGGATCGAGACCGACATTCATGATGCCGACCGTGTCACCCGAGACATGCCCAAGGGCTTGGACTGTGTGTTCCACGTCGCGGGCAACCTCACTTTCTGGCCCCGCGAGTTCGACACCCAGTATCGCGACAACGTGATCGGTACCAGGTCGCTGGTCACCGCTGCGATCGCAAATGGCGCTCGGCGGTTCATCTTCACATCGAGTGGTGCCGCCTATGGTCGTCAGGACGTGCCGCTTCACGAAGGACTCGCCTCGCGTGCTCTCGTTTCTCCGGTCAACTACGACCGTACGAAGTGGCTCGCCGAGTGTGAAGTGCATGCGGGCATCGAAAAGGGCCTGTCCGCTGTGATCCTCAATCCCGCTGCCGTCCTCGGGCCACGCGATCCAAACTTCACGATCCTCTTCGAGCGGATTGCAGCGGGTAAGTTGCCGGCGGTACTGCCGGCGAAGACGTCCTGGTGCCACGTCCGCGAGTTGGCTCGGATGCATATCGTCGCCTACGAGATCGGCAAGGTGGGCGAGAACTACCTTCTCGGCGGAGACAACACGTCGCAGATCGATCTCGCTCGTGCCATCGCCCGTGCCGCAGGGGTTGATCCCCCGAAGTGGGAAATTCCGGTGTGGATCCTGTACACGGTCGGGGCGTTGCTGGAGGCCGCAGCCGTCGTGACGCGCAAGCCGCCGGCGATCACGCGCACGTTTGCCAAGGCGTTCAGCCACAGCTGGTACACCTGCTCCGATAAGGCGATTGCCGAGCTCGGCTATGCGCCCCCGCCGATGGAAGAAATCGTTGATGACATCTTCGCCTGGCTGAAGTCCGAGCGAGAGTCGAAATAGCCCTTCTGCAGCGATGTTTCGGAACTCCACACTCCGTCATCGTCTGCAGGGTTAAGTTAGTGTTACTAAGTAATGAGCACGAGGTCGCCGATCGAGTGCGTCGGGTCGGCCGATCGACCCTAACGAGAAATGGGAGTAGGAGCCAATGAGCCAAGATGTATCGAAGCCGCCGCCGGGGCTGACGGCCGCCGACGAAGGGCGTCACGCCACCCCGAAGGGCGCCGAAGAACTCCTCTTCGGTGACACGCTGTGGGTGAGTGTCGTTGATCCCAAGGCTGGGATCTTCGGTGTCAATCACTTCCACCTCACGACGTCCGGCTATGGCCGGTTCGAGACGTACTACGTCATCGACGGCGTCCAGCAGTCTTACGGCATGAGAGTCCCACTCGACCGGGAGCCCGACGCTGGGCCCTGGACCGATGGGCGCCTGACGTACGAAGTCGTCGTCCCGTTCGAGCACATCCGGATCACGATGGACGGTCCGCGATACGGCTTCGACCTCGACTTCCATGCCAGATTCCAAGCGTTCGACTATGCCGACTCCGTGCGTGGCGACCCGTTGGCGATCGCTTTCCCGTTCCACTCAGGCCACTTCGAGCAGGCCATGCACTGCACGGGGTCGTTCGAGATCCGAGGCGGTCCGGCGAAGGGCGAGACACGCTCCATCGACTGCTGGTCGCATCGCGACCACACCTGGTCCGACCGCTTCTCCGACGAGCCGACGTGGGAGCTCGGTGAGGGAGACTTCGCTGCGCACTTCTGGCCGTCGATCCAGCTCCCCGATAAGCACATCAACGCATTCGGCTTCTACTTCGACAGCAAGATGGGCGAGACGAACGAGAAGTGCACCCTCGGTGGCTTCGTGTCCGATGCCAACGGAAGCCGCCCTCTGCTCAATGCCTCCGCGGAGATCCTCGATGGACCCGATGGGGTGATGCGCAAGTCGAAGAACTTCCGCTACGAGTTCACCCTGCCCGACGGTGAGGTCATCCATGTTAGGTCGACGGCTCATTACGGGCAGATCAAGCTTTGGAGCCGCGCCGACAACGAGCTCGAGAACCGTATGGACTGCTACGAGTCTTTTGTCGACTACGAGGTCGAGGAGACTGGAGAGGTGGGTACCGGCGTTGCCGAGTACAGCGTCTACCCGCCCTTGCCGCAGTGGCCGGTATGAACGTCGATACGAGATGAGGATCGAGGAGAGAACATGGATCGCTTCTTAGGCAAAGTCGTCTGGGTTACCGGCGGCGCTTCTGGAATCGGACGAGCTGCTGCTCTGAGGTTCGCTCGCGAGGGCGCACGCGTCGCTGTCGGCGACATCGACGAAGCGGGAGCGCTCGCCACCGTGGCGCTCATCGAAGAGGCCGGCGGCACGGCCTGAGCGCGCCGTGCGACGTCCGCGACCTAGCGTCGTGCTTCGCTGCAGTGGCGCAGGTGGACGAAGCGTGGGGTGGCCTCCACATCGTGTTCGCCAACGCGGGCATGGTCGGAGCCGGTGGCGTGGAGCACACCTCGGAGGCGGAGTTCTCACAGGTCATCGATGTCAACCTTCACGGCGTCTTTCGCACCATCAAGGCTGCTCTGCCGGTGATGCGGCGCAGTGGTGGTGGTTCTATCGCGATCACATCGAGTATTGAAGGCCTCGTGGGTAACGCGATGCTGCCCGCGTACAGCGCTTCGAAGGCGGCGATCATAGGCCTCACCAGATCTCTGGCGGAGGAGTGCGCACCGACGATCAGGGTGAACTGCGTTCACCCGGGCTTCATCGACTCACCGATGACCGAGTCGGTGTCCGCTTTCGCGCCGGAGTTCAGGCAGGAATGGGCCGACAAAGCTCTCCTGAAGCGCGTGGGCACGGTCGACGACGTCGTCGCGGTCGTGCTCTTCCTGTGCAGCGACGACGCCGGTTTCGTGACCGGCGAAGGTGTAACCGTCGATGGTGGTGTGATGGCGGTCCGATGAATCGCGGAGGAGAACAATCATGGACGCAGTGAATGACTTCCTGGATCGGCAGGCGGTAGCCGACGTTCTCGTCCGTTACGGGTCGAGCCTCGACGAGTGCGACTGGGACCGGCTCGCCACGTGCTTCATCCCAGAGGTGACCAGCGTGCTCGCGGGCGGGCCGCTTCTCGAAGGGTACGAGGCGCTCGAGGAGGCGGTCAGGACGGCGCTGTCGGTGTACGACCGCACCCAACACCACATCGCCGACCTTGAGGCTGAGATCCACGGCGACGCCGCAAGCCTTCGGGCGAACCTGATCGCTAATCACGTTACCGACGGCAAGACGTTCGTCGTTGGCGGCGTGTACCGCGAGAAGTTGGTGCGCACGTCCGACGGCTGGCGGATCTCTTACCACGAGCTCGAAGCCCTGTGGTTCGAGGGCCTGTAGAGGCGCATCTCGCCTCACGCCCTTAGCGGCACGGATTTGTGTAAGCGCACAAACACAACGTTCGGTCTGTGCGCTCTGAGCGCAGCAGCCTCCCGTCGAGTCGCCCGTCTAGCTCGTGTCTCTCGCATGTCATCATCGGCGCTGGGCCGGGGTCTGTGCCCACCTCAACGCCAACATTGCGTGGGAGGTGTCGCGTCAATCGTCTCGGCGCTGGGCCGGGGTCTGTGCCCGCCTTAGCGCCAACAACGCAATGCTCGGCCGGCCTGTGTCTGAAAGACGCGGAACTGGATCAACAAGCATGGTCACCCAGAGCAGGTCACGGGCCGGATAGACATGCCAGCCGCCGCTCACCCAGTTCCCATTCGAGTGCCTGGCAACCATCCGAGTGCCTGGCGACCATCCGAGTGCGGGCGTGCCCCCCGGCGGGCCGCTGTCACTCGGAGCACCAGCTCAGAGGCGTTCGCGCTGGTCACGGGCTATTGGCGCGCGCTGACACAAATCTGCCAATGACGCCTTCGTCCCTGACAACGCCGGGCGCGGCTTTAGCTCGGGCCCATGCTCCCTGTCGGAGCCAATCGTCTAGTGGACCATCTGATCGGACCACTTGGGCCCGACGCTCTCGCCGCCGTCGATCGTGATCGCCTGCCCAGTAACGAACTCGCCGTCGTCGCTCGCCAGCCAGGCTGCGGCTGCGGCGATGTCGCCGACTGAACCCGCCCTGGGGTAGGGGCGCATCAGCGCTGCGAAGGCTGCAAGGTCGGGTATCGACTCTGGCCCGAGGCCGAGCGCATCGCACACGAGCTGAGTTGTCACACCTCCCGGACAGAGAGCGTTCACCCTGATTCGGTGCTCGCCCAGTTCCAGAGCGACGCGCTTGGTGAGATGAACGACGCCTGCCTTCGCAGTGCCGTATGCATGCGGGCCGTTGCCCGGGGCGTGAGCAGCGATGCTCGCGTTGTTGATGATCGACCCCCCTTCGCCCTGGGCTACGAGAACACGGCCCGCAGCTCGGATGCCGAAGAAGACGCTGCGCAGCAGGAGGTTCATGGTGGCGTCCCAGTCTGCGGTAGCCATCTCGAGGATTGATCCGCGAGCACCGAGTGCGCCGGCGTTGTTGACCATGATGTCGAGGCGGCCGAACTCCTCTGACGCGGCGGCTACCAGGGCGTCGACGTCTTCTTCGCGTGTGACGTCGCATGACCGCCAAGCAGCCTGTTTGCCGATGTCGGCGGCGAGGCGTTGGGCGCTCTGGGCATCGATGTCTCCGATGACGACCCGGCCGCCTTCAGACACGAATCGTCGGGCGATGGCCTCGCCGATGCCGCGTCCGGCGCCTGTGACCACAGCGACCTTGCCGTTGAGCCTGTTCATCTGATCCTCCCGGGACATCGTTTCGTTGTCGAGCCGTACTGCACGAGAAATGTTGGGGTCACCGGAAGACGACCGGGCCTTCGCCGTTCTCCATGGCGGCGATGAGCAGATCGCGCAGCTCGTTCTTGCGGACCTTGCCGCTTCCGGTCATCGGAACTTGATCGGCTGTAAGCACCAGCATGGTGTGAGGGCGCTTGTAGGAAGCGATCTCGGTCCTGCAGAGCTCGATCAGAGTGTCTTCGTCGAGTGTCGTACCCGCAGCGACGGCAAGTGCAGCGCCGACGTACTCTCCCTTGTCGCCCCCGGGAATGGGGAAGGCGTAAGCGGCGTCGACGCCAGGGATGCGCAGGAGCGACTTCTCGACGTCGGCAGGGCTCACGTTGATGCCGCCGGTCTTGATCATTTCCTTGAGCCGGTGAGCGAAGTGCACCCGCCCGGCGTCGTCTACGTGGCCGAGATCACCGGTGTGGAAGAAGCCGTCGGCGTCGAAGGTCTCGGCAGGATCGACCTTGTAGTAGCGGCGCATGAGGCTTGGACCCTTGACAGTGATCTCGCCCTCCACTCCCAATGCGACCGGAGCGCCCGTCTCCGGATCGACTATCGAGATCTCGTTGCCTGGGAGCAGGTGACCCTGGGTGCTGATCCTGATGTCGAGTGACTCATCGGCGCGTGTGCATGCGAACGCTGTGGCGGTCTCCGTCATCCCGTACATGTTGACGCCACCGAGGCCGTCGGGATGCGGAGACTCTCGCAGGGCGTCATAGGGGGCGGTTCCCTTGTGGAGACCGCTGTGGTCGCGGATGTTCCAGTCCGGATGCTCCAGGAGCATGCGCAGCTGGTGTGGCCACAGATGCCATGCGGTGGCGCGCTCACGCTCGATGAGCTCGAGCGCCAACCCGGCGTCGAAGGTCGGCTGGACGATCAGCGCAGCTCCATGGGAGAGCGTGCCGAGCATCACGTTGACGCAGCCCGCAGAAAAGAAGAGCGGGAAGTAGAACCAGACGACGTCATCGGGAATGAGGCCCTGGTAGTCGCCGATGAGGTGACCGTTGGCTGCCAGAGCGCGATGAGTGAGGAGGACGCCCTTCGGCCGCGCTGTGGTGCCCGAGGTGGTGAGGATGTAGCAGTCGTCGTCGGGATCGAGGCCGGCCTGCATCCCTTGGACGACCTCTATTGGGACCGTGTCGGCCGAGTCCTCGAACGCCGCCCAAGAGAGGCAGCCCGACGGAAGAGCGTCGGCACCGCGAACCACGACGCTACGCAGAGCCGGGAGATGAGCGCTGTAGAGCGCGCCGTCTCGGGGAGCCACGATCTCGGGAACGATGTCGACCAGCATGGCGAGGTAGTCGTTGGCCAGGAACCCTGCACTCATGTAGAGGTGGTCGACGTCGGCGTGGCGGAGGCTGTAGGCGATGTCGTCGGCGCGCCCGAAGGTGCTGATGGGAACAAAGACCGCACCCAAGCTCGTCGCTGCGAGCGCGAACGCGATCCAGTCGGGGTCGTTCTCCATGAGCAGGGCCACGTGGCTTCCCTTGCCCACACCACCGGCCACGAGCCCGCGGGCGTAGCGATCGACACGATCTGCGAGTTCCCGATAGGTAACTCGTAGATCGCTCGTGATCAGAGCCGTGCGGTCGCCGAACTCTGTCGCGCTGCGTTGGAGCAGCTCGAGCAGCGTTTTGGGTAGGTCGCCCACGAGTGTCGTGCTGGTAGAGGGGAACATGTCAGGCCAGTACGCCCTCGTCGTTGAGGCGCTTGATCGTCTCCTCGTCGAGCTGGAGCAGATCCCGGAATACGTAGTCGTTCTGCGCTCCGAGCAGAGGCGTCCCGCGTGTGACCTCGGGCGGAGTGGCGGTGAACAGCCACGGCGTCGCGTAGATGGTGCACGGATCCCATCCCTCGAACGTGTGCTGGAACGTCAGGTTGCGGGCGATCCAGTGAGGGTGCTCGTTGCGCTCGGTGAGCTCCAGAAGAGGAGAGGCCGGCACTCCTGCCGCTGCAAGTGCGTCGGCCGCAGCATCGCGGTCGATCGCCGAAGCCCACGCCGTAATTGCTGCATCGATCTCATCGACTCGGGCGCGCCTGAGATCTGAAGTGGCGAAAGCGTCGTCTGCTGCCCACTCGGCACGTCCGATGGTGGTCGCCAGAGCGCGCCACTCGCCGTCGTTGCGTGCAGCCAGAGCAAGCCAGCGCTCCTCGCCTGCAGCGGCATAGATGCCGTGAGGGCAGAATCCGGCGTGCGTGTTGCCCAAAGCGCCGGCTATCCGGTCGTTGAGCTGGCAGTCGAGCAGTGGCTCTCCCATAGTCGCTGTTGCCGAGTCGATTTGGCTCACGTCGACGAACTGGCCCTCGCCGGTTCGGTCACGGTGCTCCAGCGCCGCAAGGGCACCGATCACTGCCTGGATCGACATGGTTACGTCGCCCAGTCCAAAGGGAAGCAAGCCGGTGGAGATTCCGGCGTCGGGGTAGCCGACCATCAGCTCGAGCCCCGAGTAGCCGGTGGCTATCGAGGCGAATCCACGCATCCCACTTTGCGGACCTTCTTCTCCGGCCATGCTCATCGAGACGACGATGATGTCTGGATTGGCCTCTCTCAGATCGTCGTAGGAGAGGCCATTTCTCGCCATCACGCGGGCAGCGAAGTTGTCCATCACGATGTCGGCGTGCTTCGCGAGTTCCTTGATGAGACGAGATCCCTCGGCCGTGCCGAAGTTGATGGTCGTAGACATCTTGGAGCGGTTGTTGTGGCAGAAGAAGTGGGAGGTGTAGGCGAGGAAGCGCATCAGGTCCTGGCGCTTGGACGTCTCGACGCGAATGACCTCTGCACCCATGTCGGCAAGGAGCTGACCTGACATCGGGCCGGCCCAGTTCCATCCGAAGTCGAGCACCCGCACGCCCTCAAGGGCCCGCCCTCGCGGTGTCGCTGTCGGTGATTCGGTGCGTCCATCCGTCGCTGACTGGTTGCCCTCACCGACTGCCTCAGGGGCGTCGGTGGTGTCGAGCGACGGACCGCGCCCGTTGATCGCCGTTGGAGTCGCCGACAACTGGTAGCCCGGCTTCGGCACGCGCACCTCGCGCCCGCCGACGGAGAACGATTCCCACAGGTCTCGAAAAGCGAGCTGCTCACTCTCCAGGACCTCATCCATGTATTGAGCCACGCCCATGACGATGCCCTCAGCAGATGCCATCGCGAGCAGCTCGTGGCGGGAGTACGTCATGAGCCATTCCTGGAAGTGGCGGTGGGCGGGCTTCGAGTCGACGAGGCCGAGGTAGATGGCGTTGTCGGCGTGCTCCTCCTTGGCCCACTTCGGGTTGTCCATGAGGGCGAGGAAGGCATTCCACTGAGCGGGGGTAGTCGAGGCGATGCAGACGAAGCCGTCCTTGCAGGGGAAGAAGCCGGTCGGGTATGGCGCTCCGCCGAGGAGCGATCCTCGCCGTGCCCACTTGTTGCCGTTCTTCGCCGTGACGTTGTGCATTCCGCCGACGAGGTAGCCGATCACCTGAGCGGTGGAGATGTCGATGCCCTGACCTCGATTGGATCTCTTCCTCTCCCTGAGAGCGCACAATGTGGCAGCGGCGCCGTGGAATCCGGCCTGATAGTCGGCCTGGTCCCACGGGATACGCAGCGGTCCGCGGTCCTCCGAACCGAGGCCGAGAGGTAGGGAGCTCGCTGCCTGAGCCGTCAGGTCGCACCCCGGCCGGTCTGCCCAGGGTCCGCTGCGCCCATAGGGGGAGAGCGAGACCGCAACCAGGTGAGGATGGCGCGCCTCGAGTTCGGCGAATCCGAGGCCGAGGCGTTGGCGCTCATCGGGTTCCAGGTTCTCCACGAGCACGTCGGCGGCATCCAGCTCTCTGTGCAGCCAGGCGAGCTCCTCGGGCATGCTGAGGTCTCGTGACGTACCGCGCTTGCCTGCGTTCAGAAAGTGGAAGGCTCCGCTCTCGCCCGATTCGCGCGAGTCGTTCGCGAACGGCCCGATCGAGCGCGACGGATCACCGCCGGGCGGCTCCACCTTGAGCACGTCGGCGCCGAGGTCGGCCAGCAGACGAGCGCAGAATGGCCCGGATACGTAGTTTCCGAGCTCGACTACTTTGAGCCCGTCGAGTGCTTCGCGTGTCACTCGCCCTCCGATACAGATCCGCCGGCAGGCCGAGGCCAGATCTCGGTACCGGCAGAGCGCGACGGCACCTCCGCCACGGCTGTGCCCTCGGAGGTGATGTCCCCCCGCGGGTGCGACATGGTCCACACGTCGAGGTCCACGAGGTGCTGGCCGTCGACGACGCGCTTGCCCGTGACCTTTGCGTAGAGCCGAACGGCGTCGCCCTGCCAGTGGAAGCCCTTGAATCGGAGTTCGAGTTTGCGCATCATGCCGTGGTCGCCGAACCACGACATGAGGAGCTGCGTCATCCAGTTGAGGCGCTCGAAGCCGGCTTCGTACGCTCCGGGCATGCCGAGGTACTTCTGGCAGCGTTCGTTCGTCCAGTGGATGGCCACCGGTGGCTCGGGTACGTTCTCCTCGTTGCGAATCGGCAGACGGGGGGAGGACTCCCACAGTTCCATGGCGAGCTCGTGTCCGACGAACCACCCCATGGCTCCGAATGCCATCTCGAAAGCGATCTTGCTGGTGAGGGTGATCGGTCCCTTGATGATGTGAGGGACCTCCTCACCAACTGTGATGTCCTCGAAGTAGAGCGGCTCAGCGCCACGGCGGTTGGCGAAGTTGTGGGTGCGGTACTCCTCCCAGACCTCCTCCAGTTCCTCGTCGGTCCACTGGTGGCGCTCGACGCCTGCGTACTTACCGGAGGACTTCGCTCGATTTCGGGAGAACCTGTGCCACGAGGTGCGGTAGGAGCCGATGTAGTCGCCGCCGAGTGTGTACGCCTCTGTCTCGTACTTCTGGACGCCGGCGTCGCCGCCGGCGAACTCGCTCGGGACGATCTCAGCGTCGACGAGGTAGGTGCGCGATCCCATCGGCTCTCCGGCAAAGAGGGGACGATCCCACTCGTACTCGACCCCGCGCCAGATCGTGTGGCAGCCGGGGAAGCCGTCGGTGGCACCGTTCACGGTCTCGGTCCAGCAAAGGGTTGCCGGGGGGCTGATCATGTCGCCCCAGATCGACTTCTTCGCGTATCTCTCGTCGAGGTACAGCCGGTTGAGATCGGCAATTCCTCGCGCGAGTCTGCCGTTGGTCTCCTTCGACACCGCAAAGTTCGCCGCGGTTGGCCGCCACTCCTCCGGGCTCGACTCGGAGTGGTTGAGGCGGAACATGGTCCCGCGCTCCTGGCGGGCTACGCCGCGACGCTCGAGGAGCCGATCGAGGCTCGCCTGTGTGATCTCTCCATAAATCTCGCCTTCGCGCAATGCCATGTCATTACCTTCTCTCTGTGATCATTGGCCATCGAGGCCGAAAAAGCGCACCGCGTTGTCGTGGAGCACATGTCGCTTCGTCTCTTCTGAGATGTCGAGTTCCAGGAACTCTTCTTTGCAGCGTTCGAGGCCGAGACCGTTCGTTCCGAACAGGACCTTGTCGCGGCCGCGGGAAGAATCCATGAACCGGACGAGTCGGTCATCGAGACTGTGTGGGTAGTAGGCCGAGATGTCGCCGTACACGTTCGGATGGCGCCAGAGCATCGAGCACCACTCGTCGACCCACGGCCATCCGGTATGGGAGAGGTTCATGCGGAGCGTCGGAAACTCGATGGCGATGTCGTCTGCGAGCATCGGGTGGCCGCCGTTGGAGGGGAGCACCTCGGCGGAGTGGCCCACCTGGAAGCCGACAGGGATCCCGAGCTCGACGCACTTCGCATACAGCGGGTAGAAGCGGCGGTCGTTAGGGGCGAGCCCGTAGGAGAGAGGGTGGAACCACACGTAGCGGAACCCGTGCTCTTTCACCGCAATCTCGATCTCGGCGCAGCTCTCCGTGATGCGGAACGGGTCGTAGCTCGCAGTGCCGATGATGCGGCCGCCCGACTCCGCTACGGACTCAGCGACCGCCTCGATCGGGTAGTTCATGATGAAGTCGCGGTGGTAGTAGTACGACCACATCTTCGTCGCGCAGACGGAAATGTGTGTATACCCGAGCTCATCCATGTCGGTGAGACATTCAGCGGTGGTGGCATGTCCTGACAGCATGGATGCGCCCTTGCGGCTCCGCTTCGGCTTACCCGAAGGAGTCGCCGACTCTTCGTTCTCGTCGCCTGCCGCGACAGGGGGCGGAGGGGGCCGGTTCATCACCTTGAAGGTCGTTTCGAGCATGATCTGGAACTCGCGGAACTCGAATGGGTTGCCGGCGAGCCCGCTTCGCACCTCGAGGAGGTGGTTCATCACGTCAATGGTTGGGTAGTCGTTCAGTTCACTCAAGGTCTAGACCTCCATGCCTACTCGGGCGCCGTGCTGGGTTGCCTCGGCGAGTTGGCGAGGAACCCACGCCGACCCTACGAGGTAGAGACTTTTGGTAGTCCCCTCCGCGAGCAACTCGCGGTAGAGGAGGTCGTCGGGCACTGAGCCGTAGACGAGAACCACAGTGTCGAACGGAGCGAAAGAGCGCCGTTCGCCGTTGAACGCAGACAGGAACGTGAGTGACGAGCCGACAACCTCGGCGAGGCGCCAGCCCGTGTGGATAGGGATCCCATGGTCCGCGATGCGACGCATTACCGGACCGATGGAGTACCGGTCAATGGCGTTGCCGATTGCCGTCCACTTGTGGAAGATTTCGACCTGCTTGCCAGAGGAGGCCAGGAACTCGGCGACGTTGGGTGTCTCGAAGTGGTCCTCCTGGGACACGACGGCGACGCGCTCGCCCACATCGGCCCGTCCGGCGAGCACGTCCCACCCCTGTACAACGTGGGGTGAGGTGATGCCGAGGACGTGGTCGGGGAGGCGCGGTCGTGATCCTGTGGCGCAGGCCACTGCATCGGGAGCGAGTTCGAGGACACTGGAAAGTGAGGCCTCGGTTCCGAGCCGTACATCGACTCCGAGCTCCTGCATCTGGCGTCGCTCGTAGTCGATGAAGTCTCCGAAGGAGTCGCGCCCTGGGGCGCGCTCCACGATGCGGACCTGCCCGCCGAGGGCATCGTCGCGCTCGAGCAGGATCACCTCGTGCCCGCGGCCGGCTGCGACCCGAGCGACTTCGAGACCTGCTGGGCCGCCGCCCGCAACCACGACTCGGCGTGACACCGAGGCGGGCCGATTCAACAGCTCCCACTGGAGCTCGTGGCCAACCGAGGGGTTGACCGAGCAGACCGGTCGGTGGAACATTGCCGGCGTCGTGGTGTCTATGGACTCGGCGATGCAGCGGTTGCAGCCGATGCATCGCCGAATTGCGCCGAAGCGGCCGGTGCGGGCCTTGTTGGCGAACTCGGGGTCGGCGATACCGGCGCGGGTCATGCCGACGAGGTCGCACATGCCCTTGGAGAGCAGGTCCTCGGCGATGATCGCATCGTTGATGCGCCCCGAAAAGAGAACCGGCACGGGCGCCACGTCGGCGCGGATGGCACGACCCACCTCTCGGTACTTCGCGTGGTCGGAGTACGACGGCTGTACGTACGGAGAGCCCCAAGAGTGGCCAACGTCGACGCTCACGAAGTCCAGGGTGACGCTCTCGGCGATCAGGGTGATCATTTCGCGCATTCCGAGCAGGTCGTATCCGCCTTCGCGGTGCTCCTGTCCGCAGATTCGGATCCCGACGGCGACCCTGCCTTCCACCTGTTCGCGAACGGCTGCGATGACCTGGCTCACGAAGCGCGTGCGAGCAGCGGCGTCGCCGCCCCACTCATCGCTACGCCGGTTGAGTGCAGGAGACAGGAAAGACTGAGGCAGGGTCTCGTGGGCGCAGTGGATCTCCACACCATCCGCGCCGGCGTCTGCGAGTGCTCTGGCGGCGGCGGCGTAGGTGCCGATCACATGCTCGATCTCGGCGGCGTCGAGCGAGTGGGGCACCCAGTCGTAGGCCTCGACGAGGGGCACCGATGAGGCGGCGAAGGTGTGGTTCAGGTGGGTGAGCTGGTAGACGGCTACGGAGCCCGCATCGTGGACAGCGTCGATGAAGAGCTTGTTCTGTTCCTTGAAGCCGGGGAGGGCATACAGGGGAAAGCGGATCGCTGCAGCACCGGGGAAGAACTCATCGGCGGCCTCGGCAGGCAGGGGAGCGTCGAGCAAGATGGTCTCACCACCGATCCAGCCGGTACCTCCGCGCGCCTTGGCGACGTGGTGGGCGATGAATGCGTCATCGGGAAACCCGGCAGTGGCGCCGGCGCCGATCGAATTGGTCGTCTCACAGATCCGGTTGGGAACGAGCATGGGACCGACCTGGATCGGGCTGAAGAGGTGCTCGAACAGATCGCCTTGGTGCGTGGCGGCTGTCATGACGAGTCTCCTGCTGTCGCGCTCTCGGCCAGAAGAGTCGCGATCCGATCGCGGTGGTAGTCGGCGTCGCCTAGGGTCACCGCTCCGGCGCGAGCCCGACGAAGGTAGAGGTGAACGTCGACCTCCCAAGCGAAGCCAAGGCCGCCGTGAAGCTTCAGGGCGCACTCTGTGGCCGCGACCGCCGCGTCGCTCGCCCAGGCCTTCGCTGCCGACACCAGCATTGCGGAGTTGGTGCGACCCTCGTCGATGGCGAGGCACGCGCCGTAAAGGAGGCTGCGCGCAATCTCCGTGTCCACGAGAACGTCGGCGAGGCGGTGCGCCACCGCCTGAAAGCTTCCGATCGGCCGGCCGAACTGCACTCGTTCGGCCGCAAAGGCGGTCGTCATCGACAGGGTGGCCTCGCTCACGCCGAGGAGGTCGGCGGCGCCGAGCACTGTCCAGATGTCGTAGATCTCACGAAGAAGGGGTTCGGAGGTAGTGCCGCCGAGGAGAGAGCCGCTCGGGACACGAACACTCTCGAGTCGGACCTCGGCGATCGACTGGGCGTCGAGGTGTCGCATAGGGGTGATCGTCACGCCGGGAGTGCTCGTTGGCACGGCCACCAGGCCGAGGCCGAGTGGTGTTCGCGCTGCGACGAGGAGCACATCCGCGCGCTCGGTGTCCGGTACGAGGATCTTCACGCCGTCGAGGAGCCAGTCGTCGCCTGATTCAGCGGCGACGAGCGTGACGGCGTCGGGTCCCCAGGTGCCGCCAGGTTCTTCGATGGCGCAGACGACGCGCTTCTCGCCTGCGAGCACCGCGGGGAGGAGAGAGAGGCGGAGGCCGTCATCTTGGCTGCGGTCGAGCGCGATCGCAGCCACGATCACGGATGCAAGGCTCGATGGGAGAAGGGCGCGGCCGGCCTCGATGGCCAGGACGCAGGCCGTGAGCACGTCGCCCGCACTCCCGCCAACTTCTTCGGGAGCGGCGATGCCAATCCAACCCAACTCTGCCATTTCGTTCCACAAGTCGTCGGAGACGGTGGCGGGGGGGTGGTCGAGCGCCTTGCGCACCTCGTCGGCTGACCAGCGGTGAGCGAGCGCTGAGCGCGCGGAGTCGGCGAGAGCGACCTGTTCGGGGCTGAGATCGAAGTCCATGTCAGTCCGGCGTCGAGTGGGGGAGGCCGAGTACGCGTTCTGCGATCGAGTTGCGCATGATCTCGGCGGTTCCTCCGCCGATGCTGTGGCCGAGGGCGTCGAAGTACGCGCCGTGCCAGCGCCCCCCGTCGACCGTGTGCGGCGACTTGCGACCGATCGGAGCCAGGGGCCCCTCTATCTCGAGGGCCAGGTGGGTCAGACGCTGGCGCACTTCGGAGGCGAACAGCTTGCCCGTTGCCGCTGCGGGCACGGGAGAGCGCTTGGTGATCTGGGCGCTCAGGGTGCGGTAGCCGAGGTGTCGAAGACCCTCAACTTCAATCCAGCGCTGGGCGAGCTTGCGGCGGATCCCCTGGTCGTCGAGGGCGGGTCGCCCGGAGCGCTCGACGCTACGGGCCATGGACAAGAGCCGGCCGAAGGTCTGCTCGAGTGCCAGCACGGCGGAGAGCCCGCTGCGCTCGTGCTCCAGTGTCGTGCGCGCTATCGGCCAGCCGCCGTTGAGCTCTCCCACAAGTCCGTCGCGCGGGACACGCACATCGTCGAAGAAGACCTCGCTGAAGTGGATTCCTCCGCCGGCATTGCGCAACGGACGCACGGTTATGCCAGGGGTCTTCATGTCGCAGAGCAGGTAGCTGATCCCTTCGCGCTTGGGAGCGTTCGGGTCGGTGCGAACCAGCATGAAGCACCAGTCGGCGATGGGAGCGAGGCTCGTCCAGACCTTCTGGCCGTTCACCACGAACGCATCGCCGTCTTCTTCGGCACGCGTGGCCAGCGAAGCGAGATCGCTTCCGGCTTCGGGCTCGCTGAATCCCTGGCACCAGAGATCCTCGGCAGAAAGGATGCGCGGGAGGAATCGGCGGCGTTGCTCCTCGCTGCCGTGGCGGATGAGGGTGGGTCCGAGGATAGAGAGGCCGATCGTGTTGATCAGCCCGGGAGTGTGTGCGGCCGCGAACTCCTCGGCGGCGATCACCTGCTCGGTTAGTGACGCTTCGTGGCCTCCGTACTCCTTGGGCCACGCCAGGCCTACATAGCCCGCCTCCCAGAGAGTTCGTTGCCAGTCTCTGGCGGCCTGCAGTGCCTCCATGATGTTCGAAGCGCCGGCGCCCTTCATCACGGCGCTCGCGCTGCCGAGCCGGCCTTGGTGCCGCTCCAGCCAGGATCGCAGACGGGCCCTGTACTCCTCGTCGGTGGATGAGTAGCTGAGATCCATCGGGCTCAGGCGACCAGTCTCGTGTGGAGCTGCGACGCCAAGAGGCGGATGGACTCGATGACGTCGGAGTGCACCCTGCCGGGCAGCCAGACACGGCACGCGAGGTGGGTGAGCCCCGAATCTGCTTGAAGGGCCTTGACCCGATCGAGCACCTCTGAGGGGGAGCCCACTAGCCAGCACTGCTCGAGCAGGGCGGCTTCGTCGAGTCCGTTCATGCAAGCGAGGTCGGCCTGCTCATCGGTGGCCTCTGCTCGAACAGCGTCGAGCTGACGACGCAGAGCGGGCAGGGCAAGCTCACGTGCCTCGTCGCCGTCGGCGGCGATGAACACGTCGCGGGCGAGCGCAACACACACCTCGTTGGCGTCGCGACCGGCCTGCGCCAAGGCATCGCCGTACCATCCGAGACGCGTGCGAACCTCGGTGTCGGTCTCCAGCGACGAACACATGAATCCGAGACCCCTGGAGGCGGCCCACTCGATTGTTTCGCGCCTCCATCCCGTTACCCAGATCGGTGGGTGCGGCCACTGCACGGGGCGGGGGAGCAGAGGCAGGTAGTCGGGGCGCGTCTGGCCGCGTCGCCACTGGTCGAGGAAGGGCGGCGTATACGGTTCCCTTCGCCAACCGGCGGGACCTTCGACACCGAGAGGAAAGGTGTAGTGCTCGCCTACGAACTGGACACCGCCCTGAGTCCACAGGGTGCGCACGAGCTCTACCGCCTCGCGAAAGCGCTGCTCACGCTGATCCCACGGCACTCCTGCAGCAGCGAACTCCGCAGGGCGCTCGCCGGGTGAAACTCCGAGGATCACCCGGCCACGCGAGATGATGTCGGCCACGGAGAAGTCCTCGGCGACATTCACGGGGTGTTCCAGCGTGAGCTGGCGGTTCGCAGCGCCCACCCTTATGGCGCTGGTACGCGCGGCTGCTGCGGTCACGAGAGAGCCCACTGCGGGGCACCCGCGGTCGCCGTGGTGTTCCTCGAACAGGGCGAAGTCGAGGCCGAGCCGGTCGGCCTCTTCGATCTGTGTAAGCGCCTGGGCGTAGTCGTCGGCGGGGCCCAAGCCGTAGAGAAGTCCGAGACGCATCAGCGACCACCCTTTGCTCTGAGCACCGGCATTATCTCACTTGCGAATGTCTCCATCGTCCGCAGGATGCGCGGGCTGTTGAAGTTCGCCCACCCCATCCGCACCAGCAGCATGTCAACGTCCATCTCGATCACGGCCTTCATTTGTTCGCGCACCTCGGCTGGCGTTCCGACGGCGTTGCGTGGGTTCCTGACGAACATGTCCTTGAGCTCTTCTGGCATCTGGGTGATCTGCTTGCCGTTCTCGTCGGTCCACTTGAGGAAACCGAACCCAAGGAACTGGTCGCTGAACGCCGCCCAGAAGTCTTCGTCGGCGATCGCATCGACCTCGTGCTTGCTCGGCATGACGATCACGTCGCGAAAGAGGCCTCGCAGCAGCGACGCTGGATCGTGACCAGCAGCGATGGCGGACTCTTCGTAGGTATCGAAGACCGAGCCGCCACCTTCGAGATCGCCCGTGGTGCAGTAGGGCCAGCCCCGGCGCCCGGTGCCTTTGGCAGACCAGTCCGCATATCCGGCACAGATCCAGAGCGGCAGGGGATCTTGCACCGGCCTGGTCGCTACATGAACGTTGTCGTAGTGGTAGAAGTCGCCGTCGAACGAGAACGAGTCCTCGGTGAGGGCCAGGCGAACCACTTCGAACGCCTCGAAGAGGCGGGCTCCCCATCGTCCCTCCGGAACGCCGTGCCCGAGAAACTCCTCCGGCCGGTAGCCGGCACCGAGACCGAGGACCAGCCGCCCACCGGAGAGCCGATCCACTACGGCGGCTTCTTCTGCAATCTTGAGCGGATCGTGTTGGGGAAGGAGTAGGGCTCCTGTCACGAGCTTCAGCCGCTCGGTCTTTTGCGCCACCGCTGCGAGGGTGGGGAGCAGCGACGGGCAGTAGCCGTCGTACCAAAAGGAGTGCTCGGTGAGGGCGATCCCGTCGAATCCGAGCTCCTCGGCGCGCTGAGCGTGGAGGATGAGATCGCTGTACATGTCGACGTGAGGCCGTCGATGTGGGTGTGGGCTCTGCATCCCGTAAGGGCCGACGATGATGTCCATGACGCTCCTGCTACCTGAACTCGGGGATGATCTCGGAGGCGATCTGGTCTCGCTGGATCGACGGCAGGAAGACGGCCTCGATGCCGAGATCGTCGTAGCGGTGGAGTTCGTCCTTCACCTGCTGGAGGGTTCCGCAGTAGAGACTCTCTACGAATCGACGGTACATCGGGTGATCCTCGGAAGGGTTGTAGACCTGCTGACCTTCGTCATCGACCAGGTACCCGTAGCCGAGGATGTGCTCGGCGTAGAACGCATCGATCATCATCTGACGGAGAAATTCGGCGTCCTTGACGGTCTCGCCGATGAAGACGTCTTTGAATGCTGCGACCCGGAGTTGCTCCTCGGGATGCCCCGCCTCGCGGCCGGCACGGCGGTACTCCTCGACGATCGCTTTCGTTTGCTCGAACGGCGAGTTCGCCAGCCAGTAGGGAAGTCCCGGCCTTACCGGCGCGTCGAGCGGCGGTCTCCGAGGTCCCCCCGCAGAACCACATGTCGATCGGTCGGGACACCGGAGTCGGGTGCAGAGTGAGCGAGTCGTAGCGATAGTGGTCGCCGTCGTGGGAGAACGTGTCCTGACTCGTTGCGGCGCTCAGGATGTCCATCGACTCCCGTAGTCGCGCTCCACGTGTGCGCTTCGACGTTCCGATCCCGTCGAACTCGAGGGGTCGGTAGCCCATGCCGAGCCCGAGTACGACTCGGCCGCCGGAGAGGACGTCGAGCGTCGCCGCATGTTCGGCGGCTTCGATGGGGTCGTAGAGCGTCTGGAGCATTGCTCCGGTCACGAGACGGATCTTCGTCGTAACGGCGGCAGCAGCTGCGAGCGCCTGCAGCGGGAAGGGGAGGAAGCCGTCGTAGGTGAAGTGGTGTTCGGGGGCGCCGTAGGCGTCGAAGCCCAGAGACTCGGCGGTCACAGCGTCTTGTACGAAGACGTCGTAGCCGTCGGCCAGCGAAGATGGCATCGTGCGCATCTTGGTGATGCCCATCGCTCCTGTCCAGAATTGCACGGTTGGTTCTCCTCGACGATTCAGGCTTGAAGCAGCAGTTGGACTTCGGCGGCGAAGCGGTAGAGGTCGCCGTCTCCGGGGCCCCGACGTCGCCACACGAGGTGCGAGATGGCAGTAGTCAGGGCGATGTCGCGAATCTGCTCGATGAGAGCGGCGGAGTCGCCGCCGAGTACGAGAGCGTCGCCCTTGCCGTCCATGCTCATGTAGCGCTCGAGGACTGGTTCCACGTCTGAGCGGCGGCGCCCGCATGAGTCGGCGATGCTGCGGTAGCGCTCGAGGCGCTCGACTGCCTGAGATGTGGGCGTCTCTGCGGAGATGAGTGGAGACACGCCGTTGCGGGCCGCCCACTCGAGCGTCTCGTCGTCGGTGATCTCGACGTTGGTCGGAGGGAGCACGGCGTAGGGCTTGGGTGTGATGGCAAGGAAGTCGGGGGTGACCGGCCCCTGCTCCCACTGGGGCACGTATCGGTTCCGAGTCGTCGGCGTGGAGGCTCCGAGCGGCGCGTCGTCGGGGGTATGGGTTGGGAACCGGATGTACTCGCCCCGGAACCGGACCTCGTCGGTTGACCAGGCTGAAGTCACGAAGTCGAGCGTCTCGTGGACGCGATCGGGTGCAACTCCCTGGGTGCCGGCAGCTGCGAGCGCGAGGCCGGCTCGTCCGCGAGAGAAGACGTCGAGGACGGCGATCTCCTCGGCGATCCTCACGGGGTTGGCATGCGTGACGAGCCGCTTCGCCGCGCAGGTTCACGGATCTGGTGCGTCGGGCGAGGAACGTCAGAAAGACGGCAGGCGACGGGCACGAGGACACTTCGTCGCGTGACTCTGCGATCCACACGCTGTCGAACCCGAGTCCGTCGGCCTGGGTCGCCTCTGACGTGATCCAACTCCAGGCGGCTCGTACGTCGTCGCCGGACGGTTCCCAGCTCAGCCCAACCCTCATTTGGAAACCTCCTGCACAATCTGGGCGCGGCGAGCAGCATCCTCTTGCAAGGCCGCCTTGGCCACTTTCCCCGTGGGTGTCAGCGGAAGCTCGTCGACGACGATGATCTCCTCCGGAGCGAGGTAATGCATGGCCTTATTCTCGTCGAAGTAGGCGCGGAGATCCGCGACGCTGGGAGTCGATTCACCGCTCAACACGATGTAGGCACAGACTCTCTCACCGAGGCGCTCATCGGGCATCCCGACTACAGCCGCGTCCTTGATGTCGGGATGAAGAGCGAGCAGATCTTCTGTGGCCTTCGGGTAGATCTTGGTGCCACCGCGATTGATGACCTCCTTGGCCCGGCCGGCGAAGTAGAGGTAGCCCTCTTCGTCTACCTGGCCCCGGTCTCCGGTGGCAAACCAGCCTTCATCGTCACGCGTCGAGGCGGTGAGCTCCGGCTGCTCGTGGTAGGCGACGAAGAGGGTAGGACCGCGGAACATGATCTCGCCGACCTCGCCGGTCGGCATCTCGCGGCTGCGATCCTCGGGGTCCACGATCTTCAGCTCGGCTCCGAACAGGGGTCGACCGACAGACTCTGCGGCCTTGTCCTCCGGGTCCCAGGGCATGGTGCGGGTGTGAAGGATCGTCTCGCCCATGCCATAGGTGTTGGCCGACTTGACGCCCCACACCGCCTCGAGCTCGGCCATCAGCTCCGGCGAGCTACGAGCGCCGCCGACGCTGACCGACTGCACGCTCGACGTGTCGAAGCTGGCGAAGTCGGGGTGGTGAAGGATGCCGATCATGTGAGCCGGAGTACCCGAGATCGACGTCGCCCGTTCGCTCTCGATGAGGCGGAGCACGTCGAGAGGGCGGTAGCGATCGACAAGGATCATCGGAATGCCCGCGATCGCGCATTGATAGGTGGTGAAGTGGCCGAAGCTGTGCGTCATCGGGGAGCACGCGAGGTTCACTGCGCCGGGATTGAGGTTGGCGATGGCCTTCGACATCGCGGCGAACGTGGAGATCAGTGAGTTGTGCGAGTGGAGGAACCCCTTCGGGTTGCCCTCGGTGCCGGAGGTGAAGTTGAGGTAGAAGACGTCGTCGGGGTCGGTCACTACATCGGCGAGGCGGTCGAGATGCGTCTCTCCGTCCTTGATGAGCATGTCGAAGTCGATCTCTCCTTCGCCCTGCGCCTGCCCTCGGACGATGATGAGACCGCGGAGTCGTGGAAGGTCGCCCCTGATGTTCGCGAAGCGCATCCGCGTATTGACGATCCCCGAAGAGGCCTGCCGTGACTGCGAAGTCCGTTCCACAGAAGGAGAAGAGCGAGCTCAGCTCGCGTTCGCGGAACGCAAGGTGGGTGGGCTGGATCACCGCACCGATGCGAGACAGCGCGATCTGAAAGAAGCAGAACTCCACCCAGTTGGGAAGCTGCACGGCGACGATGTCACCGCGGGTCACCCCGGCTCCGAGGAGCCCGGCCGCGAGGGCGTCGGACGAGTGCTTCAGCTCCGCAAAGGTGAACTGGCGTTCGGTGGTTATGACGGCCACATCGTCGGGGTGTGCCGCAACCGTCTCGTCGAAGAAGTCGTGGAGAGTGCGGTCCGACCAGAAGCCCGCGTCGACCCACCGCTTGCGGTACGTGTCGCTGAAGTGAGGGAAGTCGTGCGGGCTGGCGGCCATGCCTGTCATCTCTTGCTCCCCCATACCATCGGGCATTTCGTTGAGATCCGGCCCGGGTCGTGGAGATAGGTTAGTGGGATTCAGTAGAATAACTTTATGTCATTTAGTTGAGGTGCTGCAAGTCGACGAGGCGTCCCCGCGACTGGGGTAGGGCGAGATTCCGACACGGGCGAGGGAGGGGACATGGTGGGGATACGGCAAGCGGTCACCCGGGAGTTCGAGAAACGACAGAAGCGGCGCGACTTCGAGGCGCTCGAGGCGGAAAACGACCGTCTCCGGGCGCAGAACGAACGTCTCCGCGTTGCCATGCGTCGCTGCGTCACCTGCGAATATCGAAAGGTCGCTCTCGGCGAGGCTCTCCCTCACACCCCAACGGAGCCTTCGATCCCAGGGATGAGCGACCAGTAGAAGGCCGTGATGTTCTCGATGGCCTCTTCCTCGGTGAGGCCGAGGGGCTCGAAACTGCAGCCCCATTCGAGGCGGCAAGCGTCTGGGCCGGTCTCGACGACGACCATGGTCGCGTAGTAGTCGGTGCACGGCAGAGGGTTGTTCTCGGGGATCGAGTACGAGATGGTGCGGTTCGCCTCGTCGAGAGCTTCGAGCTTCTCGAGGATCGCAAAGGTGTCGTCGAGGTACATCCTCCTCGTCATTCCCACCCCTTCACCCTCGAACTCGAAGCGCGGCACTGATGGCACCCAGGTGAGGTTGGCGAAGTCGCTCAGCACGGTCCACAGGGTGTCGGCCGAAACCGCGAACTCGTGGCTGATGTGGACCTTCTCGGCGTTGTGGTGATCGTTGGTGGTCATGGTTCTCCTCGGGTTGTCGGGTCTAATTGGGGCGCTGGTCACGTCGTTGGGCCTGCGGGTAAGCACCCTTCAGGGCCCGCACGTCTTTGCTTTCGTGCATCAAATTCAGACGGACCGACCGTCGGCCGTCCCGTTTGTAAACGCTAACTTAATGCTATAACTTAAGCCGATGACTGACGGCGAGCGCAAGCGAAGGCGAGAGGAGCGGGCATCATGGCGCAGGTGACGGCGAAGGATGCGAAGTCGGGGGGGCAGGTGCCTGGCCCCGGGCATTTGGAGGAGTACCTGTCTCGACGAGCTCCCCTCTTGAGGACCCGCCGGGTGACCTCCGTGGAGCGCTTCCCCAATGGCCTGTCTTCGTTGAGCTGCCGCGTCGAGGCCGAAACCGACGACGGTCCGGTCACCTGGGTGCTACGTGCGGAGCCCGTGTACGGCGTGATCCCCCCCTACGACATCGCTGCGGAGTGCCGGCTCGTCGAGCGAGTCCGCGCCGCAGGGCTTCCGGTGCCCGAGACGCTGCACGTGGAGACCGACCCGTCGGAGCTGGGTTCGCGCTTCGCTCTCATGAGCTACATCGATGGTGAGGGGTTCAGGAGTGCCGACCCCCGATTCGCGACCGACACGGCCATCGGCCCAGCGCTCGGGCTTCGCTTCGTCGAGATGCTCGCTCGCATCCACGGTGTGGGCGACCACGGCCTCCAACCTCACGTCGACGCCGCGTCGGCGGCGCGTGCCTTCGTAGCGGTCTGCCGCCGGAGGCTCGCTGATACCGAGGTCCTTCCTCGCCCTCTGATCAGACACGCGCTCGACGTGCTTGATCGGCGCGCGCCCGAATGCGACAAGACCGTGCTGTTGCACGGCGACTACCGACTGCCCAACCTCAAGTGGCGAAACGGAGAGATCGTCGGAATCCTCGACTGGGAGCTCGCCCGTGTTGGCGACCCAGCGAGTGACATCGCTTTCACCCAGCTCGTCGGTGCGGGCCCATGTGCCATCGAGAAGGAGCTCGCGGATTACTACGTCGAGCTCACCGGAAATGTCATCGACGAGCGTCGGATCGCCTACTACCAGATGCTGGAGATGGTGAAGAGCACCGTGATCGGCCTGGCGGGAGCGCGCGACATCGTGCAGGGCGGAGACGACCTGCGACTCCTCTCGGTCGCTGGGCTCGCTGCGTCGGCGGAGCCAGTCATCTCGATGTTGGAGACGATGCTCGATCGTGTCGAAGAGGTGAACGCGTGATTCTCGTCGAGTCCAGAGAGATCGTCGCAGCGGTGCGAAGGTCGCTCGAAGCCAACGTGCTGCCCGCCATGGCAGAGGGTTTTTCTCGGGTACAGGTAATCGCAGCAATTCGCGCCCTCGACGAGGTTGCGGACCGGATGGACAATGGTGACCCGATGGTGCGCGTGAACGAGCGTACGGAGGCTGACCTGGCAGTTCTTGCGGTCGATCTTGCCGAGACGTCGCCTGATCTCAGTCGGCAGATCGAAGCGCTCCTCGCGGAGACGGCCAACATCTCTGATCCCAGAATGAGAAACCGCGTCCTGGGTGAGCATGCCACCGAAATGCTCGCCGGTGATGATCCGGCGATTGGTCGGATCCGCTTCGTGCTTGAAGTCGAGTCGGGCCGCACCTCTGCGGACGACGCCCCATGGATGTGCCCAGAAGCTATTGAGTCGTTGCAGTAACAAGGAAAAGAGAGAGAGCGATGGACATAAGACTTGACGGACGCGTGGCGATCGTAACGGGGGGCGGGAGCGGGCTTGGCCTCGGCTTCGCACGCTCACTCAGCGCCTCGGGAGCAGCGGTTGCAGTGACCGGCCGGCGCACGGAGCCACTCGAGGCATTCGTGGCCGAGGCGACTGCCGCCGGGAGAGAGGCACTCGCGGTGCCCTGCGACGTGCGCTCGCGCAAGGAAGTCGAGGCGTGCGTACAAGCCGTCGTCGACTGGAAGGGCAGTACCGACATCCTCGTGAACAACGCCGGCGTCTACCCGCCGTGCGCATTCATGGACATCACCGACGAGCAGTGGAACGACGTGATGGAGACGAACGTCAACGGACCCTTCAGGTTCTCACAGCTGTGTGGCAAGCACATGGTCGATCGAGGGTGGGGGCGCATCATCAACATCGTCTCGCCTTCGGCGAGTCTCGGATTTGCGTACATCAACGCGTACGGCACGTCCAAGGGCGCTCTCGGCTCCATGACGCGAAACCTTGCCGTCGAACTCGGCGGCACTGGGGTGACGGTCAATGCAATCGTTCCCGGTGTGTCTGCCACCGAGACGTTCCTCGGATCGTTCACCCAGATCGGCGTCGACCTTCTGGCTACGGCCCTACCGGTTGGGCGCGCTTGTGACGACGATGATCTGGAAGGCGTGATCGTCTTCCTGGCGTCCGAGTCTTCGCGCTACCTCACGGGAACGACGATCTTCGTAGATGGCGGCATGACCGCCACCTTCCCGATGGGCGTTTGAAAGTGGAACGGTTCGATGGGAAGGTTGCCTGGGTAACAGGCGGAGCATCCGGAATCGGCCGGGCTATCTGTGTGCGGCTTGCGGCGGAAGGCGCGAAGGTCATGGTCTCCGACGTCGCAGACGGTGGTGGCGTGGGAACTGCTGCGCTGATCACAGACGCGGGGGGCACTGCGTTGGCGGTGCCGTGCGACGTGACCAAGCTCGAAGACTGCCTGGCTGCGGTTGACGCCATCGATCAGGCGTGGGGAAGGCTCGACTGCGCAGCGGCCAACGCCGGCATCGTGTCGTTCGGGACCGTGGAAGACGGCGACGAGGACGACTTCTTGCGTGTAGTCGACATCGACCTGCTCGGGGTGTTCCGCACGGCCAAGGCCGCGATCCCCTTGACTCACGCGCAGCGGTGGCGGTGCTCTCGTGTTCACATCGAGCGTCGAGGGGCTGGTCGGGAGTGCGATGATCCCGGCTTACTGCTCCGCCAAGACCGGCCTCCTCGGCCTGTGCCGCTCGGTAGCTCACGAGTGCGGTCCGGCGGGGATCCGTGTCAACTGCGTCAATCCGGGATTCATCGACAGCCCCATGACGCGTCCGCTCGACTTCGAGGGGTCGATGACCACGTACATGGTCGGGAGGACCCCGATGGGTCGGGCCGGACAGCCCGAAGACGTTGCCGCCGCCGTTGCATTCCTGTGCAGCGACGACGCTTCATATGTATCAGGCCAGTGGCTTGCCGTAGATGGTGGAATGACTTCGATCCGCTGAGGACTCCTCGGCGCAGAAAGGACCTATATGAAAATCTCAGACTACGAAGACGTGAGTGTTTACCCCCTCGACCCCGACGTGCAGGAGGACCTCCTGAAGTCGCAGAACGAGCTTGCGTTCGTTTGGGGTACCAAGGACCACTGGCCGGTCGGCGTGATGATGAGCTACGTCTGGCGAGATGGTCGATTCTGGGTGACCGCCACCAGCCAGCGCAAGCGCATCGCCGCAGTGCGCCGTGATCCCCGGGTGTCGGTGATCGTCTCCAGCGTGGGTACACACCTCGGCCCGGCGAGGACGCTGACCGCAAAGGGACGCTGCATCATCCACGAGCCCGACGCCGAGATGAAGGCCTGGTTCTATCCGGCGTTGTCGGCGGCGATCATGGGGGGAGAGGGCGAGCTGACAGACCTGTTCGCCGAGACTCTCGATTCGGAGCGTCGCCTCATCCTCGAGGTCGTTCCCGAGAAGTGGATCACCTACGACGCGACCAAGCTCATGGCCGACTCGATCGAGTCCTGGAGCGACCACGAGGGCGAGGGCGAGGCTCACGCCGCAGAGTAGGTGTTCGCTGCGCTCGGCTCAGAACGCAGCGCCTGCTCTGTCGCCTCGTCGCCCGCTTGAGGTGCTCACTCCATTGCGTCGGCGGGTACCTCGGCAAGGGTGTCGTCCAGGGCAAGGGTGTCGTCGAGAAGGAACTCGTCAGGGTCAGGTGAGGTGTCTGCACTGATGCCGAGCCGGCGACGCGGCCCCGACCTCGGAGTGCCTGCACCGCGCGCACTGCGATCGGACGGAGGCGGGATCACGATTGTCGGCTCGGGCGGCTGGGACGACGAGAACACGTGTCTTACGGTCTGGGCGATCAGAAGCCCGAGGAAGCGGAACCCTCCGATGCCGAGTGCCAAGTAGATGTGCCACCGTCGCGGTGAGCGATACAGGAACTTGGCGATTGCGGGATCGCGAAGAAGGGTGACGAACTCGACGAGGTCGGAGGACGCCAACATCATTGCGTAATCCCATACGACCGGCTCCTCGGTGCTGCCGCGCACGTAGAGCAGGTCCCCGCTCTTGACCGAGTCTCCGTTGACGAGACGCAAGCTGATGGTACGGCGACCGAGACCCTTCGACCAGAACTGCATCAGCCGACCAACCCTCGTGCGCGTGCCTGGGTGACCATTTCGGGTTCCGTCCACCAGCGATCAAGCCCGAGGTCGTCTGCGACCACGCCGGCTGCGTTGTACCCGCCGCCGAGCAGCACCATCCCTCCGGGCCAGACGCTTGCGCCGGCCACGTACAGGTTCTTGATCGGTGTGCGGTACCCGGAGCAGTCGACGTTCGGCCTGTTGGAGAGCATCTGTGTCGTCACGTAGGCACCGTGCTTGATCGAGCCGCGCTTCATGTTGGGCAGCTTCGCTTCCACGAAGCCGGGATGGTTCACGTAGGAGCGGATCACGTTCGCCTCAGCGAGGTTCGGCGCGTACTCCGTCCAGGCATCGAGGATCTTCGAGGCGTATCCGGGGGCGAGGTCGTCCCAATCGCCGTCGGCGTTCTCGTAGGGGGCGAGGGTCTCCCAACACGCAACTGCGGCCCCAGGCTCGAGATCGATTGGAGCCTGCATCGGATCGAGGTCAGTGATGGTCATGCCGGCGCCGACGAAGCTGAAGTTGCCGCGCCTCACACCGTCGATGTGCTCCAGAAGCTCGGCGACCGTCTCGACGCCCATGATCTTCACCAGAGCACGGTCTGCGTCGGGGTCGAAGGACGCAGCGGTGTGCTCAGGGCGCCGGTCGAGTGCGTAGTGGGCGTTGAGGAGGCTCGTCGACTCCCACTCCCAGGCTCGCGTCTGGTCTACCAGCGTCGGCGAGGCGCTCCTGCAGGCTTCTTCACCGACGAGGTCGAGGAACGTCATCTCTGGATCTGTGGTGGCGACCACGGCTGTCGCCATGATCTCGACTCCACCGGCCAGGCGCACGCCGATCGCCTTCGGGCCGTCGGTGAGTATCCGCTCCACGGTCGCCGCACGTTCAATCCTCACCCCATTGCGTGAAGCGAATCGCGACAGCGAGCTTGCGAGCTGGTGAGACCCGTTCCGGATGATGCTCGAGTTGAGGACGCGGTTGAAGAAGAGAGGCAGTAGGAAGCCGAGGCCGCCGTCGGGGTCCATCCCGTACATCGTGCCGAGGTAGAGGATCGCAGTCTTGAGGAGCTCGTTCTCGAATCCTGCGGCATCGAGGGTCTCGAGGAAGGTCTCCTCGGCCATCTCGTTGACGAGTCTGCCGACATCTGAAGTCTCATAGGACATGATCATGTCGAGCATGGGCATGGGGGGAGCGAAGGTTGCAGGGAGGAGAGCTTGGTCTACGACGGTGTTCCAGTCGCGCATCACGTCTACGTACGCCTCGGCATCGGCAGGGGAGAAGCGGGCGATGCTGCGTGCCGTCCTCTCGACGTCGGGGTAGAGACAAAGGGCACGACCGTCACGGGTGAGAATGGCGGCTGCGACGTCGGGCTTCTGATACTTGCAGCCGAGGTCTTCGAGGTTGAGGTCGCGGTACGGGGGAGCGACATCCATCATCATCATGAGCTTGGCGTGGGTGTTGAAGCGGAACCCGGACCACTCTTCGGTGATCAGGCCGCCACCGAGCTCGTGGTGGCGCTCGATCAGGAGCACCTTCGCTCCCGCCTTGCCCAAGTAGCAGGCAGCGGTCAGCCCATTAGGGCCACCGCCGACGACAATCACGTCGTAGTGGTCGTCGAGCTTCTCCATGTCTTCTCCAATCAGCCATTTACGTCTGGGATCAGACGATTGGCACACCTGTTTTGATGCCGCGTCGGTTGAGAACCTCTACCCCGGATTGGAGGGCACGGTGACTCCACCAGTCCTGCTCCTCGCGCACTCCCAGATCCTCGGCCACGACCTGAGCTGCGACATACCCGGCGCCAAGCGTCGAGGTGCCGAAGGGCCAGATCGAGTTGGACAGGTAGAGGTTGGCGAACGGGGTGCGCGGAGCGCCACAACCGGGGAATGGACGATGGGTGCCGTACCACTTCAGGCTCGTGGGCCCGCTGGTGGTGCTGCCCATCACCTGGCTCGGGTTCTTGCGGTAGTAGTCGAGCGGTGAGTTGCAGTATCGGGCAATGACCGAGTCCATGAGGCCGGGGTTGTACTCGCGCAGCAGGTTGTCGATCTTGTCGCCGTAGCTCTCGCGAATGTTGTCCCACTCCTGTGCACCACCGTGCTCGGGGAGCTTGAATGGCACGTTTGCCCAGGACATCATCGTGTACTGCCCTGGCGGCGCCTGGGTAGGGTCGGCGAGCGCATAGCCCTGCACCGACAGACCGGCGACGATGGGCGGGTCGGGCAGCAGATCGTTCTCGAGGCAGTGCTGCAGCCGGCGGATGTCGGCGATGCTCTCGATCCCGTAGTTGAAGCCGAAGCCCGTGTTGATTCCCTCCGGGTAGCCCTCCCAATGAGGGGGGCGATCGAGGACCCAGTAGTTGCAGAAGAGCACTGTCTCGTCGTTCTTGTAGGCGTGAACGCCTTCGCTCACCCAGTCGGGGAGCTTGTCTTCGCCGATGAGCCCGAGGAAGGTCGGGTGACAAGAGAGGTCGCTGACAACGGCGCGGCGCGCACGCACCTCGGCTGATGGGAATGAGGCGTGCTCGGAGAGGACCACCCCCTTCGCTTCGTCGCCTTCCATGATGATGCTCTCCACGGGGCAGCCCGTGAACAAGTGCCCCCCATAGGCGGCGAATGCGGAGCAGAGCGCGTGGGTTACGGCGTGGCTGCCTCCGCGAGCCGTCCAGGTGACGCTCTGGACGCACTGGAGGATCGGGAAGATGATCGGCATGAGCGTTGTCATGCCGCCTTCCCACGGGTGCGCTCCGGCCATGATGCAGTTGGTCAGTACTGCCGTTCGGATCTTGTCGTCCTCGTAGACCGCCTCGGCTAGGGCGATGGCATCGAGCTCGTGAGCGTTCTCGGGTATCTCGGGGATGAACATCCGCAGCAGGTCGGCGAGCCCACCGGGCTGGACGATCTCGTTGGGTCCAGCAGTTGCCGCTTCGTACTGCATCGAGTGGAGGCTCTCGCCCATCATGGGTGCGAGGGTGTTGTAAGCCGTCTTGAACAGCTCGGCGTCATGACGGTTGATGGAAGACAAGTGCTCATACTGGTGCTGTGCGTTCCACGAGTTGAACATGACGGCGGAGCGGTCCTTGAACGGGTGGAACATGCCCCACTCGCCGGAGGTGAGCATCTCGAGGCCGAACTTCTCGAGCTCGAGGTCCCCGTATGCCGGCGACCACAACGTCACCAAGTTGCTGGCGCAGAGGTTGACCTTCACGCCGGGGTGCATGACCTCCTCGGTGCAGCATCCGGCTCCTGCTTCAAGCTTGCGTTCGAAGCACGCGACCTTCAGCCCGGACTTCTGCAGGTATGTGGCGGCGGTAAGGCCATTGATGCCGCCTCCGACGACCACCACGTCGTATTCTTTCTCAGGTCCTGACATGCTCGGCGTCCTCGCGTGTTGGTGTGGATTCCGGATCAGTCGCCCTGGTTCTGGTGAAGACACCGCGGACGAGCAGGCTCAAGGTGCGGGCAGCGAAGACGACGACGCTGGGGATAGCAGCGCGCATGAAGGCACGGCTGCGTCCGTCGGCGGAGAGAAAGCGGAGGGCCTCTCTCTGTTGAAGGAGACCGAGGAACTCGACGAGGTCCTCCTCGTCGAGGGTGACGGCGTAGTCCCAATAGGTGGGAGCCTTCATCACGCCGTCCACGCTCAGCAGACCGTCACGGGCCGTTACGGATTCGTGCTCCGCGAGGCTCAGGCTCAGCACCCTCTTGCCGAGACCTTTGGACCAGAGTTCCACCTCGGTGCCTCCTTGCCGCCGGCACAGTCGCGAGAGCCGTTGCCTGGCTCGTCCCTGCCGAGGCTCGTGCCTGCAGCCGTGCGCATGCTTCATAAGGTTAGTCTACCTAAGTTAGTGTGCCTAATGCAAGACGCCGGCGTCAAGAGGAGCCGTTGCTGGAGTTCACCCCGAATCCCACCTCGAGCAGGTCGTCGAGGGGAGGCCACGGGTATTCGGGGTTAGAGATCATGAGCGACGTGAGACCGTGGATGCTGGCCCACATTACACAGGAGATGACGAATGGGTCGCGGTCAAGCAGAAGGCCCTGATCGATGCACTCGGCGATCGCTTCCTGTCAAGGGGCCGAAGGATGCGACAGCGTTGTCGGCCATCGTGCGGACGGCCTGGGCGCCCGGCTTCTGCATGAACAGAATCCGGTACGGCTCGGGGTTGTTCAGCCCGTACTCGACGTAGGCGCGCCCCCGTGATTTCAGGATCTGGAGAGGGTCATCGGTCTCATCGCCCGCCTCGAGGGCACTCATGAATCGCAGGAAGTGGCGAGCGCACACCTCGAACATCAAGGCGTCTTTGTCGGCGAAGTGGAGGTAGATCGCCGGCGGCGTACAGCCGACGGCGTCGGTGATCGACTGGATCGACACTGCCAACTCACTGCCCGCTTCGAGGAGGAGTCTGTCGGCAGCTTCGAGGATCTCCTGGCGGAGCCTGGCTCCCTCACCACGCTTCGCCCGAGGTCGGGATCTCTCGCTCATCTGTCCTCCAGTCGTGCGCTGCTGCTGCTCACCACCGGCGAGACTGGGAGCACCGACATGCTAGTTGTGTCAGACCAGAAGTCAGTGAGGGTGCCAGTCCGCCCAACTTCTATCGCGGACACCGGTCAGCCATCCCCGAGGTAGCTGGACTCGATGAGGTCACGTCGACCGCGTAGGGCATCGGCGTCTCCGTCGAACGTGATTCGGCCGCGCCCGAGCACGTAGGCGCGATCCGCAATGGCGAGTGCCGCTCTGACGTGCTGCTCGACGAGGAGCACTCCTGCCTGGGTCTCCTCGGCTATCGCGCGTACGGCGGGTAGGAGCTGTTGGACCACGATCGGCGCCAGCCCGAGGCTCATCTCATCGATGAGGAGCAGCTTCGGGCGGCCGGCCAGTGCCCGCGCAACAGCGACCATCTGCTGCTCGCCGCCCGATAACAGGCCGGCGCGCCGGTTGAGGCGGTCTCGAAGCATGGGGAAGTGCCGGAGTGCGGCCTCGACTGCCTCGTGATCGCGGGCACGTGCACCCAATCTCACGTTCTCGATGACGGACAGCTGGTAGAAGAGGGCGCGGTCTTCCGGCACGTGTGCGAGGCCGCGACGCGAGAGGCTGAGCACCCGGGACTGTGTGCCGCGACGCGAAGCGTTGGGAGTGCGGCCCAGCACGGTCAGCTCCCCGCTGAGTCGCGGAATGAGGCCGGATATGGTCAGCAGAGTCGTTGTCTTGCCGACCCCGTTCGCCCCGAGCAGGGCTACGACCTCACCGCTGTCGACGTGGATGTCGAGGCCCTTCACGACGGGAATACCGTTGTAGCCAACGTTCACGTTGGCCATCTGCAGAAGGGTGGTCACTCGTCGTCCTCGCGTCCGAGATAGGCGTCGATCACTGCGGGATCGGTGCGTATTGACGTGGGATCGCCCGACGCAGTGAGGCGTCCGAAGTCGAGGACGTGGATGAGCTGACATGTGTTGAACACGAGGCCCATGTCGTGATCCACAAGGAGGATGCTCATACCGAGGTCGGGAAGCGAACGGATGAGGGCGGCGAGTGTGTCGCTCTCCGCCGGGTCGAGCCCGGCGGCCGGCTCGTCGAGCAACAAGACGCGAGGTCGTGCTGCGATAGCCCGGGCCAGGCCCGCAAGGCGCCGGCGTCCGTGTGAAAGCTCGGTGGGATACCGGTCGGCGTCGTCGCCGAGTCCCACGATGTCGAGAGCCCACCCCACGTCGATGTCGCGCGACGAATGCGACGGGCGCATGGCATCTACAATCATCGACCACCAGCGCTCGGGGGCAGCGGCGACGATCAGGTTCTCGCGGACCGTCAGGTCGTCGAACATCTCGACGGACTGGAAGGTTCGCACGAGCCCGAAGCGGGATCGGCGATGAGCGGGCCAGGCGCTGATGTCGCTGCCGTCCACTACGACGCGACCCCTCGCGCTAGGGACGAAGCCGGTCATGGCATCGATGCATGTCGTCTTTCCAGCGCCGTTGGGGCCGATGAGCCCGACGATCCCTCCTTTGGGAACGGCGAAGGAGACCCCGTCGAGGACACTGAGCCCCCCATAGGAGACGGTCAGGTCGCTCACCTCGAGGATCGTTGTCATGACGCAGCTCGCCGAACCGACAAGAATCGGCGGATGGTAACCCCGGCTTTGCTTATCGCCCCGGAGATCCCATTGGGATAGACAATGGCGATCACGATGAGGCTCAACCCACTGATTGCAAACTGGGTGTCGGATGATTGGCCGCTGGTGCCACCGGAGAAGTGAGTGAGAACCCCACCGCTGGCGAGGATGCCGGCAATGGCGGCTCCGCGCAGACTGGCGACTCCACCGAGGTAGGTAAGGGCGAGGAGAGCGAGCGCAGCAAAGACAGTGAACGAGTCGGCGCTCAGAGCTTCCGACTGGTAGCCCAGGAGAACCCCGCCTGCACCAGCTATCCCCGACGACACGGCGAACGCCGCGAGCTTCGCGCCAGCGACGTGAATCCCCGCGGCTGCAGCGGCACGCTCGTTGGCTCGGACGGCCAGCCACCTCAGGCCCGTGGCGCTCCGCCTGAGGTTCGCCACCATGGCGAAGGCGAAGATCAGCACGACTAGCACTGCGATACCGAACGCGGGTCGGAAATTGTCGGAGCCGGTCGCGGAGAAGCCGAGATCGATGCCGAAAAGGCGCGGTCGCGGAATGCGCTGACCTTGCAGCCCGCCGAGAGCCTCGGACTGGAACACCAGCGACTGAATGGCAACAGCAGCGCCGACCGTGGCCACGGCGAGGGTCATGCCACGAACCCGTACCGCGGATACGCCGACCAGCATTCCGACACCGGCGGTGATCGAAACTGCGATCACGGGCGACCAGGGAAACGGGATCCCGCCGTCGGTGGCGAGCTTGGCGGTCGTCAGGCCGGCAAGACCGGCGAATGCGTATTGGGCCAAGGAGATCTGGCCGAAGTACCCCGTGAGCACGACGCTCGATAGGGCGATCAGGGCCGAGATCATCGAGACGACGATCGCCAGTCGCCATTGGCTGTCGAGGATGAGCAGGCCCACGGCCGCGAGCACTGCGACAGGTGCAACTGCCAGAGCGACGTGCCGCGGGCGAGGTGAAAAGGGCAGCTGCGACTCGGTGATTGCGCTGCGGTCGGGGAGGGTGTTGCCGCGGACAGACAAGGCCACGATGATTACGAGGAAGGGAAGGGCCTGCTGGATGCCACCGTTGGGGATCCACGACGGGATCCAGTCGGCTCTCACGCTGTAGTTGAGGATCGCGGACTGCACCATTCCAATCGAGAGACCAGCGGCTGTCGTCCACCCGAATGACGACAGCCCGCCGAGTAGACGCGGCCGCGAGCGCGGGCACGACGAGTAGGCTCGTGCCCAGAGGATCCAGCTGCTTGGTGACCGAGACTATGAGGATCACCGAGGTGCCGCCGAGCACCGTCGCCACGACCCAGTTAATGATGCCGAGCCGGTCGGGTGAGTAGCCGAGGAACAAGGCACCCTTCTCGTTCTCCGCTGCGGCGCGAGTTGCGAGACCGAAGCGCGTGAAGCGAAAGACGGCCCAAAGCCCGAGCGCCACGGCGATCGCCGCCCCCGCGAGGATGAAGCGGTTCGTCGGGACCATCACTCCGGCGATCTCGACGCTCCCCGCCGGTAGCAGTGATCCGATGACGTCGCGCTGCCCGCCTGCTTTGAAGCGGATCGTAGCGACGGCCTGGAAGTAGAGGAGGAGGCCGAGCGAGGCCACGACCCGTGCGAGCGCGGGAGCGGACCGCAGGGGGCGGAACACCGCGAGGTGGATCAGTGCGCCGAGCAGGGCGGCCAACAGGAGACTCACCGTGAATGCAGTGGACGCCGTAGGCGCTTCCACGATTTTGATGCGAGCGGGAAGACCCAGGAAGGGAAGGACCAGGTCTCCGCTGCGCCGCATCTCGAAGAACACGTACGCGACATACATGCCAACAGATGCGTGAGCGAAGTTGATCACGCCGGAGGAGCGGCGCGTCAGCACGAGACCGAGCCCGAGCAGCGAGATGACAGATCCTGCACCGAGACCGACAAGTAGAAAGGCGACGTAGTTGGTTATCTCAACGCTCCTTCATAGATGCGGTCTGTTCGGCGTGGCCGGGAGGTCCGGGGAGCGGTTCTCAGACGCCAGCGCCGACGTAAGCAGCGATGTCGATCCAATCCGTGATCTGGACAAGCTTGCCGTCGATCATCTGGGTGAGGATCTCTTGAGGCGCACAGATAGCCGGCAGCTTCCCACCCATCTGCATTCCGTCACAGGTGTAGGGGGGGCCCATGAAGCTCGGATGATCTACCGACGCCCGAAGGCTGCTCATCAGCGATGCGCTCGTGAGGTTGTCGGCACCGATGGAGACCAGCTGTTCATAGAGGTTCATCAGTGACTTGAACGCCACCGTCGCTGCGCTGGCGGCCTCGAGGTCGGGCGCGTACATCGCCAAGACGCTCGTGTAGAGCTCGACGTCGGGAGGCGATCCCTCGACGACATTCTCGACGTTGAAGATATAGCCCTCGATCTTGTCGAGGCCGTCGGCGGTGATACTGGGATCGAGGCAGCCACCGGAGAAGTAGAGCTGGGCCTCGACTTCGATGTCGATGGCCGCCTGGAATGCGGCAGAGCAGCCCGCCCCGGTGACCAAGACGATCATTGCATCAGGGTTCGACTCGTTGGCAGCGGTCATCGGCGTAAGGATGTCTTCGGCGATGATGGGCATCGGCACCATGTTGACGTCACCCTCGGGCACCCCGCTACGCAAAATGGCATCTCTTGCCCAGGTCGCGGCGTCGGTAATCGGACCAAAGTCGGAGTACAAGATGGAGACGCGCTCGGCGTGGAGGACCTCGGTGATGTGGTAGGCGAGTGCGAGGTCGCCGGCCCAGGCGCCTCCGCTGAACGTGAAGGAGATGGGGCTGTTGGCGGTCGCGAACCCTACGGGGATAGCACCGACGAGAGGTAGCTGGTTGTCTTCGAGCACCTGTACCGCGTCGTCGAAGATGTCGATGCCCCCGAGGACCGCCACGACCTCGTCCTCGACCATCTGCTGGCCGCATGCCCTCGACCCAGTCGCCGACATCTTTGCGTCACACGGGAAGAGCTCCAGGGGGTGACCGTCGACACCGCCGAGTTCGGTGTTGATCCACTCAATACCCGCTCTGGTGGCGCTCGTGAGCTCGGGGAACGCATTGGTCGGCCCGGTGTCGGTGTTGATCATCCCGATCCTGATGGGTGTGCCGTCGGCGGCGATCGGCTCCGACGGCAATAGCTCGGGGAAGGTCGTGCCCTCCGGGGCACACTCGACCACCGAGTCGGCAATGCATTCGGTGGGCGCGACCGTGGTGGCAGTCGTTCCGTCGCCGGGAGTGCTGTCTGAGCTGGCAGTGCTGTCTGAGCTGGCGGTGCTTTCTGTGCTGTCTGAGCTACTCGGACTCTTCTCGCTGCACCCCGCGGTTATGGCGAAGGTGAGCGCGAGCACAAGAGACGAGGCCCTCATGCGTCGGGCCGTGCGTCGTTCGGGTGTTCTCGTCATTGGCGTCTTCTCCCCCAGCTCGAACCCTGAATGGCATCCGGACGGTGTCGGCAATAGGTGCCTAAGCCCGGAGCAAAGCCAAGGTTAGTGCCATTAAGCCGGGCCTGTCCAGTCTGGCGTCGCAGACGGCTCAGTCGGTGTCGAAGTCGGCCAGGTCGAGGTTGGTTGTGTCGTCGTCCGGGGCATTGGGCACCGGGCGGTCAGCGGGCGGTCAGCGCGGACTCGAGTCGGACGACGAGCGGGAACAGGGTGTTGTTCTCCTTGTGGATGTGGAGATGGGTGTCGGCCTCGAGGTCGGCCATGCCGGTGAAGCAGGCCACGTACGAACCGCATCCGTCGGCCGGGGGGACGAAGCCGTTGGCCGCTTGGCGCAGGTTGGCGAGGAGTTCGCCGAGCGCCTCGTGCTCGCTCAGCATCACCGAGATCGGATTCTGCAAGGTTCCGCAGTGGAACGAGGGCGAGTCCTGGGCGGCCGCCAGCTCGCGGATCATCGGGAACAGCACCCTTTCCTCCTTCAACAGGTGGGGTTCGAGGTCTACCCGAACCGCCTCGTAGGCGGCCTTCACCTCCCTCAGCTCCGGGTGGTTCTCACCGTGGACGGTGAGGATCTTGTCGACCAGCGCCGACAACCTGGGCAACTCTTCCCACAGGTAGCGGTGGTGGGTGCTCTCCAGGTGCTCGACCAGTTCGGCTGCGCCCATCGAGGCCCAGTCGGCCTCGTCGCCGGTTACCAGGGCGCCGAGCTCGGCAGCGGTTTCGGCCGGGTCGAGGCCGGCGAGTTCGCAGGCCTCCTGCAGCGAACGTCCTCCACCGCAGCAGTAATCGAGCCCACGCTCTTCGAACTCGCGGGCGAACTCGGGGTGAGCGTCGACCAGCTCTCCGAGTGACTTGGTTGCGTCGATGATGTTCATCGGTGGGGTCTCCTAGTTGTTGGGGTGGTCATTGAGCGACTTGAGCGACTCCGGCGACGCTGGCAACTCCGGCGGCGACGTCGGACATGGATGTGGCGCCGAGGGCGGCCATCAGCACTTGGCGGGCGCCTCGCCAGGCGAAGTGCAAGGAGCACGGCGCTGCCGGATCGCAGGCTCGATCTGAGGTTACGCAGCGCCCGCAGTCGGTTGCACCGTCGACCGCCTCGATCACCTCGAGCAGGCTCACAGCGTGAAGGTCGACACAGCTCATGTAACCGCCGCTGGGGCCCGGATCGGAACGGACCCACCCGGCCTTCACCAGCGGACCGACCACCTGGGGAACGAAACCGGAGGTGGTCCCCAGGGCCTCGGCCAGTGCGGGTGCCTTGAGCCGGCCCGAGGCACCACCGAGCGCCACCATTGCCCTGACAGCCAGGTCGGCACGACGGGTGACCTCAAGTCGCATAGTTGCAGACTACTGGAGTTCATCAGCAACGACAAGGGCCGTAGGCGTATGCTCCAGCCAGGTCATCGGCGACGCTGGTGGCACTGGGGGCACTGGATGAACGATGATTCTGGCCGAGAGCTCTCGGCGTCCGCCGTTCACGAGATACTGCTCGAGGCAACGCGCTCCCTGTTGTGGATCGAGTCCGCTACTGATGCGAGACGGGTTGCGGTGGCGACTGTGACGGCTCTCGGCGGGCGGGTTGTGCCCGCCGGAGAGGCAGGTCGTGAAGCGATTCCGGCCGACCTCTCTTTCGGTCAGGGCGAACCCGTGCTAGCGAGCGCGCCCGAGGGAAGCGAATCGCGGCGACTGCTCAAGCGTCACCTGCCGACTCTCTTGCTCGACATCCGGCGGGCCGTGGAAGTCGGCTCCCAGGCAGGGCGCCTTGCCGACGATGCATCGATCGACAGCCTCACCCGTCTGCCCAACCGGCGGATGCTCGGGCGGGCCTTGGGCAGGCTGCGCACCGGTGACGTCGTCGTCATGATCGACCTCGATCACTTCAAGAAGGTCAATGACACCCTCGGCCACGATGCCGGTGACCTGGTGTTGAAGGCGCTCGGCACGACGATGCTCGCCAATGTACGCGAACGCGATTCCGCCGCCCGGTTCGGCGGTGAGGAGTTCGTGATCATCCTCCACGACGACAGCGACGCCGATTCTTTCCTCGAGCGCCTTCGCGCGGAGTGGCACCAAGCTCGGCCCCATCCGCTCACCTTCAGCGCCGGCATCGCTCGCGTGCGCGAAGGCGGGGCCCACGCCCTGAGGGCTGCCGATCGTGCCCTCTACCGTGCCAAGCGCACCGGGCGAAACCGGTCGGTTTGGGCCACCGACGACGACTTCACCGAAGCAGTCGCCCGCCCCGACGTGACCGAACTCAGTGAGTGGCGGCCGGCGTTCGTAGCCTTCAGCGAGCTGAAAGTACCCGACGGCGGGCAGGAGCCGTTGGAGGAGGCGTTCCAGGCTCGCCTGAAGGCGGTCGACGGCTGGCCCGGCTTCCAACATCTGGAAGTGTGGGCCGACGTTGCTCGCCCGACCGACTACTCGATGGTCTCGTGGTGGGACACGCCCGAGGCCTTTCGGGCTTACATGCAGTCGGCCGACCATCGCCGCTCTCACGAGCGGGTTGCGACCGACGAACAGCGACCGCGCGCTGTGAAGTTCCGCCGCTTCCGGGTGGTCGCCCGATGAGCACCGAGAGGTCCGGCGAGCTCGTCGAACTCTTCTTGGATCTGGCTATCCGCGGCGATTCTCGGGGAGCGGTCCGCCTGGCGTTGGACCTCCTCGACTCTGGTGTTCCCGAGGAGCAGGTCATCGAGAACCTCCTCGCGGTCTCCCAGCGAGAGATCGGTGAGAGGTGGCATCGCAACATCGTCGGGGTCGCGGAGGAGCATTTGTGCACCTCTGCTTCGGAGTCTTCGCTCCATGCGCTGGCAGCAGCCTGCCCACCCGAGCCGAGCGGCGGACTGGTCGCCGTCACCTGCGCAGAGGGAGATTGGCACTCGCTGGCTGCTCACATGTTCGCCGAGCAGCTTCGCAGTCGTGGCGTGGTCGTCGCCTACCTAGGTGCCTCCACACCGGCCGACCATGTCGCCAGGTTCTTCGACCGGCACCGGCCCGAGGTAGTTGCCGTTTCCTGCAACCTGCCCCTGTTCTTCAGGGGGCTGACCCGCATCGCCGACGTTGCTCACGCGCTCGGGATTCCGGTTCTGGCCGGGGGGCGGGCGATGGGCGAGAGCGCCGAGCGATCGTTGAGGCTGGGTGCGGATGGTTGGGCACGGGGTATCGACGAGGCGATGACGAAGATCGCCGAGTGGGGTGAGGGAGGTCTGCAGGTAAGACCAGAACCAACGCCGCTCGACTCGCTGGCGATCGAGCTGGAATCACGAGCCAATGAGATCGCCGAACTTGCCTTCGACGACCTCGCTCGCCGCTTCCCGGCGATGGCGGGCTACGACGACCGTCAAGTGGCGCGAACCCGCGAAGACCTCGCCTTCATCGTCGGCTTCGCCTCAGCTGCCCAACTGGTGGATGAACCCTCTGTTTTGACCACGAATCTCGATTGGCTGGATGCTCTACTGTCGGCTCGCGGGGTTCCGCGCCAGGCTCTGATCGCCGGGCTCGAGGCTCTCCAACCTCTCCTCGCAGATGTCAGCACCACCGCGGGTGATCTTGGCGAGACCGGGCTTCGATTCGTGTACGACCTGCCGGTGGCGTCGCATCCCGGCTGAAGAGAGGAGGGCTGCCGCCCTCTCTAGGCACCCGACCACCTGGTCGTCGGAGGTCTGAGTGAAGTCGGCATAGAACTGGCCGACGGCGTAGAAGGGCTCGGGGGTGGCGACGCACACGAACTCGTCGGCGTCGGTGCCCATGCGCTTGTACCAATCCGGTGGAGCCACCGGAACGGCCAAAACCACCCTCGTCGCGCCGTGCGCGCGGGCCACCTGGCATGCGGCGCGGGCGGTGGAGCCGGTGGCGATCCCATCGTCGACGATCACTGCGGTTCTGCCCTCCAACGACAGTCGGGGTCGGTCGCCGCGGCAGTGCCGGGCGCGTCTGTCGAGCTCCTTTCGCTCGCGGGCCTCGACCCTGGCGATGGCTTTGTCGTCGACGCCGGCCAGCTTCACCATCTCGTCATTGATGACCCTCACCCCGTCCTCTCCGATGGCACCCATGCCCAACTCGGGGTCGAACGGCATACCCAGCTTGCGCACGACGATGACGTCGAGCGGGGCGCCGAGAGCTCTGGCCACCTCGTAGGCAACGGGCACCCCGCCACGCGGAAGACCGAGCACAACCATGGGCTGACCCTTCAGGTGGTGGAGCCGGGCTGCCAGCAGCCGACCCGCCTCGGTGCGATCCCTGAACCCCATCGCCACCTCCTAAGCTACGCGCTCTCACCCATACCGTCCCAGCGCTGGTTCTTCGTCACCAGGGCCGATGGGCTCTTGCAGATGGTGATACCACGGTGAGTCAATGATCGTGTACGCAGACCCGTTAAGGGGAGGAAACCATGCGCACTAAGAGCACTTTTGCAGCCATCATGGCCACTGCCGCACTGTTGGTCGCCTGTGGCGACGACGACAGCTCCGGCGACGACACGACCACGACGGGGGCTGCTGCCACCACTACCATCGAGGCGGCGGCCACCACTTCCACCGAAGCCGAGGCGACCAGCACAACGGAGGTCGCCACGCTCGAACAGCCGGCGATCTGGCCTGCCGCCGACGTGGTCTTCACCACACCCGAAGAGGCGGCCATCGACTTCGTCGAAAAGGTGCTCGGGGTGCCAGCCGTGCTCAGCGAGTACATGGCCGGGGACTCGCGCAGCGGGGAGATCATCGTCTACTCGCCAGGTGAGGGTGACGCGGCAATACCTACCGCCCGTGGCCTGCTGGCACTGCGTCAGCTCGGCCCCGCCGACGGCTGGTTCGTCATCGCCGCGCTCAATGACTTCGCATCGATCAGCACTCCGGAGTCGATGGCCGAGGTCACAGCCGGCCCGTTGACCGTCGAAGGACTGGGGCGCGGCTTCGAGGCCAACATCGTGGTCACCGCCTTCATCGCCGGCGACTACGCGACGATTCTCGACCAGCAAATCACCATGGGAGGTGCCATGGAGACGGCGGAGCCCTTCTCCGTCACGATGGATCTCTCCGGCGCCGCACCCGGTGACGTGGTCGTATTGCTCGTCCGCGGCGGTGTTGGCCTGGAGACCGACCCAGGCGAGTTCGGTGCCATCCCCGTGGTGATCGCCGGCTGACCAGTCTCGACGGTACATGTTCCATCTAACGCATTTCGCTGGCGCGTTCCTTCCGTCGGTGTCGCGAAGGAAGTAGGGTTCACCCCAACACCTTCCGGCCCGACCGGAGGACCACTCCAAGGGGGAGAACCAATGCGCAAGCGCAAGTCCGCTATCGCGCTCACGCTCGTCGCCGCATTAGCGGTGGCAGCATGCGGCGACGACGACAACGAGTCAGGCAACACGTCTGGCCCGGACGAGACCTCGGCACCGACCGACAGCTCGGCACCGACCGACAGCTCGGCATCACCCGAGACGACCGGAGGTGGCGAGTCCGGTGGCACCCTGGTGTTCGGCACATCGAGCGACCCGGTGGTGCTCGACGGGGCCTATGTGAGCGACGGCGAGTCATTGCGCGTCATCGACCAGATCTTCGAGACCCTCGTCTCGACGGTGCCAGGCGGCACCGAGATCGAGCCGGCCCTCGCCGAGTCGTGGACGGCCAGCGACGACGGCCTCGAATGGACCTTCAACCTTCGCCAGGGCGTGACGTTCCACGACGACACCGCCTTCAATGCCGATGCCGTTTGCTTCAACTTCGATCGCTGGTACAACTTCGCCGGCGTCGCCCAGAGCGCGTCCGTGTCGTACTACTGGAGCACGGTGTTCGGCGGCTTCTCCGACGGCGCTACCCCCAGCCTCTACGGTGGATGTGAGGCGGCCGACGAGAACACAGCGGTCATCACCCTCACCGCCCCATCGGCGTCCTTCCTCAGCGGTCTCGCCGTGTCGGCGTTCGTCATCGCCAGCCCCGACGCGCTCACCACGTATGAGGCCGACAAGGTCGGTGGCACCGACGATGCGCCAACCTTCGACGGCACCTTCGGCTTCGAGCACCCGATCGGCACCGGCCCGTTCATGTTCGAGAGCTGGGCGCCCGGCGACAAGCTGACCGTTGTCCGCTACGACGGCTACTGGGGCGAAAAGGCCCTGCTCGAAAAGGTGATCTTCAAGCCCATCGCCGACGGCCCGGCCCGCCGCACCGCCCTCGAGACCGGTGAGATCCAGGGTTACGACCTCGTCGACCCTGCGGATGCCGCAGCCCTCGACGCGGCCGGCTTCCAGGTGTTGCACCGACCGGCGTTCAACGTCGGCTACGTCGGCTTCAACCAGGCCAAGCCGCCCCTCGACAACATCAAGATCCGCCAGGCCATCGCCTACGCCCTCAACCGTGCGGCCCTGGTGTCGGCGAAGTACCCCGAGGGTGCTGAGGTTGCCACCCAGTTCCAGCCACCGGAGCTGTTTGGCTGGAGCGCCGACGTGCCCCAGTACGACTACGACCCCGACATGGCCCGTCAGCTCATCAGCGAGAGTGGTGTCACCGACCTGACGCTCGAGTTCTACTACCCGAGCGACGTCAGCCGTCCGTACATGCCGGACCCCACGGCCAACTTCGAGGCCTTCAAGGCCGACCTCGAGGCCGTCGGCTTCACCATCGTGCCCAAGACTGCACCGTGGCGTTCGGGTTATCTCGACGACGTCGACGCCGGCAATGCCGAGATCTACCTTCTCGGCTGGACCGGCGACTTCGGTGATCCCGACAACTTCATCGGCACCTTCTTCCGTACGCCCCAAGTGGCGTGGGGCTTCGATAATCAGGAGATCTTCGATGCACTCACGACGGCCCGCGACACGGCCGACATTGCCGAGCGCACGGCTCTCTACGAAGAGGCCAATGCCTTGATCATGGAGTTCCTGCCCGGTGTGCCCTATGTGCACACCCAGCCGGCTCTCGCCTTCGCCGCCAACGTGACTGGCTATGTGCCCAGCCCGGTGTCGCTCGAGAGCTTCGCGACGGTTTCGCTCGGCTGATCCTCTTGAAGATGAGGCGGCCGCCGGCACGTTGCCGGTGGCCGCCTCGTCGTTTCCCACTCGATGTTCAAGTTCATCCTGCGCCGCCTCTTGCTGCTCATCCCGATCCTTCTCGGGTTGAGCTTCCTGCTCTTCGTCTGGGTGCGCGCCCTACCCGGTGGCCCGGCCACCGCCCTTCTCGGTGAGAAGGCGACACCAGAACGCATCGCCGAGGTCAACCGGCTGTACGGCTTCGACCAGCCTGTGCTCGAGCAGTACCTCCGCTACCTGGCGCGCATCATCCGCTTCGACTTCGGTCAGTCGATCACCCTTCGCCGCGACGTCACCGAGGAGATGATCCGTCGCTTCCCTGCCACGATCGAGCTCTCTGCGGCGGCGATGGTGTTTGCCGTCGGTGTCGGCGTGCCGCTGGGTTTCGTGGCCGCCAAGCGGGAACGTACGTGGGTCGACAACGGCGCTGTCATCGCTTCCCTCGTCGGAGTTTCTGTGCCGGTCTTCTTCCTCGCTCAGATCTTGAAAATGGTCTTCGCCGAGCGCCTCGGTTGGCTGCCCAGCATCGGCCGTCTGGACCCGGTGCGCGACCTCCAGGCGCACACCAACTTCAATCTCATCGACTCGATCATCGAGTTCGACAGGGGTGCCTTCGTCGACACGGTGAAGCACCTCTTGCTGCCGGGGCTGGCGCTCGGCACCATCCCACTGGCGATAATCGCCCGGATCACGCGTGCGTCAGTGATGGAAGTGCTCAACGAGGACTATGTGCGCACCGCTCGCGCCAAGGGCATGTCGCGCCGTGTCGTGGACCGTCGCCATGTGCTGCGCAACGCCCTGCTGCCGATCGTCACCGTGGTCGGCCTGCAGACGGGTCTTCTCCTGTCGGGTGCCGTGCTCACCGAGAGGGTGTTCGCGTGGGGCGGGGTCGGTGGCCTAATCGGCGGCGCCGTGCTCGACAAGGACTACCCGGTAATCCAGGGCGGGGTGATGTTCATCGCCGTCGTGTTCGTGCTCGTCAACCTGGTGGTCGATGTGCTCTACGCAGTCATCGACCCCCGAATCAGGGTGCACTGACGTGGCGACGGTCCAAGAGCACCTCCAATCCCTGATGGGCGGCCGAGCCGTGGAGTCCACCGGCTCCAGCCTCGGCCGCGAAGCGATCCGCCGCCTCCGGGCCAACCGGATCGCCATCATCGGCGCATCGATCATGGTCTTCTTCGTGGTCGTCGCCCTGCTGGCACCGTGGCTCGCGCCCCACGACCCGCGGGTGAACACCTGGTTCGACCAGATCCGCCCAGCATCTATTCCAGGCCCCTCGGCCGAGCACTGGTTCGGACTCGACGAAAGTGGCCGCGACGAGTTGTCACGGATCATCTTCGGCGCCCGCTCGTCACTCGTCATCGGCATCGTGTCGTTGGCCATCGGCGCCGTGTTCGGCTTGTTGCTGGGCATCCTCGCCGGCGGTCTCGGCGGCTGGATCGATTCCCTGATCATGCGTGTCACCGATGTGCTGCTAGCAGTTCCCAGCCTCCTGCTGGCCCTGTCGGTTGCCGCAGTGATGGGGCAGAGCCGTACGGCGGTGATGGTGGCGGTGGCCGTGCCCAACGTGCCCCTGTTCGCCCGGCTGTTGCGAAGTTCGATGCTTGCCGAGCGCCAGAAGGACTACGTCAGCGCGGCAGAGTCTGTGGGCATCCCTCGGCGTCGGCTGGTGCTGGGGCACATCCTGCCCAACTCGGTCGGTCCGATGATCGTGCAGGGCACCCTGGCCCTCGCTACCGCTGTCATCGACGCTGCCGCACTGAGCTTCCTCGGGCTCGGCTCTGCCGACCCGACCGTGCCCGAGTGGGGTCGCATGCTGGCCAACGCCCAGAAGTACACGAACGTCGCCCCCCACCTCGCTATCTTCCCTGGCGTGGTCATCATGATCACCGCCCTCGGCTTCAACCTGTTCGGTGAAGCCCTCCGTGAAGCCCTCGACCCCAAGTTGCGCCGATGACCTCGACCGACCCCGCCACCAAGCTCGCGTCCTCATCGATCCTGGATGTGAGCGACCTGTGCGTCACCTTCCAGGTGAGAGGCACAGAGGCAGTGCACGCCGTCGACGGGGTGAGCTTCACGGTAAGACCGGGCGAAACCCTCGGCGTGGTGGGCGAGTCGGGGAGTGGCAAGAGTGTCACCTCGCTGGCCATCCTCGGGCTGTTGCCAAAGCGGGGGGTGAAGGTGTCGGGCTCGATCCGTCTCGACGGCAAAGAGTTGCTCGGCGCCCCGGAGAAGGAGCTCCAGGCGATCCGCGGCCGGAGGGCGGCGATGGTCTTCCAGGACCCGATGACCTCGCTGAACCCTGTGCTCACGGTCGGCCGCCAGATCACCGAGGTCCTTCTGCGCCACAAGGTGTGCACCAAGGCCGAGGCTCCGCAGAGGGCGGCTGACCTGCTGGACCGGGTGGGCATCCCCGAAGCGCGAAGGCGCCTCGGCAACTACCCACACCAGCTCAGCGGCGGCATGCGCCAGAGGGTGATGATCGCCATGGCCCTGGCCTGCGAGCCGGCGGTGCTGATCGCCGACGAACCGACCACTGCCCTCGATGTCACGATCCAGGCCCAGGTGCTGGAGCTGTTGAAGGAGCTCGTTGCCGGCTCCAACACGGCTCTTGTCCTGATCACCCACGACCTAGGCGTCGTCGCCGGCATGTGCAACCGGGTGCACGTGATGTACAACGGACGCATCGTCGAGAGCGGGGAGCGCCATGTTCTCTTCGCCCACCCGCGCCACCACTACACGCGGGGATTGCTGCGTTCGGTGCCGCGACTCGACATGGTGGGCAGCGCGCTCACACCCATACCCGGCTCACCCCGCGACACCATCCCGTGGAGCGAGGGTTGCTCCTTCGCCCCCCGTTGCGGAGCCGTCACCGAAGCATGCCTGGGTGGTGCGCCTTCACTCGAACCTACCGAAGAGGGCTGCCTGGTGCGCTGCGTAAACCCTGCCACCCACGAGCAGTCCCTGTGGGGTGGTCGCTGATGCTGAAGGTGAGCGGCCTCCACGTGCACTTCCCGATCAAGAAGGGTCTGCTCTTTGATCGCGTAGTGGGCGCGGTGCGGGCCGTCGACGGCATCGACCTCACGGTGCCCCACGGCTCGACACTCGGTCTCGTGGGCGAGAGTGGGTGTGGCAAGAGCACGGTCGGCAAGGCGATCATCCGCCTGGTGCCCATCACGGCCGGCACCGTGAGTCACGGAGATGTCGAGCTGTCGTCACTCGAGGGCGCCGAGCTGCGCGCCGCTCGGCGCCACGTGCAGATGATCTTCCAGGATCCCTACTCGAGCCTCAATCCCCGCCAGAACGTCGGCTCGATCATCGGTGAGCCGGTGCGCACCCATTCCCTACGCGAGGGTTCGGCGGTCGAGGTCAGGGTTCGCGAACTGCTGGACTCGGTGGGCCTTCCCCGCGACGCAGCCTCGCGTTACCCCCACGAGTTCTCCGGTGGCCAGCGCCAGCGCATCGGCATCGCCCGAGCGTTGGCCGCCGAGCCTTCGCTGATCATCGCCGACGAGCCGGTGAGCGCCCTCGACGTCAGCATCCAGGCCCAGGTGATCAACCTGCTGGAGCAGCTGCAGGCCGAGCTCGACCTCACCTTCTTGATGATCTCCCACGACCTGGCCGTGGTGCACCACATCTCCGACAATGTCGCGGTGATGTACCTGGGAACCATCGTCGAGAGGGCCACGGCGGAGGCTCTGTACGCCGATCCTCTGCACCCCTACACGTTGGCCCTGCTCTCCGCGGTGCCGGTGCCCGACCCAGAGGTGGAGGACCGTCGGTCACGAATCGTTCTCAAGGGGGACCTGCCCTCGCCGGCGAACCCGCCGAGCGGCTGCCGTTTCCGAACCCGCTGCCCCTTTGCCGAGGAGCGCTGCGCTGAGGAGGTTCCCGAACTGAGGTCCTTCGGACCCGACCACGAGGTGGCCTGCCACTTCGTCGACAAGGCCCGAGCGGCCGCCAGTTTGGTTGGTGGGTTCGGCTCGGGGTCCTAGTCTCGGGACATGGCAAGGCCCTGCAGAATCGGAGTGCAACTCCCCGAGGTCGAGCGTCGCGTGCGCTGGCCGGAACTGGCCACGATGGCCCACACAGCCGAAGCCGTCGGCCTCGACAGCATCTGGGTGGGCGACCACCTGCTCTACGACCTGCCCGACGGTTCGACCCGGGGCCCGTTCGAGGTGTGGACCACGCTCGCCGCGCTCGCTGCCGTCACCGAGAGGGTGCTACTCGGCCCTCTGGTGGCGTCGGTCGGCTTCCACGAGCCGGCGATGCTCGCCAAGCTTGCCGCCACAGTCGACGAGGTGTCAGGAGGTCGGCTGGTAGTGGGGCTGGGGGCGGGCTGGAACGAACGCGAGTACCGCGCCTTCGGGTTCCCCTACGACCAGCGCGTCTCTCGCTTCGAGGAGGCGTTCGGTCTGGTGCGCCGGCTGTTGGCCGGCGAAGTCGTCGACCACTCCGGCCCCTTCCACCGGTTGGAACGCTGCGTCATCGATCCGCCGCCTGTGCGCCCCGGTGGCCCGCCCCTGATGGTCGGCTCCATCGGGCCACGCATGCTGGCCATCACCCTGCCCCACGTGAAGGCATGGAACGTGTGGTTCACCCAGTACGGCAACACTCCGGCAGGACTTGAGCGCGTGGTGGCCGATGTGAGGCGCCGGTGCGTAGAGGCAGGGCGCGAGCCCGACGACGTACACGGCACGGCAGCGGTGTACGTGCAGGCACCCGGAGGTGGGGGCCGCACGATGGGTCAGGACGCCACAGAGGTTTCGCCGCTCGCCGGTGAACCCCGCCAGGTGGCAGAACAGCTTGCGGCCTTCGCTGCCACCGGTGTCACCCATCTGCAGGTGGTGCTGGACCCGATCACGGTCGCCGGCATCGAATGGCTCGGAGAAGTACTCGCCGCTCTCGACGGGTGACCGGGCAGGGTTCAGGGGCCGGGCTCAGGGACCGGGTTGAGGGCTGCGTTTTTGGCCCGGCTGGGGGCAACGCGGGGAGGCTCCCCGGCCATCTTCGGGTAGACCGGCGGCCAGGGTGCATCGGCAAGGCCCGCCGCCTGGTCGGCGCGCACCATTTCGAGGAAGGGCTCGATCGACTGGGGATGGTCGTCGATTGTCGCCCACGGGTCGCCGTGCTCGGCCACCCAGGAAGGCACGGTAGCGATGGTCATGTCGTGGGGTCGCAGGGTGGGCAGCAGCTCCCACGGAAACGGGAACGACACCGGAGCATGGTCGAGGGCCCTCACCGACCAGGGGGCGAACATCGTCTTGTGGGGGGCGTTCTGGTTGAAGTCGACGAAGATGCGCGCACCTCTCTGCTCCTTCCACCAGGCGGCCGTGATCAGGTCCGGCCGGCGCCGTTCCATTTCGCGGGCCACGGCCACCGCGACACTGCGCACGGCGAGGCTGTCGTGGGTGGGCGCAAGGCGAACGTACACATGGAGGCCTCGGCTGCCCGACGCCTTGATGAAGGCGACGACACCCAGCTCATCGAACAGAGCCTTGGTCACGGCGGCGGCCTCTTGGGCCATCGCGTAGTCTGTACCCGGTCCGGGGTCGAGATCGATGCGCAGCTCGTCGCAGTGGTCGGGGTCGCTCGCCCTTATCGCCCAGGAGTGGAAGCCGAGGCAGCCGAGGTTGACCGCCCACACCAGGTGGGCCAGGTCCTTGATCACGAGCACCCTCGAGGCAGTGCCGTTAGGGGTCAGCACGACGGTCGTGTGCAGCCAGTCCGGTGCGCCCGCGGGGATCCGCTTCTGGAAGAAGCTCGAACCGTGGGCACCGTCGGGGAAGCGCTGCAACATCACGGGGCGGTCGTGCATCTGGCGCATTACCGCGTCACCCACGGACAGGTAGTACTGGACGAGATCGAGCTTGGTGTCGCCCCGTGCCTGGAAGAACACCTTGTCGGGGTTCGTGATCGTGAGGGTGCGCCCTGCCACCTCGAGCTCGACCCCTTCGCTCATGACACGAGGGTAATCGCCGCAAGCAGTCGTGAGGCTACGGTCGGGTCCGTGGGGGAGATCATCGACATCAACGCGCCGATGCAGGGCACCATCGTCGTCATCGACGTGAAGCCTGGGCAGCAGGTGCGCAGCGGACAGCAGCTGATGCTGATCGAGTCGATGAAGATGCATCACGCGATCGAGTCGACGTGCGACGGCACGGTCACGGTCGTGGTGGTCGCAGAGGGCGAAACCGTGATGGAAGCGGCCGTGGTGGCGCGGGTGACGCCCGGTTCGGTGACCGTGGCCTCCGTGGCGCACGAGGCCGTGGAGGATCCCGCCCACATCCGCCCCGACCTGGCCGAAGCGGTGGCCCGCCACGAGATCGGGCTCGACCCTGCCCGTCCCGAGGCGGTCGCCAGGCGGCGCCGGGTGAATCGGCGGACTGCCCGCGAGAACGTCGCCGATCTCGTGGACCCCGGCTCCTTCGTCGAGTACGGCCCTGTCGTGGTGGCGCCCCAACGCCGTCGACGCTCGATGGAGGAGTTGATCGTCAAGACGCCTGCCGACGGGATGATCGGTGGGTTGGGCAAGGTCAACGGTCACTCGATAGTCGCGATGAGCTACGACTACACCGTGCTCGCCGGCACCCAGGGTGGGCAGAACCATCGCAAGAAGGATCGCCTGTTAGAGCTGGCGGAGCAGTTCCGCCTCCCGGTCGTGTTCTTCACCGAGGGCGGTGGTGGCAGGCCTGGCGACACCGACATGCCCGGCGTCAGCGGACTCGACTGCCTGGCGTTCATGTACTTCGCCGAGCTGTCCGGCCTCGTGCCGATCGTGGGGGTGAACGCCGGCTACTGCTTCGCCGGCAACGCGGCCATCCTCGGTTGTTGCGACGTGGTGATAGCCACTGCGGACAGCAATATCGGCATGGGTGGCCCGGCGATGATCGAGGGTGGCGGGCTGGGTGTGTTCGACCCTCACGAGATCGGCCCGATGGAAGTGCAGCGGGCCAACGGCGTGGTCGACATCGCCGTCGCCGACGAGGCCGAAGCAGTCGCCGCGGCGAAGCAGTATCTCGGCTACTTCCAGGGACCGACCGGCGAGTGGACGTGCGCCGACCAGCGCGAGCTACGCCACGTCATCCCCGAGGACCGCAAGCGCGCCTACGACGTTCACTCCGTCATCAATGGCCTGTTCGATGCAGGCAGCGTGCTCGAACTGCGTCGCGACTTCGGGCTCGGCATGGTCACCGCTCTCGCTCGGGTGGAGGGGCGGCCGGTCGGCGTCATCGCCAACAACCCGGGCCATCTCGCCGGGGCCATCGACAGCGACGGCGCCGACAAGGCAGCCCGCTTCCTGCAACTGTGCGATGCCTTCGACATCGCGGTGGTCACCCTGGTCGACACACCGGGGATGATGGTCGGCCCGGAGGTGGAGAAGACCGCGCTCGTACGCCACTGCAGCCGCCTCTTCGTCGTCGGCGCCAACGTGAGTGTGCCGATGATCGCCGTCGTGTTGCGCAAGAGCTATGGCCTCGGCGCCCAGTCGATGATGGGGGGCAGCACCAAGGCCCCCCAAGCCTGCGTTTCCTGGCCCACCGGCGAATTCGGCGGTATGGGGTTGGAGGGCGCGGTGAGGTTGGGCTATCGCAACGAGTTGGCCGCGATCGCCGACCCCGACGGGAGGGAGACCACCTTCCAGCAGATGGTCGACAAGATGTACGAGGTCGGCAAGGCCGTCAACGTCGCCTCCCACTTCGAGATCGACGACGTCATCGACCCGGCCGACACCCGCCGCTGGATCACCGCCGTGCTCGACGCTGCGCCGCCAGCGCCGCGTCGGGAAGGTAAGAAGCGGCCCAACATCGACACCTGGTAGAACCTGGGCATGCGCATCGACGAAGTGGAGCTGAGGGTTGTCCGCCTCCCTTACCGTTCACCGTTCAAGACCTCGTTCGGCGAAGAAGCCGAAAAGCACGCGATCATCACCACCGTCCGTTCCGAGGGCGTGGAGGGCTACGGCGAGGGGGTGATGGATCCCTTCCCGATGTACCGGGAGGAGACGATCCCCGGCGCCCTGCACCTGCTGCGCGCCGCCTTTAGCCCGGAGCTGATCGCCAAGGGCTGTGCCCACCCAGGTGAGCTGACCGCCCGCTGGGCCCGCTGGCGGGGCAACCCGATGGCCAAGACCGCGCTCGAGCTGGCCGTGTGGGACTGCTACGCCCGCCAGGCGGCGGTGCCATTGAGGACTCTGCTGGGTGGCGAGCGCACCGAGATCCCTGTCGGGGCAAGCCTCGGCATGGCGTCGCTGGCGAACACGGTGGACAATGTGCGCCGCCACGTCGAGCAGGGCTACAAGAGGGTCAAGTTGAAGATCGAGCCGGGCTGGGACATCGACCTGCTCGCCGCGGTTCGCGCCGAGTTCCCTACCATCGAGCTCACCGTCGACGCCAACTCGGCCTACACGTTGGAAATGCTCGACCTTCTGCGCCGTATCGACGAGTTCGGGTTGCACTACATCGAGCAGCCCCTGCACTGGGACGACCTCGTCGAGCACGCGCAGCTGGCAACGATGCTGTCGACGCCCCTGTGCCTCGACGAGTCGCTCACCTCGCCGGCACGGGTGCAGCGCGGCCCTGGCCCTTCAGGCCTGCAAGGTGGTCAACGTCAAGGTCGGTCGGGTGGGTGGCATCCAGTCGGTGCGCGAGATCCACGACCTGTGCGTCGCCCGTGGGGTGCCGATGTGGTGCGGTGGGATGCTCGAGACAGGCATCGGCCGAGCCCACAACATCCACCTGGCCACGATGCCCGGGTTCGTCTACCCGGGCGACACTGCGTCCGCGAGCCGCACTTACGCCCGCGACATCGTCGAACAGCAACTCGAGACCACCGATGGGATCATGCCGGTTCCCGCCGGGCCGGGAATCGGGGTCACCCTCGATCGCGGCGTTCCTGAACGCGGTCACGGAATCGGTGGAAGTGGTGAGGTGAGCCTCGAGGTCCGGGTGCTGCGCACGGCCGACGAACTGGCAGTGCTGCCGGCCTTCGAGGCCCTCGTATGGGGTGGCGACGAGGATCGTGTCTCGGTGAACATGCTGGTGGCCTGTATCGAGGAAGGTGGGATGGCCCTCGGTGCTTTCGACGAAGGGCGCATGGTCGGCTCCGTGTTCGGCTTTCGCACCTACGACCCGCGGGTGCTCCATTCCCACTACCTGGCCGTCCACCCCGACCACCGGCGAGGAGGCCTGGGCGAGCAGCTCAAGCGTCGCCAGGCCGAGTGGTGCGTGGACAACGGTGTCACGGCGATGCGCTGGACGTTCGACCCCCTCCAGCTCGCCAACGCCCACCTCAACCTCAACAAGCTCGGCGCGATGGGTGTCACGTACCACGTCAACCACTACGGCACCCTGGGCGGCATCAATGGTTCCCTGCCCAGCGACCGGCTCACCGTGCAGTGGGAGCTCGAACGGCCCCGACCGGTGTTCGCCGAGGAGTTCTCCCTCCCCGTGCCGGAGGTGACCGCCGAACAGGTGGCTGCCTCGACGTCGAATGCGCTGAGCGCTCGTCTGGCTGTGCGCGACGCGATGATGCCCCACCTCGTCGACGGCTGGCGGGTTGTCGCCGTCGACCGCCATTCGCGCACCTACACCCTCGCTCGCTGACGGCCTTACGCGCCCTTGGGTTCGAGAACCCGCAGTTGTGACGGGGTCCCGCGCCCGACCGACAGGGGTGGCGTGGTTTCGCGCCCGAGGGGGTGGGGGGTGGCAGACTCGGCGGTCGTGGATTCCGGGCAGTTGGTCGTCGTCGCCGTGGCGATCTTCTCGGCTGCCTTTGTGCAGGTGATAAGCGGCTTCGGGTTCGCCCTGCTGTGCATGCCGATGATGACCCTGGCCGTACCGGTCGAGAAGGCCGTGGTGATCAGCACCCTGGTGGGCATGCTCAGCACCTCCTGGCAAGGCTGGTACCTGAGGCGGGATGCCGACCGCGTACTGGTCCGGCGACTGACGGTCTGGGCCTTCGTCGGGATGCCTTTCGGTCTGCTGATCCTCAACGTCGTCGATGACCGCTACCTGCGCATCGTCCTCGGGGTGGCCGTACTCATCGCCACCTTGCTTCTGGCTCGCAGAATGAACCTCGCCCATGTCGGTCCAGGGTTCGATATCGGTACGGGCCTTGTGTCGGGCGTGCTCAACACCTCCCTGTCGACTAACGGCCCAGCCCTGGTGTTCAACCTTCAGGCGCGCGGGCTCGCACCGGACCGGTTCAGGGCCACGCTCACCGCGGTCTTCGCCCTCAGCAATATCGGCGGAATCACCCTCTTCGCCATCGACGGAAAGATAACCGGTGACGGCTTGAGGGCCGCTGCAATCGCCCTGCCGGCATGGGCATTGGGCCAGGGTCTCGGCTGGCCGGTGCGCAAGCACTTCCACGGGGAGAGGTTCCGGCGGTTGGTACTGGTACTGCTCTTCCTGGCCGGCACCAGCGCGATCGTGTTCGCCCTGGTGTGAGTCCCGCTGGCTCAGTGGCCGAACATCGTCAACCATTGCTCCTTGGTTTTGGGGCGAAAGACGTAGTTGGTCTCTCGGATCGCCTCGATGGTGGCGCTCGATGGCACCGAGTAGCGGTGGCCGGGGTAGACGACAGTGCCATCGGGCATGCTCGCCAGGGTCTGCAGGCTTTCGTACATTGCGTCGGGATCACTACCGGGGAAGTCGGTGCGGCCGCAGCCGTCGAGGAACAGGGTGTCGCCGCTGACCAGCCGGCCCTCGACGAAGAAGCACTGGCTGCCGGGAGTGTGGCCGGGTGTGTGCACGAGGCGGATCTCGAGGTCGCCCACCATCACAACGTCGCCACCGTCGTGCTCGCGTAGCTGATCGGCGCCAAGGCCGCTGGTGCGCAACACCCAAGGTGTCTCGGTGCGCTGTACGTGAACGGGGCAGCTACACCTCTCCAGAAGGGTGGCGGCGCCCTCGAGGTGGTGGCCCATCATGTCTCCGCCGATGTGATCGGGGTGGAAGTGGGTGGCCAGCACGCCGACCACCTTCATCCCGTCGCCCTCCACCAGGTCGATCAGCTCACCGACGGAGTAGGCGGGATCCACGAGCATGCACTCGCCCTTGGCCCTGTCGCCGATGGCATAGCTGAAGTTCACCATCTGCTTGGCGATGGGATCATCGGCGGCATGGTCGCGACCGGCGAGCATCTGGCGGAAATAGAGGCGGTCATCGCTCATCGTCCCTACCCTATTGGCGGGTGGGCCGCATCGGCGGGTGGGCAGCGGCCCCTACGCTGTCGGTGATGACAGAGCCCCTCTTATCGCTCGCTGCGGGCGAACGCATCCTCGTCGGCGGCGACAGGTTCACCACCGTGACCCCGGCCCTCGCCTCCGCCTTCGCCCCCGGTGACCGCCTGGTGGTGGTCCACGAGACCGGCGACCTGTTGCACATCCCCGCCGGCGAGTACGCCAGGGTGGCCGGAGCGGTCGGGGAGGCTCACCGCGCCTTCGGTGAGCTGGCGGGGGTGGCCGACGACGCCATCACCGACTTCTTCGATCTCTTCGCTGCCCGCCTCGCCGATGACAGCGTCTACGCCCCGATCGCCGCGGCGAATCTTGTCGATGTGGAGTCGGCGATTGCCCGTGGGCGGCCGACGGGCCGGCTGGTGCTCGACGACAAGATGCGCGCCGGCATGGTGGCGGGCCTGAAGGTGTGGCGCGACAGCCCCACCAGGTGCCGCCAGAAGGTCGGCGAGGTGAGCCACGCCGGATGGTCGGTGGAGCAGTGGCGCGACCCGCTCGGGGTGGTGGGGTTCGTCTTCGAGGGACGCCCCAACGTTTTCGCCGATGCCACCGGGGTGCTGCGCACTGGCAACACGGTGGTGTTCCGCATCGGTAGCGACGCCCTTGGCACCGCTCGGGCGATCATGTCTGCACGCGGTAGCGCCCGCCCTCGCCGCGGCAAAGCTTCCCATGGGCAGTGTGCAACTGATCGACAGTGCCGCCCATGCTGCGGGGTGGGCACTGTTCGCCGACAAGCGCCTCTCCTTGGCCGTGGCCCGCGGATCCGGCTGCCGCGGTGGCCCAGCTCGGTGCGGTGGCTCGTCAGCACGGGGTGCCGGCAAGCCTTCACGGGACCGGTGGCGCGTGGTTGGTGGCGGCCGACTCGGCCGACCCCGAGGTCTTCGCTCAGGTAGTGCAGCACTCGCTGGATCGCAAGGTGTGCAACACCCTCAACGTGTGTTGTGTGGTGAGATCGCGTGAGCACGACCTCGTGCCCGCTTTTCATGCCGCGGTGAAGGCCGCTGCCGCCAGCCGTGGGGTAGAGCCGATCGTGCACACCCTGGCCCCCGACGACACCGCCCTCGCCCACGAGTGGGAGTGGGACACGGTGCCCGAGGTGAGCGTGATGGTGGTCGACGACGTGGCCCAGGCCGTCGAGCAGTGCAATCTCTACAGCCCTCGCTTCGTGGCGTCGTTGGTGAGCAGCGACCAGGCCGAGCACGATGCCTTCTATCGCTGCCGTCGAGGCCCCCTTCGTCGGCGACGGTTTCACCAGGTGGGTCGACGGGCAGTTCGCCCTCGACCAGCCCGAACTGGGCCTCAGCAACTGGCAGGGTGGCCGCCTGTTCGGCCGCGGGGCGATCCTCTCGGGCGACTCGGCGTTCACCGTGAGGTTGAGGGCACACGTCGAAGATCACGGGATGCACCGCTGACACTTGGCTAGGGCGGTGGGGTAGCGTGCCGCCATGCAACGCCGGGGCCTGATCGTTGTCGCCCTTGCATGCCTGGTAGGGGCGTGTAGCACCGACCCGGGGGTGAGGTCCACGGCTGCCGGGTCCATTGGTTCGCCGGCCAGTGCACCTGTCACCGAGCCCTCCGCGCCGACTAGCACAACGGCTACGAGCTCGGTCCCCGGCAGCGGTGATCCTCTACCCGGCGAAGAGGCTGGTCTGGGTGATGAACTGTTTCCCGATCTCGGTTTCGCCGGCATCGACGTCGAGCACTACGACGTCGAGCTCACCTACGACCCCGTGGCCGACTCGATCGCAGGTGTCGTCGGGCTCGACCTCGTGTTCAGGGCGCCCCTGCAACGAATCGCTCTCGACTCCGTCGGCCTCGAAATCGCCTCGGTGGAGGTGGACGGGGTGGCAGCCGCCACCCATGTCGCGGAGGTCGAGTTGTGGATCGACCTTCCCGAACCGGGCGCGGTCGGCGACAGGGCGCGAGTCGAGGTGGCCTACAGCGCCACTCCGAACGGTGCTGGAACGGCGGCGGGCATTCCTAGCGGTTGGTTCAACACTTACGGTGGCTCGTACGTGCTCAACGAGCCCGACGGGGCGCGCACCTGGATGCCGTGCAACGACCATCCGAGCGACAAGGCCACCTTCACCTTCACCGTCACTGTGCCGGTGGGGGTCACGGCGGTAGCCAACGGTGGCCTCACCGACCATCAGACGGGTCCGAGCACCGAGACCTGGGTGTGGGACGAGGAAATGCCGATGGCCACCTACCTCATCCAACTGCTCACCGGCGACTACGAGATCATAGAAGGTACCGGTCCAGACGGCTTGCCCTTGGTCAGCGCCGTCCTGCGCGAGGACCTGGCCGCCGTACAGCAGTACCTCGCGATCACGCCCGAGCAGATCGAGTTCTTCACCGGATACTTCGGGCCCTACCCGCTGGACCGGTACGGCATCGCAGTCATCGACAGCTTCGGCGGCTTGGCGATGGAAACCCACGGCAGGTCCCTGTTCAGCCAAGAGGACCTCGCCGGTGGAATGGGCTACATAGAGCACCTCCTCCTCTCCCACGAGCTGGCCCACCAATGGTTCGGCGACGCCGTCACCCTGGCCCGTTGGGGCGACATCTGGCTCAACGAATCCTTTGCCACCTACGCGGAGTGGATGTGGCTGGAGCACGTCGGTTACACCACGGTCGACGGCAGTGCCGAAGCATCCTTGAGCAACCGGTTACCCGGCGCCACCGGCAACCCCACGGTCGGCGATATGTTCGGCACCAACAGCTACGACGGTGGGGCCGTGGTGCTCCACGCCCTGCGCCTCACCATCGGCGACGACGACTTCTTCACCCTGTTGCAGAGATGGGTCGCCGAGAACGTGGGCGAATCCCTGGCCACGGCCGACTTCATTGCCCTCGCCGAAGAAGTGTCGGGCCTGGACCTCGGCGAGTTCTTCGATACCTGGCTCTTTGCCGCGGAGACCCCCTCGGTGTTCCCCTGAGCGCCAGCGCCTGTCGGCTCAGTGGCCGGTGAGCCAGTCGAGGAAGGCGCCGCGCAGCTTGGCCGGACGACCCGTGCGGTCCTCCTTCGCGTCGGCCCCGGGTGGGAGGCGCACCATCGCGTTGATCCCCAGCCAGCGGAGGGGTTCTGGTTCCCATCGTCGGGAACGGTGACCCACCCAGGGCAACTCGGTGAGCTCGCTCTGCGTGCCGGTGATGAGGTCGGTGAGGGTGCGCCCGGCGAGGTTCGTGGTACCGACCCCGTCGCCCACGTAGGCACCGGCCACGGCGAGGCCGGTGGTCGGGTCGAAGCTTGCTGTGCACCACCAGTCCCGCGCCGCGGCAACCGCACCACCCCAGCGGTGGGTGAGCCCCACCCGGCCGATCGAGGGGAAGAGCTCGCGCAGGGTCTCGAGTAGGGAGGCGTGCACCCCGTCGTCGCGGTCGAACTCGGGGCGCATGCGGCTGGCGAAGTGGTAGGGGGCGCCGCGCCCACCGAAGGCGAATCGGCCATCGATTGTGCGCTGGCCATAGATGATCATCCGCCGGCCGTCGTTGAACGTTGCCCGGTCGTGGAGGCCGACCTCCTGCCAGAACGAGTCGGGCAGGGGTTCTGTAGCCACCATCAAGGAGTAGATGGGAACGAGCTCCCGTCTCTTTCCTGAGAGAGATGCTGTGAAGGCTTCGGTGGCGCGCACCACGACGTCGGCCTTCACCGTGCCGAGCCGGGTGCGGGCCCGGCGCGGCGAGATCTCGACGACCGGAGTGTGCTCGTAGATGGTTGCCCCCATGCGTTCGACGACGCGAGCAAGACCCCTTGCCAGCCGGGCTGGTTGGATCGTCGCGCAGTGGGTTGTGAACGTGCCGCCGACGACATGGGTGGCATCGAGCATGGATCGGGCCTCTTCGGCGCTAAGGAGGCGATAGTCGTCGGCACCGAAGCCGTAGGAGTGGAGTTCGTCGACCTCGGCGCGAAAGCGATCCAACTGGGGCTGGTTGCGGGCCAAGCCGATCGTGCCCCCCTTCGCCCAGTGGCAGTCGATGCCTTCGGCGGCGATCACCCGGCCGATCTCGTCGACCGTGTCATGCATCGCCGACTGGAGCCTCACCGCCCCATCGCGCGAGTGAGCATGCTCCATCTCGGCGAGGCCCATCGGTAGCAGAGCCGAGCACCAGCCCCCGTTACGGCCACTCGCCCCGAAGCCGACGGCCTCGGCTTCGAGCACGGCCACCCTGAGGTCCGGCTGGCGGGCAAGCAGGTAGTAGGCGGTCCACAGACCAGTGAAGCCGGCACCGACTATGGCCACATCGACGTCGATGTCGCCACCGAGCCCGGGACGCCCCGGCCCCCACTCCTCGTCCGACATGGTCGAGTGCCACAGGGAGAGGTTCGACAGCTCGTGCATCACAGGAGGCAGTTGTCGATGAGGCGGACGTCGCCGAACCACACGGCGGTGACGGCCACCGCGTGTGCGGTGACGATTGGTGCCGACTCGAGGGTGGCGGCATCGACCACCTCGAGGTGCTCGAAACGGGCGAGGGGCTCGACGTCGACGACGGACTGGCCGATTGCGCTGAGCTGTGCCGCATCGCGTTCACCTGCTGCGTAAGCCCGGCGCACGGCATCCAGAGAGAGCGGCACGCACACTGCGGCGGAGCGTTGTTCGGTGGTGAGGCGGCGGTTTCGGCTCGACAGGGCTAGCCCGTCTGCATCGCGCACGGTGGGCAGGGCGACGATCTCGACACCCATGTCGAGGTCGGCGGTCATGCGGCGGATGATGGCCAGCTGCTGGTAGTCCTTTTGCCCGAACACCGCAACGTCGGGCCGGGTGGCGTTGAACAGCTTGCTGACGACGGTGGCGACACCACGGAAGTGTCCCGGGCGGCGGGCTCCTTCGAGCACATCGGCCAGGGACCCGGGTTCGACATGGGTCTGGAAGCCATCCGGATACATCGTTGCCGCGAGCGGCGAATACACCGCATCGACGCCTTCAGCGGAGCAGAGGGCGAGGTCGTGGTCGATCGGCTGAGGGTAGGCGTCGAAGTCGTCGCGCCGGTTGAACTGGAGGGGGTTGACGAAGATCGTGACGATCACGACGTCGGCGTTCTGCCGAGCACACCGGATCAGGGCCAGGTGGCCTTCGTGGAGGGCGCCCATGGTGGGCACCACGCCCACCCGGCCGCCGCCCCCTCGTTGTCCGTCACTCCAGGCGCGAACGGCGCCCGGAGTGTGGAACACCTGCATCAGTGGAAGCTGTGCTGGTCGTCGGGCCAGCTTCCGTCGCGTACCTCTCGCACGTAGGCCTCGGTGGCCTCGATCGCAGCGGTACGCAGGTCGGCATAGTGCTTGGTGAACTTCAGCGTGATGTCGCTGAGGCCGAGCACATCGTGGAGCACCAGCACCTGGCCGTTGCAGTCGGGGCCGGCACCGATGCCGATGGTGGGGATCGAGAGCTTGGCGGTGATCTCCTTGGCCAGGTCGCGCGGCACACCCTCGACCACCACGGCGCAGGCCCCGGCCTGCTCCACGGCATGGGCATCCTCGAGCAGGCGCTCCCGGCCTCCGGCTTCGAACCCGCTCTTCTTGCCCTGCACCTTGTGGCCGCCCATGCGGTGGTAGCTCTGGGGGGTGAGCCCGATGTGGCCGACCACCGGCATGTCGACCCTGGTGATCGCCTCGATGGTCTCGGCCATCACCACGCCACCCTCGAGCTTGACGCACTCGGCGCCTTCCTTCATCAGCCGGATCGAGCTCTCGACGGCCTGTTGGGGGCTGACCTGGTAGCTGCCGAAGGGCAGGTCGCCGACGATGATCGCCGCCGGCCTTGCCCGCGCGACAAGGCGGACGTGGTACGCCATCTCGTCGAGTTCGACGGGGATGGTGTTGGCAACGCCCTGCACCACCATGCCCACACTGTCGCCGACGAGGATCATGTCGACTCCCGCGCTGTCGACCATCCTGGCGAAGGTGGCGTCGTAAGCCGTGATCATCGTGATCCGCTCCTCGAGCGCCTTCATCCGCGCGAGGTCGGGGATGGTGATCTTCTGGCGTTCGTGAGTCGTGTTGGTCATGGAGCCAGCTGCCTTTCGACCGGGGTGCCCTTCACCCCCCACTCAATGGGCAACCTAGCCAACGAGGGGGGTGTTCCGAAAGGCGGTGGGGCAAAGGTCACGGTAGGCCGGGTCGCCGCCGTTGGCCGACGCCGCGACGATTGCGTTCGTGCAGGCCTCGGCGAAACAGTCGGCGCCGGCCTGGAGCAGGGCATTGAGTCTCATGATCCGTGTTGCGGCGGCGGTTGCAGGGGGGGAGTGTTGCCCGGTGGCGATGCCGAAGATGGTGTCGCCGTCGAGGAGGGAATGAACCGGCCTGATCGCTCGGGCGAGGCCATCGTGGGCCACGGAGGCGAGCTTGCCGCACTCGGCCTTGCTGAGAGCGGCGGTGGTGGCCACGACGCCGATCGTCGTGTTGAGAGGGGGAGTGGCAGAGTGCAGGTGCTGCCTGAGGGCGTCGCGCTCGGCGTTCACCGGCCGGCGCAGGGGGGTCGCGCCGGCCACCCATGGCAGCCCGGTGGAGGGGTCGATCACCGAGCCGGCGGCATTGACCACGGCAAGAGCGGCGACGACGGTGCCGTCGGCGAGAACTTGCGAAGAGGTTCCGACCCCACCCTGCAGGCCACGGGCGCGGGCGCCGGTGCCGGCACCGATCGCCCCGTTGGCGAACGGACGTGGGCGGGCGGCGGCAGAAGCGCGATAGCCGAAGCCCTCGTCGGGCCGGTTGGCGAACCGCCCACCGCGACCGAGGTCGAAGATCACCGCCGCCGGCACGAGTGGCACGACTTCGTTGGGTCCCTTCCCGACGGGGAAGCCGATGCCCCTCTGCTCGAGGAAGCGCATCACCCCGCCGGCCGCGGCGAGGCCGTAGGCGCTCCCCCCGGTGAGGCAGATGGCGTGGATCGTGTCGATGGTGGCCAGCGGGTGAGAGCAGGTCGGTCTCCCGGGTGCCGGGTCCTCCGCCGCGCACGTCGACGCCGGCGACGGTGCCTGGCGGGGTGAGCACCACCGTGGTGCCGGTGCGCCAGCCGCGCCCGACGCGCTGGATGTGGCCGACCCTGATGCCGGCGACATCGGTGATGCAGCCGTGGTTGTTCACGCCACGATGGGGTGGGGGACGTCGTCGATGTCTGTCGTCGCGCCCGACTGCCCCGGACCCGATGGTCCGCCACACGGTGAGACCGGCGACGTAGAGGGGGCAGGCCGCCAGCAGGTACTCGCCGGCACCGTTGTGGTTGGGCAGGTCGTAGGTCATCAGCAAGATCAGGGCCAGCCAGATGACGGTGACGGTGATGTTGATCGGCCGGAAGCTGCGCACCTGCATCGGGTGGACGAACTTCCAGCTGGTGAGTTGGGCGAGGGAGAGCCCGATGCATGCGACGCCGGTGAACCACTGGGGTACCGGCAACAAGAACAGGGTGGGCACGACGAGGTTCCACGCGGCAGGGAAGCCGTTGAAGAACAGGTCGTCGGTCATCTGGTCGGTGCGCGCCATCCACAGGGCCGAGGTGAACAGCATGAACGCCCCGATGGTGAGCGACCAGCCCTCTGGCAGCATGGCGAAGCGGTGAAGGAACAGCACGGGGATGACGACGCAGGTGACGAAGTCGACGATCAGGTCGAGGGTGTAGCCATCGATTCGGGGGACATGGTCCCTCACACTCCAAGCCCGCGCTGCTGGCCCGTCGATCCCGTCGAGGACCATCGCCACGGCCAGCCAGAAGATCGCCTCGTTGGGGTCACCGTCGGCAACGGCGATGAGGCCGAACATGCCGCAGACTGCGCCGAGTGCCGTTACACAGTGGACCAGCCAGCCCACCATCACGGGATGGCGGAGGGATCTGGCCTGGGTATTGGGGAGATCCATCTCGATCGTTCTGTCGGGGTCGTGGGCTGACCGACTGGTGGCTGACAATGCTACCCGTCGAGCCGGTAGCGTCGGGCGCCATGCGTCATCGGCTTCAGGGCAGCGTTCAGCACGAGCGGCAGGAGAGTGGGTGCGCCGCGGTTGGGCGTGGATGCGGTCGCGTGGGCGCCATCGGGCCCAACGACAGGGCCGGTCGGCGCTTCGGACGCTTCGGCGAGGGCAGCATCATCTGCTTCCCCGACGAACACGATCTTCAACGAGGCGCTACATCCACATCGGCGCGGGAACGATGATCGGCCGCGAGGTCACCCTGTCGGCGGGCATGGTGCCGGGCCAGGCAGTGCCTCTCCGATCCGGTGGTTGCGCATCGGCGACCGCTGCCTGATCGGCAAGGGGAGCGGCATCGTCGGCCACTTCTCGATCGACATCGGCGACGACGTGTGGACCGGCCACCACGTGTACATCACCGACCAGAACCATGGCTACGACGACGTGATCGGCCGATCTCGCAGCAGACTCAGCCGGAGCAAGGCGGTGTGCATCGGCGACGGGTCGTGGCTCGGGTTACGGCACGGTGGTGCTTGCCCGGGGCGCGCATCGGCAGAGCACGTCACCATCGGGGCCAACTCGGTGGTCACCGGCGAGATTCCCGACTTCAGCGTCGCCGTCGGCACGCCGGCCAAGGTCATCCGTCGCCACGTCGACGGCCAGGGCTGGGTCAAGGCCTGAGCCCGCCCGACCTGCCCGCCGCTTCCCGCCCCGCCCGCCCGTCTGGCCCGCCCGCCGTGCCGCCGCCACTTCGGGCACGTTCACGTCGGTTCGATTTCGAATTGACGCAGCAATTCGAAATCGAAGCGACGTGAATGAGGGATGAGATCGGTGGTGGTCGTGATTGCCGATCGGCCCGAGCCGTTGTGCCCAGTGCCAGTGGAGGTAGTGATGGACCGGCTCGAACCGATCGACGTGCGCAGGGCAGTGCTGTCGGTGTTCATGTGGCGCGGCGGCGGGCCGCTGGCGATCGACGAGATCGTCCGCCTCACCCACGAACTCGGCCGGCCTCGACCTTGCTGAACTGGGTGGGGTGGCACCTCACCGGCGGGTGAGCGACATCATGCGCCACCAGGTGCGCGAGGGAAGGGCCGAAGGTTTACCGGCGAGGCTCCTATCGATTGTTCCTCGAGGAGTTCAGCATCTCCACACGCTGGCGCTGTCTCCACTGGCGCAAGGTAAACGAGGCGCGCTGGCGCTTCCTTCGTCCCCGAAGGCCCCCGGAACCGCTTGGACCTCTAGGTCTCTAGGCGTCTAGGGGCATCTTGGTGTTCACCAGGTCGTTGGGTGGCGAGCACTCGGGCACATCGTTGCTCTTCACCCCGGCCGTGAAGTCGGTGATCACGTTCGACACCGGGCCCCCGGCAACGACCGTCTCGGTGTATCTCACGTTCTCGCCGGCGCTGAGGCTCGCGGCATAACGGCGTCGGTCGGCGATGACCTTGCGGTAGTTCTCCTCGAACACGTCGAGGATCTCGCGGTCGCGGCCGTTGTCGACGGGGATCGCGACGATCTCGTCGAGCATCTGCTCGATGATGTCGGTGGCCTGCTCGGCGATGGCGGCTCTCTGCTTCATCTGGGCCTCGGTCGGCTCGCCGATGAACCCCCCTGTCGTGTCGGCCAAACCGCTGAGGTCGGCCTTCGCCGCGGCACAGACCTGCGCCGCTTCCGCCCGCCAAGAAGTGTCGTCGAGGCGGTAGACGCCCTTGTCCGAGGCGAAGAAGAGGTAGTACACCCACATCGCCGCCATCAGGGTGCACCCGAGGGCCAGGAGCACCTTCACCCACCGGCGGCGGACAGCGACCTGAGCGGTGGCGGGATTCGGCATGCCACAACGCTAGGGCGTGACCGACGACCTGCCTTATTCAACGGCGTTGGTCACATATCGAGTGGTAGAACCTTCGTCATGGGGGAGGGTATGGACGTTCCGCAGAAGCGCGGTCGAATGGTGCAGGCGTTCCGGCTCGTGCGCGCCCTGCTCCACCACCACAAAGGCACCTTCTTCATCGCCGTCGCGGGCTCTGCTGTTTTCGCTGCCTGCACCGTGGCGTCGGCGGTGATGGTCGGCCTGATCACCGACGATCTGATCGGGCAGCGGTTCGAGCAGGGCTCGGTATCGGCGGGCAAGGTGGCCGCCATCCTCGGTGGCCTGGTCGCCATCGGCTTCCTTCGTGCCGCGGGTGTGGTCGTGAGGCGCACCTGGGCCGGGCGAACGGTGTGGCGGGCCACCGACACGATCAGCGCCGAGGTCATCGATCGCCTGGTCGTGCAGCCGGTGCCGTGGCATCGACGGCAGAGCACGGGGGACCTGATCACACGCGCCGGCGTGGACGCCGAGGCCTCCACTGCGGTGCTCGCACCTATGCCGTTCGCCTCGGGTGTGGTGGTGATGGTGGCCCTGTCCGTCGGTCTTCATGTTGGTGACCGACGTCCCCCTCGGCCTGGCCGCGATTTGCCTGTTTCCCCTGCTGATCATGCTCAACATCTCGTATCAGAACCGGGTCGACCGCTTTTACAACACAGCTCAGGACGAGTTGGGCATCCTCAGCGCGGCGGTTCACGAGAGCTTCGACGGTGTCGCCGTGGTGAAGTCGTTCGGGGCCGAACGCCGTGAAACCGAGAGGTTGGCGACCATCGCCGGCCGCTTGCGCGAGGCCCGCATCGGTGCTGTGAGGCTGCGCAGTACCTTCGAGTCACTGCTCGACGGGATCCCGACCGTGGCCAACATCCTCCTCCTGGTCGGCGGCGCGTACCGGGTGAGGGCCGGAGCGATGACGGTCGGCGAACTGACCGGCTTCATCTACCTCTTCACCCTCCTCGTCTTTCCCTTGAGGCTGATCGGCTACACCCTGTCCGAGTTGCCTCACTCCATTGCCGGGTGGGGGCGCATTCGCTCCTTGCTCGACCAGCCCATCGAGCCCGACCCGGCGGGCACCCTCCACCATGCCCCGGACAACGCCGTGGTCGTTGAGAGACGTCCACTTCTCCCACGACGGTGAGCGCGAAGTCCTGACCGGCGTCGACGCCGACATCGCGACCGGTCGCACGGTCGCCGTCGTCGGCGCCACGGGGGCCGGCAAGACCACCCTCTTGCACCTCATCGCCGGCCTCGTCGCGCCCGATGTTGGCTCCATCACGGTGCCCGATGGCGGAGCCAACATCGTCTTCCAGGAGGCATTCCTGCTCGCCGGCACGGTGAGCGACAACATCACCCTCGGCGCGCAGATCGATGCCGACGCAGTCGAGGCGGCAGTCAATGTTGCCGAGGCAGCCTTCGTCCACGATCTTCCGGCCGGGCTCGACACCGAGGTCGGAGAGCGAGGCATCGGCCTCTCGGGTGGCCAGAGGCAGAGGCTCGCCCTGGCGCGCGCACTGGTGCGCCGCCCGGCCGTGTTGCTGCTCGACGACACGACCTCGGCCCTCGACCCGACCACCGAGGCCAAGGTGCTCGCCAACCTGCGTTCGGCACTCAGCACGACGACGGTGGTCATCGTGGCCAGCAGGCCATCGACCATCGCCCTTGCCGACGATGTCCTGTTCCTGTCCGACGGGAGGGTGGTGGCTCACGGCCGGCATGAGGAGCTCATGGCGTCGGTGCCGCCATACCGTCACCTGATCGAGGCCTTCGAACACGACCGGGCCGCCCTCGATGCCGACGCCGGCGCAGATGTTGAGTGAGCGCGCCCATGAGCGAGCCGACCAGCCGCTGGAGCGCGGTCGAGACCATCGGTCGCGGGGTGAGAGCCGCACCGGCGATTCGGACCGGTTTCGGTCTCACCCTCGGTCCTGGCCCTGGTCGGCGCCGGGGGGAGGGTGATCACCCCCATCGTCGTCCAGCAGGCCATCGACCGCGGCTTCACGGGCGGGACGGTGAAGGTGGACACCGTGGCCGTCCTGGGGGCGGTGGCCATCGTCGGCATCATCATCGCCACGTGGGCTCAGCGCACAGCAGTGTTGCGCCTCGGGCTGAGGTCCGAGGAGGCGCTCTACGGCCTGAGGGTGCGCCTGTTCGAGCACATCCACCGCCTCAGCGTCGCCGACCACAGCGAGGAGCGAAAGGGTGCCCTGGTCGCCCGCGTCACCAGCGATGTCGAGACCTTGGCCCAGTTCTTCCAGTGGGGCGGTCTGGCATGGCTGCTCGATGGCACCTTGATGCTCCTCGTCGCCGGGGTGATGCTGGCCTACGACTGGGTTCTCGCCCTGGTCGCCTTCGCGGTGGCAGCACCCTTGGGTTTCGTACTGCAGAAGGTCCAGAGACGCCTCGCCGTCGCCTACGACCGGGCCCGACATCACAACGCCGAGGTGATGACCCAGATCAGCGAGTTGGTATCGGGTTCGGAGACCTTGCGTGCGTACGGCGCCGGACGCCACTACGGCAGACGGGTGAAAGATGTCAGCGGCGAGCGTTCCGACGCCTTCATCCGGGCCGGCACCATCGGTGCCTTCCTGTTCCCCTCGGGTGAGGTGTTCAGCGTGCTCACCGTCTCGGCGGTGGTCACCACCGGGCTCGTGCGCGGTCCGGCGTACAGGGCTCACGGCTGGGGCGATGGTCGGGTTCGTCTTTCTCACTTACCGCTTCTTGGAGCCGATCGCCGAGTTCACCGAGGTGCTCGATCAGACCCAGACCGCCGTCGCCGGCATGCGACGTGTGCTCGGCGTGCTGGAGATACCGTCGGCCCGCCCGAACCCGAGGTGCCCCTGGAGCTGCCCGCCGGGTCGCTGGCCGTCACGGTTGATCGGGTCGACTTCAGCTACCGCAGCCGCGGCGACACTGATGAGCCCCCGGTTCTGGTCGGCGTGAGCGCCCACATTCCCGCCGGGCAGCAGGTGGCCATCGTCGGCGAGACCGGCTCGGGCAAGACCACCCTCGGCCGGCTCATCGCCCGCATGGCCGACCCGACCGCCGGGGCCGTGAGATCGGTGGCGTACCGCTTACTCGGGTGTCGAACGCTCGACCTGCGGAACGGCTCACGCTGGTGCCCCAGGAGCCCTTCCTGTTCGAGGGCAGCATCGCCGCCAACCTCGCCTTCGCCCGGCCCCAGATCAGCCTTGGTGACCTCGATACGGCGATCGATGACCTCGACCTGCGCGATTGGCTCGACACCCTGCCCGACGGGCTCGACACCGAGGTCGGCCAGCGGGGCACCCAGCTGTCGGCCGGCGAGCGGCAACTGGTCGCTCTTATCCGCGCCTCCCTGGTCGACCCCGATGTGCTGGTGCTCGACGAGGCCACGTCGTCGGTCGACGCCCTCACCGAGGTGAGGCTCACCCGGGCGCTGGAGAAGCTCGGCCTCGGGCCGTACGACGATCGCCATCGCCCACCGCCTCAGCACGGCGGCACGAGCCGACCGGGTGCTCGTGCTCGATCATGGCCGACTGGTGGAAGACGGCAACCACAACGAGCTGGCGAACCAGGGTGGCGTCTACGCCCGGATGTACGAGGCGTGGGTCGCGTCCACCTCCTCCATCTGATCCCGCTGATCCCGGCTGATCCGGGCAGGGAGCGAGAGCGGGCTCAGCCGTCGGCGGTTACGAGGAAGCCCGGTCCGCGAACATCTTCGATCTCACAGCTGACCTCTTCGTCGGCGTCGATGAAGGCGGTGGCGGTGAACCGCTCCGTGCGACCGGGAGCGACGTCGTCGATCGCCACCGAGCTGAGATCGAGGCTCTTCCCGTCGGCATCGGTGAAGCTAACCGTGACGATGAAGGTGGCGGTCTTGTCGTCGAGGTTGGTGATCGTTCCCGTGGCATGGGCGAGGCGGCCCTCGTGGTTGCAGGAGTCGATCGACACTCGGTGAGGGCTTGCCTCGGATAGCTCTTGCATGTCGCGCCACACCGCGGCCGTGAGGAAGCCACCGACGACGCACAGCCCGGCGGCGGCAATAGAGATGGCGATCCCGGCGATGGCGAAACCGCGTCCGGTGCCGCCTTGCGTGGCCGCCTTGCGTACCCCTGCGATGCCGAGCCCGAACGCAAGGCCGGCGCCGGCGGCGGCGAGGACGAAGACGAACGGCACCCAGGCCAGGAACAGGCTCACCATGGCGATGACGAAGGCGGCCACGGCAGTGCCCTGCGATGGACGAATGGCCGGCGGACCGGGGTCGACGAACCGGCGCCCACCGATCGAGACGTCGGCTGTCCACCGTTCGCCGTTGAACCAGCGGAACTCGAAGCGACCCATGGGGTCCGGGTGCCAGCCACCGGGGCCGTGGGTGTCGCTCACTGCCCCGACGTTACCCGCGCTCTCGTCGCCGTTGCCCCTACGATCGAAGGTGCTATGGAGATCGTGCTTGTCCGCCACGGGGAACCCGAATGGGTTCGCGATGGCCTCAGTATCGTCGACCCACCCCTCACCGCTCGGGGCCGGATGCAGGCCGAGCACGTCGGTGAGGAGCTCCACGCCGAGGAGTTCGACCACATGATCGTCTCCCCGCTGGCGAGGGCCCGCCAGACGGCCGCGCCCTTGCTCGGACTTCAGCACCGGCGGGAGCAGGTGGAGCCCTTCCTCCACGAGATCCGTGAGCCCAACTGGCACGGCAGCCCGGCCGAACTGGCGACAGCGGCCTACGCCGAGGAGCGCACCCGGCCGGCCGAAGACCGCTGGCTGGGTCTCGAGGGTGGTGGCGAGCCGCCACCGCGTCTTCGTCGAACGGGTGCGCTCGGGCATATCGACCTACCTCTCCGGCCTCGGCATCTACCGCGCCGAACAGATCCTGCCGATGTGGCACTTCGATCAGCCGGATCTGAAGGTGCTGATCGTCGC
>CAVPRT010000010.1:0-113518 GCA_963707925.1 uncultured Acidimicrobiales bacterium
TCTCTGGTGGGCGATGCGGGGCTCGAACCCACGACCTCTACGGTGTGAACGTAGCGCTCTAGCCGACTGAGCTAATCGCCCTCAATTGGCACCGGGAATCTAGCAGCGCATCACGGCCATCCAACGGGCGAGCGGCCCGGCTGCCCGGCTGCCCACTCAGTAGCCGAGCTCGACGTTGACCATGCCGATGAGCGGTTCACCCTGGGCGAAGAGGCGCACATTGGTGGTGATCCGCTCACTGAGCAGAGGTACAGCCATCTCCGGTGTGTTGCCGATGTGGGGGGTGATGATGCAGTTCGGCAGCGACCACAGGGGATGTCCACTCGGCAGGGGCTCGGGGTCGGTGACGTCGAGCGCCGCGCCACCGATGAGGTTGTGCTCCAGGGCCCACACCAGGTCATCGGTGACGATGTGCCCACCACGGGCGACATTGATGATCCAGGCATGAGGCAGCATCTGCTCCAGCTCGCTACGCGAGATCATCCCCTCGGTCTCGGGGGTCAGGGGCAGAGCGAGAAAGACGACATCCGCGCCGGCGAGGGCGTCGACATAGAGGTCGGGCTCGAGCACCTCATCGGCACCATCGAGGTGGGCCACCCGGTTACGCACGACGGTGACGTGACAGTCGAATGGCGCCAGCAGGCGAAGCAGCGATTCGGCTATGCCGCCACCACCGAGGATGGTGACGTTGGCACCGATCAGGTTGCGGCCCTGGGGGCGGCCCCACTCGTTCGCCCTGGCATAGCCGCCGACATTGCGCAGGCCGGCGAGGGCCAGAGACAGCGCCAGCTCGGCCACCGGTTCGGCGTAGACACCCTTACCGCACGTCCAGATCCGGTCTTCGTCGAAGAGGTCTGCGAACAACTCGACGCCGGCGAAGGGCAGTTGCACCCAGGCCAGGTGGGGTGCGCCGGCAAGTGTTGCTCTCAGCGTGCCCGGATCTCGTGGCGAAGACCAGACAAGCGCCTCGGCCTCGGCGACGGGCACCACATGACCCCCACCGGCGATGATCGCCGCCTCCATCCAGGCCGGGGCGCCGTTGGGGGCAAGTGCGATGCGTGGCAGGGTGGTACTTGGCACGTTGGTACTTGGCATGGTGCCCCGAGGTTACCCGGGGCAATCACCCGCCTCCGGCCAGAGTGGCTGTGATCTGGGCCGAGGAATCACCCGACCTCTTCAGCACCATCGCAACGAAACCGAGCGCCGCCATCGTGATCGCGAACAGGACCACTGCACCCACCCCCCAGAACGGCTTGATCGTGCTCTTCTGGGCACCCAACATCGCAACCGGGAAGGTGGAGGACCCGGCATCACTCACCAGAGCCGAGATGACGGTGTTGTCGATGCAGAGAGTGAACGAAAGCAGGGCACCGGCGACGAGAGCCGACGCGATCAGGGGCAGGGTGATCTGGCGGAAGGCTCTGCCGGGGGGCGCGCCGAGATCGCCGGCGGCTTCCTCCAGCGCTTCGTCGAGACCGGCGAGACGGGCGCGAACGATGAGGGTGACGACAGCGGAGGCGTAGAGCGATTGACCGACCCACAGCTTGTTGATGCCGAACCGGAACGGCCCATAGGTCTCGGTGAAAGGACCACCCACGCGTGGGAACCAGGTGGCCAGGGCGATGGCATCCATGATCTCGGGGGTGACCAGGATGAGGAACACCACACCCATGAATATCGCGGTCCACTTGCCAGGGCGGCGGGCCAGTGCGGTACCGGCGAAGCCCCCGAGCACCACAGCGATCACGGTGGCGCCGAGCGCGGCGAGGAATGAGTTGCGCATCGCATCGCCCACATTGCGATCGCGGAAGATCTCGCGGAACCACCCGGTGGTCTCACCGCAGTAGATGACCGCGCCGACGAAGCCGACGAGGCCGGACCAGCGGTCCAACAGGCGATACCGCCTGCCACTGACCAGCCGGACAAGGCGCGGAAGCACGAGCCCGACGCCGAGGATGGCAACAAAAGTGAGCAGCATCGAGATCGTCTCATCGGCGCGGAACAGCTTCCCCCACCACTTGGTGCTCAACTCACCGCCCCAGATCACGAAGGATCCGCCGGAGTTGAACGAGTGAAGAAAGACGAGCGCTATAGGGATGAAGAGGAAGACGAGCACCAGGGTGGTCCACCCTGCCATCGCCGGCTTGATGAGGTCGATTGCCCGCCGGCGCCGCGGCCCGGCCTCTGTGGAAGAGCGCATGCGGCGTTCGTACAGGGAACGTCGCACACCTTGCAGTTCGGGTGAGATCCACCTCACCAGGAACCTCACCACAACGACCAAGACGACACCGACGCTCAGGGTGAGCAGCACGGCGAGGATCATCATCACGGCCATCGCTGAACCGAGGGGCCAGTTCTGGGCATCACCGAACTGGCTGGCGATCATCGAGCCGATCATGTTGCCGTCGGCCCCACCGAGCACCCGGGCAGTCACGTAGTCGCCACACATCGGGATGTAGGTGAGCAGTACGGCAGCGGCGACACCCGGCCCGGCCAGAGGCAAGGTCACCGCGGCGAAGGTGGCCATACGGCCGGCTCCGAGATCCTTGCTGGCCTCACGCATCCTCACATCGATGCGATCGAGGGCCACGAACAGGGGCAGGATCACGAAGCCGAGGTAGTTGTAGACGATCGCCAACTGCACAGCCGCCGGCTTCTGCAAGATGTCGATGGGACCGTCGAGGAGGCCCCAGTCCTGAAGCCAGCCCGACACATAGCCGGTCTTGGCGAGGGGGATCTTCCAGGCCACGGTGCGGATGAGGAAGCTGGTGAAGCTGGGAATGATCACCATCGCCAGCAGCGCGCCCCTCCACTTCTCGCTCACCTTGAAAGCCAGGAAGTACGCCACCGGGAAGCCGATGACGATGCACAACGTCGTGGCGATGATCGCGATCTTGAGCGTCTGGCGGAAGGTCTGGAAGAAGGTGTCGTCGAAAGCGTCGCGGTAGTTCTCGAAGCTGAGGCTGCCGAGGTCGACAGGGATCCGCTGGGTGGAGTCCTTCGCTCCGAAGGAGTAGATCACGATGAACGCGATCGGAGCGATGAAGAACAGCGCGTACCAGATCATCGAGGGGATGGCGAGGCCGAACTTCGGGACCCGCCACCCCCTTCGTGGCTTCGGAGCGAGGACACTGGACACAGGCTCAGCCAGCAGCCTTGGCCTTCATCTTGTTCATGATCTCGACCAGGCGGTCCTGGGCGCTGTTGACGGCACCGGTCTCCATCGAGTTCACCTGAGCCTCGTTGAAGAAGATCATGTCTCCGTCAACCAGATCGGGCAGCAGCTCCGAGATCAGCCTTTCGATGTCCTTCATACCGCTGTGGTAACCGTGGTAGTTGAGATCCTGGACGGAGATCTCGGGGATCAGCATCCAGTTGATCCAGGCATGAGCGGCCTCAGGATTGGGGGCACCGGCGGCGAGGCAGTAGTTGTCCATCCACAACTCAGTGGCCGGCGCACCGAGCGCCCACTTCCATGTCGACGGATCGCCGCCGGCTTCTTCGATACGCACGAAGGCCTGGCGGGCGTCGCCGTTGAACATCTGCGAGAGGGCGAAGGCGCCCTCGGCGATCGCTGTGCTCGGATAGCTGTCGAACGCCTTGATGTGGGAGGCGAACTGGTTGACCATGAAGTCCTCGCAGGCGTCGAGGTCCTCCGTCTTCTCGGTCGTCCAGTTGATGCCGTTCGCCCAGAAGTACAGGCCGCACAGGTTCGGCGCGGTATCGATCACCGAGCAGTTCCCGCTGGCCTCGTTCATGCAAACGTCGAGGAAATCGCCCCAGGTGACGATGTCGCGATCGATGACACCGGCGTCCCAGAACCAGCCGGTGCTGCCCCAGTCCTTGCACACTGAATACTCGTTGGTGGGGTCCCACGCCTGGCTGAGGTAGAGGGGGTCGATGTTGACCGCATTGGGCAACAGGCTCGTGTCGAGCTTCTGGATCAGGCCCTTCTCGATCATCTGGGGGATGTACTGGCCTGTCGGTACGACGATGTCGAACCCGCTCGCGCCACCCGATGCCGAAATCTTGGTGATGAGGTCCTCGTTGCTGGCGAAGTAGTCGACCTTCATCTGCACCCCTAGTGCACTTTCGGCGCTGCCGCCGACGAGCTCGGGGTCGTTGTACTCGCCCCAGGTGTACATCGACAGGGTGCCGCTCGACTTGTTGACCACCCGGCTCCAATCGCCCGATGCCTGGGTAGGGCCACCTCCACCGCCGCCGGTGGTCTCGGTCGTGCCTTCGTCGTCGTCGCCACATGCCGTCCCGACGATGGCCAAGCCTGCGGCAGCACCGCCGATCTGGAACAGAGAACGCCGGCTGAGCTTGTCACGGAAGCTGAGCGGGGCGAGGATCCTCAAGGGTTCGGGTCTGGCTGCCATGGTTGTGTGCTCCTTATGAAGTTTTGGAGATCGGTTGTGGAGATCGGTGCGGTAAATGGGTGGTTCAGTCGGTGGGCTCGGCGATGGTCTCGGCCATCACCAGGTCCGCCTGTCGTGCGGAGAACGAATAGACGTCGGATGGGGTGAAGGTGCACCAGGCGTCGTCGCCCACCTCGAGGCGGGGCGCATTGGCGCGCGGGGTGAGCACCAAGACATCGCGGCTGGCGGTGTGCACCACGTACTGCAGGGTGTCGCCGAAATGGGCGACGCTGGCCACCCGGCCGGGTATCGAGTTCAGCGAGGTGCCTGGGTCGACAGTGACGAGCTGGAAGTTCTCCGGACGCACTGCGGCCAGCGCCGGTTCACCGGGGGCGACCTTTTCGTCGGGATTCGACACCACGAAGACGGTGCCATCTTGCGCCCTCACCCCATCGGTGGTGGCGATGCCCTTCCAGAAGTTGTTGCGGCCGATGAAACCGGCGACGAAGGCCGAGGCCGGCCTCTCGTAGACGGTTTCGGGGTCGGCGAGCTGCTCGACGTGGCCCTCGAGCATGATGGCGATGCGGTCACTCATGCTCATCGCCTCTTCTTGGTCGTGGGTGACGAAGACGAAGGTGATGCCGAGCTGGCTCTGGAGGAGCTTCAGCTCGATCTGCATCTCCTCGCGCAGCTTGCGGTCGAGTGCGCCGAGAGGCTCGTCGAGCAGGAGCACGCTGGGCCGGTTCACGAGGGCCCTGGCCACCGCCACACGCTGCTGCTGGCCACCCGACATCTGCCTCGGCTTACGGTCGGCGAGCTTGATCATCTTGACCATGTCGAGCGCTTCGCGGACCCGGGCGCCTATGTCGGCCTTGGGCACACCCTTCTGGCGTAGCCCGTAGGCGACGTTCTCGGCGACGGTCATGTGAGGGAACAGGGCGTAGTGCTGGAACACGGTGTTGACGTCGCGCTTGTAAGGCGGAATGCCCTGCACGTACTCGCCACTGATGCGGATGAATCCTTCGTCGGGCTGTTCGAACCCGGCGAGCATGCGCAGGGTGGTGGTCTTGCCGCAGCCCGACGGACCTAGCAGGGAGAGGAACTCGCCCGGCTCGACCAACAGGTCGAGGTTGTCGACGGCCACCATCGCGCCGAAACGTTTGGTGACGCTCTGCAGTTCGACCGACCCGCGCGCTCCGAATGCGGCATGGTCGCCGACCTTCGTCGTCTTCGCATCAGTCACGGTTTCTCCCCCGATGTGCGATGGGTGTTCGCCCACCGTCGTCACTGCGAAGTGTAAGCGTGATGCCGCGATGCTCTGGAGCATCCCCCACGGCGGGTGGCCCCCACCTCGCTGGCACACACGCTCGCACGAACTCGGCACTCTATGCAAGGAATTCGTCGGTCGAGCGTTCGCATACCACGGAATCCCTTGCAAAGAGTCGGCTTTAGCGCCAGTATCCGTAGCTCATGGACCGCAGCGGAAACCACCTCGATCCCGTCGACCGGGCGATCATCGTCGAACTCCAGCGCGATGGTCGCTTGCCCTACACCAGGCTCGGCGCCGCCGTCGGGCTCTCCGAAGCTGCAGCCCGTCAGAGGGTGCAACGCCTCACCGACGCGGGCGTGATGCAGGTCGTCGCCGTCACCAACCCGCTCGCCCACGGCAAGCGGCGGATGGCGATGATCGGGGTGCGCACGGAGGGCCCCACCGACGACCTCGCCCAGACTCTGCAGGCGATGCCAGACATCGACTACCTGGTGGTAACCGCCGGCTCCTTCGACATGATGGCCGAGGTGGTGGTGGACGACGATGGCGACCTGCTCGATCTGACCAACCGCATCCGCGCCGTACCCGGTGTGCGCAGCACCGAAACCTTCATCTACCTCGACCTGGTGAAGCAGACTTTCACCTGGGGCGCTCACTGACGTCATCTCAGCTGTCGAGGTTGGCCATGACGTGCTTGATGCGGGTGTAGTCCTCGAGCGCATAGGCACTCAAGTCCTTGCCGTAGCCCGACTTCTTGTAACCACCGTGGGGCATCTCGGCGACGAGGGGGATGTGGGTGTTGATCCACACACAGCCGAAGTCGAGCCTCTTGGCCATGCGCATTGCCCGGCCGAAGTCCTTGGTCCACACACTGCTGGCGAGGCCGTACTCGACCCCGTTCGCCCACTTCACGGCCTCGTCCTCGTCGGTGAAGCGCTGCACGGTGATGACGGGGCCGAAGATCTCGTTCTGGATCATTTCGTCGTCCTGGCGGAGGTTGGCGATGACGGTGGGCTCGTAGAAGAACCCCTTGCCACCCACAGCGTGCCCCCCGGCAACCACCTCGGCGTGGGACGGTGCCCTGTCCACCAGGCCGCTCACCCGGGCCAGCTGGCTGGGGTTGTTGACCGGCCCGAACAGCACGTCTTCGTCGTCGGGGGCGCCGGTCTTGGTGCCCTTGGCCTGTTCGGCGAGGGCGGCGACGAAGTCGTCGTAGGCGCCGGGGCCCACCAGTACACGGGTGGCAGCCGTGCAGTCCTGGCCGGCGTTGAAGTAGCCGGCGATGGCAATGCCCTCGGCAGCGGCGGCGATGTCGGCGTCGTCGAACACGACCACCGGCGCCTTGCCGCCGAGCTCGAGGTGGCACGCGCTTCAGGCTCTGGCTCGCCGCCGCGGCGACCTCTTGGCCGGCGCGCACCGAACCGGTGACGCTGACCATGCTCGGCGTGTCGTGCAGCACCATGCCGCGTCCAGTGTCGCGGTCGCCGCAGATCACGTTGAGCACGCCGGGCGGCAGGAACTCGGCGGCGATCTCGGCCAGCAGACCACTGGTGGCCGGGGTGGTGTCGCTGGGCTTGAGCACCACGGTGTTGCCGGCGGCGATCGCCGGGGCGAACTTCCAAACAGCCATCATCATCGGGTAGTTCCACGGTGCCACCTGGGCGCAGACACCGATCGGCTCGCGGCGGATGATGCTGGTCATGTTGCGCATGTACTCGCCTGCGCTCTTGCCCTCCAGATGGCGGGCGGCCGTGGCGAAGAAGCGGATCTGGTCGACCATCGGCGGGATTTCTTCGCTCTGGGTGAGGTGGGCGGGCTTGCCGCAGTTCTCGACCTCGAGCGCGATCAGCTCGTCGGCGCGCGCCTCGACTGCGTCGGCGATGCGGAACAGGGCGAGGGAGCGCTCGCTCGGCGTGGAATCGCGCCACGACTCGAAGGCCGCCGCCGCGGCGCTCATCGCCGCATCGATGTCGGCGCCTCCCGACAGTGGCGCAGTCGCATACTGCTCGCCGGTGACAGGGTTGACCACGGGTGTCGTGCGGCCATCGGATGCATCGACCTTCTGACCGTTGATGAAGTTCTTGAACGCCTTCACGTCTATCGGATCCCTCTTGTGTTGGCGAACGCGACGTTGCGCCCGCGGGCCAGATGGTAGCCAGTCCCCGAGTGGGGTCGTTGAAGGTGGAGCGGCCGTCGGGAATGATGGGGCAATGACCACCACCGTCGGCGTGCCCAAGGAGATCAAGACCCAGGAGTACAGGGTGGCGATGACCCCCGACGGGGTGCGCGAGCTGGAGCGGCACGGGGTCGAGGTGTTCGTCGAGACCGGCGCTGGCGAGGGGGCGAGCTTCGGCGACGACGACTACCTCGCCGCCGGTGCCACCATCGTGCCCACCGCCGCCGACGCCTGGGCCCAACAGATGGTGGTGAAGGTGAAGGAGCCCAAGGCCGAGGAGTTCGCCTTCTTGAGGCGCGATCTCACCCTGTTCACCTACCTCCACCTAGCTGCCTACCCCGCGGTTGCGCGAGCCCTCATCGAGGCGGGCACGACCGCCATCGCCTACGAGACCGTGCAACTGCCGAACGGTGCCCTACCCCTGCTGGCACCGATGAGCGAAGTCGCCGGGCGTCTCGCCCCTCAGATGGGCGCCCACTATCTGGAGCGGCACAACGGCGGTCGTGGGGTGCTGATGGGCGGCGCACCTGGTGTGCAACCGGCGAAGGTGGTGGTGCTCGGAGCAGGCAACGTCGGCTGGAACTCGGCCTGGATCGCCGCCGGCATGGAGGCCGAGGTCGTCCTGCTCGACAAGAACCTCGACCGGCTGCGCTGGGTCGATCAGATCAACAAGGGTCGGATCGTCACCCTGGCATCCAACCGGGGCGCGCTGGAGCGCAACCTCGCCGATGCCGACCTGGTGATCGGCGCTGTTCTGGTTGCCGGCGGCCGGGCACCGGTGGTGGTCACCGAGGACATGGTGCGCTCGATGAAGAAGGGGGCGGTGATCGTGGACGTGGCGGTGGACCAAGGTGGGTGCATCGAGACCACCCACGAGACCACCCACGCCGAGCCGGTGTACGACCTTCACGGGGTGATCCACTACGCCGTGGGCAACATGCCCGGTGCGGTGCCCCACACCAGTACTTACGCGCTGACCAACGCCACCCTTCCCTACCAGCTCGAGTTGGCCACCCGTGGCGTCGCCGATGCCTGCCGACACGACCCCTCCCTGGCCCTCGGTCTCAACACCCATGCCGGGCATGTGGCCAACGGCCCGGTCGCTGAGTTTCTCGGCACCCCTGTGGTGGATCCCCTCACTGCACTCTCCTGACCGCTCCCGCCTAACTCACCGCGACAGTCCCGTTGGGTCTAGGTTCGGCGGATGGCACGCGAACTTTCTCTCGGGTATTCGGCCGGTTACTGGGGAGCGGGTCCCCCGCCCGGAGCACTTGATGCGATCTGCGAGGCCGAGCGACTCGGCTACACATCGGTGTGGACCGCCGAGGCCTACGGCAGCGACGCCCTCACTCCCTTGGCCTGGTGGGGCTCCCACACAGAGCGCATCAAGCTCGGTACCTCGATCGTGCAGATGAGTGCCCGCACCCCGGCTGCCACCGCGATGGCGGCGATGACCATTGATCACCTCTCCAACGGAAGGTTCATCCTCGGTCTCGGCGCCAGCGGTCCTCAGGTGGTGGAGGGGTGGTACGGGCAGCCCTACCCGAAGCCTTTGGCACGCACACGTGAATACGTCGAGATCGTCAGGCGCATCGTGAAGCGTGAAGAACCCGTCGACTTCCACGGCGACTTCTACGACATGCCGCTGGCCGGTGGCACCGGGCTGGGCAAGCCCTTGAAGAGCACGATCCACCCCTTGAGGCGCGAGATCCCGATCTACCTCGGCGCCGAAGGACCCAAGAACGTCGCCCTCGCCGCCGAGATCTGTGATGGTTGGCTGCCCCTCTTCTTCAGCCCGAAAGAGGACGGCTTCTACCGCAAGTGCCTCGCCGATGGGTTCGCTGCTTCAGGCGAGGAGGGCAAGGCCGACAGGTTCGAGGTCGCGGCGATGATGACCATCGTGCCCGGCGAAGACGTCGAGCAATGTGCAGACATGGTGCGTCCCTTCCTCGCCCTGTACTGCGGCGGCATGGGTGCCCGCGGGGTCAACTTCCACTTCGAGGTGTTCGCCCGAATGGGCTACGAGGACGTCGCCTTGAAGGTGCAAGACCTCTACTTGGCCGGCAAGAAGCAAGAGGCCGCGGCCGCCATCCCCCTGGCGATGGTCGAAGACGTCGCCCTGGTGGGCCCACCCGACAAGATCCGCGGCGAGCTAGCCCAGTGGCGCGAGACCTGCCTCACCACCTTCTTGGTCAGTGGACCCCAGCAGGTCCTCGGCGCCTACGCCGACCTCATTCTGGGCTGACCCCTCCGGGCCTGAACTCTTTAGGGCTCAGGCGCGACCCAGGCGGGCGACGTAGGCCTGGGCGCTGGCGTGGCCCTCGTCGTCGCGCAGACCGGCGTAGAGCCCATCTGCGTCGGCCCAGCTGCGGCCGGTTCCCACCATCGACTCGGTGACCGCGTTGACGTGGGCCTTGGTCTCGAGCAGGGCCAGCTTGGGCTTGGCGAGCAGGACCTGCACCAGCGACTCGACTTCGGCATCGAGTTCGGCCTCCGGCACAACCCTGTTGAGGAACCCGGCGGAGCGCGCCTCGTGGGCGTCGAAGGGACGGCAGGTCATCACCAGTTCCTTGGTGAGCGCCGGGCCGATCTCGCGCACCAGGCGGGGGATTCCTCCCCACGCCAAGGGGATGCCGAGGTCGACTTCGGGGATCGAGAACCGGGCCGTGTCGGCGGCGACGCGCAGATCGCACCCGGCCGCAACCACCAACCCGCCTCCGACGCACCAGCCCTGGATGCGGGCGACGGTGACGGCGCGCATCTCGTCGAGGGCTCGTGCCATCCGCCACCCGACCTGGCGGTCCTCCATCGGTGCCGAGGTGGTGAACGCCGACAGATCGGCGCCGGCGGAGAACGCCCGCCCGGCGCCACTGACCACGACCACCTTGAGTTCGTGGTGCTCGTCGAACCAGCGGGCGGCGAGTTCGATCTCGTGGAGGGTGTGGCTGCTCAAGGGGTTCAACTTGTCGGGCCGGTTGAGCCTCAGTTCCCCTCTGGCGCCGACCGCGGTGACGACGATCGTGTCGAACTGGCCTGTCTCGGGCGGCGAGGGGTCGGTGTGGGCGGAGTCGGACGGCATCTGATCAGGGGACGGCATCTGCCCAGTCTGACACCGCCGAACCGCGCTCCGCAGAACCTCGGGCCCTATTGTTGACCCACCGGTCAATGAGCTCGATCCCCGCCCCCGTCCACCACGGCCACCAGCCTGGAAGCGCCCGCGCTGCTCTTGCGTACCCCGACTTCCGTCGCATGTGGGTGGCATCGTTCAGCTCCAACATCGGCACCTGGATGCAGAACGTGGTGCTACCCGCCTACGTCTACAGCCGTACCGGCAAGGCATCGGTGGTCGGCATCTTGGTGTTCGCCCAGCTCGGCCCCCTGCTCTTGCTCTCCATACCCGCCGGCGTCATCGCCGACCGCTTCGACCGCCGCCGGTGGTTGATGGCGATGCAGCTCCTGCAGATGTCGTTCTCGGTGCTGCTGGCCCCGCTCGCCGCTGCCGACGCACCGATCTGGGCCCTGTTCCTCGCCGCGTTCGGCGTGGGCGTGGGCAACGCCCTCAACGCCCCCGCCTGGTCGGCGATGCTGCCCACCCTCGTGTCGAAGGCCGACCTGCAGGGCGCGATCGCGCTCAACTCGACGATGATCAACGGCTCGAGGGTCGTCGGCCCGATAATCGTCGCCGCCTTCAGCCCTCTGGGCGTCACCACGGCCCAATGGTTCCTCGTCAACGCGGTCACCTATCTGTTCGTTGTCGCTGCCCTGATGAAGATTCGCCTACCCGTCATCACGGCCCACCACGAACAGGGATGGCGCCAGTTCACCGCCGGGCTGCGCATCATCAGGTCGAACCCGGCTTACTCGCGGCTCCTTCTCACCCTCACCACCTTCTCCCTGTTCTCCCTGCCCTACGTGGGTTTGTTTCCAGCCGTGGCACGACACAACTTCGGCATCGATTCGGCCGGCTCGACTTACAAGTGGCTCTACGCCACTTGGGGTTTCGGCGCGGCCCTGGGAGGGTTGGCGATCGGCACGGCCTTCGTCTCGGTCGACAAGCGCCGCCTCGTGCGCCTCGGGTTCGTCGCCTTCGCCGTGTCCCTCGCCGCCTTTGCCCTCGCCCGCGGGCCCATCGGCGCGTTCCTCGTCGCCCCCGCGCTGGGCTTCGCCTACTTCGCCACGACGACCTCGATGAACACCATCTTCCAGGGTCGACTCGCCGACCACGAGAGGGGCCGGGCGATGAGCCTGTGGTTCATGGCGTTCGGTGGCACCGTGCCCCTCGGCAACCTCATCTTCGGGCCGGTGATCGACTCCGTTGGTGCGCGGTGGGTGCTTCTCGGAGGTGCGATCTGGGCGCTGGTGATGGCCTGGTGGTGCGACATCGCTCGCCTCGATCGCAGGGCCGGCATCGAGTCAGGCGAGGAGAGCAGCGGCCACCCGCTCGAGGCCGACCACGCGGCTCCCCTTGACGAGCACGGCTTCTCCGCCGGCGACTGAGCCGAGCTCGGCGGCGGGGTCGGCACAGGGTGTGATGCCGTACAGGTCGGTGCCGTAGGCGATCACCTCGATGCCGTGGCCATGGGCGTACTCGACGATGGCAAGGTGTTCGGCCTCGGGGTCGACGATCTCGGCCATCATCCCCAGCACCGCCACCTTGCGATGCCCGCGCAGGTCGGCGAGGGCGTCGAGCGCCGCCCTCATGCTGGTCGGGTTGGCGTTGTAGCTGTCGTTGAGCACGATCCCGCCATCGCGGGTGGGCGACACTTCCATGCGCATCGCCGTCAGCCCGACCTCGGCGAGCGCTGATGCACCAGCGGCCACGTCGCCACCGACAACGCCCACGCACGCCAGTGCTGCCGCCGCGTTGGATGCCATGTGGCGACCGCTCACCCCGAGGCGCACCTCGTGTGTGCCCCATGGGGTGTGGATGCGGAAGGAAGGCCGGGCATGGTCATCGAGGCGGAGGTCGGTGATGCGTACATCGGCATCGTCGTGAGAGCCGAACAGAACAACCGAGGCGGGACCCAGGCAAGCCATCGCCTTCACCCGGTGGTCGTCGGCGTTGAGGATGGCCGTGCCGTCCACCGGCAGGGCGTGCACCAGTTCGGCCTTCGCCCGAGCGACGCCGTCGATACCACCCAGGCGGTCGTTGTGGGCCTCGGCGACACGGGTGACGACACCGACGGTGGGACGGGCGACTCGGCACAGGGCAGCGATCTCGCCGAAACCGCGGATGCCCATCTCCAGCACCATCACCTCGGTGCCGTCGGGTGTGTTCAACAAGGTGGTGGGCAGGCCCTGCTCGTTGTTGAAGCTGCGCTCATTCGCCCAGGTGAGCCGGCTGGCCCCAAGTGCTGCCCTCAGGAGGTCCTTGGTGGACGTCTTGCCCACCGATCCGGTGACGCCCACGACCGGGCCGCGGAAGGTGGCCCTCTGGTGGGTGGCGAGGCTGGTCAGCGCCTCGATGGTGTCGCCGACCTCGATAGCCGTAGCACCGGGCGAGGCAGGGGCATCGCCCGCGGCACCCCGAGCCGTCAGGTAGGCGGCCGCACCTCGCTGGAGTGCAGTCGGCGATGAACTCATGTCCGTCGCGCTCGGCGACGATCGGCACGAAGAGCTGGCCGGGCTGCAGAACTCGACTGTCGAAGGACACACCGTCGATCTCGACGTCGGGCCCGTACAACCGACCCCCCGTCGCCGCAGCCACCTCGCTTGCCCTGAAACGCATCGTCCCACACGGTACCGTCGGAGTCCGCATGAGTCCCGACGACCAGCGCATCCATCTCATCGTCCTCTTCGGCGGACAGTCCGCCGAGCACGACGTCAGCTGCACCACCGCTGCGCACGTGTTGCGTGCCGCCGATCCGGCCAAGTACCGCATCACCCCGATCGGCATCGGCCGCGACGGCCGGCTGGTCGGTCGCCGCCGGCGCCCAGGCCGCTCTCGCCCGCGGGCCCGAAGCCCTGCCGGGTCGCCTCGACGCCACCGGCACCCCCGTGGAGCCGACCCTGGCGATCACCCCCACCGACTCTGCAACCACGGTCGTGGTGCCCCTCCTGCACGGGCCCCTCGGGGAGGACGGCACGGTGCAGGGCATGCTCGAGCTCGCCGACCTGCCCTACGTGGGCACTGGCGTGCTGGGCTCGGCGGTGGCGATGGACAAGGCGATGGCCAAGCAGGTCGCCGCCGCAGCTGGCATCCCCCAAGCCGCGTCACCGGGCATTCCGAGCACACGAGGTGACTCCCGGCCTGCCTGCCGAAGTGGCCAGCCGAGACTCGGCCTGCCGGTGTTCGTCAAGCCCGCCAACATGGGCTCGTCGGTGGGGGTCAGCAAGGCGCAAGACCATCGAGGAGCTCTCGGCCGCCATCGATGTGGCCCTCACCTACGACGAGTGGGTGGTGGTGGAAGAGGCCGTCATCGGCCGCGAGATCGAGGTCGCCGTACTCGGCAACCTCGAGCCGCGAGCCAGCGTGCCCGGCGAGATCGTGCCCGGCGCCGAGTTCTACGACTACGCCGACAAGTACCTCGACGACGGATCACAGGCCATCGTGCCCGCCCCGCTCACCGCCGAGCAGACCGCCGCGGTGCAGGCACTGGCGCTGAAGGCGTTCAGTGCTCTCCGCTGTGAGGGCCTGTCGAGGTGCGACTTCTTCTTCGAGGAGGAGCGGTCGCGGGTTTCCTGCTCAACGAGGTCAACACGATGCCCGGCTTCACACCGATCTCGATGTACCCCAAGCTGTGGATCGCCAGCGGCATGACCTACCCCGACGCTGATCGACGAGTTGGTGCGCCTCGCCATCGAGCGCCACTCGCGACGGCGGCGCAACACCAGCCACTAACGTCCGGGCGATGAGCGCCGACGGTTCATCTATTCCCCGTGCCTGGTCCCCTAACAGGTGGCTTCGACCCCCACCGAGCCATCCGCGACCTGCGCACCCTGGCCGAGCGCACCGGCGGCCCTGCGGGCTCGCGGCGCTTGTGCTGGACCCCCGAGTGGGTCGAGGCCCGAACACTGCTGCGCGAGGAGCTGGCCACCTTGCCGGTCGAGGTCGAACAGGACGAGGCTGGCAACCTGTGGGCCTACCTGCGCGGGCAGAGCGACGAGGTCGTGGCCGTCGGCTCCCACCTCGACTCGGTACCCGCCGGAGGCTGGCTCGACGGAGCACTCGGGGTGATGGCCGGGCTCGAGGTGCTGCGTTCCTTGGTTTCCGCTCCCGAGCTACCGAAGCGATCCTTCGCCCTCGTCGATTGGGCCGACGAGGAAGGTGCCCGCTTCAGCCGCAGCCTCTTCGGCTCGGCCGCGGTGGCCGGCACCCTGGACCTCGACATCTTGCGCGATCTGAAGGACCGCTGGGGCAACAGCCTGCCCGAGGTGGTCGGCGAGCACGGGGTCTCGCTCGACACCATCGACGGGGCGCGCACCCGCCTGGAGAACATGGTGGCCTATCTTGAGATCCATATCGAGCAAGGGCCCGTGCTCGAACAGCAGGGTCTGGGGATCGCCACTGTCACCGGATCCGTGGGCATCGAGCGTGAACGCCTCATCTTCCGCGGCCAGGCCGCTCATGCGGGCACGATGCCGATGGGCATGCGGCGCGATTCGCTGAGGGCGATGAGCCGCTTCGCCCTCGAGCTGGCCGAGATCGGTGCCCGCCACCAGGGCGTCACCACCGTGGGAAGCGTCACCTGCCGGCCCGGTGTGGTCACCGCCGTGCCCGGCGAGACGGTGTGCACGATGGACATGCGCCACATCGACGCCGGCGAACTGGCGGCGATGTTCGCCGAGGCGAAGGCGGCGGCGACCTCAGCCGCCGACGCCGAGGGGTGCACGGTGGAGCTCGAACACATCTTCCGCATCCCCCCGGTGCCTTTCGATCCCGTGTTGGTGGACATCGTGCGCCGCGCCGTCGAAGCAACCGAGGGTCACCATTTCGAGATGCCCAGCGGAGCCCTTCACGACGCCAGCGAGATGGGCCGCGTCGTACCCACCGCGATGGTGTTCACCTCCTCCATCGCCGGCCTCTCGCACACCAAGGAAGAGGACACACCCGACGACCACCTGGCGATGGGTCTCACCGCCTTCCACCAAGCGGTGCTCGACACCATCAATCTCTGACACCCTCAACCCCTGACACCATCAACCTCTGACGACAGGTGTCGAGCGCGGCCCTCAGGAAGGCCAGCAGCTCGCTGCGCAGGCGGCGCAGCTCGGCCGTGGTCGGGGTGCCACCCGACGGCGCGCAGAGCCTCGGGCTCGGTGGCGATGCCGGTCACCGTGGCGTAGCACAGGGCAGCGACGAGACGGGGGTCGGCACGGCGCAAGCGACCCATGTCCATTTCCACATCCAGGTATCGCGACGGCGCGGTCCACCAGGGGTCGCAGCTCCACCGTCAGGCGGTCGCCCGACGGTCGCCGTCAGGCGACTGATCTCCCGGATCAGGCCGAGCAGGGCGGGACGCCTCACCGCCGGGCGGAACACGGCGCGCACGACGGCCTCGATCCGGTCGAGTGGATCGTCGCTGCTGGCCCGGATCGCCGCCTCGATCCCGAGCGACAACTCGTGCACTGCGCCGCACCAGCACGGCCTGCACCAGGTCGTCCTTGCTGGGGAACCAGTAGAGCAGGGTCTGCTTGGCCACACCGACCTCGGCGGCGATCACATCGAGCGACACCGCATCGACACCGCGCACCCCGAACAGGTCGGTGGCCACATCGAGGATCCGCTCACGCGTGCGCCGCCGACTCACCCCTCCGCTCAGCCCACCCCACCCCAACCCCAATTGGGCGCGATACACCGTCATTTCGGTCGGTTGGGCGCGAAACCCCGCCAGAACTGCGGGTTTCGCGGCCATGGATCGGGACATCACGCCATCGCGACTCGGGTGGAGTATGCGGCGTTCATCGAGTCTCTCTCTACCACATGGTAGAGAGAATGTGCTAGACATGGCGGCGCATGATCGCCGAACAACTCGCCGGGCAAGCGCATTGCCGTCACCGGCAGTCACCGGGTTCGTCGGCACCGCGCTGGTCGAGCGACTGCTGCGCAGTGTCCCGGACTGCAAGCTGGTGCTGCTCGTCCGCCCCAGCAAGCGCCACGACGCCACCGAGCGCGTGCGCCGCGAGATCTTCAAGAACAACGCCTTCGACCGGTTGAAGGCGCAAGGTCGCCGAACCGGCGTGGAGACCTTCGACGAGATGATCGCCCGCCGGGTCACGCCGTCGGTGGCGATGTGAGCACCGACGGACTCGGTCTCAGCGACGACGACTCGGCCCTGTTCACCGGGTGCGACATCGATCATCCACGCCGCCGCGGCCGTCAGCTTCGACAGCCCACTCGACACGCGCCGTGGAGATCAACCTGCTCGGCCCGATGCGCATCGCCGAGACCCTGACACGACAGTGGACGTCACGCCCCACCTCGTGGCCGTCAGCACCTGCTACGTCGCCGGCAACCGCCGCGGCAACGCCCCCGAGGAGCTGGTCAGCGACGGCCCCTGGGACATCGGGCTCGACTGGCGCAAGGAGGTCACTGCCTCGCCGCCGCCTGCGCAGCGACATCGAGGCCAGCGAGCCGCACCCCCGAGCATCTCACCGCGCTTCCGCAAGGAGGCCCGCAATGAGCTCGGCGCCGCCGGCGCACCGGCACTCGCGGCCAAGACCGAGAACCTGCGCGAAACCTGGGTGAAGGACCAGTTGGTCGACGCCGGCCGGGCCCGGGCGGCCAGCGTCGGCTGGCCCGATGCCTATGCGTACACCAAGGCCCTCGGCGAGCAGGCGCTCACCGAGGTCAAGGGCGACGTGCCGGTGAGCATCGTGCGCCCGAGCATCATCGAGATCGGCGCTCGCCGAGCCGTTCCCCGGCTGGATCCGCGGCTTCCGCATGGCCGAGCCGGTGATCCTCAGCTACGCCCGCGGCCTGCTGAAGGAGTTCCCCGGCGTGCCCGAGGGCAACGGTCGACGTGATCCCGGTCGACATCGTCGTTGCCGCGATCATCACCGTCGCCGCCCTCGGCCCCGAGCAGGCGGCATCGATCACTCAGGTGGCCAGCGGCGGCATCAACCCGCTGAAGTACAAGATGCTCGTCGACAACGTTCGCAGCTGGTTCACCCAGCATCCGCTGTACGACAACGAGGGCCAGCCGATCGTCGTACCCGAGTGGCACTTCCCCGCCCGCGGCCGGGTGAAAGAGCAGCTGGCACGGGCGAAGAAGATCGCCGAGCAGCACCGAACGGGTGCTGCAGAGCCTGCCCCTGCGCGGCAAGCAGGCGTCGTGGGCGGCCACGCTCGAGGAGAAGAAGATCGAGATCGACCGGGCCTTCGAGTACGTCCAGCTGTACGGCCTGTACACCGAGTGCGAGGCGATCTATCAGGTCGACAAGCTGATGGCGATGTGGGCCGCCCTTTCGACGCCACCGATCAGGCAGCATTTCAACTTCGACCCGACGAGCGTCGACTGGCCGCACTACGTCGCACGAGATCCACCTGCCCTCGATCGTGCAGCACTCGCCGGGCCAAGACCACACGCCGGCAAGAACCGCATCGACCGCACCCGCCCGCCTGCGCAAGGCCGTGCTGTCGCCCGACCGCCACGTGGCCGCCTTCGACCTGGAGAACACGCTGATCGCCAGCAACGTCGTGGAGAGCTACTCGTTCCTCGCCACCCGCCGCCTCGAACACGCCCGAGCGGATGCGCTACGTGCTGCGCACCCTGGCCGAGGCACCGACCCTGCAGCGCAGTCGACCGCAAGGATCGCAGCGACTTCCTGCGCTTCTTCTACCGCCGCTACGAGGACGCGCCGGTCGAGCCAGATCGACGAGGACGCCAAGGCGATGCTCTCCGACCTGATCCTCGCCAAGTCCTTCCCGGAAGGTCTGCGCAGGGTGCGCGAGCACCGTGCCCTCGGCCATCGCACGATCCTCATCACCGGCGCTCTCGACTTCGCCGTCGAAGGCTTGCGCCCGCTGTTCGACGAGATCGTCGCCTCGCGCATGACCGTGCGCCCCGACGGCACCTACAGCGGCCACCTGGCCGAGGTGCCACCGACCGGCGAGACCCGCGCCCAGATCCTGGCCGACTACTGCACGTCGGAGGGTTTGCGACTCGACGAGAGCATCGCCTACGCCGACTCTTCCACCGACCTGCCGCTGCTCGAGGCCGTCGGCTTCCCCGTGGCGGTCAACCCCGAGACCCGGCTCGCCGCCATCGCCCGCAAACGCGGCTGGCTGGTCGAGCACTGGTCGAAGGCGTCGGGCGCGCCGACCAAGATGCTGCCCCTCGGCCCGCTCCTGGGCGAGCGCGAACGCAAGCGGGTGTTCCAGTGAGCCGGCTGGTGTTCTCCCGCAAGCCCGCCCGGTTCGCCGCCGCCCGCCTGGCGAGCTCGGTGATGCCCGGTCGTGGCGCCTCGGTGGGCCCGCTCTCGCTCCAATCCGACGAGCCCCTCCCCCTTCCCGGACCGGAGTGGGTGCGGTTGCGGCCACGCCTGGCGGGCATCTGCGGCAGCGACCTGTCCCTGGTCGACGGCACTGCGTCGGCCTACTTCGACCCGCTGGTGAGCTACCCGTTCACGCCCGGCCACGAGGTGGTGGCCGACGTCGTCGACCGAACGGCGGTGGCGCCACCCGCCGTGTCGTGCTGGTGCCGGTGCTGTCGTGCGTGACCCGGGGCATCACCCCCGTGTGCCCGGCGTGCGACGCCGGTCGGATCAATCTGTGCGAGCGGGTCGCGTTCGGCCACCTCGAACCTGGCCTGCAGACCGGCTTCTGCACCGACACCGGTGGCGGCTGGAGCAACGAGATGGTGGCCCATCCAGCCAACTCGTCGACGTGCCCGACGACCTCGACGACGAGGCCGCGGTGATGATCGAACCGACCGCGTGCGCCGTACACGCGGCCAAGCGCTACACCGGCACCCAGACCGTGATCATCGGTGCCGGCACTCTCGGCCTGCTCACCCTGGCCGCGATCAACGCCGCGTCCAGCGCGGTGAGGTAGATCGCCGCGGCCCGACTGGTCGTCACCGCCCGCTATCCGGAGCAGAAGCGGCTTGGCGAAGGAGCTCGGCGCCGACATCGCCTGCGACGTCCGACGAACTGTCCGGCTGGGTGCGCATGTCGCACCCGCTCGATGGTCGTCGGCGACCAGCTCACCTGCGGCGCGCCGCACGTGATCGACTGCGTCGGCAGCAGCGACTCGATCGCAGCAGGCACTGCAGGTGGTGGCCCCCGGAGGCGATGTGCACCTGGTGGGCATGCCGGGCAACGTGACGCTCGAACTCACCTCGCTCTGGCACCGCGAGACGCCATCAGCGGCTGCTACGCCTACACCCGCGACGACTTCCTCACTGCGATCGACGTCGTTCGCCGTTTCGATCTGGGCCGGCTGGTGTCGCGCCACCTACCCGCTGAACGACTACACCGCCGCCATCGCCCACGCTGCCAACTCCGGCCGGCGCGGCGCGGTGAAGATCGCCTTCGACCTGCGCCATAACACGAGAGGGAACTCTTAGCCATGCCCCGTCCCGGATTCGTGCTCGAGGTCGACCGCTCGACACCGCCCATCCTCTTCTGGCGCGGCGAGAACTTCCGCCTGGAGAAGCTGCCCGCCGGCCGCAGCCGGGTGATCTACCCACCCGAGCCGCTGGAACCGCTGAACGACATCGACGGCGCGATCCGCCATGCACTGCTGAACCCCCACGACCAGGACCCGCTGCCGGCGCTGCTGTTCCCCGGCATGAAGCTGACGATCGCCTTCGACGACGTCAGCCTGCCGCTGCCGAAGATGCGCCGCCCCGACGAACCGCCAGACGTGTGATCGAGGCGGTGCTCGACCTCGCCGCCGAGGCCGGCGTCGACGACGTGCACCTGATCGCCGCCCTCGGTCTGCACCGGCGGATGCACGAGTACGAGCTGCGCCATGCGCTCGGCGATCGCATCTACGACGCGTTCCATCCGCCGCGGCATGCTCTACCAGCACGACGCCGAGGACTCACGACAACCTGACCGTGATCGGCACCACCGACCAGGGTGAGGTGCTGGAGATCAACAAGCGCGCCGCCGACAGCGATCTCTTGGTCTACGTCAACATCAACTCGGTGGCGATGGACGGCGGGTGGAAGAGCATCACCACCGGCCTCGCCAGCTACCGCTGCCTCAGCCCCACCACAACCGGCCAGACCTTGCAGAGACACGGAGCCTGATGGGTCACCGCGAGCACTCGGCGCCTGCACCAGAGCATCTGGCGGCTGGGCAAGGTGCTGACGCGACAACGGCCCGAAGCTGTTCCAGATCGAGACCACGCTCAACACCGACATGTTCCCCGATCGCCGTTCGGGTTCATCAACAAGCGCGAGTGGGAGTGGACAGCCAAGGACCGGGCGATGTTCCTGGGCACGACCAAGGCCGCTGACGCGCACGCCGATCAAGCTGGCCCGCAAGATCTTCCACGAGCATGCGAGGGCCCGCACCAGATGACCAGCGTGCAGGCCGGCGAGACCGCGGCCGTGCACGAGATCACTCTCGCAGCACGGTCTACGCGCAGCAGCTGGTCGAGGTGCAGGGCCAGACCGACATCCTCACCATGGGCATCCCCTTCGTCGTGCCCCTACAACCCCGACGGGGTGATGAACCCGGTGCTGGTGATGTGCATGGGCCTCGGCTACCTGTTCAACATGTACCGCAACAAGCCGCTGGTGCGCGAGGGCGGGCGTGATCATCATGACCCACCCGACCTACCAAGACTTCAACCCCGTGCACCACCCGAGCTACATCGACTTCTTCGAGCAGGTGCTGGCCGACACCACCGACCCGGTGGTGATGGGCCGAAGTGGGAGAAGCAGTTCGCCGAGGACGAGTGGTACCGCCACCTGTACCGCACCGGCAACGCCTACCACGGGGTGCACCCGTTCTACGCCTGGTACTGGGGCGCGCACGGCCTGCAGCACGCCGGCAAGGTGATCATCGTCGGCGGCGATCCGGCCCGACGGTGCGCCGGCTCGGCTTCACCCCCGCCAGCACGATGGACGACGCCTTCGAGATCGCCAGCGACGTGGTCGGCCGCTCCCCCACCATCACCCACCTCCACGTGCCGGCGCTGCTGGTCGCCGACGTCCAGTGAGTGATCCGATGGCTCGCACCAGTGAAGTCCGTCGTGGGTGACCAAGACGGTCGACAAGCTGCGCATCGACCCAGTTGCGCCAGCTGGCCAAGATCGGCGACGCCGTCGAGCGCGGCGCTGCACGTTCGGTCATCGCAGCCGGTGCGCTCCCTCGGCTTCCCGTACCGCAAGCCGACCGGCCCAAGGGGGTCGACGTGCCCGCCGAGCCCAGCAAGCTCGGTGCCGACTTCGACACCGACTTGGGCCCGCAAGGCACCCGCCCAAGGCGCCGCGCAAGGTGATCACCCACGGACCGTTGCAGGCGCTGGTGAAGGCGATGGCCGACCCGGAGGTGGTGGGCACTCGACCGGCTCAGCCGATCTCGAGTGGACCTCGACCCTGCCGCCGGCGGTGATCTTCGCCCCCAACCACCACAGCCACGTCGACACTCCCGCTGATCATCACCGCCGTGCCCGAGCCGTGGCGGTCGAAGCTGGTGGTCGCCGCGGCGGCCGACTACTTCTTCGACACAGCGGGTCAAGGGCACGCTGGCGGCGCTCACGCTGAACGCCTTCCCGATCGACCGCGAGGTCGACGGGGCGCAAGTCGCAGCGACGAACTGCGGCGCCTGCGTCGACACCGGCTGGAGCCTGGTGATCTACCCCGAGGGTGGTCGCTCGCCCGATGGATGGGGCCAGGAGTTCAAGGGTGGTGCCGCCTACCTCGTCGGCCGCACCGGCGCCCCGGTGGTGCCGGTGTTCATCGACGGCACCGGGGTCGATCTTCGGCAAGGGCATGAAGCAGGCCGCAAGGCGGGCAAGACCAAGGTCGTGTTCGGCTCGCCGCTGTCGCCGATCGAGGGCGAGAGCACCCGCCGCTTCAACGCCCGCATCGAGGCTGCGGTCACCTCCCTCGGCGACGAGGCGCTCACCGACTACTGGACCGCCCGCCGGCGCGCCGCGCCGGTACGAGCCCCAAACTCACCGGCCCGGAGTACAACGGTTGGCGCCGCCAGTGGGCCCTCGCCGAGCATCGCAAGCTGGGCAAGGCCGGCCAGCGTCGCCGCCAGAAGCGCCGCTGGCCCGACCTCGGCTGACCCCGCGGCACCCCCCACCCCCAATCGGGCGCGAAACCCCGTCACCCCTGTCCATCGGGCGCGAAACCCCGTCACAACTGCGGGTTTTCGATCCCAAGGGCGCGATTCACCGTCACCCGGCGGGGGCAACTGGTCGCTCGGCTAGTCGCTCGGCTAGTCGCTCGGCGAGTCGCTCGGCTGGTCCGGAAGCGGGTCGGGAAGCAGGTCGGCGAGGGCGGCTTCAAGACGCTCCAGCCGGGCCTCGAGCCGGGCCACCCGATCGGCCATGCTGCCCGCCACCGGGGCCGGCACTGCAGAGAGCTGCAAAGAAGTGGGCTCGGCCTCCTCGGCGAGCAGTTGCTGCCAGCGGGCCTCTTTCTGCCCGGGCTGGCGCTCGATCAGGTGCGCCCTGTCGGCAAGCGCCAGTTGCCGAAGCACGTCTTCGACCGCCTCGGGAGACTCGAACCCGTACAGCCGCTCGGTGCGGGCCCTCAACTCGGCGACGGTCTGCGGTCCGCGCAGAATCAGCACCGCGACGACCGCGGCCGCAGCCGAGTCGAGACCCCACGACTCGTCGGCAACCTGTCGGTAGCGCGTGACACTGCGCCCGTGTGAGGGGTGGACGAGCCTCGCCAGCCCCTGGCCCTTCAGTGAGACAAGCGCGGCATCTACCTCGTGCTCATCGAGGTGCACCACCGGCTCCGCGACGTGCTCTGGTTACAGGCGGCGACGAGAGCGTTGATGGTGAGCGGGTACTGGTCGGGGACCGTGCGCTCCTTCTCCAGCAGGCACCCGAGAACCCGCCCTTCGATGATCGTCAGCATGCGTTGCACGCTACCCATCCCCGCGAAGCGCCCGCCATGGGCGGTGCGGCCGTCGGCCTCTCAGCAATCAGCCTTGGGCGGGATGACGATCACCAGGCCGACGTAGAAGGACGAGTAGCCGGCGGTGTTGACGTTGGCGGCGGCGAGTTGCTCGACAGTGACGTCGAAGTTCTGGGCAACCTTGTAGGGGACGTCACCCTCGGCGATCGTGTAGCTGCCGGCGGAACAGTTGTCGCCACCCCCGGCGATGGTGGTGGTGACGACTCCGGGGAGGGTGGTGAAGGTCGTCACATCGGGAATGATGGCGCCGGCGGGAATCTTGATCACCAGCCCGACATAGAACGACGACCAACCCTCGGTGTCGGCGTTGGCGAGGGTGAGGGCATCGAGGGTGACCTCGAAGCGGTCGGCGACGATCACTGGCACGTCGCCGGCCTGGATGGTGTACTCCGTGACTTCGGTGGTGACCTGCCCGGTAACCGGGCCACCGGGCAAGGTGGTGGGCGGCAGGGTGCTGACCGTGGGCGGCAGGGTCTGGTAGGCGGTGCCGTCGAGGTTGAACACCGAGGAAGTGGTGGCGGTGGAACCCTCCCCGCACGCGCTGAGAACGAGCGCGCCTGCCCACAACGGGACCAACCACTTGACCTGCAACAGCTGCATTGCAGCAGCTTAGGACTGATGGCTACTGAAGTTGGCGCGCGGTCGGAGCGATGGGTGCCGGCAGGTCGGTCTCGCCCATCAACCAGTTGTCGACACCGGCTGCGCACGCCCGGCCCTCGGCGATCGCCCAGACGATGAGGCTCTGCCCGCGGCCCATGTCGCCGGCCACGAAGACGCCGGGCACGGATGACATGTAACGGGCGTCGCGAGTCACGTTGCCGCGCTCGTCGAAGTTCACACCGAGCTGCTCGAGCCAGGTGCCCTTCTCCGGTCCGACGAAGCCCATCGCCAGGAAGACGAAGTCGGCGGGTAGCTCGCGGTCGGTGCCCTCGACCTTCTCGAAGCGACCGTCGACCATCTTCACCTCGTGGAGCAGCAGAGCCCTCACCCGGCCGATGCCGTCGGCATCGACATCACCCAAGAACCGCTCCGTGTTCACGTTGTAGAAGCGGTCACCGCCCTCCTCGTGGGCGGTGGTGACCTTGTAGACCATCGCGAACTGGGGCCACGGGTTGCCCGCCGAACGGGTCTCGGGCGGCCTGGGCATGATCTCCAGCTGGGTCACCGACGCCGCACCCTGGCGGTGCGCAGTACCCAGACAGTCGGCGCCGGTGTCGCCACCACCGATGATGATCACGTGCTTGCCCTTGACGTCGATGGGCGACACTGCCATGTCGCCGAGCTGCACCCTGGTGGCCAGGGGCAGGTACTCCATCGCCTGGTGGATGCCGGCCAGCTCGCGCCCGGGCACCGGCAGGTCGCGAGCAGAGGTCGCACCGCACGCCAGCACGACCGCGTCGTAGGAGGCGAGCAGCACCTCGATGTCGACTCCGTCGCCGACGGTCGCGTTGGTGCGGAACTCGGTTCCTTCTGCCTCCATCTGAGCGAGGCGACGATCGATGTGGCGCTTCTCCAGCTTGAACTCGGGGATTCCGTAGCGCAGCAGGCCACCGATGCGGTCGGCACGTTCGAGCACCACCACCTCGTGACCGGCGCGGGTGAGCTGCTGGGCCACGGCCAGGCCGGCAGGGCCGGAGCCGATGACGACCACGCGCTTGCCGGTCATCACCGACGGGCACCTGAGGGCGTGACCCAACCTTCTTCCCACGCCCTGTCGATGATCTCGACCTCGACCTGTTTGATCGCCACCGGATCGCCGTTGATGCCCACGACGCAGGCCGACTCGCATGGTGCCGGGCACAGTCGCCCGGTGAACTCGGGGAAGTTGTTCGTGGCGTGGAGACGATCGAAGGCATCACGCCAGTGGTCGCGGTAGACGAGGTCGTTCCAGTCGGGGATCAGGTTGCCGAGAGGGCAGCCGTTGTTGCAGAAGGGAATGCCACAGTCCATGCAGCGCCCCGCCTGCAGCTTCAAGGACTCGCCGGGAAACTCTTCGTAGCACTCCTTCCAGTCCGTCAGCCTCTCGGCCACCGGCCGGCGCTTCGGGGTGACCCGCACCCACTGCATGAAACCCGTCGACCTCACCCACGGCTGCGCCTCCATCACTCGGCCAAGGGTGGCTTCCTCGTCCAGGCCCTCTGCTTCGGCCTGCGCCATCACGGTGAGCACCCTCTGGTAGTCGGTGGGCATCACCTTCACGAACCGGTCGAGCCCGGCATCGCCGTCGGCCAGCACCGCCAAGGCCACGGCGGAGTCCGTGTAGCGCACATGATCCGTCAGGACTCCGGTCAACCACGATCGCTCATCCGGTGAGGGTTGTTGCAGTTGCACCATCCCATGGTTCACCTTCGCCGGGAACACACCTTGGGGGTCGTAGACGTAAGCGATGCCCCCGCTCATGCCGGCACCGAAGTTGCGCCCAGTGGCACCAAGCACGACCACTCGTCCACCCGTCATGTACTCGCAGCCGTGGTCGCCGACGCCCTCGACGACTGCCGTGGCACCCGAGTTGCGCACACAGAAGCGCTCGCCGACGATGCCCCTCAGGTAGATCTCGCCACCCGTGGCGCCGTAGCCGATGACGTTGCCGGCGATGACGTTGTCCTCAGCGAAGAGCACGGCACCGCGATCGGGCCGAACGACCACACTGGCCGCCGGACAGGCCCTTGGCCACGTAGTCGTTGGCGTCGCCCTCGAGGATCATCGTGATGCCCTTGGGCACGAAGGCGCCGAAGCTCTGGCCGGCCGAGCCACGGAAGTTGAGCTCGATGGTGCCGTCGGGCAAACCCTCGCCCCGATACCGGCGGGTCACCGCGTGACCGAGCATGGTGCCGACGGTGCGGTTGACGTTGCGGATCGGCAGTTCGAGGCTCACCTGTCTCGCCGCGCTCGATCGCCGGCGCACAAAGGGTGAGCAGCTGCTGGTCGAGGGCCGCCGACAGTCCGTGGTCCTGGGTCACGGACTGGTGCAGGGTCTGGCCGTAGGGGTTCTGCGGCACGGCCAGGATCGGCCCGATGTCGAGCCCCTTGGCCTTCCAGTGATCGATCGCCACCCGGGTGTCGAGCACCTCGACGTGGCCGATCATCTCCTCCATCGTGCGGAAGCCCGAGGCTCCGCCATGTGCTCGCGCACCTCCTCGGCGATGTACTCCATGAAGTTGACGACGAACTCGGGCTTGCCGCTGAAGCGCTTGCGCAGTTCGGGGTTCTGCGTGGCCACACCGACCGGGCAGGTGTCGAGGTGGCAGACGCGCATCATCACGCACCCGCTCACCACCAGCGGCGCGGTGGCGAAGCCGAACTCCTCGGCACCGAGCAGCGCGGCGATGACCACGTCGCGCCCGGTCTTCAGCTGGCCGTCGGCCTGGACCACGATGCGGTCCCGCAGCCCGTTGAGCAGAAGGGTCTGCTGGGTCTCGGCCAGACCGAGCTCCCACGGCGCACCGGCGTGCTTCAGCGACGTCAGCGGGCTGAGGCGCCGGTGCCGCCGTCGTGGCCGCTGATCAGCACCACGTCGGCCTTGGCCTTGCTGACTCCGGCGGCCACCGTGCCCACGCCCACCTCGGCCACCAGCTTGACGTGCACCCGTGCCAGCGGGTTGGCGTTCTTCAGGTCGTGGATCAGCTGCTTGAGATCCTCGATCGAGTAGATGTCGTGGTGCGGCGGCGGGCTGATCAGGCCGACGCCGGGCGTGCTGTAGCCGGGTCTTGGCCACCCACGGGTAGACCTTGTGCCCGGGCAGCTGGCCGCCCTCACCCGGCTTGGCCCCCTGGGCCATCTTGATCTGCAGGTCGTCGGCGTTCACCAGGTACTCGCTGGTGACGCCGAAGCGGCCGCTGGCCACCTGCTTGATCGCGCTGCGCCGCTCGGGGTCGTGGAGCCGCTCGGCGTCCTCGCCACCTTCGCCGGTGTTGCTCTTGCCGCCGATCGAGTTCATCGCCACGGCCAGCGTCTCGTGGGCCTCGGCGCAGATGCTGCCGTAGCTCATCGCGCCCGGTGCTGAACCGCTTGACGATCTCGCTGACCGGCTCGACCTCGTCGATGGAGACTCGGCGTGCCGATCGCCGCTCCTTGAATTCGAACAGCCCGCGCAGCGTCGCCGCTTTGCGGGACAGCCCGTCGACCAGCGCGGTGTACTGCTTGAAGATGTCGTAGCGGCCTGGTACGCGTGGCGTGCTGCAGCTTGTAGACCGTCTCCGGGTTGAACAGGTGGATCTCGCCCTCGCGGCGCCACTGGTACTCGCCGCCGAGTTCCAGCTTGCGGTGGGCCCGCTCCGCTGGGCGGGTGGGGTGGGCGGTGGCGTGACGAGCGGCCACCTCGGCGGCGATCTCGTCGAGACCGATGCCACCGAGCCGGCTGACGGTGCCGGTGAAGTACTCGTCGACCAACTCGCGGCCGAGACCGATCGCCTCGAAGATCTGCGCCCCGGTGTAGCTGGCGACGGTGCTGACGCCCATCTTGCTCATCACCTTCAGCACGCCCTTGCCGGCGGCCTTGATGTAGTTCTTCACGGCCTTGTGCGGGTCGACGCCGCCGAGGCCGTGGAGGTCTTCGGCGACCATGTCCTCGATGCTCTCGAACGCCAGGTAGGGGTTGATCGCCCCGGCGCCGTAGCCGATGAGCAGGGCCATGTGGTGCACCTCGCGGGCGTCGCCGCACTCGACGATCAGGCCGACCTTGGTGCGCTGCTTCTCGCGGATGAGGTGGTGGTGCACGGCCGCGGTCAGCAGCAGGCTGGGGATCGGCGCGTAGACCTCGTCGCTGTTGCGGTCGCTGAGCACGATGATGCGCGCGCCCTCGTCGATCGCCTTGCTCACCTCGTGGCGGATGGCGTCGAGCGCCCGTCGTCAGCGCCAGTCCCCCACCGGCGACCCGGTACAGGCCGATCACCACGTGGGCGGCGAGCTCGGGATAGGCCCCGTGTTGGCCGGCTCGGCATCGTTGATGTGGATGATCTTGGCCAGCTCGTCGTTGTCGATGCACCGGGAAGGGCAGCACCAGTTGGCGGCAGCTCTCCGGGCCGGGCGCGAGCAGGTTGGCCTCCGGGCCCACCGAGCGTGCCGACACGCGGTGACCACCTCTTCGCGGATGGCATCGAGCGGTGGGTTGGTGACCTGGGCGAACAGCTGCTGGAAGTAGTCGAACAGCAGGCGCGGCCGCTCGCTGAGCACGGCGATCGGGTGTGTCGGTGCCCATCGAGCCGATCGGCTCGGCGCCGGCCTTGGCCATCGGGGCGAGGATGATCTTCAGCTCCTCGTGCGTGTAGCCGAACACCTGCTGGCGGCGCAGCACGCTCTGGTGGCTGAAGACGATGTGCTCGCGGTCGGGCAGTTCGTCGAGCTCGCACGATGCCCGTCGTCGAGCCACTGCTGGTAGGGCTGGGCTCGGCGCGAGCTCGCGCTTGATCTCCTCGTCGTCGACGATGCGACCCTGGGCGGTGTCGATGAGGAACATGCGGCCCGGCTGCAGGCGACCCTTGCGCACGACCTTGGCCGGTCGATGTCGATCACGCCCACCTCGCTGGCCAGGATCACCAGGTCGTCGTCGGTGACCCAGTAGCGGCTCGGGCGCAGGCCGTTGCGGTCGAGCACCGCGCCGATGACGGTCCCGTCGGTGAACGCCACGCTCGCCGGGCCGTCCCACGGCTCCATCAGCGAGGCGTGGAAGCGGTAGAAGGCCCGCTTCTCGGCGTCCATCGTCTCGTGGTTCTCCCACGCCTCGGGGATCATCATCAGCACCGCGTGGGGCAGGCTGCGGCCGGTGAGGTGCAGCAGTTCGAGCACCTCGTCGAAGCTGGCCGAGTCGCTGCCGCCGGTGGTGCAGATCGGGAAGGCCCGCTCGAGGCCGGGGATCAGGTCGCTGGCCAGCAGGCTCTCGCGTGTGCGCATCCAGTTGCGGTTGCCCTGCACCGTGTTGATCTCGCCGTTGTGGGCGATGTAGCGGTAGGGGTGGGCCAGCGGCCAGCTGGGGAAGGTGTTGGTGCTGAACCGGCTGTGCACCAGGGCCAGCGCACTCTCTATGCGCTCGTCGGCCAGGTCGGGGAAGAACTCGGCGAGCTGCGGCGTGGTGAGCATGCCCTTGTAGATCAGGGTGCGACTGCTGAGCGAGGGGAAGTAGGTGCGTCTGCTCGGCTGGCAGGTCGTGCTCGATGCGCTTGCGCACGACGAACAGCTTGCGGTCGAGGTCGATCCCGGTGGCGCCGCGCGGGTCGCTGACGAACAGGTGACGGAAACCGGGCATCACCGCGCGGGCGGTCTGCGCCGAGGCAGTCCGGGTCGCACGGGCACGTCGCGCCAGCCGAGCGTGCGCAGACCTTCCTCGGCGACGATCGCCTCGATCGACGCACTGGGCCTTCTCCGCGTCGGTCGCATCGGCCGGCAGGAACGCCAGACCAACCGCGTAGGCACCCGCGGCGGCAGATCGAAGCCGGCGACCGCGCGCGGAGGAAGCGGTCGGGCACCTGGATCAGGATTCCGGCACCGTCGCCGGTGTCGGCCTCGGCGCCCGTGGCGCCACGGTGCTCCATGTTGCACAGCGCGCCGATACCCAGCGACGACGATCGATCGGCTTGGCTACGCCCTTGATGTTGGCGACGAACGAGACCCCGCACGCGTCGTGCTCGAACCGTGGGTCGTAGAGGCCGGTGGGCGCGGGGTAGCCGCTGGGGTGCTGGGGCTGCATCGAGTTCTGCTTCCACGAAGTCGGACCGCCTGGGAGTTGAGTGGGCGGTAGAGCGGCTGGTGGCGCACGGGACGACGTTGGCCCGAACGGTGACCCGGATGGGTCGGCGTCATGCTACGGCTTGGCGCAGGCGACGCGCCAGACCGTTGCCTGGTGGTGACACCACCAGGGGTGGAGCCCACAGCTGACCCCCGCTCAGTTCCCCAGTTCGCCGCTGCGGTAGTGGCTGCGGCAAAGCAGCTCGTAGCGCACGATGTCGCCGAACAAGGGCTGCTCGGTGTTCTCGCCGGTATCACCGACGACAACGGTCTCGCCTTCGTAGACGACCTCACCGTTCACTACACGGGCGTTGTGGGTGGCGCGGGCGCCGCACCAGCAGCGGGCCTCGACCTGCATCGGCACCCTCTCGTCGGCTACCTCGAGCATCCGTTTCGTACCCTCGAAGAGCATCCCGCGAAAGTCTGTGATCAGGCCGAACGCGAACACGTCGACACCCAAGTCGTCGACCACCCGGGCAAGCTGGTCGCACTGCGCGGCTGTATAGAACTGGGTCTCGTCGCACACCATGTAATGAAGGGGCCAGTGGTCGACGGCGAGCTTGTAGAGGTCGAGCTCGGGCACCACTTCGATGGCCTCGGCGGCAACCCCGAGCCGGCTGGTGACCTGGGCGCCTTCGCGATCAAGGGTGGTGAGCAACAACCCGTACAGCTCGCGGCTGGCCAGGTTGTGGTGGATCTGGAGGGCCATGGTGCTCTTCCCCGAGCCCATCGTGCCGAAGCTGAACCGCAGCGTTGCCATGACGCCTGCGACCCTACCCGCGACGGCCAGCGCCCTCGGGCATCGACCCTGAAGTGCACCGACCTAGGCTCACCGCCGATGACCGCCCCCAACCCCCGCCGGCGTCTTTTGGTGCACGGCACGATCTTCACCGCCGACCCCGACCAACCCTGGGCCGAAGCGCTGGTGGTGGAGGGATCCGAGATCACCTTCGTCGGAGCCCTGGCCGCGGCCACAGCCCATGGCGGCTCCGGCGCCATGGAGGTGATCGACGCCGGCGATGGGGTGGTGATACCCGGGTTCGTCGATGCCCACGCTCACCTGCTCCACACCGGCGCCGCCCTGGGGAGGGCACAGCTCCGGCCGGCGACCTCGCTCGACGAGATAGCTGCCGAACTGCGTCGCTGGGTCGCTGCCAACCCCGATGCGCCACGTGTGCTGGGCGTGGGGTGGATCTTCTCGGCTGTGCCCGGCTCGATGCCCACCCGCCAGATGCTCGATGCGATCATCGCCGACCGGCCCGCCTACCTCGATGCCAGCGACCTGCACTCGGTGTGGGTCAACAGCGCGGCCCTCGCCGAGCTGGGCATAACCGACGGAGAGAACTGCACACCGGACCCCATCGGCGGGCACATCGTGCGCGACGAAAAGGGTGTCGCCACCGGACTTTCTGCTCGAGAACGCCGGCTACCACATCGCCTGGCCGGTGATGAACCAGGCCACCGACGCCGTCCGCGACATCCAACTGAGCACGGCTGTCAGCGCCTACCTCGCGTCGGGCACCACGGCGGCGGTCGACATGGGGCTCGACCATGACTCACTCGATGCCCTGCTACGCGCCGACGAGCGTGACGAACTGGCTTTCACCGTCATCGGCCACTGGTTGATCAACCGCACCGGTGACCCCGCCACCGAGCTCGCCCAGGTGGCCGAGGCGGCAAGGCTGGTGGCGCAGCACGGCGGCCAGGCCGACCCTGACGACAAGCGTCGGGTGCGCGTCGTCGGCATCAAGCTGATCACCGATGGCACCATCGACGGCTGCACTGCCGGAATGTGCCACTCGTTCACCAACGGTGAGCCGGGTGGGATGGTGTGGCCCCGCGAGGCGATGGAGCCGGTCGTGTTGGCCGCCGACGAGGCCGGGATGCAGATCGCTCTGCACGCCATCGGCGATCTCGCCGTGCGCACCTGCCTCGATGTGCTCGAGGTTGCTGCCCGGCGGCGCAGCGAACGAGGTGACACCCGGGAGCGCAGGCACCGAATCGAGCACCTCGAGTACGTCGACGAAGCCGATGTACCCCGCCTCGCGCCTCTGGGGGTGACGGCCTCGATGCAGCCGGTTCATGTCGACCCGGCCTACCTCGACAACTGGGTGGAACTGCTCGGCCCTGATCGCTCCCAGCGCGGCTTCGCTTGGCCGGAGTACCTGGCCCACGGCACGACCCTGGCGTTCGGCACCGACACTCCGACAGCCGCCCACCACCCCCTGCCCAACATGTACCTTGCCGCCACCCGCTGCTCGCCCTACGACCACGCCGCGGTACCCCTACGGCCCGATTTCGCCCTACCCCTCGACCAGTCGGTAATTCATGCCACCAGCGACGCGGCGTGGGCCAGTTTCGAGGAGACGCGCCGCGGCATGCTGCGTGCCGGTCTTGCAGCCGATCTCGTGGTCCTCGACGGCAACCCCTTTCGCGACGGCACCCAGACCGTGCTCACGACTCGAGTCGTGAGCACGGTCGTCGGCGGGCAGACCGTGTTCGCGCTCTAACTCGGCCGTCAAGCCCAGACCCGACTCCTAGCTGGCTCTCAGGCGGGCAGATCGCCGTGGATGGCGTCGTACTTCTTGAAGTACTTGCGGGCGAAGGCCAGCAGTTCACCATTGCTCGGGTGATCCATCGACTCCACTCCCACCACCCGGGTGGCCACCTTGGCGTGATGGCGCTCGAGGTCGTGGTTGAAGGACAGCTTGGCGTTGCCCGGACCGACGATCAACACCTCGCGGGCGTTGCCGATGGCCTGGACCACCGCGTCGAAGAACTTCGGGTCGTCGGCTGCCTTGCCACTACCCGGGTTGCCCGACTTGCGATGGATCCTGCGGTCTTCACCCTCGCGTTCGACGAGATGCACATGCTTGTCGTCGACCGCGAAGTCGATGACGGTGGCGTGCTGATGATCGATCCAGACGATTGCGTGCTGATACGACATGGAGGGGTTTGCCTTCCCGAGGCTGCCACTCCAGACAGCCTCTTACACCCTCAAAGTAAGCCGCGAGGCATCCGATCTACAACTGCCGTTGGTCCTGAGGTTCTCTCTCTCTATCTCGAAGATCCTCGCCAACTGCGATGATGCAATCATGCAGCGCTTCGTCGCCTTCCTGGGTGGAGTCAACGTAGGTGGCCACCGGGTGACCATGGATCGTCTACAGGCCGAGGTGACAGGTCTCGGCTTCACCGAGGTGGGCACGTTCATCGCCAGCGGCAACGTGATCTTCACCGCTCCCGAGGTGGGCGACCACGAGGCCGTCATCGCCGCCCACCTCGGGGACCAGCTGGGTTGGGCCGTACCGACTTTCGTGCGCCCCGCATCAGAGGTGATCGCCGCCGCCGAGCTCCGTCCGTTCGGTACCCCGCCAGAGGGCCACACCCACATGGTCGTCTTCTGCCGCACCGTGCCCGACCCCACCGGCATCTCCTCACTGGCCAACGCCACCGACCTCTTCCATCCGAACGGTCGCAACCTGCACTGGCTCATCGCTGGTGGCCTAACCCAGTCGACCGTCACCCTGGCCAAGCTCGCCCGGCTCATTGGGCCCAACACCACTCGTAATGCCACCACGGTGACCCGGCTGGCGACCCTGCTACGCGAGGGCTGATCACCACAACGAACTCTGCGGCTCACCATGGCGCAGGGAGATAGCCCAGGTTGGGGCTAAGGCGCGACCACATCGCGACCGATGTTGTGGGGTGCAGTTTTCACCCGCCAGCCTCGGCGGCTTCCTCCTCGGTGTTCCCGCCCCCTACGACGCGTCCGTGCTTCCCAACCTGCCCGGTCCCGCCCAGACTCGCATCGGTGCCTGGTTCGACCGGCACGATGCAATCACCCGCATAACAGCAGTCATCGCGCTCATTGTTGGGGCCGCTTATCTCACGTGGCGTGTCGGCTACTCCTTCGAGGGGGCGAACGTGCCCCTGAGCCTCGTCCTGCTCGCGGCTGAAGCGTTCGGATGGTGGTCGCTGATCTCCCTTTCCGTGTTCGTGTGGTCCAACCCTCGACCGCAACGCCCGGTCGCGACACCGGGGCGCAGCGTGGCCGTGATCGTGTGCACCTACAACGAGAGCCTCGATGTATTGCGCACGACCCTCACCGGCTGTCGTGCCCTTTCCTACCCACACCGCACCTACCTTCTCGACGACGGCCGTCGCGAGTCGATGCGCGACCTGGCAACCGAGATGGGTGCGGAGTGGATCACGAGACCCGACAATCGTCACGCCAAGGCGGGCAACATCAACGCCGCTCTGCCCAACATCGCCGAAGACCTGATCTTCGTCCTCGATGCCGACCACGTTCCTCTCCCAGACGCGCTCGATGCTCTCGTCGGCTACTTCGATGACGAGCGCGTCGCCCTCGTCCAGACCCCACACGACTTCTACAACCACGACTCCGCCCAGCACTACAGCGTCGGACGCCACGAGCAGAGCATGTTCTACGAGGTCATCTGCCCCGGCAAGAGCCGCCACAACGCCGCTTTCTGGTGCGGTTCCGCGACCCTCCTGCGCCGCGAGGCCCTACTCGATGTCGGTGGTGTGGCAACCGAGACCATCGCCGAGGACTTCCACACCACCATCAAGCTCCACGCCGACGGTTGGTCCACCCACTACCACCACGAGGTCCTCGTCCAAGGCCTTGCCCCTCACGATCTCGACGGCTACCTCCTCCAGCGCGACCGATGGGCGCGTGGCAACCTCGCCGTGTTCGCCAGCACGGAGTCTCCTCTACGTAACCGCAATCTGTCACCGATGCAGCGCTGGAGCTACGCCACCTCGCTCATGTCCTACGCCGCGCCGCTGGCGCGGATCGTCCCCCTGTTCGTGTTGGCCATCGCCCTGTTCACCGGCGCCCTGCCGATACATGCCTCGCTGGTCACCCTGACCGCCCTGTGGCTGCCCTGGATGCTCGGCTCCGTCTTCGCCGCCACTGCCCTGTGCCGGGGCCACATCAGGTTCAAGGAGAGCGTCCACTACGAACTTCTCTGCGCGGAGATCTACACGCGGGCCTTGCGCTGTGCCTTCAAGCCGGCCAAGACAGCCTTCAAAGTGACCCCGAAGGAAGGCACCGACCTCGGCGGTTTCGACGCGGTCAAGAAGCTCAGGCTCACCTTGGCCGTCCTCGTACTCCTGCTCTCCGCCACGATCGTCCGGCTGGTAGACAGCTTCGCCCATCTCGACCTGCTCCCGAAGCTCCCCAATGGGGCGCTCATCATCCTTCCCATCCTCGCCCTCGTCGAATCGCGGCGTCTGGCTCGCACCCTCGTCATCGTCGCCCGCCGCCGCCAGCGTCGGGCCGAGTATCGATTCCCCATCGACCTGGCCGCCGTCATCGACTCCGCACCAGGCACCGTTGTGGACGCGTCCCTGTCCGGGCTCGGAATCACCCTCGCCACCACTAACGCCCCCGAGCTGGGGGCACGTATCGCTGTCTCCGCGACCCTTCCCACCGTCTCCGCACACCGTCAGGTGAACCTCCACGCCACGGTTCGCTCCATCCGGCCCGTCGCCGGGCAGGACGGGACCACCTACATCGGTTGCATCATCAATGACCTCGACATGGAAACCAAGAACGCCCTGATCGAGATGTGCTACCTCGTCGTGCCCTTCCGGCGCCTTCGCGGCCGGGACCTGACCCGCGGCGAACCCATCGACGTCAACGAAACCAGCCCGGAGCTCGTCACGACGCGGGAGCATCATCACGTCGCTCGACGGCTTCCCCTCTTGCCATCCCTGGCGGAAACGACCAGAGCGAAAGTCGGCGGCCCAGCTGCTAGTACTTTCCCATGACCAACCCCGCACCAGGATCCCAGGAGTGGCTCGATCTCGTCGTCGAGGAGGTTGTGGACCCCGACCGGCCGATCGTCGACCCCCACCACCATCTCTGGCCGCCAGGGGGCGCCCTCCCCTACGGGCTCGAGGACCTGCTGGCCGACACCCGATCCGGCCACAACATCGTGCGCACCGTCTTCGTCGAGTGCGGTTCCTCCTACGACCACTCTGCTCCCGCTCACTTGAAGTCGTTGGGTGAGACCCGCTTCGTCGCCGGCGAATCAGCCCGTGACCCGGGGCATCTCATCGGCGGCATCGTGGCCGCAGCCGACCTGTGCCGGCCCGACCTCGACGACATCCTCGACGCCCACGCCGAGGCAGGCGGCAGCCTCTTCAAAGGCATCCGCGATGCCCTGTCGAGCGCCGAACACCCCGAAGCGCTGGCCATTCCCGGGCGGGCACCGCGCGACCTCGCCTTCGACCCGTCCTTCCGTCGCGGCATCGCCCGCCTCGGCGACCGCTGCCTCACCTACGACACGTGGCACTACCACTACCAGAACCGCGACTTCCTCGCCCTCGCCCTCGCCGTGCCCCAGACGACGATGGTGCTCGACCACTTCGGCACCCCGCTCGGCGTCGGCCCCTACGCGGACCAGCGCGAGGAGATCAAGGCCCAGTGGCGCGACGACATCGCCGAGATCGCCAAGTGCCTCAACGTGGTCGCCAAGCTGGGCGGTCTGGCGATGCCCGACAACGGCTACGGCTGGCACACCGCCGAGAGGCCACCGACCTCCGACGAATTCGTCGCCGCCCAGAGGGAGTGGTACCTGCACACCATCGACTGCTTCGGGCCTGAGCGCTGCATGTTCGAGTCGAACTTCCCCGTCGACCGCATGTCGATGTCGTACCTGGTGGTGTGGAACGGGTTCAAGAAAATGGTCGCGAACTTCTCCGCTGTCGACCAGGACGCCATGTTCAACGGCACGGCGACACGCGTCTACCGCCTCTGAAGGGGCGTGGCCGGCACAACAGTCCGTATGGAGCCGCCGTCGGGTATCGGTCGCCTACATCAATTCCTCGAAGTCGACCGACGAGCCCGGTCCGTCGATCACGTCGATCCCGAGCCGTGCGAGCTCTGCCCGGATCACCGGGCTGTCGGCCGGGAGGTGCTCCTGCCGGGGCCAATCGTGTTCGCCGGCTGTATCGAACAGCGCGAGGCCGGTCACGGCCGTGCCCGTCGAGAAGCGAGTCCGATATGCGATGCCATCCCAGCCATCGGCATCAAGGGCCACCGCCCAGGCCTGCGGCATTTCGTAGGGCGTCATGATCGACAACTCGTTCGTCACCCCGAAGCCGACGGCACTGCCGTGGCAGAGATCGGCAAGCTTCAGGGCGCGGTCATATGCCAGTACCCAGACGGTCCGGCCACGAAGGAACTCGCTGTTCACGATCCTCCCGACCATCTCCGGTCCGATCGTCTCCAAGACGCCAGTGATCGGGTTGGTCCCCGCGTAGAGCGTTCCTCTCGACGCGTCGACCGCACCCATCAGATCGAAGCGGCAACCACCGCAACGGCAGAACCACCACGGCCCGAACTTAGCCACCCGATAGAACGCGCCGGCGTGGAGCCGGATTGGGAACCGATCGAGGTCGTCGGGTGGCGGCCCCTGGACGGCACGCTGCCTGGTCACCGCGCCCATCGCTGGTAAGCGGACTCAACCACCGCGAACACGATGGAACGATCGGCGCTGTCTCCGAGGGCATCGACGACAGACCGACCGGCGAGCAAGGGTTGTGGAGCGGTAAGCCACGACGCCAACGTCCAATCGTCAACCACGTCAGAGGAGAGCTTCGCCAGGACCTTGTCCAGATCCCTCAGGGGCCGCAGGTCCCTGTCGAGCTGGAAGGCCGGGACGAGAACCACGCCGTCCGACGTCGTCAGCGCGAGCAACTTGCGTCGGGCGACCTTGTCCCCGACGGCCTGTCGGGTGCAACCCCACCGTTTGGCCAGCGACGCCTGCCGGTACACCGGTCCAATCTGCAGGGCCCACCGCGACGGTGTCGGGATGGCAGCAGCAACTCGTTCGGCGACGGCCTGTGGCGGCCCGAGCAGCTCTTCGAGTGGCGCCTCGCCCTCAGCCGCAGCCCTCAGCCGATCCTCCACTGCACGCAGCACGAATGTCGTGTACGCCGCATCGTCACGCGACAGCGGACGTGGGCGGCGGGTTGCCGTATGGGACGCAAGTGCTGCGGTCATGCTGTTGAGGGTACCGCCATCACCACCGATGTCAAGCATGTCATGTAGTGATGTCAATACTGGCAAGTCCAGCGCCGTCAACGGATCAATCGCCTGGTGGGGACACGCGGGAGTTCGCGTCAGCTGTAGACACTCATCCAATGTCGATCCAACGTCGAACGCGCCGTAGCGACCCGGCCAGTTCATCGTTCCGATCGGGAACCGCCATGTCGTCCGGGGCGTCCAACGCCGCATGGACGACGATGCCGCGCGGCGAGCCCGGTTCGAGAACCTCGCTCGGGATGTGTGGGCGCCGCTTCACGCATACGCAGCCCGCCGCGCGCCACACAGCGAGGTCGACGACATCGTGAGCGAGACGCTCACCACGCTGTGGCGGCGCCTCGACGACGTGCCTGTCGACGCTGCATTGCCATGGAGCTTCGCCGTCGCCCGGCGGACGCTGGCCAACCAGCGCCGCGGCGACCGACGCCGTGCCAGCCAGGTCGGACGCGCGGCCACCGCACCCGCCCGTCCGACCTGGCGACCACGGCTGTGCACGAGCTCGTCGAAGGCGACCCGCAGCTCGAATGGGCCATGAGCCAGCTGCCCGCCGACGACGTGGAGCTCGCCCACCTGTGGGCATGGGAGCAGCTCGAGCCCGCGAAATCGCTGTCGTGTTGGACATCTCTGCCAACACCGCGAGTGCGCGGCTGTCCCGTCTGCGGCGCCGCCTGCACGAATTGCTCGATTCTTGTCATGATCCCGTCGGTGCCGGACACGAACCGAGTGCCGACCAAGCGGAGAGCAACCGATGACCAACCAGCCCGACGATCCGATCCGAGCCCGACTCACCGGCCACGACCCGCTCCACCGGCAGCCACACACCCATCCGGCGGAACCGCCGGCACACCTGCTGGAGCAGATCATGAACACCCCAACCATTATCACCAACGAGTCCACCTCCGACCGCCGGACGGCACCCAGCCGCCGTCGACGTCCACGCGGCTGGATCCTCGGTGTCGCTGGACTCGGCACCGCTGCGGCGGTCGCCGGCATCCTCGCGTTCACCGGTGGCAGCCCCGCCGCACCGACGGCGATGCAGCTCGGTCTCGGGGCCGAGAACATCATGGCGTCGTGCATGCCGGTCAGTGCCGACATCCTCGATGACATGCCGCTCGCCTTCGCCGGCACCGCGGTCTCGGTCGAAGGAGACACCGTCACGCTCGACGTCACCCGCTGGTTCGTCGGCGGTGACACCGATCAGGTGGTCCTGACCGCCACGGCCGGCCAGGACCACCTGATCGGTGGCATTGCGTTCGAGCCGGGCGGCACCTACCTCGTGTCGGCCACCGACGGGGTCGTCAACTACTGCGGCTACACCGGGCCGGCCTCACCCGAGCTGCAAGCCGTCTACGCCGCAGCCTTCCCGGGCTGACGCCACCACGGCCTACCGCAGCTCCGGGCGACGTCCGAGGGACTGACATTCCCTGACCGTCCGCGTCAGCTACAGCCGCTGGTGCTGCCGCAGCTGGGGCAGGCATGACACGAACCGGCCCTGACCATCTGCACCCCGCACTGCATGCACATCGGTGCATCGCTCTTGCGTCGTGCCGGATTGGCGCCGGCGTCGACCGGACGGGCGACGCCTTCGGGGTTGGTGAGGTCGTTGTTCGGCGCCGGCGGGGCCATGCCCAGCTCGAGCTGGGTCGTCAGCTCCCCAGCCGAGGGCACGGACTTCGGGTCGGGCGCGATCTCGCTGCCGGTGCGGGTCTCGATCGCGCTCTCCTCGACCCCGGGCAGGGTGGGCTGCAGCCGCTCGTCGATCGAGAAGATGCCCAGCTCGGCCCGCTCGTCGTAGGTCAAGTACTCGAGGGCGAGGCGACGGAACAGGTAGTCCATGATCGACGAGGCGAAACGGATGTCGGGGTCGTCGGTCATGCCGGCCGGCTCGAAGCGCATGTTGGTGAACGCTTCGACGAAGGCCCGCATCGGCACGCCGTACTGCAGGCCGTAGCTGATGCTCTTGGCGAAGGCATCCATTATCCCGCTGAGGGTCGAGCCCTGCTTGGACACGGTGAGGAAGATCTCGCCGGGACGGCCGTCGTCGTACTCGCCGATCGTTGGCGAAGCCCTTGCAGTCGGCCACCCGGAACTCGAACGTACGACCCCGTCGACTGCGCGGCAGCTTCTGGCGGATCGGCTGGTGTACGACCCTCTCGACGATCCTCTCGACCACCTGGGTGGCCTGCAGCGCACCGTCGCCCGGGGTCGCGCCCTTGTCGTCCTTCTGGGCGGTGCTGAGGGGCTGGGCAACCTTGCAGTTGTCGCGGTAGATGGCCACGGCCTTCAGACCGAGCTCCCACGACAACTGGTGGAGGGCCTCGATGTCTTCCACCGAAGCATCCTCGGGCATGTTGACCGTCTTGGAGATGGCGCCGGAGATGAACGGCTGCACCGCACCCATCATGCGCACATGTCCCTCGTAGTGGATGGTGTTGTCGCCCATGCTGCAGGCGAACACCGCGACATGAGCGGCAGCGAGGTGAGGGGCGCCGAGGATGCTCTTCTCGGTATCGATGTAGGCGATGATGTCGTCGATCTGCTCGGGCGTGTAGCCCAGCTTGCGCAGTGCTCGCGGGATGGTCTGGTTGACGATCGTCATCGTGCCGCCGCCGACCAGTTTCTTCATCTTCACCAACCCGAGGTCGGGCTCGATGCCGGTCGTGTCGCAGTCCATCATCAACCCGATGGTGCCGGTGGGCGCCAGCACACTGGCCTGGCTGTTGCGCACTCCGTACTCTTCGCCGTCGCGTACGGCGGTCTCCCAGGCGGCCTCGCCGGCCGCAAGCAGTTCGGCCGGCACCACGTGGGGGTTCTCGATGGTCTGATGGGCATCGCGGTGCATCCGCAGCACGTTGAGCATGTGCATCTCGTTGTCGGCAAAGCCGGCGAAGGGACCCATCCGGCGATGCAGTGCGGGCGCTGGTGGCGTAGGCGTGGCCGGTCATCAGCGAGGTGAGCGCCGCCGCCCACGAACGACCCTCGGGCGAGTCGTAGGGCAGCCCGAGCGCCATCAGGGTGGCACCGAGGTTGGCGTAGCCGATGCCCAACTGGCGGAACTTGCGGCTGTTGTCGGCGATCGGCTCGGTGGGATAGTCGGCCCGGCCGACGAGGATCTCCTGGGCGGTGAAGATGACATCGATCGTGTGCGTGTAGCTGTCGACGTCGAAGTCGCCGCTCTCGTCGAGGTAGTGCAGCAGGTTGATGCTGGCCAGGTTGCATGCCGAGTTGTCGAGGTGCATGTACTCGCTGCACGGGTTGCTGCCGTTGATCCGCCCGGTGGCGTGGGCCGTGTGCCACTTGTTGATCGTCGTGTCGAACTGCAGGCCCGGGTCGGCGCAGTCCCACGCTCGCCTTGGCGATGCCCCGCCACAGTTCGCGGGCGCTCACGGTGCGCACGGTCGACCCGTCGGTTACCGCCTTGAGAGCCCACGGCTCGTCTTCGATGACTGCCTGCATGAAGTCGTCGCTGATGCGAACCGAGTTGTTCGCGTTCTGGTACTGGACGGAGAGCGAGTCGGCGCCGTCGAGGTCCATGTCGAAGCCGGCGTCGCGCAGAACGCGTGCCTTGCTTCTCCTCTTTGGCCTTGCACCACACGAACTCTTCGATGTCGGGGTGGTCGACGTTGAGGATGACCATCTTCGCGGCCCGGCGGGTCTTGCCACCGCTCTTGATCGTGCCGGCCGAGGCGTCGGCGCCGCGCATGAAGCTCACCGGGCCGCTGGCCGTGCCGCCACCGTTGAGCAGCTCGTAGCTGCTGCGGATACGGCTGAGGTTGATGCCTGCGCCCGAACCGCCCTTGAAGATGATGCCTTCTTCGCGGTACCAGTTGAGGATGCTGTCCATCTTGTCGTCGACAGCGAGGATGAAACAGGCGCTGGCCTGCTGGGGCACACCTTCGACACCGATGTTGAACCACACCGGGCTGTTGAACGCCGCCCTCTGGGTGACGAGGATGTACTTCAGTTCGTCGTTGAAGGCGTCTCGACCTCGACCGGTCGGCGAAGTAGCCGCCCTCGACCCCCCACGTGGGTGATGGTGTCGGCCACCCGGTCGATCACCTGGCGCAGCGAGCTTTCCCGGCCGGGCAGGCCGAGCGAGCCGCGGAAGTACTTCTGGGCGACGATGTTCGTGGCGTTCAACGACCAGCCGACGGGGAACTCGACGCCAAGCTGCTCGAAGGCGACGGTGCCATCTTTCCAGTTGGTGATCCGTGCGTCGCGGTGCTCCCACACCACCTCGTCATAGGGGTGCACGCCCGGCGTGGTGAAGTGCCGCTGAATCCCGATGGCGAGGCGATCCGGTGCCAGTGACATGAAGTGCTCCTTGTTGCGAAGGTTGGGTTACGAAGTTCGTGTTGCGAGGGTTTAGGACTGAGGGGCTTCGGGCAGAGACGGACAACACCACAAGATCTGGTAGCTGGATGGTCCCATTGCCCCCGGAGACCACAAGAGAAAGGGATTACATCACTGTAGTTACACCCCTGTCAATGACCAACCTTTTTCGGGCGCTAAGCCCCTGGCAGGAGGTGGCGAGCGGCGCAAAGGTCACAGGTTCCTGGAGCCCTCGCCCCACAGTGGACCCTCTCTCGGAGGCCTTCCGAACAGCCTCGACCCGAGTGGGTCACTGTCCATCCGCGCCCTTGCGCCGCTGCCAGCTACAAGGGTCACACTAGGGGCACTGGCCTGTGGGGAGGAAGGGGTACAAACGTGTGAATATCCGGGGGAATGGCTGTGGACGACCCGGTGAACAGGGCGCAAACAGCCGGCGACTAGGCAGTGGTTCTCCACATATCCACAGGCGGACGGCGCGGCGAACGACTTCCACGGTGGCATCCTTCCTGTGATGCGACGCCTTTTCCCCAACCCGGTCGCCGAAATCAGCATCGACGAGGCTTGTGCCGCACCCCGCCGGCGCCACGCCCACCGGCCCTATGTGTCGCTCTGCATGGTGTCGAGCATCGACGGCTCGACGGTCATCGACCACAACTCGCGGGCCCTGTCGAGCCCTACGGACCGGCAGGTGCTGCTCACCCTGCGCCGCTCCGCCGATGTCATCGTGGTCGGTGCCGGCACCGTGCGCGCCGATGGCTACGGACCGCCGCGCGAACCGGGCCAACTCATCGCCATCGTTTCGCGGACCGGGTCGTTCGATTTCGAACTGCCCCTGTTCACATCGGGTGCGGCCCTGCTCATCTTGCCCGAGGACGGTCCTCAGGTCCCCGTACCATCCATCCGGGCAGGCCGCGGCGACGTCGACCTCGCAGCCGCTATCGGCATGCTCGACGCCCGAGTGGTGCAAGCCGAAGGTGGCCCCACGGTGAACGGAATGCTGGCCGCCGCTGACCTGCTCGACGAAGTGAACCTGACCCTCGCCCCGGTGGTCGCCGGCGGCGATGGCAAGCGCCTGATAGATGGCGCTCCCCCACTCACCCACCGCATGCACCTGGCCCAGTTGTGCGAGGCCGACGATGGCTTCCTGTTCGCCCGCTACCTGACTTCGCGCTCGAGGGCACCCCTGGCCCCTCTGCGGCCCCTGGCGCCGGCTCAGAGCACCATCTGGGCGACGGCCAGCACGGCGCCGGCGTGTACCACCGCCTCGTCGGCGGTCAGGGTGGGGCCGAGTTCGATGATGAACGACATCGCTCCGGGTATCGAACGGCGCACCCAGGTGGCCGCCACACCGCTGTAGGTGCCCCCGCTGACCGTCTCATAGGGAAGTCCGGTGATATCGGCGTAGAGGCGCCTCAGGGGGCCATCGGGGCCGTTCGAGGGTGAGACGCGATTGAGGTCTTGGTGGTACCACAGGGTGAGCGCCGGCCGGATGCCCTCGGCGAAGGCGATGAAGGCTTGGGTCTCGGGTTCACTTGCCGGGCCTGCTCCGCTGTACTGCCAGTCGCCGGGCTCGGCGATGGGGGTCCAGTCGTGGGGGAAGTTGCGATTCAGATCGACACCGTTGGCGTTGCCGCGCACGTCGGCGCCATAGCCGTCGGGGTTCATCGCACCCATCAGCCACAGGTCGAGACCTTGGGGCAGGGTCATAGTCCTCAACTCGTCGAGCACAGCCAGACCGGCGTTCTCATCGCCGTGGATTACGCCGACGACGAGGACCACGGTGCCACCCGGAGTGCCGCGGTGGGAGACCGTGATCGGCAGACCACCGGCCGATACCCCGATGACCTGCTCACCGAGGAAGTCATCGGGGAGCATCGTGGTCGTCGTGCTCGTCGTGCTCGTACTGCTCGTACTGCTCGTCGATGTTGTGGTGTCTGACGACGCTCGTGCTGGCGCTGTTGGTGCTGGTGACCGCAGTTGGATCGCTCCCAACCCCTGCCGGCCCGGCTACTTCGTCGGAGGTGCAGGCGATGGTGGCGAGGGCGAGCACGGCCATCGCGCCCAACCGGCGGATCACGACCTCTGCAGCTTCTTCAGCAGCACCAGTTCGCGCTGGAAATCGGCCGCGCCGTCGAAACCCTTGTAAACGCTGGCGAAGCGAAGGTAGGCGACCTCGTCGAGGCCGCGTAGCCGATCGAGCACCTCTACGCCGATCTCGGCCGTGGTGATGACGGAGCCCTGCAGACGGGCGTACTCCTCTATTCCCTCGGCGAGTTGGTCGATCTGTTCGGCCGTTACCGGGCGCCCCTTGCACGCTGCGCTGACCCCGGCGATGATCTTCGCCCGATCGAACGGCTCGCGTCCGACCGAAGCTCTTCACAACCACGAGGGGCACCTCGTCGAGCCGCTCATAGGTGGTGAAGCGATACGCACAGGCGACGCAAGAACGGCGGCGGCGGATAGCCGTGCCCTCCTCCGCCTCGCGAGTCGATGACCTTGGTGTCGTCGGCCTGGCAACGAGGGCATCGCATGGCGGTGGAGGCTACTGCGTGACAGACAGCCCTCACCCTGCAGTCCTAGTGGGCAGTCCTAGTGGGCAGTCAGGGCAGGCTGATGACCTGCCCGACCTCGAGCCGGGTGCCACCGTTGGCCGCCACCAGGGTGTCGACGTAAGCGGTGAGAGAGAACTCGCCGTGATTCGACTCGGCGATGGACCACAGGGTGTCGCCAGGTTGGACGACATGGGTGGCTACTGGACGAACCGTGGGGGTGGAGGCAGGGGTACCCCCACGGTTCGCCAGAACGTTGCCGGCACCGAACCACAGGACCAGCAAAGTGGCCACGACTACCACCGACACGAGAAGGCGACGTCGGATGTAGACGGTGGTGGTGGGTGCCGGTGCGACGAGGCGGGCAGGCACTACGACGGTGTAGCTGGTAGCGGTGTAGCTGGCGGCGGGCATGGGATGATCCTCCATGAGGGGTGTGACAGGGGTTGAGCACCGGTTAGCGAGATTCGGGACTGAAGCTCGAACAGGTGTTGCACGAACGACTGTTCGTAGTCTGCCAGAACAGTTGTTCGACGTCAACCCTTGCCGAACATCTGTTGCACGAACAAATGTTTGACCTGCTCGACGAACGCGTGTACGCTGACCCCATGGCTATACGCGAAGACAACTCACCGGGCGACAACGAGGCATCCTCGAGGTCATCGAAAAGAGCATGCGCGACCTGGGTTACCCACCCAGCGTCCGCGAGATCGGCGAGGCAGTGGGGCTCACCTCCCCCTCCACCGTCCACAGCCACCTCGCCTCCCTCCAGCGCATGGGATACATCCATCGGGATCCCACCAAGCCGAGGGCCCTCGAGGTGAAGTGGGACCCGTCATCGGATGCGGCCATCGAGAGGCGCCCAGTGCGCCACGTACCCCTCGTCGGCGATGTCGCCGCCGGTACCGACGTGCTGGCTCAGGAGAACGTCGAGGAATTGTTCCCCCTCCCCGAGGACTTCACCGGCACCGGTGGTGAGCTGTTCATGCTCCGTGTTCGGGGCGACTCGATGATCGAGGTCGGCATCATGGACGGCGACTTCGTCGTCTCCCGAGCCCAGACCACGGCCGATAACGGCGACATCGTCATCGCCGGCATCCCCGGCGAGGAGGCGACGGTGAAGACCTTCCAACGCAAGGGCGACACCGTCACCCTGCTGCCCGCCAACCCGCGCCTCGAGCCGATGGTCTTCCCCCACGGCCAGGTGAGCGTGTTCGGCCGCGTGGTGACCGTCCTCAGGCGGCTGTAGCCACTCCTACTGGTGGGGTGCACCCCACCCGGGTCCCGATGGAGGTCCGGTGGCGGGCCAGGCGGTGCCGGCTGGTAGCCGCCAAGAGGTTGCTGTGGCTGCCATCCGGGCACTGGAGCCGCGCCAGGTTGCCAGGTCGACTGGGGTGGGGTGGCACTACCGCTCGTCTTGCGCTTGCCAAGGAACAGCAGCAACCCACCGAGTAACAAGCCAGCGGCGCCGACAATCAAGCCCATCGACTTCATCGAGCTGCTGTCCGCCTCCGGGTCGCCGCCCACAGCAATCGCGAAGTCGGACTCCTCGGAAGTCACCGTCAGTTGGTAGGTGCCGGTCGACTCGATGCTCACCTTCTCTATCGCCCGCCCCGCGTAGCCGCCGGTGTCGTAGGACAGAATGGAGCCACTCTGCTCTAGTCCCACCGCCTGGCCATCGGGGCCGACGAGAGCGAGGGTCACCGCCGGCAGAGCCGAGGAGGTTCTTTCGTAGCTGCCTCCACTGGCCGCGCAGTCGCCGCCGAGGGTCGGCAATGTGCCCTTGGTCTCGACATAGAACGTGAAGGTGCCGCTCTTGTCGAACTCGAGAGTCGTCGAACAGCCGACGGGGGCTCGGGCGAACTTCTTCACCGTCTCCTCCTTCGCCGATCCGCTCATCAGGTACAACGCCACCCCGGCGCCGAGACCCACCACCAACGCCGCTGCGCCGATCATGGTGAGCATCTTGCTTCCGCCTCCACCGCCCGCCCCAGACGCCAACGGAGCCTGTACCGGTGCGTAGTAGGGCTGGGCGGGCGCCATCGGCACGCCTGGGGGCCCAGGCACAGGCCCCATGCCCGGGTGAGGTTGTTGAGGTTGATATGACATCACTTCACCCCCAGTCGTGTGGCGACCAGCTCGATCCGATCGTCAGGTTGTACCACGGCGACCCGCACCGTTTGTGCACCACCCTCTCCGTAGAAGTCGCCGGGGCTCACCAGGGCACCGCCCTCGGTGGCCAAACGCTCGGCGAACGCCCACCCGTCGACGACATCGAACCACAGGTAGAAGCCGCCTGCGGGCATCGGCACATCGAAACCGCGACCAGGTGGCAAAGCACCTCGCCGAGACGCTCCAGGCGCCGCCGGTAGCGATCGCGCTGGGCGAGCACATGGGCGTCGTCGGCCAGTGCAGCCGCACCCGCCGCCTGCACCGGACCGGGCACCATCATCCCGACGTGCTTGCGGACCTCACTCCAGGTAGTGCACCAACTCGGCGTCACCGGCGTAGAAGCCGACCCGGACGCCCGGCGAGGTTCGACCGCTTGGAGAGCGAGTGAACCGCCACCACCCCGTCGAGACCGGACTCGCAGGATGGTTCGCGGTAGACCGTCCCAGGTGAACTCGACATAGCACTCGTCGCTGAACACCGGCACACCGTTCGCCCGGCCCCACTCGGCTGCAGCCTGCAGATCGCTGAGTGCACCGGTGGGGTTCGACGGGCTGTTGACCCACAGCATCAACGCCCGCGCGGCGTCGGCCGGATCGATCGCCGCCAGGTCGATGGAGCCGTCGGCTGCTGCCGGTACCGGCACCGGACGGCAACCTCCGAGCATCAGCCCCCATCGCGTAGGTGGGGTAGGACACCGCCGGGTAGAGCACGGTGTCGCGCGATGGGGTGCGCAGCTTGAGGAACTGGGGTGTGGTCGCGACGAATTCCTTGGTACCGACACAGGCAGCGATCTGGGTGAGCGGCACCTCGACACCGAAGTGCCGATCTATCCAGCTGCGGATGGCCGCCTTCAGCACCGGGCCACCGACGCTGGGTGGATAGCCGCGCTCGCTGTTGCTGGTGCTCGAGCGCGAGCACCACCTCGGCCGGTGGTGCGTCACACGGCGTACCGATCGACAGGTCGACCACGCCGCCTTCGAATGCCTGGGCCAGTGGGGCGAAGCGATCGAGCCGATCGTACGGATAGGGCGGGGGCACGAAGCCCTTGGGATCGTTCATGCGCTCACCATCCTGCCCGATCGGTAACGGCGAGCCCTACTGGACGACGAATTCGGCGAGGCGGCCGGCCGAAGCCTCGGAAAGCCGGGCCCTAACCCTGATACCACCCTCGTCGTGGAAGGTCGACACGACCTCGCCCTCGCGGTGCACGGCGGCCAGCACGTCGCCGCGCTCGTAGGGCACGAGCAGCTCCACCACCCGACTGATCGAGCGCAGACGGTCCCCGAGGGTACGCAGGAAAATGTCGATGCCCTCGCCGGTGAGAGCGCTCACGGCCACCGACCCCGGGTGGTCGGCGACCAGCTCTGTCTGCGACGTCGGGCTCGGCGTCGGACTTGTTGAACACCAACAGCTCAGGCACGGACAGGGCATCGATCTCATCGAGAACCACGCGCACGGCGGCGATCTGGCCCTCAGGATCCGGCGCCGCACAGTCGACGACGTGCACCAGGAAGTCGGCGGCGCTGGCGACCTCGAGGGTGCTCTTGAACGCCTCGACCAACCCGTGGGGCAGGCGTCGCACGAACCCCACCGTGTCGGTCAGCAGCACCGGTTCGCCACCGGGCAGCGCCAGGCGGCGGGTGGTGGGGTCGAGGGTGGCGAACAGGCGGTCCTCCACAAGTACCCCGGCATGGGTGAGCCGATTCAACAGGGTGGACTTTCCTGCGTTGGTGTAGCCGACGATGGTGACAGCAGCCAGGCCACTGCGCACCCTCCCCTTGCGCTGCAGGTTGCGATTCAGCTGGAGGTCGCGCAGGTCGCCCTCGAGCTTGGTGATTCGACGCATGATCCGCCGCCGGTCGACCTCGAGCTTGGTCTCACCGGAACCGAAGCGGCCGCCGATGCCGCCACGCTGCTGGGAGAGGCGGGCCGTGGCCCCACGACGCAGCCGGGGCAGGCGGTAGCGCAACAGGGCCAGCTCGACCTGGGCCTTGCCCTCCAGGGTGTGGGCGTTCTGGGCGAAGATGTCGAGGATGACCGCAGTGCGGTCGAGGGCCGTGCGGCCGAGCAGCTTCTCCAGGTTGTACTGCTGGGCAGGAGCCAACTCGTTGTCGAACACCACCGTGTCGGCGTCGACGGCGAGACAGATCTCCTTCAGCTCCTCGGCCTTGCCCTTGCCGATGTACCAGGTGTGGTCGGGTGCATCGCGGCGCTGCTCGATACGGGCCACCACGTCGGCACCGGCGGTGTCGATGAGCAGTGCGAGCTCGTCGAGGCCGGCCTCGGTGTCGGCGTCGGTGTGGCCGGGCAGGGTGACGCCGACGATGACGATCTTCTCGCGCCTCGTGCGCTCGATGAGCGTTGCGCCGAGCGCTTCGTTGTAGGGCGTGTTCATGCCGCGCACCTTCCGCGCCTTTCTCAGACCTGCACCGTGATCGTGCCCACGTACTGGGCGGGACCGATGAGGGTGACCCGGCCGGGTGTCGGGTGGTGCAGCCGTACCTTGGCATCCCCGCCGTCCATGTGCACGACGATTTCCTCCGCCGTGGCCGGAACCATGCCCCACGAACTGGCAGCCCAGGCGCTGGCGCAGGCACCGGTGCCGCAGGCTTCGGTGACCCCCGCCCCACGCTCATGCACCCTCATGGTTATCGCGTCGGCTTCGGGCCCGGCCTCGATGACCTCGAGGTTGACGTTCGCGACGGCGAGCCCGAGGGTGAGCAGGTCGACCTCGGCAACGGCCTCGACGGCGATCACACTGTGGGGGTTGCCGAGACTGAGGTGGCTCACCGGGCGAAGTGGGTCGCAGCCGAGGCGGTGCCAGTCGGCGGGCTCGGCGATGTCGGTCACCTCGCCCATGTCGACCGCGGCGTGGATGACCGTCGGGTCGTCGGTGGCGCCGAGGGTGACCGTGCGCTCGCCGGCGTCGGTGAGGATCACCTGGGGTTCGTGGCCACCACGGCGCATCGCCAGCGCCTGGGCGAAGCAGCGGATTCCGTTCCCGCTCATCTCGGCGCGTGAGCCGTCGGCGTTGTAGAGCACCATGCGCGCGTCATGACCCGGTTCGCTCTCACCGACGAGAAGGCCGTCGGCGCCGATACCACGGCGCCGGTCGCACAGGCGACGGGCGAGGGCGGCCAGATCGGCGATGCCCGGGTGGAAGACGACGAGGAAGTCGTTGCCTAGACCGTGGTGCTTGGTGAGGGTCAGGGTGGTCATGGCGTTGTCAGATCGTTTCGAGAACGGGCAGCACCTCGGCCACCGGGTCGTGCTCGATCGAAGCCCAGCGTATGCGGGGGTCGCGCCGGAACCATCGTTCCTGGCGCACGGCGAATTGGCGGGTGCGACGGATGATTGTGTCTACGGCCTCGTCGAGGGAGCAGTGCCCGTGGAGGTGGTCGATGATCTCCTTGTAGCCGAGCGCTTGGCGGGCTGTGGGCGACAGCCCCGCCGGAGCCGCCAGCAGCCCCTCCACTTCGCCTACCAGGCCGGACGCGATCATTCGGTGCACACGGGCGACTATTCGCTCGGCCAGGTGGGGACGCTGCCATTGCAGGCCGACCTGGGTGAACGGCACCGGCGGGTAGAGGTTCAGCCCCCCACCGAATGAGCTGAACGGACGGCCACTGCCAAGGGTGACCTCGAGGGCACGGACGATCCTGCCGCGTGTTCGACGGCTCCATGCGCGACGCTGCCAGAGGGTCCAGAGCAGAGAGCTCGCTGTGCAGGATCTCCGACCCCTCGGCGACAACCCTTTGTTCGAGCCCCGCTCTCACCTCGGGCCAGCGCCCGGGAATCTCCATCGGATCGGTGACAGAACGGAGGTACAGACCCGTCCCGGCAACCAGGACCGCACGACCGCCGCGGGCGGCGATGCCCTCGATGGCCACCCCTGCGGCCACAGCGAAGTTGGCCACGTTGAAGTCATCACCGGCGGCGACCAGGTCGAGGCAGTGGTGGGGCACCGCCTGGCGATCGGCGGGCGACGGCTTGGCAGTGCCGATGTCCATGCCCCGGTAGACCTGCATGGCATCGATGGCGACGATCTCGGCGCCTGGGTGAGCCAGCGCGTAGGCCATGGCCACGTCGCTCTTGCCCGAGGCCGTTGGGCCGACGACTACGAGGGGCGTGCTCACCCGGCGAGGACGGGGATGCGCCGCTTGTGGATTGGTTCGGCGAGAACCTCTACGAGACGACCCATCAGGTGATGGGGTGCGGCGGAGGTGACCTCCACCGTGGCGTAGGTGCCCACCAGCAGGGGCCGCGTTGGGGTGAAATGGACCAGCTTGTTCTGCCGCGTACGTCCGGACAGCACCGTGGGGTCCTTCTTGCTCGGCCCCTCGACAAGCACCTCCTCAGTACCGCCAACACGAGCCAGGTGCTTTGCCAGCGCGCTGCGCTCGACCACAACCCTCAGGCGCTGGAACCTCTCCCCCGCTACCACCGGGTCGATGTACCGGTCCGTCAGATCGGCCGCTTCGGTGCCCTGCCGGGGAGAGAAGATGAAGGTGTACGCGTAGTCGTATTCAGCGGCCGCGGCGACCTCGAGGGTGAGCTCGAAGTCTGCTTCGGTCTCACCGGGGAAGCCGACGATGATGTCGGTGCTGACCGCCAGGTCAGTGAGCGACCGTCGGGCCTCGGCGAGCCTTTGGAGGTAGCGCTCTGCCGTATAGCCGCGATGCATAGCAGCCAGGACACGATCACTACCGGACTGCAGGGGGTAGTGCAGGTGCTCGCAAACCGTCGGTGTGGCAGCCATCGCCGCGAACGTTTCGGGACGCATGTCCTTGGGGTGGGGGCTGGTGAAGCGCACCCGGCGGATACCCGGCACCGCGCCAACCTGGGTGAGCAGGTCGTCGAACAGGGGTCTCGCCCGAGCCGAAGTATCGCCTGCCAGGCGAGCACTGAGCTGAAGATCGCGTCCGTAGCTGTTGACGTTCTGGCCGAGCAAGGTCACCTCGGTAACCCCGTCGGCGGCAAGTGCCCTTACCTCATCGACGATGTCGAATAGAGGCCGGCTGACCTCGGCGCCGCGCACCGTGGGCACGATGCAATAGGCACATTGGTTGTCGCAGCCGATCTGGATCGTGACCCACGCGTTGTACGAGGTGGCACGTCGAGCCGGTAGTGCACTGGGAAACAGGGCATGGTCGTCGATGACGGCCGCGTCGAAGATCTCGGTGACCTGACCGTGCTCGGTGGCCTGGTGCACCAGATCGGTAGTGCGGTGCACGTTGTGGGTACCGAGAACGACGTCTACCCACGGCGCCTTGTTGCCCACCAGGTCGCGGTCCTTTTGGGCGAGGCAACCGGCCACCACGATCTGGCGCCCCTCACGCTCACCCTTCCAACGCTTCAGAACGCCGAGAGTGCCGTAGAGCTTGTTGTCGGCGTTCTCGCGGATGCAGCACGTGTTGAGGACCACTACGTCGGCCTCGGCCTCTGAGTCCACCGGCACCAGGCCGTCGGACTCCAGTAGGCCGGAGATGCGCTCCGAGTCGTGTTCGTTCATCTGGCACCCGAAGGTGCGCACGACGTAGCTGCGGGCCATGACGCCCCAGGCTACCGGAGCCCGGAAACGGAGGATCGGTCGGTTGAAGCCCGAGCCGACCTCAGACGATGTCGATCGGCTGATCGTCGGCCGGCGAGTAGTCGATCAGGTCGGCGCCGATGCCTGCCTGAACCCTCACCTTCTCGGAGACCTCGACCATGATCTCGGGGTTTTCGGAGAGGAAGTTCTTCGCGTTCTCCCGACCCTGGCCCAACTGCTCACCGTCGTAGGTGAACCAGGCCCCCGATTTCTTGATGATGCCCATGTCGACCGCCATGTCGAGCAGAGAACCCTCGCGACTGATGCCCTTGCCGTACATGATGTCGAACTCGGCCTGCTTGAAGGGCGGGGCCACCTTGTTCTTGACCACCTTCACCCGGGTGCGGGAGCCCACCACCTCGGCGCCGTCTTTGATGCTCTCGATGCGACGGATGTCGAGCCTGATCGATGCGTAGAACTTGAGCGCCCGGCCGCCGGGGGTCGTTTCGGGAGAACCGAACATGACGCCGATCTTCTCGCGCAGTTGGTTGATGAAGATCATGATCGTGTTGGTGCGGTTGAGGCTACCGGTGAGCTTGCGCAGAGCCTGGCTCATCAGCCGGGCCTGGAGGCCGACATGGGTGTCGCCCATCTCACCCTCGATCTCGGCGCGAGGCGTGAGTGCCGCCACCGAGTCGATGACCACGACGTCGAGGGCCCCGGAGCGCACGAGCATGTCGGCGATCTCGAGTGCTTGCTCGCCCGTGTCGGGCTGACTGATGAGCAACTGGTCGATGTCGACCCCGATGGCCCGGGCGTAGATCGGATCCATCGCGTGCTCGGCATCGATGTAAGCGCAGATGCCGCCGTTGCGTTGGGCCTCGGCCACCACGTGCATGGCAAGGGTGGACTTGCCTGAGGACTCGGGACCGAAGATCTCGACCACACGACCGCGCGGCAGGCCGCCCACGCCGAGCGCCACGTCGAGCGCTAGCGCTCCGGTCTGGATGGCCTCGATGGCTATCGACCCCTTCTCGCCCATCCTCATGATGGAACCCTTGCCGAACTGCTTGTCGATGGCCGCCAGTGCGACGTCGAGTGCCTTGTCACGATCCGTGCTCATGTCGTTCCCTTCCCGTTCCCTGCTGGTTGGTGGAGGCCACTGCCTCGATAGCCGGACCCTACGGAAAGGGTGTGACAGGGATCCTGGGAGGATGTCCTGGGTTCACCCGAGCCGGTGGTGCCGTGTTCGAACGACACCATTGTAACTACGAACAGTAGTTCGATCAAGCATTTCGCCAAACCAACCGACCCCATCACCTACCGACGCTCGCGTCGACCCCATCACCTACCGACGCTCGCGTCGGCTTCGACCAACTCGCTTTCGTCGGGGGGGTGGACTGCGAGGTCGAACGCCAGCCAGAGGGTGTAGGTGAACGGGTAGAGGATCATCGGCACCAATAGGGCCCCGCCCACCACACCCAAGGTGAGCGGCCCCACCGGGAAGTCGGGCGCGGTGGCCACGAAGGCGACGACCATGCCCACACCGAGGATGAGAAACGTCGCGACCACGTTGAGGGCGACAGGGCCGAGCTCGAAACCGACCTCCCGGTGCCAGCGGATGCCACACGTTCGACAACGCTCATGATGCCCCATCCATCGGTGGATGAACGTCTTGCGGCTCCCGCACCAAGGGCATTTGAGCAGCAGAGCTCTGCCAAGCATGGTGGCGGTCGCAGGTTTCGTGCGATCCATACCCCCGATGGTATAGATGTATCGGCCTGGATCAGGCAGACTGTTCCATCGTGCGCCGAACACTCGCTGGCCTCTTGTTCGGCCTCGCCTACACCTGTGCCAGCCTTACCGTCGCCGGCTTCTTGCTGCAACGAACGGCTTTCGACCCCGACAACTCGGCCGATGCCGCCAATGTGGTCCTAAGCGATGATGAAATCAGGCAGGAACTGATCGACATAATCGTCGACTCCACCGCCGCCACGCTCACCGATGGCAGCCCGGACTCGGTCGCTGCCCTGCGCTCCACGGTGACTTCGGTCGCCGAACACCCCGAGGGTCAGGAGCTGCTCGCCGAGATCATTCACGACGCCCATGCCCACCTGATCGGAGAGCAGGAGGAACCGGTACAGATCACCGGTGAACAAATGGTTCCCCTCGTGCGCAACGAAGCGGTTGCCACCCTCCCTGCGGTGACCCTCCCCGTTCCCAAGGTGTCGGCCCTCGCCGTCGCCCGCACCGTCGTTGGCTGGCTGGTTCCCTTAGCCGCGCTCGCCACCCTCGTACTCGTAGCTCTCGGGTTCGCTTCCCACCCAGATCGCACCGCCCTGCTGAAGAGCCTTGCCCTGGGTCTGCTCCTACTCGCCGCGCTCACGGCCCTGCTGGGCTACCTGATCCCGAAGCTGATCATCCCCCTGCTCAGCGCGAGCCCATGGGCCAACGTTCCCGCACGCTTGGCAGACGACTCTCTCCCCTTGCTGATTGGCATGGAAGTGGTACTGGTCGGTGGGGCACTGGCCCTCTTCGCCGGATCCGGGATGGCGCGCAAGAACAAGCGGTGGAGCACACCTGTGAGCACCTACCGCTATAACGAAGAACGACGCTGGAGCGGCTGACGACCCTCTGCTACTTCAGGCCGTCAGCTCCGCCACGAACTCGGCGAACACCTCCGCGTAGTGCAGGGCGTCGGCGTCGGTGTGCAGCACCGAGATCAGCCACTGCTCGTCGAGGCCCGGCGGCAGCAGCACGCCGCGGTTGATGCCGTGCATCCACTGGGCGAAGGCCAGATCGAAGTCGGTGGCCTTGTAGTCGCGGTAGTTGTGGATCGGCTCCGGCGCCCAGGTGACACAGCCCTTGGCGCCGAACTGGACCGTGTGGGCGGGTAGCCCGGCCTCGGCGATGATGCGGTCGCACTCGTCGAGCAGCAAGCGGTTTCGATCGATCGTGGTCTGGGTGACTTCGGGGGTGCACACCTCGGTGAGCACGGCCTTGGCGGCGGCCATGCACAGCGGGTTGCCGTTGTAGGTGCCGAGGTGCAGCACCTTGCCGGTGGTGATCTGGTCCATGCACTCATGGGTGCCACCGAAGGCGCCGAGAGGCAGACCACCACCGATGCTCTTGGCCAGCGCCACCAGGTCGGGCTGCACGCCGACCACGCCGGTGGCGCCACCCCACCCGGCGGTGATGCCGGTCTTGACCTCGTCGAAGATCAGCATCGTGCCGTACTTGCGGGTGATCTCTCGCACTGCCTGCAGGTAGCCCGGCTGCGGCATGCAGATGCCGATGTTCTCCATCACCGGCTCGACGATGAAGCAGGCCACGTCGCCCTTGGCGAGGACACGCTCGAGCGCCGCAGCGTCGTTGTAGGGAACGACGATCGTGTCGCCCAGCACGGCGCGGGTGATGCCGGCCGTTGCCGGGATGGACCGGGGCGCGTCGGCCGGGCCGGCCTCGCTGATCGGCGGCTTCAGCGCTGATCATCACCTCGTCGTGGTGGCCGTGATAGCCGCCCTCGACCTTCACGATCTTCTCCCGCCCGGTAACGCCGCGGGCCACTCGGATGGCGTCCATCGTGGCCTCGGTGCCCGAGTTGGTGAACCGCCACATGGGCAGGCCGTAGCGCTCACCGAGCAGTTCGGCGACCTCGGCGTTCATCTCGCAGGGGGTGACGAACAGGGTGCCGTTGTCGAGCTGGTTCGCTCGACGGCGCGGCGCACCGCCGGATGGCAGTGCCCGGCGAACAGGGCGCCGAAGCCCATGTCGAAGTCGATGTAGCGATTGCCGTCGACGTCTTCCATCCAGGCATCCTGGGCGCGGCGCACCACGATCGGGTGCGGGTCGTAGGCCTGGAAGCTGCTCGGCACACCCAGCGGGAGCACCTTGCGCGCCCTCTCGGTGGCCCGCTGGGATCCGTGGGTGCGGTCGATGTAGGTGCGCAGTTCGCTACTTGTGATCTGCTTGGCTCGCTCGGCGAGGTGGCGTTCGGGAATGCTTTCCGTTGCGCTCATGAGAGTTGTCCTCCGGATTTCGTTCCGCGGAGCCTAGCCCACCACGGATTCCGTGGCGACCCGTCGGGCGCCGCCGTGCTCGGGCGACAAAGGTCCAGCCCCCGCAGAGCCCCTACCGATGGATCCGGCACGGTCGCCCGACGGTGAAACCGGGGTGGAAAATCCGGTCCGATGTGGCACACTTCCTACCCCAACATGGTGGCCGTAGCTCAGCTGGTAGAGCATCAGTTTGTGGTACTGAGGGTCGCGGGTTCGAGCCCCGTCGGTCACCCCAATGAGGCGAGCTTCGCGGCGGACCCCATCACAGGTGTGAAGCGGTTTAGGGGCATCTAGTCAGCCACCTACACTGCCAGCGCCAATCGCGCCTCTAGCTCAACGGCAGAGCAACGGACTCTTAATCCGCAGGTTCTGGGTTCGAAACCCAGGGGGCGCACAGTGAAGGGAGCGGGGCAGAGAGAACCTCTGACCCGCTCCTTGCTTTTTGGACTGACAGAGTCCCGTCGAGATCCTGCCGCGCCGCCTGCGCCTGGCGCACCTCCAACCAGGCCGATTGGACTCTAGACTGTTATCCGATATGCTAACACCTGTGGAAAACATTGCGATCGGCATTCGGCGCTCCCGCACCACGCTCGGGCTCTCGATTCGCGAGCTGGCAACGCTCGCTCAGGTCGCCTATCCGACGATCTCCCGAATCGAACAGGGTCGGGAGAACCCCCGGTGGTCGACCATCTGCAGGATCGCCGCGGCACTCGGGGAGGAAGTCGGGCTGGGCGGCTCCGCTAAGACCCGTGTCGTCAAGTTGGCCGACCTGACAGACGCGTGGTCGAAAGACCACTCCGGAGCCGATCAGCCGAACTGGACGAACCTCCGCGCATTCGCCGACCAACTGGCGCTCCATCCTGAGCTCTCGGGTGCTGCGATCATTCCCGCACCGCTGCCCTCCGGCTCGCTGTTCTTCGACAACCTGCTCGCCGGGATCGCAGAGAAGACTGCCGACGACATCGGCATCAAACGCCCCAAGTGGGCACGGCGGGTTCGGCCACTGCCGTACAACTGGGAGAGCAAGGGAACGCCCCGCATGCGTGCTGCCAATGAGGCGAAGGTCCCAACGCAGTTGAAGCAGAGGAACATCCTCATTCCAGCGGCAGCAATCTGGCGCGACCGCGAGCTGGTCCCAGCGTGAACGGCGACCAGCTCCTCGACAGTGATGCGGTCCGCCGGCTGGTGGCCGCTGTCGCCGAAGCGCTCGCTCCGGATGGCCCTCAGCACGTCCTGGTCATCGCAGGCGGTTCCTTGCTTGCGTGGCACGGGCTACGCGAAGCCACACGCGATGTCGACACCATTCGTCCAATCGATGAGGAGCTCCGTGATGCGGTGAGAATCGTCGGGAGCCGACACGGCCTGGCAGCCAACTGGCTCAACGACAACGCTGCCCCGTTCTGGCCGGCGACGCTCGGCATCGAGGCCTGTGAGGTTCTCGCCGAGTACCCCCGATTGCTCGCGCTGGGTGTCCCCCTCCGCTTCCTGTTCCTGATGAAGCTGCATCACGCGGATCCCAACGACCTCGCCGACATGCAGGTCATCTGGCCACACATCGCCGAACAGTTCGCAAGCGCGGAACAACTCGTGGCCGAGTATCAGACCGCGTTCCCACTCGCTCCGCACGACGATCACCTGGCGGCGTTCGTCATCGATCTCCTTGCCGACGCAGGCTTCGACCTTGGCGGGCGGTGAGCATCGGATCGAAATGAGTGTCCGTACACCAGCCGTGCAGGAAGGAGGTGTGCCATGGAGTTCGCAGTGAGGAACCGGTCGACGAACCGCCTCAGCATTGGGACAGAGGCGGACACCCGTCATTGACCATGTACAGGGTGGCTCGGTTCATCCAAGCCTGCCACTCTGCTTCCCATTCCGGAGTCGAAGGCAGGGGGATCGTCGGTGGGTCTGGTTCACACGGGGCGAGCGCGAGAGCGAGGTCCTGGCAGATCGTTGCCCGAGTGATCTGCCAGACGTCACCGTTGAACACGGCAATGCCGAATCGGTCGGCATAGGTCGCAGACGTCGTGGTGATCGTGTAGCGGAACCACGCCTCGTCGGGCCTGGTGAACACGACCTCGTCGATGGAGAACATCGCACTCGAGGCGAGGTCGTTGAACGGGCTGGTGTCGAGTGTGGCGATGGCGTCGGAGACGCCGGTGTCGTCGTCGAGCAGATCGGCCGGCTTCAGATTGGAGGGAACCGAAAGGTCGACAAGCAGAGCGTGGCGTTGGCGGATCTCGGTTGCTGCTGCGTCGGGGTTCGCCGGCTGTTCGCCTGCCGCGGGGAGAGGACGCGGCGGTGGGTCACCCGGACTGCAGCCGGCGGCGACACTCCGCGCTGCGGGCAACAGCGGTGATGGTGCGGACTGCTGCCCGTCCTTGGCAACGACCATCACGCTGAGGTCGTTCACTGTCTGACCCTCGCCCTTGGCCCGCGGGTCCACCACGAGCATCGCAATTCTGTTGGCAACCGTGGAGCGGTCGAGTTCGGTGTCGTCGGGGGACGACAGGACGACCTCCGCCGCGTCGGCGTCGGTCCGCACCACCAGATACTCGGTCGCGGCGACGGTGAAGGCGGACGACATCGACGACTGCAGCACTGCGGGTTGGGTGGGGTCCGTCTCGTCGAACCATGGGGCTGCCGTCCATGCCGACCCCCAAGGCCCGACGTCACCAGGCACCCCGAGGAACACCGCATGGTCGCCCAGACAAGCCTCGGCGGACCCTGTCGGTGCACTCCATGTAAGGCCGAACACCGTCGCATATGACTCGGTGCTCAGCCGGACGACGAAGTCGTGGCCGTCGGGCAAGGTGCGCCGGTAGAGCTCGGTCGTCGAGCCGAGGTAAGCGTCCGCCGGGTCGTTCGCGTCGGTGGTCCCGGGTCGGCTCGAAGAGGTGTCCGGGGCGGTTGATGTCGTCGCCGAAGCCACCGACGCTCGCTGATCTTCCCCGCATGCGGCGATGCCCAGCAGAAGGACAACCGTTACGCCCACCGAACTCTTGCTCAGCCTCATGCGGTCACCTCCCCTCACCGGCCATGGTGCTTCCCAGACGGGTGGTTGTCTAGCGCAGGAACCCTTTCACCATTCGGAAGAAGCGTTGACACACTCGCCTCGGCCACTATCCTTACAACAGTCGCGGAGTAAGGAACTAACAATGGAGATCGCAGCAAGGGTGAGCTCGAAGGGGCAGGTGACCGTTCCCAAGGCCGTCCGCGACGCTCTTGGAATCGCCGAGGGTGACGAAGTTGTCTTCCGCGTGGAAGGCAACCGCGCCGTGCTCGCCCGCACCCCCGACTTCCTGACCCTCGCCGGCACCGTCAAAGTTCCGGCCGCTCTTCGCAACGTCGCCTGGGACGACATCATCCGCAAGACTCGAGCAACCCGGGCAGCCAAGCACGCATGAGTGCGTTCGTCGACACGAACATCATCGTGCGCCACCTGACCGGCGAGCCGCCCGAGATCGCCAAGCGAGCGACCGCGTACCTGGCAGCCGAGCCAGAGCTGTTCCTCACCGATCTCATCGTCGCCGAAACCATCTACGTCCTGGAGTCGTTCTACAAGACCCCTCGCGAACTGATCGCAAACGCGATGCGTTCGCTCATTGCACTCCGCTCCGTGATCACCGTCGACCCGGCACTACTGCTGCGCTCCCTGGAGGTCTACGAGTTCGATCGCATTGACTTCGCCGAGGCCTATCTCGTTGCCTGCGCCGAGAGCTCCGGCGTCAACCGCGTCGCATCCTTCGATCGATCCATCGATCGAGTCGGCACCATCGAACGCGTCGAACCGCCCGGCACCTGACCGGGCTCCCACTTGCACGATCTGACAGACGGGTGCGCGTCCGTGAGGGAATTGGCTCAGGGCCGTTGTCCGCGAATCTGGTCAAGCCAGTGCCCACAACTTGTACGGTATGGTTCGTAACCGCTCTGCCGTACAACTTGGGAGGAACCGTGGCCGGACGCCCGCGACACGACGAGGTGTACCGACGCCTCGACGAGGCAGTCACCGAGTTGCGCGAACGCATGGGTGGGCTCCCCAACCCGGTTGAGGCCGAAGGGATCTGGACCACGATCTGGTTCCAAGAGGCACACCACTCGACCGCGATCGAAGGCAACACTCTGGTGCTCAAGCAGGTCGAGCGGCTACTGACCGACGGCGTCGCCGTCGGCGACAAGGAACTCAGCGAGTACATGGAAGTACGCGGCTACGCCGATGCGGCGCGATGGGTCTACGGGCAAGCTCTCGAGCCAGGAGCCTGGTCGAACGACCTGCTGCTCACGCTCGCCGAGGTCCGCCACGTGCACGAGATGGCGCTCGGCCCCGTGTGGGGAGTCGCGCCGCATCCGAACGCCACAGAGCACGAACGACCCGGGAGCTTCCGCGAACACGACATCCAGTCGTTCCCTGGCGGCATGACTCCCCCACCTTGGCCTGACGTGCCAGCCGCGATGCACGACTGGATCGACGACGTCCACCGCATCGGCGCCTCCGCTCAGACCATCGAGTCGCTCGCAGCGGCGCACCATCGGTTCGAGCAGATCCACCCCTTCCTCGACGGCAACGGCCGCGCCGGCCGCCTGCTGCTCAACCTCCTCCTCGTCCGCCTCGGCTATGCACCGGCCATCGTCTACAAGCGGGACCGAACGAAGTACGTCCAAGCCCTGCGCAAGGCAGACGCCGGCGACCCAGGGCAGTTGGGGGAGATGATCGCTCGCGCCGTGCTCGACAACCTGTACCGGTTTGTCGTCCCGGCGGTCGCTGGACCGAACCGGCTCGTTCCTCTCGCCGCACTCGCGAGCCCCAACCTGAGCGAGGGAGCGCTACGGGTGGCGGCGAATCGCGGCAGGCTTCGAGCCCGAAAGGGAAGCGACGGGCAATGGCGCAGCACGAAGACCTGGCGCGACAGCTACGCGTCATCCCGCCATCAACGGCATGACCCAAAGTCCTGATGAGCGTCGACGGACGAGTTCACAGCACCCACCATCGAACTCCTGGACAGTTCCAGTGCCTTGTCCGAGGCGACAGATATCGGTCTGCCCGGCGACACCTGTGGTGGCATGCTGTCGTGTCGTGCGGCTCCACCCGATTGTCCTCACCGGAAGCCATGTCCAGCTCGAGCCTCTCGGCGCTCATCACGCCGGCGAACTCCTCGATGCGGCCCGGCGCGACACCAGTACCTTCGGCTTCACCGGGGTGCCCGAAGACCTGCCTTCGATGCACGCCTACATCGAAGGACTGCTGGCCGATGCCCTACGAGACCAGGTGGTGCCTTTCGCCCAGCGACGCCTGGCCGATGGGCTCGCGGTGGGCTGTACCCGCTACATGAACATCGCCTGGTGGCCGGGGCGTTCTACACCGGCGGAGGTGGAGATAGGTGGTACCTGGCTGGCCTCCGATGCCCAGCGATCGGCGATCAACACCGAGGCCAAGCTGCTCTTGCTCACCCAAGCATTCGAGGATTGGCAGGTGTTCCGGGTGGCCGTCTGCACCGACGCCCTCAATGCTCGTAGCCGTGCTGCCATCGAACGCATCGGCGCCACCTTCGAGGGCGTCCTGCGCAACCATCGCCCGAGCGCCGGGCACCTGGGCACGCCTGGCGCAGCCCGCGACACGGCCGTGTACTCGATCATCGCCTCCGAGTGGCCTGCCGTGCACCGCCGCCTCGCCGAACGCGTCGACGGCGGCTCGGTCAGGTGAGGTCGAAGCGGGTCACCACTTCCACGTGGTGGGTCTGAGGGAACAGATCGAGCACCGTCGAACCGGCGTGGCGATATCCGTGGGCCATCAGCAGCGAGGTGTCGCGGGCCATAGCAGCCGGATCGCAGCTCACCAGCACCAGGCGGGACGCTCCGGTGGCCGCGATCACCGCCACGCCCTCGCGCCCCAGGCCGGCACGGGCAGGATCGGCCACGGCGAGATCTACCGGGCGGGGACTCCACCGTTCGAAGGGGATGCACTCCACCTTCGCCCTCTCGCCAAGGTTCACTTCGGCGTCGGCGCAGGCCAGCGCCGAACTCTCCACGACTATCGACTGTGACGCGCCAAGTGTTGCAGCGAACAGGCCGACTCCCCCGTAAGCGTCGAGCATCGGCCCACCCGACGATTCCGGCCGAACGCCGGAGGCCTCGCCCACCACCTTCACCAGTAGATCGGCTGCCTGCGGGCCGGACTGGAAGAAGGAACCGGCGCTCACCCTCAGCCGCGCCCCGCCCACCACCTCGTGCAGCACGGCGCTGGGGCCAGTACCGGCGCCCTCTGGAAGGCCCTCGATGTGTGCTCCGTCGCTGTCTGCCATCGCCGTGACCTCGCCCGTGGCCACGCTGACACGCAAGGTCAGCTCCTCCGCGCCCCTCACCCTGAGCCCGGGCAACAGGGCAGCGAGGGAGGGGTGGGCAACCATGCATCCACCGACCGCGACGGTGCGGTGGCTGGCCGCCGCTCGAAAACCAACGCACCCATCGGGCGCCACCGAGAGTCGGGCCGTCGTGCGATACCCCCAGGGTGATACTGAGCCACCCGGCTTCACCACGGCATCGCTGAGCTTCGCCGTGCGGCGCAGGGCGTCGACCACGATGCCGACTTTCAGCCCCATCTGGGCCTCAGGGCTCACGTGCTGCCATCCACATCCACCGCACCCGCGCTCGATCTCAGGACACGGTGGCACAACCCGGTCGACCGCGGGTTCGAGAACCTCGTTGACCACACCCTTGGCGAAGTCCTTCTTCGATGTGATCACCGACACCCTCACCGTCTCGCCCGGCAAGGCACCCTCGACGAACACCACCCGACCGTCGGGGTGTCGCCCGATGGCGTCACCCCCGGCCGCCATCTTCTCGATGGTCACCGTCTCGGTGTGAGGTGCGCTCATCACCCCGAGCCTAGGGACGCCACCCCACTCCCCCAGGTTTCTGGTGCTGGCGGCTACCCTCGACGACGATGCCGCGTATCGAGATCGCCCCCAGCGTGCTGCCCGCCGACTTCGCCCGCCTCGGCGAGGAGGTCGCCGCGCTGGAGGCCGCCGGCGTTGACCGCATCCAGTGGGATGTGATGGACGGACAGTTCGTCCCCAATCTCACCTTCGGGCCCGATGTCATCGCCGCGGCCCGCAACCACACCACCCTGCCGTTCGAGGCCCATCTGATGGTGCTCACCCCCGACCTGCTGGCCGCCGAGTTCATCGAGGCCGGCTGCCAGAGGCTGATCGTGCACGTCGAGGCCTGTCCCCACCTTCACCGCACCCTCGCCAACATCGCCTCTCTGGGGGCGAAGGCCGCCGTGGCCCTCAACCCGGCCACCCCCGCCTCGGCTGTCGAGCACGTTCTCGACCTCGTCGATTTGGTGCTGGTGATGACCGTCAACCCCGGATTCGGGGGTCAGAAGTACATCGCCACCATGGAACCCAAGATCCGAGCCGTGCGCTCGATGATCTCCGCTGCCGGCCTGGCCGACCAGGTCGATGTCGAAGTCGATGGGGGCATCGGGCCCGCAACCGTCGCCTCAGTAGCCGCAGCCGGCGCCAACGTCTTGGTGGCGGGCAGCGCGCTGTACCGCGACCCCGAGGGCCTCGCCCATGCCGTATCGACCCTCAGGGCGGCGGCCGAGTCCGCGTTCACCGGCTAGTGGCACGACTGGCCCGATCAGTCGGGCCTCACGTGGCGGCGAACCCTCTGCGGAGTTGGTGTCGATTCTCCCAGATCGCGCAGTGACCGACCGACGGCGAACAGCAGTTGCTTCAGCAGGACCAGGCCGATGAGGATCGCGAGCGCCACGCCCAGAGGTAGGAACACAGCCCTGAGCAGGGTGTCGCCCTCACCGTCGAGGGGGGTGAACACCCCCGATTCGACGGAAGTGCCGTCGGGTAGCAGGGTGCGGATGGGATCCTCCACTCGCGGGCAGTCGACATCGCTGTCGTTTATGCCGATCACAGCGTCGCCGCCGAACAGGGGGGCGGGGGTGCGCACCTTGCTGCCAAGGGTTCCCGTGGCGTCGTCGGCGCCGGCACCGACTATGTAGGCCATCCCGATCTCGAGGAAGCGGACCTCCTCGCCATACTGCACGTCGACCACGCCAGGGGCACGTTCGCGACCGTCCAGGCGGCCGGCGAGCACCCTCTGCGTTTCGAATCGGGCCGTTGTCGAGTTGGCGGCGGTGATCCGCCCCTCGAACACCACCTCGGCCACCGGGGGCAGGGCACAACCGGCCGGCACCACGACGAGCGGGCCCAAAGCCACCGGCAGACCGTCGTCGCCCACCGGGTCAGTGGTGACAGCGACGGTGTCGGTAGGCACCGTCTCGTCGGGCGGCGACGCCCAAGCTCGCGACGCCATGGCCGGACTCGCCGCAGCAAGCCCAGCAGCAACACCCACGATCAACCGGCGGATCCGCATCGACCGACCACGCTAGTGATCCTCCAGCTGCGGTTGGGGTCAGCAGCCGCGGAAGTGAGGTGTGCGCTTCTCGAGGAATGCCTTCATCGCCTCGCGCGGTGTCCTCTGTGCCGAAGACGAGAGTCTGGGCGGCCGTCTCGTCGTCGATGGCCTGCTCGAAGGTGACGTTCATCGAGTTGTCGAGCATTCGCTTCGTCATTGCCAGGGCAATGGGCGGTCCGGAAGCCAACCGTGCCGCCCAGTCGGCGACGAATGCATCCACCTCGGAATCGGGCAACACCCGGTTGACCAGGCCCATCTCCTCAGCTTGAGCGGCGCTGAACATGTCGGCGAAGAAACGCGAGCTCCTTGGCCCGGTGCATGCCGACCAGACGGGGAAGCACCCAGGAGCCGCCGAAGTCGACGGCCAGGCCCCGGCGGGCGAAGATCTCCGAGAAGCGGGCGTTCTCCGACGCCACCACGAGGTCACATCCGAAGGCCAAGTTGGCGCCGGCACCCACCGCCACACCGCGCACCTTGGCGATCGTCGGTTGGGGCAACCGGTGCAAGGCCAAAGCCACGTCGCCCACCTGACGCATCGATGCCAGGAAGAGCCGGGGACGCTCTTCGCCGGACAGGTCTGCGCCAGAACAAAATTCGTCGTTGGCGCCAGTGATCACCACCACCCGGTCCTCCTGGCTCGCAGCGATCTCGCGGAACGTTGCCAACAGCTCGGTCCACATCTGCCCGTTCACTGCGTTCTTGCGTGCCGGCCGGTCGAGGACGACGGTGACAACTCCGTCGGCACGAGTTACATGAATCGTCTGCATGCGAGCGGACGATAACGACCCGTTGGGAACGAACCCTTACCGCAGTGTGCGCCGGGCTCGGCAACCGGCTTTCAGAAGGCCGCCTCGATCACCTCGACCCGCGCTCCCGTAACCGCCACGACATCGAAGCGCACCTCCACCAACACCTGGCCGGTGATCGGCCAACCACAGAGCTGCCAGCCGCCTCAGCTGCCTCTGCTTGCGCCAGTCCACCGCCGCTTGCGGTCCGCCGAACTCGGCCGAGGCCCGGGCCTTGACCTCACAGAAGACGATCACGCCGGGCAAGGCGACGACGAGGTCGATCTCACCTTGTGGGCAACGCCAATTGCGCGACACCACCTCATAGCCATGGAGCACATACCAGCGGGCAGCCTCGTTCTCGCCGAACACCCCCCGGGCACGCGCAGACAACGACGGCCGTCGCGGCTTGGCTCCAGCACCCATCCTGCACACCTCCGCGCGTCAACTTCGCCGGGCCCTCTGCCAAGGGCGATACGGGTGAACTGCGAGGTAGGTGAACCCGCTTCAGAGGCTCAGTTCGGAGCGGGGCAGCTCCTCGACGTTGACGTCCTTGAACGTGAGCACCCTCACCTTGGGAACGAACCGCGACTTGCGGTACATGTCCCACACCCAGGCGTCGGTGAGCTCGACCTCGATCACCGGCTTGGACGTCGTCACCGCTGACAGTGACCTTGACGTCGTTGGCGAGGTAGAACCGGCGCTCGGTCTCCACGGCGTAGCGAAACATGGCCGCGACGTCTTGGTACTCCTGCGCGAGTTGGAGCTCTCGCTCGGCCTCGAAGTTTTCGAGATCGTCAGAACTCAACGCGGGTGTTCTCCGACACCGATGAACGCGGACGCTGGGCTCAGCGCTCGCGCTTTTCCTTGATCTTGGCTGCCTTGCCGACACGATCGCGCACGTAGTAGAGCTTGGCGCGACGCACATCACCACGCTTGAGGACTTCGATCTTCACCACGGTGGGCGTGTGCACCGGGAAGGTGCGCTCGACGCCGACGCCGTAGCTGATCTTGCGCACGGTGTAGGTCTCCTGCACGCCGCTGCCCTGGCGGGCGATGACGTTGCCCTGGAAGACCTGGACACGCTCCTTGTTGCCCTCGACCACCTTGACGTGGACCTTCACCTCGTCGCCGGGGCCGAAGCCGGGATGTCGGAGCGGAGGTTCTGGTTGTCGAGGATGTCGGTGGACTTCATGGCGAGGACTCTCTCAGGCGTGGCCGCACGGGCGTCGGCTAGGGGAACGCTCAAGGATAGGTGACGGAAGGGAACTCTTCCAACAGCCGTCGCTCAACTTCGGTGAGGCCACCGCGGGCCTTCGACCAGGTCCGCCCGGTACTTCAGGGTGCGGTGCAGCGCCTGGGCACGGCGCCAGCGCTCGATCAGAGCATGATCGCCGCCGCGCAGCACCTCGGGCACCTGCCAGCCGCGGAACTCGGCGGGGCGGGTGTAGATGCGGCTCCTCCAGCAGGCCCGATGCGGCCGAAGCTCTCGTGCACCGGGCTCACCTCGTTGCCCATTGCCCCGGGCAGGAGACGGACGACCGCCTCGATCACCAGGCAGGCCGCAACCTCCCCACCGTTCAAGACGACGTCGCCGACGCTCAACTCGTCGTCGACGAGGTGCTCACGCACCCTCTGATCGACGCCCTTCGTAGCGGCCGCAGAGCAGGGAGAACCCAGCTGCCGCCGGCCAACTCGTGGGCCACCGTCTGATCGAAGCGCCGCCCACCGGGGCCGAGCAGGAACAAGGGGCGAGGTGGCGCCGCAGCCTCGACGCTGGCGAACAGGGGCTCCGGCTTCATCACCATGCCGGCCCCGCCACCGAATGGAGCGTCGTCGACGGTGCGGTGGACATCGGTGGTGTGCTCGCGTGGATCGTGGAGACGCAGGTCCAGCAAGCCCATGGATCGCGCCTTGCCCAGCAGGCTCTCCGCGCAGAAGGTATCGACGAGATCGGGGAAGATGGTGAACACGTCGATGCGCACGATCTGTAAGCCTACGGGCCGATGATCTACCACCTCACCGAGCCCTCCCGATGGGCAGCAGTCTCTCGGCGACGGGCCAGCACACCGGTTCCACCCGTGGCCTCGAACTGGCCGAAGATGGGCTTCATCCACTGCAGCACGGCGGCCCAGTGGCCCGGCGTCGATCGAGCGCTTCTACGCCGACGTCGACCGACCTCTTGCTCCTGCACATCGACGAGACCCGCCTCGCCGCCCCAGTCCGGTTCGAACAGCTCGGCGACACGCCTGAAGTCTTCCCCCATGTGTACGGACCTATCCCGCTCGACGCCGTGATCGAAGTGGAACGGCTCAGGTGGTGAGTAGACCTTCCGGAGGGTCGATGACGATCACGCCCTCAGCCGACTGAACGACGAAGACGACCGGAACGAGGTCGCCGTTGTCCAGTTCGAGCAGGTCGTGAGCGGGGTTGGCAAGGACAGCGACACAGGTGCCGCACGGTCGGCCGCTGGTGTCGGTGACCAGCGAACCGATCAGCTCGTGGACCCACAGCTCGGACCCGTCGAGTCGCGCTCTCGACGGGCTCCGCCCTGACGATCTGGTTGACCAACGCCTCGGCTGCAGTGCGGTCAGTGACACCATCGATGTGAACCAGCCATCGATCGGCGGCTGGACGCGACGACTCGATGGTGCACCATCTCTCGCCAACCTGCAGCCGTGACCCCGGGGCCGCCCTCTCCAGCCGGTCGGTGATCAAGATGAGGTAGAGCTCGCCGCGCACACCGTGGGCGCGGCCTGTGCGGCCAACTTCGAGCAGAGGACCCTTGGTCACCGACGGCTCAGTCGGCGAAGTCGACGTCGACCTCGACGGCGTCGCGGGTGGCAGCGGCACGCACAACGGTGCGGATGCTCTGCGCCGTACGACCCCGACGGCCGATGACTCGACCGAGGTCTCCGGGGCCGACCCTGACCTCGAGCTTGACCCGCCCCCTCGCATGCGATGCCTCGACCTGGACGGCCTCGGGGTCGTCGACGATGGAACGCACGAGGTGGGTGAGCACGGCAGTGGCAGCGGCCGCCGGAACCGTGTTGACATCGGACTCGGTCACGAGGGCGGCCTCTACTTGGCACGCGAGCGGCGCCGAACTCGGCCCAGGCGCCCGAGATCTCGAGGAGCTTCTTCACCCGTTCAGTGGGCTGGGCACCGTCGAGCAGCCACTTGACGGCCTTGTCGTTGTCGACCTTCAGGCTGCTGGGGTCTGTGCGCGGGTTGTAAGTGCCCAGGATCTGGATGAAACGGCCGTCGCGAGGCGACCGGCTGTCGGCGGCCACAATGCGATATTGGGGCTGCTTGGTCTTGCCGACTCGGGTTAAGCGCAGCTTCACTGCCATGCGACTTGGTGCTCCCTGGGATGACTTCTGGGCGAAAACGAAACCACGTAAGGCTATCAGTTGAAGGGCTGGAAGCCACCGGGACCGGGCATGTCGCCGAGGCCGGGAATCCCACGCCCTGCCTTGGCGGACTTCTTACCCTTCTTGCCCGGGCGGCCCATCCCGCTGGCGCCCATGCGTTTCATCATCTTCTGCATCTCCTGGAACTGCTTCACCAGGCGGTTGACATCGCCGACCGTGGTGCCGCTGCCGTTGGCGATGCGGTTCCGCCGGCTGCCGTTGATCAGCTCCGGCTTGCGTCGCTCGAGGGGGGTCATGCTGCGGATGATCGCCTCGACCGGCTTCAGCGCGTCGTCGCCGATCTCGGCCTGCTTGAGCTCCTTGGGCATGCCGGGCATCATCCCCAGCAGGTTGCCGAGGGGGCCCATCTTCTTCAGCGCCTGCATCTGCTCGAGGAAGTCGTCGAGGGTGAACTCGCCGTCGAGCAACTTCTCCGCTGCCTTCTCCGCCTGGTCCTTCTCGAAGACCTGCTCAGCCTGCTCGATGAGGGTGAGCATGTCGCCCATGCCGAGGATGCGGCCGGCCATGCGGTCCGGGTGGAACTGTTCGAACTCGGTCAGCTTCTCGCCCGTGCTGGCGAAGGCGATCGGTTTACCGATCACCTCCTTCACGCTTAGGGCGGCACCGCCGCGCGCATCGCCGTCGAGCTTCGACATGATGACGCCGTCGATTGCCAGCGTCTGGTGGAAGACCTCGGCCACGCCCACCGCGTCTTGGCCGGTCATCGCGTCTATTACGAGGAAGGTGTAGTCCGGCTTGATGGCGGCGCTGATCTGACGGACCTGTTCCATCATCTCGGTGTCGATCGACAGGCGACCGGCCGTGTCGACGATCAGCACGTCTTTGCCCAAGCGGCGAGCCTCTTGGAGGCCCCTCTCGGCGGTGGCCACCGGGTCGCCCGGCTCGCTGAACACGGGTACATCGATCTGGCGGCCGAGGGTGCGCAACTGCTCGACGGCCGCCGGGCGTTGAAGGTCTGCACCGACGAGGAGGGGTTGGCGACCCTGGCTCTTGAACCAGCGGGCGAGCTTGGCCGAGTTGGTGGTCTTGCCCGAACCCTGCAGACCTGCCATCAGCACAACCGTGGGAGGGCGGCTGGCGTAGTTGATCTTCAGGGTCTCGCCACCGAGCATTGCGGTGAGCTCGTCGTTGACGATCTTCACCACCTGCTGGCTGGGGTCCAGAGCCTCACTGAGGTGGGCACCAACGGCCCGCTCACGGATACGGGCCACCACATTGCGCACCACGCCGACATTGACGTCGGCCTCGAGCAGAGCGGTGCGGATCTCTTTCAGCATCTCGTCGACATCGGCCTCGGTGAGGCGGCCCTTGCCGCGCAACCGCTTGACGATGCCTTCGAGGCGGGATGACAGGGAGTCGAACATGCGAGCGCCAACGCTACCGGTCACTCCACGGCCGTCGCCGCTCGGTTGGGCTCAGCTGTGCTCAGCTGGTCTCGGCTGACTCGGCCGGAAGGGGCTCCGGCACCGGCAGCGCTTCTGGCAACTCGATGAAGCCATCCTCGATCCCGACCACGGCGAATTCGCCACCGTCAGCCGTGGTGAAGACGTAGGCGGGCAGCAGCCATACCGTGCCGTCGACATCCCAGACCATTGTGAGTCCGAGGTGGACACCGACGAGATGGACCTCGAAGATCTCCATCGGCACCGTGTCGACAGGCAACGTCTCGAGCAGGCAACGTCTCGACAGGCACCGCTTCGACAACCGCAGGGTCGACAGGCACGTCGGAGGCGGCGGCGTCCAGGGTGGTCGCCGCCCCGTACCACATCCACCTACCGCTCTCGTCCTGCAGCCTCAGGAGGCCGGCAGGAGAGCCCAGCCATGGGGTACTCCCCCACGACCTCGGGTTCGGCGAGAAAGCCACTCGCCCAGGTGACCACTCCTTCGGCACCGAAACCCACCGACATCGACATCGGGCTGGGCCCACCATCGAGCAGCACAAAAGCGGCAACGTTGGCTCCCCACTCGTCGGCGTAGGCGTCGAAGTCCAGAGTCGTCACGTCGTATCCGAGCTCAGCGAACAGCTCCTCGGCCATCTGCAGGGCAGTCGCCTCGTCGGGAACGTTCGCCGGGGGCTGCGGCTCTTCACAAAAGGTCTCCACCACCGTGGAGTCCACCGTTGTGTCCACCGGCATTGGTTCCGGCTCAGCGCAGGCCACACCACTACCCCAGACGTCGGGGGACGGGCTGAACCACCAGCTCAGCATGCCGTCCATGGAGACCGACAAATTCGCCCCGCTGTAGTCGGCGGACCCGACCATCCAGCCGCCCCCTTCGTCGGCCGGCAAGGAACGCACTTCGCCTTCGACGCCGAGCACCCGGGCAAAGGCGGCAATGCGCTCCAAATCCGGCTGCACACCGGCGGGGAAGCGCCATGCCCGGGCGGTGCCGCCAAGCTCTGGCAGGTCACCGTCGTAGATGTACACGGTCTGTCCGTAGGGCGCCATCATCTTGCTGTCCGACTCGCTCGACATGGGACTGGCGCTGCCGGACCCACTGCCGACGCGGATGACGGGTGGGGTTGCTCCAGCCACGGTCGACGAAGTGCCGGAGATGCGCCGGTCGTCGCCGCAGGCAGTTGAGGCGAGGCCGAGCACCACCACAGTGGAGATGAGCACGAAGCGGCGCGAGCGAAGCATTTGGGGACCTCCAAGGTCAGGTTGTCGTCGATCAACCTTTCGACGCTCTTCGCTCCCCGATCGGTTCCCGACTCTCGGTCAGTCAGCGGCGAAGAGGGCGTCGACGAACTCGGCCGGGTCGAACGGCACCATGTCGTCGATGGTTTCGCCCAGGCCGACGAGCTTCACCGGCAGGCCGAGTTCGGTCTCGATGGCGAAAACGATGCCACCCTTGGCAGAACCGTCGAGCTTGGTGAGCACTACCCCGGTGACCCCCCGACCGTCGATCGAGGTGGCTTCGCCGAACTCGCGGGCCTGGGTGAGCCCGTTCTGCCCAGTGGTGGCGTCGATCACCAACAGCACTTCGGTGACCCGGCCGGCACCCTTGGAGGCGACCCGACGCACCTTGCTCAGCTCGTCCATCAGGTTGGTCTTGGTGTGAAGGCGGCCGGCGGTGTCGGCCAGCACCAGATCGATGCCCCGCGCCGAAGCCCTCTCGATACTGTCGAAGATGACCGCGCTCGGGTCGCCGCCCTCGTTGCCGCGCACCATCTCGACACCGCTGCGCTCGGCCCATGCGCCGAGCTGTTCGGCAGCAGCGGCGCGGAAGGTGTCGCCGGCGGCCATCAGCACGGTGCGGCCCTGGATCTTCTGCTGGTGGGCAACCTTGCCGATCGTGGTGGTCTTGCCCACCCCGTTGACACCCACGAACAGCCACACGTTGGTACCCGCCGGCTCGCCGGGTTCGCCCGGCTCGAAGCGCAGGGCGCGGTCGGCGCCGTCGAGGCGAGCCTTCATGTCGGCCTGCAGGGCGGTGAGCAGCTCGTCGGGCTCGACGATCTCCTTGGCCTTCACCCTGCCCCTGAGGCCACCGAGGAGTTCGTCGGTGACCCTCACCCCGACATCGGCGCGGAGCAGGGCTTCTTCCAGGTCGTCCCAGGTCTCGGCCGTGATTCCGCCTCGCCCGCGGATACCGAGGAAGGTGCCGGTGAAGGCGCTGCGGGCCTTGGCCATGCGCGCCCGAATGTTCGGTGGCTCTACGGTCTCGGGTACGGGACTGTGATCTGCTGGGCGGCGGCGTGGGCACCGACGACGATCGACGGTTCCAGAGGACGACACCGATCCCGAAGACGGGGACGGCGGCGATGAGGACTAGATAGATCCACTCCATGGTGCCGCCGAGGCTATCTGTGAGCATGGGCTGTGAGCATGGGCGGCACACCCGTGCCCGCTCACGTCTTGTCGCCTCCGTCGCTGAGTCTCTGGGCCAGGTAGGCGAGGGGGATGCTGACCACCATGACAAAGGTGGCCATCACATTGACCAGGGGCACGTTCTGGGGCCTGCTGTAGTTGGCCAGGATCCATTGGGGCAGGGTGAGGAAACCCGAGCCGGCTGTGAAGGTGGTGACGACGATCTCGTCGAAGCTGAGGGCGAAGGCCAAGATGCCGCCCGCCAACAGCGCCGAACGCATCAGGGGGAAGGTGATGTAGCGGAAGGTCTGGGAGCCGTGGGCGCCGAGGTCCGCCGAGGCTTCGAGGAGGTTGGGAGATGACCGCCGGAGGCGAGCGATGACGTTGTTGTAGGCCACCACCACGCAGAACGTGGCGTGGGCGATGATCAGTGAGTGGAACCCGAACCCGACCTTGAACGAGAACAGGCCGAGGTCGATCGTGCGCGAGAAGGTGTTCTGCAGGGCCAGACCGGTGACGATGCCCGGTAGGGCGATGGGCAGCACCATCAAGAAGGAGATCGCGCTCTTACCGAAGAACCGGAACCGGGCCATTGCCATGGCGGCCAGGGTGCCGAGCAGAAGCGCCACCACCATCGCCGCAAATGCCACCTTGGCCGAGTTGACCAGCGCATCCCTCGGGCCGTCGGCCTCCCACGCCTTGCGCCACCAGTCGAGGGTGTAGCCGTTGAACCCCGGCCATGCCACCGACTTGGCCGGGTTGAACGACAGGCGCAACACCACCGCCAGAGGCAGGTACAAGAAAGCCATCGTCAGCAGGGTGAAGGCGGCGAGGGTGAGGCGGGCTGGTAGGGAGAGCTTCATCGGTCAGAGGTTGTCGAACGCGCCGAGGCGCTTCATGGCCAGGAGGTAGAGCACGATGATGATGATCGGCCACAGGGTGTAGGCGGCGGCGAGGGGTTGATTGGGGGCGCCGAAGATGGTGTTGATCGTGGAACCGAACATGTACCTCTCGTCGCTGTTGACGATCTGGGGGACGATGTAATCCCCGAGGGTGAGCGAGAAGGTGAAGATGCTGCCGGCCGCAACCGAGGGGAGCAGCAGGGGCACCACCACCGAACGGAAAGTGCGCAACGGGCGCGCTCCGAGATCGCTCGCTGCGTCGAGGAGGGAGGGTGCCAGCCGGTCGAGACCGGCATAGATGGGCAGGACCATGTATGGAAGCCAGAGGTAGACCTCGGCCAGCAGCACCGCCACCCGACCGAAACCCGGAGTCCAGCCAAAGACGCTCTCCAGAAACCCACCGTCGCCGCGACCGGCCGCAGCGAAGCGGCCGCCGGCCGGCGAGACCATTGCACGCCATGCATAACCCTTCACCAGATAGCCGGCCCAAAGGGGCATCAGCATGGCGACGATCAGACCACGGCGCATCCAGCGCGGTGCCACCTTGGCGACCCAGAACGCCACCGGTAAGGCGATCAGAAAGCACACCACCGAGACAGCGAGAGCAACACCGACCGTGCGGACGAAGACCCACACCGTGTCCCACACCTCGGGCTCCCAGAACTTGAACGCTGCGGCCAAGTTGTCGGTGGTGAACTCATGGGTGGGCTTCTGGGTCTTGGGGTCCAGCTTGTACAGGGCACTGACCACCAGCAGCAGCAGCGACCCGATGTAGACGAACAGCATCCAGGCAAGTGGAGCACCGAGCAGGGATGCCACTCCGAGCCGTCGCCGGCCGTGGAACACTCCGTTGAGCGCGCGGATCGGGTGGGAGGACCAAGCGGCCCTCCCACCCGTCGCGACAGGTTCCGTCAGGACCGGAGACTGTTCCAAGCAGTCGCCCACTCGGTGTAGGGCACACAGGTCACGTCGGTGCGCCCGTCGAGGCACTCCTCGGTGGCCGTCGTCCAGTACCAAACGTCGGTCCAGTAATCGTCTTCCTCGGCGTGGAAGGTTGCACAGTGCTCGGCCATGCCTTCCAGGCCGCAAGCCAGGGCATTGCTCGGTGCCTCACCGAACCACACCGCTACCTGGGCGTTGGCCCATGGCGAGGCGATCCAGTCCATCCACAGCTTCATACAGTTGGGGTTGGCGGCCGCCGACGACAGCATCCAGGTATCGCTCCAGCCGGTGGCACCCTCGACGGGCTTCACCGCGTCGATCAGGGCACCGTTGGCCTGGGCAAGGTTGACGATGACCTGCCAAGTGGTGCCGGCGAGCACCGAGCCGTCCTCGAGCGAGGCCTGCTGGTCTGTGTAGAGAGCCCAGTACTGGCTGGTGAGCGCGCCCTGATCGCCGAGCAGCGCCATTGCGGCGTCGAACTGGGTCTGGTCGAGGGAGTAAGGGTTGGTGATGCCCAGGTCGGGCTGGGTGGCCATCAGGTAGAGGGCCGCGTCGGCGATGTAGATCGGGCTGTCGTAGACGCTGACCGCACCATCGGCAGCGCTTCCGGGCTCGAACATCACGCTCCACGAGTCGGGGGCGCCATCAGCGAAGGCCTCGGTGTTGTACACCAGCAGATTGGCCCCACGGCCGTGAGGAACGCCCATCGGCGCCCCGTCGACCGAGTTCCACGGCTGCAGCTTGAGGGTGTCGAAGATGTTCTCGTAGCTGCTGTACTCGGCCGGGTCGATCTCGGCGACATCGCCGCCGGCGATCAGGCGCTGGGTGGCGTCACCGGAGGCTGACACGCCGTCGTACTCGCCACTCTGCATCAACTGCACCATCTCGTCGCTCGAGTTGCCGAGCTTGACGTTGACCTCGCAAGAGGTCAACGCCTCGAACGGGGTGACCCAGTCGTAGGCGGGGTCGGTGGAGCCATCTTCGATGTATCCGGCCCAGGCGACAACGTTGAGCTGGCCCTCTGCCCCCTCGAGCAGGTCGGCGTTGGGCGTCCACATGTAGTCCATCTCGCCGCCTGCCGTGGTCTCGGGTGCGACCGTGGTATCTGGTGCAGCGGTGGTCTCCGCGCCAGAAGTCTCGGCAGGCGCCGACGTGGTGTCGGAGCTCTCCTCGTCGTCACCACAAGCTGTGGCAACCAGTGCGAGCGACGCCAGTAGCGCAGCCCCTACTTTTCTGATCCTCATTGATCTCCCCCTTGAGAGGTTTGGGTGTCTGCGACTGTGAAGGCCGCGTAACGCGACCATGCCAGGCGGATTTCTCCGCCGATGGCAACGCCTACGAGCCCGTCGCTCGGCACGTTGGCGAGAAGGTGGCTGCCGTCGGACAGATCCACGCGGATCCGACAGTCGGCGCCCATGTACTGAACATCGCTGACAACACCCTCCACCGTCGACCTCACTATCGGCGATGGTGGCGTGTACGACGCGGATGCGCTCGGGGCGCACCGAGTGGATGGCTTCGACGCCCATCAGGCGCTGAGAGAGTTCGCTGGACACCAGGTTGCTGGTTCCTACGAAGCCGGCCACGAAGGATGTGGTGGGGTGGTCGTAGATCTCGCGGGGGTTCCCACCTGCTCGATGCGTCCATGGTTGAACACGGCGATGCGGTTGCTCATGCTGAGCGCCTCACCCTGGTCGTGGGTGACGAAAACGAAGGTGATGCCCACCTCGCGTTGGATGGCCTTCAGCTCTACCTGCATCTCCTCGCGCAGCTTGAGGTCGAGGGCGCCCAACGGCTCGTCGAGAAGGAGAACCTTGGGACGGTTCACCAGTGCTCGGGCAAGGGCGACACGCTGGCGTTGACCACCGCTGAGCTGGTTCGGTTTGCGGTGGCCGAAGTCCGACAGGCGCACCGTCTCGAGCATCTCCCCGGCTCGACGACGCCTCTCGGCTCGGCCGACACGCTTGACCTTCAACCCATACTCGACGTTCTGGATGATCGACATGTGGGGGAACAGGGCATAGTCCTGGAAGACGGTGTTGACGTTGCGGTCGTAGGGCGCCGTGCTGGTGACGTCGTGCCCCTCGAGGAGGATGGCTCCCGCTGACGGCGACTCGAAGCCGGCGACCATGCGCAAGACGGTGGTCTTGCCGCTGCCGCTGGGCCCGAGAAGGGAGAAGAACTCACCCTCGCCGATTGAGAGATCGACGTTGTCGACGGCCACCACCTGATGGTCGCCGGCACCGAACACCTTCCTCAACCCGACGAGCTGGATGGCGGGTGTCGACTGTGTTCCATCGCCGTCGATGCCTTCCACGACGAATTCGCTCACGATGCGTTGGTTCTCCCCCGGATCCCGTGGCCGCGAAGCTCGTTCGCGACGTGGGCGCGACAGTAGCCGCTCTCCGGAAGGGCCCGTGCCAGGCGTTAGTGGGTCAGGCGTTCGCCGAAGCCTTCTCGACGATCACCTTCGACGAACCACCGGGCTGCATGCTCACGCCGAGCAGGCTGTCGCCGGCCTCCATGGTGCGCTTCTGATGGCTGACGATCAGCAACTGTGCCTCGCGCCGGAACTCGTGGAGCAGGCCGAGGAAGCGATGAAGGTTGACGTCGTCGAGGGCGGCCTCGACCTCGTCCATCACATAGAAGGGCGAGGGGCGGCTGCGGAAGACGGCGAACAGGAAGGCCAGAGCGGTGAGGCTGCGCTCCCCGCCGGAGAGCAGGGACAGCTTCTTGACGTTCTTACCACCCGGCTTGGCCTCGACCTCGATGCCCGTCTCCAGCAGGTTGTCGGGGTTGGTGAGAACCAGCCTGCCGGTGCCACCCGGGAACAGGGTGGCGAACAGGGTGACGAAGTGGGTGCTGACGTCGGCGTAAGCAGCGGCGAAGACAGTCTGGATCTCGAGATCGACCGCCTTGATCACCCTCATCAGGTCGCGGCGAGTGTTGCGCACGTCCTCGAGCTGCTCGTCCAAGAAGCGGTGCCTCTCCTGCAGCTCGTTGAACTCCTCGAGAGCGAGGGGGTTGATCGGGCCCATCAGGCGCAGTTCGCGCTCCAGCTCGCGCGCTCGCGCCGGCGCGCCGACACCCGGGGGCAGAGCCGGAAGCTCGGCCAGCTCGGCCCGGGCGGGCTCCATGTCGTGATCGCGGCGCAGGGACTCAACCGTGCCCTCGAGCCGCATGCGCACCTCGGCCTCGTCGATCTCCAACCGGCGAACGCGCTCTCGGGTCTCGTCGAGCTCCTTTTCTGCGGTGCTGCGTCGGCGGCGGTAGCTGTCGAGGCGGCCGGCGATGGCTCTCACTTCGTCGCTCTGCTTGCGCCGGATCTCGAGCAACTCGTTGTGGCGCACCTCGATGGTGTGCCGGTGGGTTTCGACCACGGCGGCGAGGCGCTCAACGGCGGTGAGGCTGAGCTCGACGGTCACTCGGCGCTGACCCGCTTCGGCACGGGCCTCGCTGTCGGCCTGGAGGCGTTGCTCGGTTTCGGCCAAGCGCCCCTCGAGAAAGTCGTGCCTCTCGTGCAGGCCGGCATTGCGAACCTCGAGATCCTGGCGCCTGCCGGCCAGGCGGGCGGCCAGGGCGTCGAGCTGGCCGCGGGCTTCGCCTCGCGCCCTTACGGCCTCGGCCTCTGCTGCTTCATCCGCCTCGAGTGCCGGCACCAGGGCTTCCATCTCGGCGGTGCGTGTGCGTTCGCGATCCGTGCGTTCTCCGACCTCGGCCAACAACCTCTCGACGGATTCCGTCTCGGATTGGACCTCGCGCCTCTCGGTCTGGCTGCGCACCAATGCCTCGCTGGAGGCGGAGAACCCGGCGTCGTGGGCATCCAGACGGCGGGTGAGCTCGGCCTCGTGCTGGCGCGCCGCGTGAAGCTCGGCCCTGGCCCCGCTGAGGCCATCATCGCGACGGGACAGTTCGGTGCGAGCGACGGCCGACCGCGCTTGGGCCTCGTCGAGTGCCGCTGCAGTCGCCCCGCCCCCAGCGGCACCGATCCGCCAGCCACTGGGGCCGAAGCGGTCGCCGGCGTCGGTGACAACGACTGTTGTGGGATGGGAAATGGCCACATCGACGGCATCACCCCACTGTGCGACCCTCACGGCTCCGCCAAGCACCATGTCAAGGAGGTCCTCGACCCCACTGTGACGGCTGCGAACGTGGGGCCTCACCGGTGCACCCACCTTAGGCGCGAGCGAGTTGGCGGCGGATCGGGCACCGAGGGCCAGAACGGCACCGTGCAACTTGCCGGCCTGGAGGCTGAGCAAGGCGGCGCGGCCGGCAGCCGGCGACGAGACGACTACAGCCTGCAAGGCCTCACCCAGCGCAGCCTCGACCGCCGACTCCCAACCGGGGTCGATCTCGATCAGGTCGAGCAGGGTGCCGAGAACACCGTCGACACCGGCGAGGTGCTCCGCCCCAGCACGCGCCCTGGCGCTCTCCAACGCCTGGTGCAACGCCTCGGCGCGAGCCTGCCAGCGCGAGAACTCTTCGGCCGCTTCCTGACGGCCTGCGACCAGTGCCTCATGAGCCGCTTCGGCGGCTATGCGCCGCGCCTCAGCGGCTTCGACATCGGCAACGAGCCCGACCTCGGCCTGCTGGGCGGTGTCGCACTCGGCCCTGAGTCGCTCGCACTCGCCGTCGAGGCCCTGGACCTTGTGATGCAGGCTGTCGAGCAAGCTGAGGTGACGGCGCAGCTCGGCCTCGGCCCGTTCGAGGTTGGTACGCATACTGCGCAGTTCACCTCTCACCTCAGCGGCTGCACTGGCCGCCGACGAGCCGGCGGGGATGCCCTCGATCGAGGCCAGGGTCTGGCTGCGCCGGCTGGTGAAGGCTTCCTCCTCCACGAGTAGAGCCTCTGCCTCGGGCCCCAGCGAGGCCAGCTCAGCCCCCACCACCGCCAGCTCGTCGCGCAGGCGCTGGGCGTCGGCTTCGAGGTTGGCGACCAACCCGCTGTCCATCAAGTGGCCCCGATCGCGCTCCATCGAGCGGCGGCGCTCCACCAGCACGGCGGCGATGCCTCTGGCTCGCTCGCGCAGTTGCTCGACCCTCACCACCTCGTCGCTGAGATCCAGGTCGCCACGAGCGGTGAGCTCGGCTTCGGCGGCCATCACCTCGGTGTCGAGAGTCGCCAGCTCACTGCGCAGAGCCTGTTCCGCCCCACCGAAGGAGAGCCTCTCGCCCGCCAACGCTGAAAGGCGGACACGCTGGGCGGCGATCTCGCGTCCCGCCAGGAATACCTGCAAACCGGTGAGCTCCGCCATCAGGTCGCCGTAGCGGCGAGCGGCATCAGCTTGGCGTTCCAGAGGGCGCAACTGGCGGCGAACCTCGCGAAGGAGGTCCTGAACCCGGAGCAGGCTGGCCTCGGTGGCATCGAGCCGGCGTTCCGCCTTCTCCTTGCGCTTGCGGTACTTCAGCACACCGGCGGCTTCTTCGACTATGCCGCGGCGGTCCTCGGGGCGGGCGTTCAGCACGTCGTCGATCTGACCCTGGTTGACGATCACGTGTTGCTGCCGGCCGACACCGGCATCGCTGAGCAGTTCCTGAACGTCGAGAAGGCGACAGTTGATGCCATTGATCGCGTATTCGCTCTCGCCGGTACGGAACAGGGTGCGGCTGACCATCACCTCGGTGAACTCGATCGGTAGCAGTCCGGCCGAGTTGTCGATGGTGAGCGACACCTCGGCGCGCCCCAGAGCGGCCCGTTTGGCGGTGCCGGCAAAGATCACGTCGTCCATCTTCTGGCCGCGCACCGCACTAGGCGCCTGGGCGCCCAGGACCCAGGCGATGGCATCGACGACGTTCGACTTGCCCGACCCGTTTGGCCCGACGACGACCGTTACCCCCGGTTCGAGCTGCAGCGTGGTGGCATCGGCGAACGACTTGAAGCCTTTGAGGGTGAGAGCTTTCAGGAACACGGCGCGCCGACCCTACACGCCCACCGAAGGGCTCCCCAACCGCCAACGGCACACCGGCTCACCTCTGACATCGGGGGCAAAAGGAGGTGCTGCGGCCGCCCGCCATCACCCTGACGATGTCGGCTTTGCCACACGTCAGGCAGCGCTGGCCTGCCCGGTCGTAGACCCTGTGGTGCACCTGGAACCAGCCGCCCTGACCCTCCAGGTCCACGTACTGGGTGTCGGCCAACGTGCTTCCACCTGCCTCGATTGCCTCCTCGAGCACACCGAGCACGGCCTCGTGGAGACGGCTGACTTCACCCGCGGTGAGCGAATCGCTCGACCTGTCCCATCTCAGCCGGGCGCGGTGCAGGCTCTCGTCGACGTAGATGTTGCCGATTCCGGCAATCACGTGCTGGTCGAGCAGGAGGGGTTTCAGCTGGCGCCGCCGGGACCGCAACAGCGACGCGAGCTGGGAGCGGGTGAGCCCGTCGACGATCGGGTCCACCCCCAGCCGAACCAGTTCGGGCAACTCCACAGCAATGTTGGATGGGTCGAAGACCACCACCTCGCCGAAGGTGCGGGGGTCCACGAACCAAAGCTCCTGGGCGGGTTCACCAGCGAGATGGATGACGACATGGGTGTGGGGCGGCCTGGGATCGCCGGCCGCCACCACCAACAGGCGGCCGCTCATGCGCAGGTGAACCATCATCTCCTCGCCGGTGTCGAGGGGGCAGAGCAGGTACTTGCCGCGCCGGTTGGCGGCCGTGATGGTGGCGCCGGTGAGCCCGTCGATGACGGCCCGGCGAGAGGTGCGCCTCACGGTTCGCTCTCGCCCGACCTCGACCCCCTCGATGCGCCGGCCGACGACCTGGGCAGCCAGGCCCCTTCTGACGGTCTCAACCTCGGGCAGCTCAGGCACGACGAGGTCGCCCCTTAACCAGTGGCCGGTTGGGCCAGGTGAAGCCACGCCTTCTCGGCGGCTGCCTGCTCGGCCAGCTTCTTCGATCGACCCTCGCCTTGACCCATCGTCTCGCCGGCGACGATGACCATGGCGTAGAAGCGCTTGTCGTGGTCGGGGCCGGTGTCACTGAGCACATACACCGGTGCGGTGTCGTGAAGGCGCGCGGCGAGCTCCTGCAGCACGGTCTTGTAGTCCAGCCGGTCGAGGCGCAGCGCAGCGGATGCCATGCGATCGCCGAACAGTCTCTCGATGAGGTCGAAGGTCGGCCCGGCTCCCCCATCGAGGTACACCGCGCCGAGCACAGCCTCGAACGCATCACTGAGGATCGAGGGCTTGGTGCGCCCACCGGCGGCGTCTTCGCCCTTGCCCAGCAGGATGTAAGACCCGAGGCCGATCTCCTGGGCCACCTCGGCCAGGGCGCTGGCGTTTACCACGCTCTTGCGCAGGTCGGTGAGCTTGCCCTCGGCAAGTTCGGCGTGACGACGAAAGGCGATTTCGGCGATCACCCAGCCGAGTAACGCGTCGCCGAGGAACTCGAGCCTCTCATTGCTCGGTTCCCCACCCACTTCCGCGCACCAGCTGCGATGAGCAAGAGCGCGACGCAGCAGGGTGGGGTCGCGGAACTCGTGACCGAGGTTCTGCCGCAGCTCGGTGAGGTCGGGCTCTGGGTGCGGCGGGATGATCAGCTTCCTTTGACGCGTTCGTACACATAGTCGACGGCATCACGCACCGTCTTCAGGTCTACGAGGTCCTCGTCCTCGATGCGAAAACCGATGCTGCGCTCGCTGAGATCCTCCTCGAGGGCCTCGACGAGTTCGATCAGGGCGAGGGAATCGGCATCGAGGTCGTCGACGAACGACTGCCCCTCACTGATCGTGGACGGATCGATCTCCAAGATGTCGGCAAGGTTGGCGCGAACGATCTCGACGATCGCGGGGCGGTCCAGCGGACCCTGTTGAACGTGGGTTTCTGCAGGCACGGGCTACTCCTGGGGTTCGTGTCGGCGACGGGCCACGCTAGCTCAGCGTCTGGTGCGGCCACGAACACCTCAACCGACGGGATCAGAAGCGAAGGCGGCCGCGATCTCGGCCACCAAACCCCTTTCGGCCATCTCGTGACCGAGCCGGATCGCGTTGAGCATCGCCGTGGCGCCCGACGAGCCGTGGCTGATGATGCAAACCCCGTCGACACCGAGCAGCACTGCCCCTCCATAGGTATCGGGGCTCATCTGGGCGTGCAGGGGCAGGAGGGCGGGCAGCAGGGCGTCGGCATGCTCCTTGTATCGGGGTTCGCTGCCGAACGCCTCGAGCACCAGACCGAACAGGGTCTTGAGCGCCCCTTCCAACGATTTCAGCGCCACATTGCCGGTGAAGCCGTCGGTGACGATGACATCGGCAACCTTGGCCATCAGGTCGCGCCCTTCGACATTGCCGATGAACTCGATGCCGGGGGCCGCGGCGAGCAAGGGATACACCTCCTTGCGGAGGCTTGTCGCCCTTGCCGGGCTCTTCGCCGATGCTGAGCAGACCCACCTTCGGCGACTCGATGCCGAAGCGGTGACGGGCGTAGATGCTGCCCATCAGGGCGAACTGAACCAACCACTCGGGTTGCACCTCGGCATTGGCGCCGGCGTCGAGAAGGATGTTGGGTCGATGGCCGGGAACCGGGATGGGGGTGGCGATGGCTGGGCGGTTGACCCCTTTCACCCTCCCCATGCGAAGCAGGGCCGCGGCCATGGCGGCACCGGTGTTGCCGGCCGACACCATCGCACATGCCTTACCGTCGCGCACAGCCTCGGCGGCACGCACGACGGTGGAGTCCTTCTTGCGGCGTACTCCCTGGGCCGGATCGTCGTCCATGGCGATGACCTCGGACGCGCAGATCAAGGGGAGATCGCCACAGCCATCGAGGCCCAGGGGGCCGACGAGGACGACAGGAATGCCGCCGGCGGCGGCGGAGTGCGCACCGGCGAGGATCTCGCCCGGCGCCCGGTCGCCACCCATCGCATCAACGGCGACTGGCAGCATCACGGGTGTTCGGCTCAGCCGACTTCGATCGCGACGCGGTCCTTGTACCAGCCACAGGTGGGGCACACGGTGTGGGGCAGCTTGGCGGCGGCGCAACGCGGGCAGATGCTGCGCGAAGGTGCAGCCAGGCGCCAGTTACCGGCGCGACGGCTACGCGTCTTCGACTTCGATTTCTTCTTCTTGGGAACAGCCATGACGACTCCCGGAGAGGGCGAGGGGGCTCCCTCGGCATACGAGCTATGGGAGGTTAGCGGCGCAACGTCCCCGCTTGCTACCTGCCGCTGCTACCGGGGTCGGGAAGGTCCTTCAGCTGGTCGAGTGCCGACCAACGGGGGTCTTCGCCGACCCGGACGCACCCGCACCGGCTGTCGTTGAGATTCGCTCCGCACGTGGGCACAGGCCCGCACAGTCGGGACGGCACAGAGGGTTCGCTGGCGCGTCGAGCAAGACCAGCTCGCGTACTACAGGTGCCAGGTCGAGCTGGTCGCCGATGATCTCGAAGGCATCAGGATCGGTGAGTGTGCGCTGGTAGAGCTCGTGCACTTCGCTTTGCGAGACTCCACCCGTTTCGGTGAGGCAGCGACGACAGGTGCCGTGCCACGGAACGCTCAACCGGCCATCGACGACGATCCCATCGCTGAGCGCCTCGAGACGCAGTCGGACATCGACCTCGGCGTCGGCGGCGAACCTCTCGTCGTCATCGATGCCCAAATCAGCCAAAGGAACTTGAACGTCGAGCGGCCTGTCGCTGCCCGGGCGGCGCAACAGCTCCGCGGCGCTCACCAGCAGTGGGTTGGACACCTTGCCTGCCTAGCGGTCCTGGTCGAAGAACCCCTTGGTGGGGTCGTCCTCTTCGATCTCTTCGGCCTCACGGTGGGCGCCGATGTTGAGGCGCGACCTGCCGGCCTGGACGGTCTTGCTGAGCTTGTCGAGGAGGATCTCGAAGCTGGCCAAGCGCTGGTCCAGGAAGTCCTCGGTCTCGTGGCGCAGGCGGCGGGCATCGCCTTCGGCCGCCTCATTGACCTGCCTGGCCCTCTGCTCGGCGGCGCGTACGACCTCGGTTCTCTGCACCATGCGCTCGGCCTGCACCCGCGCGGCCTCGAGCAGTTCGTCGGCCTCACGTCGGGTCTTGGCGACGAACTCCTGGCGTTCCTTGATCATCCACCGGGCGTGGCGCATCTCGTCGGGGAGTCGGTGGAGGCACTCCTCGAGCAACTCGATGATCTCGTCGCGGTCGATGCGCGGCGACGACGACAGGGGCATCGTGGGGGCGGTGGCGACGACGTCGATCACCCGTCGCAGGAGGGTCTCGGAGTCGCCGACGTAACCGTTGGTGGTACGCACGTAAGCGTCGGAGTCGTCGTACTCGGAGTCGTCGTACTGGTCGTCGTAGGTCATCGGGGTTCCTGCTCGATCAGGTCGTGCTCTTGGGAGGGAAGAGCCGGGCAAGTTCGGTCGCCACAGGTGCCGGCACCAGCGACGTGACGTCGCCACCGTACTGGGCAATCTCACGGATGAAGCGGCTACTGATGCTGACCAGCGCAGGCTTGCACGGCAGGTAGACGGTGCGCACCCCGCTGACCGCGTGGTTGGTGTGAGCCATCTGCTGCTCGACCTCGAAGTCGCCGCCGGTGCGCAGACCCTTGACGATGAAGGCCGCCTTCACCTGCTTGACGGCGTCGACGGCGAGGCCCTCGAAGGCCATGACCTTCACCGAAGGGAGGTAGGAGATGCTCGCCCTGATCATCTCCTTGCGCTGTTCGAGGTCGAACATGCCACCCGGCTTGGTGGGGTTGTGCATCACGCCAACGATCACCTTGCCGAACAAGGCCACCGACTGCTCGACGACGTCGATGTGCCCGAGGTGGAGGGGGTCAAAGCTGCCGGGGTAGAGAACGATGGCCATCGCGGCGACACGCTAGCCGCTCACACAAGTCGCGGCTCGACCACGGCCTGCGCAGGCCGTCACCGCTCCAGCAGGGTGACCCACGTGCGGCCGTAGCGGCGGGTGCGGAGCTGGGTCCAGCCGGGCGGCGCGGCCACGGGGTCGTCGGCCTCGGCAACGACCAGTCCTACATCGACGAGCAGGCCGAGCAGTGCCTCCCAACCATCAAACGCGTAAGGCGGGTCGACGAACAAGATGTCGATGTTGCGCATCGCCGGCACCCAGGCCATGACGTCGGTGGCGTGCACCGTGCACCGCGAGCCGATGCCGAGGTTCTCGATGTTGGCCCTGAGAGCGTTCAGCGCATTGCGGTCGCGCTCGACGAAAGTGCAGTGTTCGGCACCACGACTGAGGGCCTCGATGCCGAGGGCACCCGACCCGGCGTAGAGGTCCGCCACCAGGGCCCCTTCGAGCACCCCCATGCTGTTCAAGGAGTTGAACACCGCCTGGCGCACCTTGTCGGTGGTGGGCCGGGTAGTTGTGCCATCGGGTGTCATCAGGATGCGCCCACCGAACTCGCCCGCAATCACTCGCACAGGGGCACACTACGGGGGTGAACGACCCGGAGCCCACAATCGTCTGTGTCGACTGTGGCGGCAGGTGTCACCTCCTGACCCATCCCCCCGAGGAGGGCGAGTGGCTGCCCGGCGACATCGTCGCCTACCGCTGCGAGGACTGCCTCGACCGCTGGGATCTCGTCCTCCCAGACGACGATCTTCCCGACGCCGGGCAGGACACCACTTTCAACTCTTGAATTCAACTCTTGAAGAGGAAGTCCTCATCGTCGGCGGTGAACAGGAGGCGCAGCTCGTCGAGCAGGAGGTGGTGGCCTTCCAGCATCGGGTCGGGGTCCACAAGTTCGAACGCCACCTCGCGGGCCAGGGCGACCAATTCCCGGTCGCGGCGCAGAGAAGCCAACTTGAGGTCGGTGCGGCCCTTCTGGGCCGTGCTCATCAGGGTGCCCTCACCGCGCAGGTCGAGGTCGATCTCGGCCAACTCGAATCCGTCGGTGAGCTTGACCAGGGCATCGACCCTCGGGTTGTCGTCCTCCACCTCCTGAGTCACCAGCCAGCAGGTGGACTTGTACCGACCGCGACCGACCCGGCCGCGCAGCTGGTGGAGCTGGGCGATGCCGAAGCGGTCGGCGTCGAGGATCACCATCACCGTCGCGTTGGGCACGTCGACCCCGACCTCGATGACGGTCGTGGCCACCAGCACATCGAGCTCACCACGGCGGAACTGGTCCATGACCGACTCCTTCTCCGCGGCCGGCAGCCTTCCGTGGAGCAGACCCAGGCGAAGACCCCTCAACTCGTCGACGGCCAGGCGGTCGAAGGTGGCCTGGGCGCTGGCCACCTCGAGCTTCTCGCTCTCGTCGATGAGAGGGCAGACGACGTAGGCCTGGCGACCGGCCGCGACCTCGTCGGCCACCGTCGCCCACGCCGCCTGCTCCATCATCGGGCCTCTGGCCCACTCGGTTGTGATCGGGGTGCGACCGGGGGGCAGTTCGTCGAGGACACTCACATCGAGATCGCCGTACACGGTCATCGCCGCGGTACGCGGAATGGGTGTGGCCGTCATCACCAGCACATCGGGCACTGCTCCCCCACCGGCCTTCGCCCGTAGGGCAGCCCTCTGCTCGACCCCGAAGCGGTGCTGCTCGTCGATCACCACCACGCCGAGGCTGTGGAACTGCACCCCCTCCTGGATGAGCGCGTGGGTTCCCACGACGATGTCGACAGCGCCGTTTGCCAGGCCCTCTAACACCTCACGCCTATCAGCTCCGGTGATCCGGTTGGTGAGCAGCTCGACCCTCAGCGGCCGGTCGCCGAAGAGGTTTCCCGGATCGGGCACCGTGACCCCGGCCAACAGGCCCCTCACGCCGGCGGCGTGTTGCTCGGCCAGCACCTCGGTGGGCGCCATCAGCGCACCCTGGTGCCCTCCCTGTACAGAGACGAGCATTGCGCTGACCGCCACGACGGTCTTGCCGGAGCCGACGTCGCCCTGCAGAAGGCGGTGCATCGGGTGGGGCCCGGCCAGGTCCTGCTCGATCTCGGCGAGGACCCTCTCCTGGGCCCCCGTGAACGGGTACGGGAAGGTCGCCTTCAATCGCCCAACCAGCTCGCCGTGGATCTGGTGGCGGATGCCGCGCGCTTCGCGCTCGTAAGCCCGCTTGCGCATCACCAGCACTGTCTGCACGCGCAGCAGCTCGTCGAAGGCCAGACGGCGGCGGGCAGCGTTGCGTTCCGCCATGGATTCGGGCAGGTGAATCCGCTTCAGAGCCTCGTGGCGACCGATCAGGCCCAGCTTCCCCAGCACTTCCGCCGGCACCGGGTCGGCGATACCGCGCTGTTCGCAGCGGTGAAGTGCGTCCTCCACCCAACCGGCGATCTCCCAAGTACTCAGCGAGGCCTTCTCGCTCTGGGGGTAGATGGGCACGATACGGCCGGTGCGGTCGCCGATCAGGTCCACGATCGGGTTGGTCATCTGTAGGCCGCCGCGATACACCTCGGGCTTACCGAACAGGGCGATCTGCAACCCCTCGGTCAGCTGACGCTCACGCCAAGGCTGGTTGAAGAACACAACATGGAAGCGGCCGCTGCCGTCGCCCACAACGGCCTCGACGATGGACCGCCGGTTGCGGCCCACCCTCTTGCTCACGCTGCGCACGGCGACCAGCACCAGGGCTTCCTCGCCTGCCATCAGATCGCCGACACGGCACTCGTTGGTGCGATCGACCCAGCGCCGCGGGTAAGTGGTGAGCAGGTCGAGAACCGATTCGACATTCACCTCGCGCAGTGACGCGAACTTCTTGTCGCCCACCCCCTTCAGCCTCGAGACGCCGATCGCCGCCAGGTCGCGGAGGGTGAGCGGGCTCAGCCCGTGTAGGTCACTCGACACCGAACAGGTAGGGGTAGAGGGGCTGGCCGCCGTGGTGCACCTCGACTTGGAGGTCGGGTCGGTGCTCCCCCAGCCAGGCATGGATGACGTCGGTGTGTCCGGGCCTGGCGTCGCTGCCCTCGACCACAGTGACGATCTCGGCCGACGGGCTGACGAGATGCTCCAGCAGGGCCACGGTGGCACCGTCGAGGGTGTCGCTGACGACCACGATGCCCTTGGCGCCCGGAAACCGAACACCTCGCGCAATCCCCATCCAGTCGCCCTCGCTCACCGGGCCGGCATCCGTGTTGGTACTGCGCACCGCGCGAGTCACCTCACCGGTGGCCACGGCCTCGGCGGCCTCGGACATCTCTTCGGCGTTTGCTGCGACATCGGCCTCGGGGTCGTAGACCACAAGCGCAGCGAGCGCCTCGGGCATGCTCTTGGTGGGAACCACCACAACGGACTTCGTGGTGAGGTCGTTGAGCTGCTCGGCGACGGGGATGATGTTCTTGTTGTTGGGCAGCACCACAACCTGGTCGGCGTTGACGGCCTCGACCGCGGCGAGCAGTTCCGCGGTGCTGGGGTTGAGCGTCTGCCCGCCGGTGACGACACCCTGAACGCCGAGTTGACCGAAGAGCTCGCTGAGCCCATCGCCGCTGGCCACAGCAACAACTGCACAGGTGACCGGTGGCAAACCGGCACCGGCCCGTGATGGGACGTGTCCACCGAAGGCCGCCTCACGCTTGGCGTGCTCCTCGACCATCTCGTCGAACAGATCGGTAACGCGGATCTGGTGTGGCCGGCCCCCGAGTTCGAGCGCCACCTCGACGGCGGCCCCGATGTCGTTCGTGTGCACATGGCAGTTCCACAGGCCGTCACCACCCACGACCACGATCGACCCGCCGATGGCACCCCAACCCTCCTTGAACGGCTGGATCAGCTCGTCGGCAAGATCGAGGAAGTACATCACCTCGTAGCGCAGTTCGCTGACGTCGACCTCACCGTCGACGTGGCGATGGGCCGCAGCTTCGAGCTGTTCGGCTGAAGGGCCGGTGATGTCCTCCGGTTCGGGGATCGGCACCCCGTCGACCACATAGAGCGCTGCGTCGAGCAGGAGCAGGAAACCGGCGCCCCCGGCATCGACTACGCCCGCTTCCTTCAAGACGGGGAGCATTTCGGGTGTGCGGTCCAGAGCTGACTTGCCCGCTGCCCGAGCGGCGCGCAGCACCCCGACCAGCGACTCGCCCGCCTCGGCGGCCGCGTGGGCGGCATCGGAGGACTCGCGGGCCACGGTGAGAATGGTGCCCTCGATTGGCTTGAGTACGGCCAGGTAGGCGGCCTGGGATGCGGCCCGCAGGGCCTCGGCCACCTTGATCGCGGTTCCCTCTCCGGCGTCTTTCAGGGTGTTCACCAGGCCCCGCAGGATCTGGCTGAGGATGACCCCACTGTTGCCACGAGCTCCCATCAGGCTGCCGTGGCTGATGGCGTTGCACGTGGGTTCGAGCCCGACGTCGGCCTTCTCCAGCTCGGCCACCACGGCATCGAGGGTGCGGGCCATGTTGGTGCCGGTGTCTCCGTCGGGCACCGGGTACACGTTTAGCTTGTTGATCCCTGGGGCATGAGCCTTCATTGCGTCGCGGAACGTGATCACGGTGTTCCTCAACGCGTCGGGGCTGAATCGGTCCAGGGTCCGCACGGGCGCCACACTACTGAGGCTGCGGGCGAGACAGGGGCTGAGGGTTTCCGGGGAAGACGCTGGTATCATCCTGCCGCTCGATTCGATCTCCGTGGAAGAAGTGACCTCATGGCAGCAGTCTGTGAAGTGTGTGGCAAGGGCCCGAGCTGGGGCATGAACGTGTCTCACTCGCACCGCCGCACCAAGCGCCGCTGGAACCCCAACATCCAGCGTGTCCGTGCCCTCGTAGGCAGCACACCCAAGCGGCTCAATGTGTGCACCGGTTGCATCAAGAGCGGCAAGATCGTCAAGGCCGGCTGAGGCGCCACAGTGCAGGGTGTGATCAAGAGCTTCGACCCGGCCTCGGGCGATGGGATCCTCGTCCGCGACACCGACCTTTCCGAATTCGACCTTGCCGGCAACGCACTTGAGGGTTCCCTGTTCCGCATGCTCCGCCAGGGCCAGAGGGTGATCTTCGAACTCGACGATGCCGGACGGGCTACACGCCTCCGCCTCGGCAGCGAGGTCGACATGGAGACCCCCGGCGCCTGACGTCACCGAACACGAGCAGCGGTCACGGCCGATCCGGTGCTGGACCGTCGCCCGCGATCTCCTCAAGCGCCCTGGTGACCAAGTCGCCAAGTCCGAGGGCCTCTGCATCGACGAGCAGGCGTCGATGATCGATGCGCTCGCCTTGCACTCGCAGGATCGACAACACGTCACGCCATTGACGCTCTGACGTCCCCCCGCCCATTTCGAACCAGCGCAGCTTCCGCAACACCTGATCCGGCGCTGCCCCAACCCACACAGCAACCCCCGGAACAATATCGATGTGCTGACGGCCGGCGAGCTGACGGACATCCAGCGGATCGTCGGACAACGGGAACAGATCGACCTTCATCCCGGACTCGAAATGGATCAGGTTGAACGAGGAATGCCGCACCACCGCGTCGCGGGCCGAATCAGCACTCACGTAGTAGTCGCCCTCGACGGCAGCGACGAGAAGGTCGACCTGACCGAGATCGAGCGCCACCGCCACGTCGATGTCCATCGTCGCCCGCGGTTCACCCACGATCGAACTTGCCAGCGAACCGCCCAGCACCCACGGCGCTCCCAGCGAGTCCAACACCCGACCGATGGCAACGAGGTGATCGAGCGGAGTCAACCTCACCAACCCTGGACCGCAGGATCCCACCCGTACACATCGATCATCAGCGCACGCCCGAGCCGCAGCGACAACATCCGAAGCCGAATCTCGTCCTCTCCAGCCAACGGGTACCTCGCACGGAGACCCGCCACCGACAACTGCTCGCACAGCTCGTTCAGCGCAGCGACCTGATCGAATCGATCACGTGACGACATCGCGCGCAACGAAGCCAGCACACGCGCATCTGTCGCCGGCGACGAGTCCAACACGGGAAACGAGAGCGCACCCACTCGTTTCACCCTAGTCCGGATCCCCGCCACAGGGACGGGCGTCTGTTCGGGGACTTTCGATCATGCCGTTGGTGGAGAGCCTCTGCTGGTGTTCGCCATCCGACCGGGTTTTCGCTTTTCCGTCGCCACTTGGCAGACTTGGTAGAAGGCACAGAGCTGTGCCCCTGTCCCTAGGAGTGACCCCGACATGACTGCGAGCACCAGCAACGAACGCCTTCAGCAGTGGGTCGCCAAGTGGGCTGCCGTGATGCAGCCCAGCGACATCCACTGGTGTGATGGCTCGGCTGCCGAGTACGAGCAGCTGTGCCAGGCGCTGGTCGACGCAGGCACCTTCACCAAGCTCGACGAGGCCAAGCGGCCCAACAGCTACTGGGCCCACAGCGACCCGGGCGACGTGGCCCGGGTGGAGGACCGCACCTTTATCTGCTCGGCCAATGCCGAGGACGCCGGCCCCACCAATAACTGGCGTGAGCCCGACGAGATGCGCGCCGAACTGACCGCTCTGTATACGGGGGCGATGAAGGGCCGCACGATGTACGTGGTCCCGTTCAGCATGGGCCCCCTCGGCTCCCCCATCGCCCACATAGGCGTCCAGCTCACCGACAGCGCCTATGTGGCAGCCAGCATGCGCATCATGACCCGCATGGGCCAGGGCGCGCTCGACGTGCTCGGCGACGGCCAATGGGTGCCGTGCCTCCACTCGGTGGGCGCTCCGCTTGAGCCCGGCCAGGCCGATGCCGCCTGGCCGTGCAACCCCGACAACAAATACATCGTCCACTTCCCCGAGACCCGCGAGATCTGGAGCTTCGGCTCCGGTTACGGCGGCAACGCCCTTCTCGGCAAGAAGTGCTTCGCCCTGCGCATCGCCTCGGTGATGGCCCGCGACGACGGCTGGCTGGCCGAGCACATGCTCATCCTCAAGCTCACCAACCCCGAGGGTGAGTCGAAGTACATCGCCGCCGCGTTCCCCAGCGCTTGCGGCAAGACCAACCTCGCGATGTTGGTGCCCACCGTGCCCGGCTGGAAGGCCGAGACCGTCGGCGACGACATCTGCTGGATGAAGTTCGGGGCCGACGGTCGCCTCTATGCGATCAACCCCGAGGCCGGCTTCTTCGGTGTGGCCCCGGGCACCGGCTACGACACCAACGCCAACGCAATGCACACCCTGTGGGGCAACTGCATCTTCACCAACACTGCACTCACCGAGGACGGCGACGTTTGGTGGGAGGGCATGTCCGACGAAACGCCGGCCAAGGCCACCGACTGGAAGGGCAACAACTGGACGCCCGAGACGGAGAGCCCGGCCGCCCATCCCAACGCCCGCTTCACGGCTCCTGCCGTCCAGTGCCCGAGCATCGCCCCCGAATGGGAGGACCCTGCCGGGGTGCCGATCAGCGCCATCCTGTTCGGCGGTCGGCGGCGCACCACGGTGCCCCTTGTGACCCAAGCCTTCGACTGGGAGCACGGGGTGTTCCTCGGTTCGATCATGGCCAGCGAGACCACCGCGGCCCAGCAGGGTGCCGTCGGCAACCTGCGTTTCGACCCGATGGCAATGCTGCCCTTCTGCGGCTACAACATGGCCGACTACTTCGCCCACTGGCTGACCATCGGCAAGCACGACGGAGCCAAGAACCTGCCCAAGATCTTCATGGTCAACTGGTTCCGCCGCGACGAAGACGGTCGATTCTTGTGGCCCGGATACGGCGAGAACAGCCGGGTACTGAAGTGGGTCTTCGAGCGCGTCGACGACAAGGCTGCCGCCGTCGAGACGGCCATCGGCCTTGTGCCCACCGAGGGCTCGCTGGACCTCGACGGGCTGCGCGTCTCCCCCGCCGACCTCGCCACCCTGCTGGCAATCGACACCGAAGGCTGGACGGCGGCGATCCCCCAGATCGAGGCCCACTTCGCCCAGTTCGGGAAGAAGCTCCCCCCGGCTCTCCAGACCCGGCTGCAGCAGCTCGCCGACACTCTTTAGCCCGCCCTGGTCAGGTAGTGGCGACCAGCATGGCCCGGATGCTCAGGCCCATCACGAACAGGCTGCCCAGGCCGTAGAGCATGTAGAGGCGGTGCTTCATCTGGAAGCGGTAGCTGTAGATGATGGCGACGGCGATGATGCCTACAAAGCCGTAGAAGGCATGGAACTGTGGCAGGGGGACCTTGTAGCGCCCGACGAGGAGCGACCCCAGGATGACCTGGACGAACACGGTGGCCTCGGCGAGGCCGATGAACCACCACAGGGCCCTGGTGCGCAAGCCCGTGAGCCAGTGGGCACCCAGGGCCCACAGCCCGGCCAAGCCGTTGCCGATGACCACCACCCACGCCCAGCCCTTGTGGAAGTCGAGGAGGGATTCCAGGCCGGAGGCGAGCATCAGATCGAATCTACTCGCCGCACCCGTAACCACCCATGAACGCAGCAGCTGTTCCGGTGGGGCCGGCGTCGGACAAGAACACGAAGAGCCCCTCCTCGATCAGGAAACTGGGCCCGAAGATCTCGTCACCGACGTTGAGCACGCCCCCAGGGAAGGTGGCCTCGAGCTGCGAGACCTCGGCGCCGACCCCGATCCCTTCGTCGGTTGTGAGTCCATAAGGGTCGATCACCGCCCCGAAGGCAGGCCCGTAGGTGTAGGCGGCGAAGTGACGCAGACCCGACGCGGCGAGCGAGTCGTCGCTGAAGAAGAGCGACAGGTCGGCCCAGCTCACGAAACGCACCTCGGTGCCGGGGCAAGCCGCGCCGATTGCCATCGGGTCGGTCCAGCCGGTGTCCGAGGTGGGTGCACCAACGATCGACTCGACGTAAGCGATGACCCCCTCGGCCTCCGCACCGAACAGGGCGTCCCCCAACCCGGTGGCCGACAACCCCAGGCCCTCGACAGCGGGGATCGTGGAGGTGGTGGACGTGGATGACGTAGAGGTTGAAGTGCTCGACGTGGTGGAGGTGGTGCTGCTCGAAGAACTAGTGGTGACCTCCACCGCCGTCGTGGATGCTGAGGTGCTGGTGCTGGTGCTACCCGTGCCGCTCTCGTCGCTGCAGGAAACGACGACGACGGTGAGAGCGGCAAGCGCTATGGCGACGGTTCGAGGTGAACTCATTGAGTCAGTCTGCCAGCGTCTTCTGTCGACATGAGGGAGGTCAGCGGATCAGGGTGTCGGCCTCATGCCCGCCCTCGACGAGGTGGAGCCGGCCGTCGGTGACGTCGATCACGGTTACCGAGCAGTTGTCGAGGCTGCGGATCACCAGACGGTCGTCGTCGGTCACCGCTCCTATGACTGCGTTGATCGCGACGAAGTGGCTGAACACCACTGTGTCTCTCGGTTGGGCGGTAACCAGGGCCACCACTCCGTCGCGAAAGTCGGTGTAGCGGCACCCCAGCTCCGCCCAGGTCCCCCTCATCGCAGCCCTCAACCACTCGACCCGTTCGGCCATGGCCACCCCGTCGGGTGAGGGGATCTCGGCGACCGCCGGCTCTATCCGTGCTTCGGTCTGCCAGATCCCGGCGAGTGGGGCTGCCGTCTCGATGCAGCGGTTCATCGGACTCGACACCACCGCCAGCGGGCCGAGAGGGGCAAGCCGGGCGGCCACGGCATCTGCCTGGCTGCGACCGATCTCATCGAGCCCTGGATCGGTGGCCTTGTCCCAGCCGGCCGCGGCACGCCCGTGGCGAACCAGGTAGACGACGCTCATTCGAACAGCCAACCCTCACGGAGCCCGTGGTCGGCTCCGGGCTTGATGAACCACTCGGTGCCGAAGGCCATGGCGAAGAGGTCGTCGGGCATGGTGATGAAGAAGCTGGTGTCGGTGAGCTGGCTGGCATGGCAGCGCATCGACTCACGCTTCTGGGAAAGGTAGGGCGTCACATCGACAGAGTGGGTGATGGCCGACTCGGGCTCGCCGAAGGGGTTGCCATCGTCGGCTGGGGCATTGGGATCGAAGTCGTCGCGACCACCGAACTTTTCGCTTGCCTCTGAAGCGGCCGAGAATTGCCGGACGATTGCGTCGCGGTTCATCGTCACTTCGAAGATGGTGGTGCCGGCGACCATCTCGGCGGCACGGTGACCAACGCGGTGCACCTTCACATGGTCCGGATGGCCGTACACCCCGTGCCAGTCGTAGACCACGAGCACGTCGGCAGACTCCTGTCTCAGCACGTCGGCCAGGAGGGTCGCTGCTTCGTCGAGGGGAGCCTGGAGGAAGCTCTGGTGGTGGTCGTTCTGCTCCCAGCCGGTCATGCCGCTGTCGGTGTAATCGAGCCACACGAGGCGATCGATGCCCAACACGGCCGCCGACCTCTCGGTTTCGACGCGACGTCGGTCCACCAGGGTTTCGCCGGGGGCGAGGTCCGCAGGCACCTCGCCGTGGTCGCCGTTGGTGGCCACCACCAGTACCGTGCGATGGCCCTCTGCCTTCGCCCGGGCCAGGGTGCCGCCGGTGCCGATGCTCTCGTCGTCGGGGTGGGCGTGGAAGCAGACCAGGGTGCCCATCAGGCGTCGGCCACCGCCCCACTGGCAATGAGGGCGTCGATCCGATCAGCGGAAATGCCCCAGTCTGCGAGCACCTCGCGGGTGTGCTGGCCGGCGTGGGCCGGGGGCATGCAGACCTCCGGCACAGTTCGCGAGAAGCGCGGCGCCGGCGCCGGCTGGGGTACGCCGGCTACCTCGATGAAGGTGCTGCGGGCGATGTTGTGGGGATGGGCGGCGGCGTCGCTCATGGTCAGCACGGGAGCGAAGCAGACGTCGGTCATCTCCATCTCGGTGCACCACTCGGCCCGGGTGCGGGTGAGAAAGACCTCGCGCAGGCGCTCCTTGAGCTGTGGCCACTTTGCCTTGTCGTGCTGTTGGGCGAACTCGGGATCGCCGGCCAGGCCTGTGCGTTGGAGCAGTTCGGCATAGAACTGGGGCTCGATCGAGCCGATCGAAACCCACTGACCGTCGGCGCACTCGAACACTTCGTAGAAGTGAGCGCCGGTGTCCAGCAGGTTGGTACCGCGGGCGTTCTCGTCGTACATACCGGCGTTCTTGAAGGCCCAGAACATGCTCATCAGGGTGGCCGCACCGTCGACCATCGCCGTGTCGACCACCTGGCCCTTACCACTGCGTCTGGGCCTCGAGCAGGGCGCAGACCACGCCGTAAGGCGAGGAACATGCCACCGCCGCCGAAGTCGCCCGACCAGGTTGAGCGGAGGCACCGGTGCCTCACCGGCGCGGCCGATGTGGGCGAGGGCGCCGGCCAGCGCGATGTAGTTGATGTCGTGGCCGGCGGCCAGGGCGTAGGGGCCGTCCTGACCCCAGCCGGTCATGCGGCCGAAGACCAGCTTGGGGTTGATGCGCCAGGCACACATCGGGCCCCACACCGAGGCGCTCCATCACGCCGGGCCGGAAACCCTCGATCAGGGCATCGGCCTTCGCGACGAGCTCGAGCAGGGTGGCCACGCCGTCGGGATGCTTCAGATCACGGCGATGTTGCGCCGACCGCGCACATGGTGTCGAAGTTGGGGGTCGCGGCGCCGGGCCGCGAACGCTCTGCGAACGGTCGACGCGGATGACCTCCGCGCCCATGTCGGCCAGCATCATCGCCGCGAACGGGCCGGGGCCGATGCCGGCGATCTCGATGATCCGGTATCCAGTGAGGGGTCCTGCCATAGACCCCTGTTTCTACTACGACGAGGAAGCGCGAGCCCCACCGGTGTGGCTGAGGACCACGTCGGTGAGCAGGGGCCACAGGGGCTCGGGCATGTCGTGGCCCATGTCGGCGACGACAAGGAGGTGGGCCACAGGGATCAGTTCGGCGGTGCGGAACCCTCCACTGGGGGTGATCAGGGTGTCGTCGCGGCCGTGGATCACCAGTGCCGGCACCTTCAGGGTGGAGAGCAGTTCGGCGCGGGACCCGCTGGCGTAGATGGCGGCCATCTGGCGGGTCGCCCCTTCCGGGTAGAAGGAGCGGTCGTAGTCGCGAGCCGCACGCTTGCGCGCCGCCTCGGGGTCGTAATAGCGCTTCGAGGCGAACACGGCATAGGTCGTGACGGCGTCGATATATGCCTCTCGCTCGGTGGGCGGAGGGGTGAGCAGCGGCCAGCAAGGCTTCGTGGGACGCCTGCCCGACGTCGTACTCGCCGGTGGAGCTCATCACCGAGGTCATGCTGATCACCCGCGCGGGGTGCTCGATGGCAATGGTCTGCACGATCATGCCGCCCATCGAAGCGCCCATCACATGGGCCTTGCCGATGCCGAGGTGGTCGAGCAACCCGATGGCGTCGGCAGCCATGTCCGACAGGGTGTACGGCACCGTCGGGATAGAGGCGCCGGTCAGTGCCGCCGTCATCACCGCACCGGTGTCGACATTCACCCCGTCTAGCTTGGTGCTGAGGCCGCAGTCGCGGTTGTCGAAGCGGATCACAAACCGCCCCCCGTTCGCGAGAAGGTGGCAGAACCCCACCTCCCAAGTGGTCATCTGGGCGGTGAAGCCCATCACGAGCAAGAGTGCCGGATCGGTTGGTGAACCGAACGTCTCGTACTCGATCTCGATTCCGGTGGCAACGTCGAGCGCGGGGCATGTCTGGCAGACTAGCTTCAACCGACATGACCACATTCGGCGTCCACGTCGGCCTGCAGAGCACCACCGCAGACGAGCTGCGCTCCGTGTGGCGGCGCATCGAAGACCTCGGGTTCGAGTGGATCAGTGTGTGGGACCACTTCTACGGGGCTACCGGCAGGCCCGATGACGCGGCTTGCCTCGAGGCCGTGGCGATGCACGCCGCTCTGGCCTGCACCACCTCGCGAGTCCAGTGCGGGTCGCTCGTCTACTCAATCGGGTACCGCCACCCGGCTGTCCTCGCCAAGGCCATCACCACGATCGATCAACTCAGCGGCGGCAGGGCGCACATGGGCATTGGAGCCGGCTGGGCCCAGGTGGAGTACGACGCCTACGGGATCCCCTTCCCCGACGTGAAGACCCGCATGGATCAGCTCGAAGAGGGCATCCAGTGCCTGAGGGGCCTGTTGCACGACGAGGTCACCTCCTTCGAGGGGAGGTACTTCACCCTCACCGAGGCCCGCAACGAGCCCCGACCGGTGCAGGCCAAGGTGCCGATCTGGATCGGTGGTGGCGGCGAGAAGCGCACCCTGCGCATCGCGGCGCGCTACGCCGACGGCTGGAACGTGCCCTTCGTGTCGTCCGAGCAGTTCGCCCACAAGTGCTCAGTGCTCGACGACCACTGCTCGACTGTCGGCCGCGCCCCCGGCGAGGTGAAGCGAGCCGTCAACCTCGGGTTGGCGTACACCGAGGAGAGCCTGCAACAACAGTTCGGCGCGATCAGCGACTTCGTGAGGCCCGGCGTGCTGACGGGCAGCGACCAAGAAGTGCTCGACCGCATCGGCCACTATGTCGAGGCGGGGGCCGATCAGGTCAACATCGCCCTGCGCGCCCCATTCGACCTCGGATCACTGGAGAAGCTCGCCGCCGCCCTGCACCTGTCGTGAGAGAGCTCGCGGTCGTCGCCCCTGGTCGGGTGAACCTGATCGGCGACCACACCGACTACACCGGCGGCTTCGTCCTGCCGATGGCGATCGACCGCTACACCGAGATCCGCGGCCAGCGAGGGGGCGACCGAGTCCACCTCACCTCGGTCGACGAGATCGAGCCCGTCGACCTCCCCCTGAGCATCGAGCGACCCCAGGATGTCAGCCCGGCGTGGGGGCGCTACGTCGCCGGCGTGGTGGCCGAGGTGGTGGCCGCAGCGCCCCATACGGAGGGCTTCCGCGGCCGGATAACCACCGACATCCCTGTGGCCGCCGGCCTGTCGAGCAGCGCCGCCCTGGAGGTGGCCGTGGCGCTCGCCATCGGCTTCGATGGCTCAACGCTGGCTACAGCCCTGCTCTGCCAACGCGCCGAACAGGTGGCCACCGGCGTGCCCTGCGGCATCATGGACCAGCTCACGGCCACATCCGGTGTCGCCGAGCATGCCCTGCTCATCGATTGCGCCGATCTCACCATCACCCCGGTGCGCGTTCCGGCCGAAGCGGAGATCGTCGTCCTGTTCGTTAGCCGGCGCACCCTGGTCGGCAGCTCCTACGCCGAGCGGGTGGGAGAGTGCGCTTCGGCCGAGCGGCTCCTCGGCCCACTACGCCATGCCACCGTCGCTTCCGCAGGGAGGCTCGAAGACCCCGTCCTGAGGGCGTGTGCCCTGCATGTCACTGGCGAGAACCGCCGGGTCCTCGACTTCGCCGACGCCTTCGCCGCGGGCGATCTGGCCGGTGCGGGACGTTTGATGGTCGCCAGCCACAACAGCCTGCGCGACCTCTACGGCACCTCCACCTCGGCGATGAATGCCACCGTCGAGAAGCTCGTCGCCACACCTGGTGTCTACGGCGCACGGATGACCGGGGGCGGGTTCGGCGGTTGTGTCGTGGCCCTCGCCGAGCCCGGCGCCCTACAACACGGTTGGGTGGTTCGCGCCGTCGACGGCGCCCGGATCCTGGCTGCCTGACGGCCCCGTCAGCTACCGAGGAGCTTGTCTTTCTGGTTGTCGAACTCTTCGCGGGTGATCGTGCCCCGTTCGAGCAGACCTTCGAGCCGTTCGAGTTGTTCCGCCACGTCGACTCCCACCGCACGAGGCGCCGAATATCCCCCGCGCCGCTCGTGGAGGACCTCCATCTGGGCATGGATCAGGTTCTGCACCTTGTCGGGGTGGCGGATGTCGGTGAAGCGCTGCTGTCCGTCCTCGCCACCCGATTCGATCAGCAGATCGCCGGCGCCGAGCACGCGCTCGAAGATGGTCTGGTTGAAGTTGACGTTGTTCACCCGCTCCAGGGGAATCTCGACACCGCTCTTGGCAATCACGCCCTGACGGAAGATGAGCCGGTGGGAGGTGATCACGAAGTTGGTCGTGATCCACTTCAGGTAGCGGCCGATCAGCCACAGTGCCGTGATCACCAGAAGGGCGATCATCACCCATTTCAGGGCATCACCGGTATCGCCGTCGGGCCCCTTGATGGCCACGATGACCCCCAGCACGATGACACCGAGGAGAAGCATCGCCGGCTCGGCGAAGTACCACCAGTGGGGGTGCATGTCGAGAGCGACGGTCTCGTTGGCGTTGAGGTTCTTCTTCGGAAACGGCATGAGGCGCACTGTAGTGCCGCGCCCGGGAACGCAGAAGCAGCTCTGTGGCACCCTTGCTCTATCGTGACGACCGTGACCACTGATCGCCTCCTTGGCGGCCTCCTTGCCGGCCTCGACGCTGCCCAACACGAGGCCGTGGTCACCGATGCGACCCCGTTGGCTGTGATCGCCGCCGCCGGGTCCGGCAAGACCATGGTCCTCACCCGTCGCATCGCCCATCGAATAGCCATCGGCGACGCCTCACCACGCCACGTTCTTGCCCTCACGTTCACTCGCGATGCCGCCGGAGAGCTCAAGCGACGGCTCCGCCGGCTCGACCTGCGCGACCCTGTCGAGGCCGGCACCTTCCACGGTGTCGCACTGAGGCTCTTGCGGGATCGCGCGGAGGCCAACCACCAGCCACCACCCCAGGTGGCGAACGACCGCGTCAGACTGGTGCGCGAGTGCCTCACCCAGCTCGGCCTGAAGCTCGACCCCGTGGCCGCCATGGCCGACCTCGACTGGTCGCGCGCCCGACTCGTGACCCCAGAGCAGTACGAGCGCTCCACCCGGGCCCTTCGCCGTCGCAGCACCGTACCATCGGCTCGTTTCGCCGATCTGGTGGCCACCTATGCCCAGCTCAAGCAGAGGCGTGGGGTGGTCGACTTCGACGACCTGCTCACAGGTGTGCTCCAGGCGATGGTCACCGACCCCACATGGGCAGAGGCTGTGCGCTGGAGGTTTCGCCACCTGTTCGTCGACGAAGCCCAGGACCTCAACCCCCTGCAGCACTCCGTGCTCGAAGCCATCCGCGCCAACCGCCCGGACCTGTGCCTCGTGGGCGACCCGCGCCAGGCCATTTACGGGTGGAACGGTGCCGACCCGCGCCTGCTGGCCGAGGTCGAACATCACTATCCGGGCATCACCGTCATCCGTCTCGAGACCAATTACAGATGCTCGCCCCAGGTGGTGCGCGCCGGCGCCGCCGCCCTGCACGCGGCAGACCAGGTCGACCACAGCGACAGCCACCAGCCCTCGGGCGCCCCAGTGCTGGTGAGGTGCTTTCCCGATGAGCGCCAAGAGGCCGCGTTCGTAGCCCAGCACGTCCAGAGCCTGCTCCATCACCGCCAGGGAGCGGACCTCGCCGTTCTCGCCCGCACCAACGATCAGCTCACCGTTCTTCAGGCCGAGTTCCAGTCGAGGGGCATCCCCACCGAACGAAGTGCCGGGCGCTCGTCCCTCGACATCGCCCTTCATGCCGCATTCCGGTGCGCCAACCGCGACTCACTGGCCGAATGGGCAGACTCCGTCTTCGCTGCCGCCGGCAGCGGTCAGGGCAGCAGCGATCAGGGCAACGACTCAGTCCTGCGCCGCGTCGCCGAAGAAGCCGATGCCTACCTCACCTCGGGCGAGGCCGGTGGCTTTCGGGCGTGGGTCGAGGCCCGAACACCCTTCGACCGCCTCGTCACCGCCCCCGCCAGAGAGGCAGTCGCCCTGCTCACCTTCCATGCCGCCAAGGGCCGAGAGTGGTGGGGAGTAATCGTCACCGGCGCCGAGGATGGCCTCGTGCCCCACGGTTCGGCGGCCTCACCGGCCCAACTCAACGAAGAAGCCCGGCTCTTCTACGTTGCTCTCACCCGGGCGGCCGAGCACCTGGTGGTCACCCACGCCGCCACCCGTGGCGGCAAGCCCGCCCTGCCCAGCCGATGGCTTTCTGCTGTCCAGGCCACAGCCGCTGCCTACGCTCCCTCGCCCCCGCCGCCCACGATCTCGTCGAAGACGCTCCGTCCGGATCCGCTGGCTCCTTACCGCGATTGGAGGGCGGCGGTGGCCAAGGTGTCGGGGCAACCCGAGAGGGCGGTGTGCTCGGACCGGGTGCTGCGTTCCCTGATGGAGTCGCCGACGGCCTCGACCGCCGAGTTGGCCGCCCGGCTGGGCATCACCGAATCGGCCGCTGCCCGGCTGCGCCCCCTGCCCCAGTCCGTCTAGAGGTCGACGATCACTGGAGCATGGTCGGAAGGTGACTGCCCCTTGCGAGCGTTGCGGTCCACGACGCTGAACGCGCACCGCCCGCTGAACGCTCTCGGTACCCAGGACGAGGTCGATGCGCAGGCCCCGACCTTGGTGGAAGTCGCCGGCACGGTAGTCCCACCAGGTGTAGAGGTTGCCCTCGGGGTGGTGACGGCGGAAGAGGTCGACCAGGCCCCAGTCGCACAGGGCCGCCAACTCTGCCCTCTCGGGGGGGCTTACATGGGTGGCGCCGACGAACTTGGCGGGGTCGTAGACGTCGAGATCCGTGGGGGCGATGTTGAAGTCGCCTGCAACCACCAACTGGTCCGACGGGGTCGCTAGGGCGGCAACATGGCCGCGGAGCCGGGCGAGCCAATCGAGCTTGTACCTGTAGTGGTCGTTGTCCAGGGAGCGCCCGTTCGGTACGTAGACGCAGACCACCCTCACTCCACCACAGAGGGCGCTGATGATGCGCGCCTCATCGTCGGGAGCGCCTCCATCGGCGAAGTTCGGGACCACCTCGGTGAGGCCCACCCGGGAGAGGATGGCCACACCGTTCCACTGACCCTGCCCGTGGTGGGCGCTCTCGTATCCGAGGGCGGCGAACGCGAGAGCCGGGAAGGCATCGTCGGCGAGTTTGGTCTCCTGCATGCACAGGACATCAGGCTGCACATCGGCCAGCCACTCCTCGACGCGAGCCAGTCGCGCCTTCAGCGAGTTGACGTTCCAGGTGGCAATGCGCACTCGGCCGACCGTAGCCAATCAGTCGGCGGCGCGACCACGCCGACGAGGAGGTGCTGCCGCAGTGGCCTTCTTGGCTGCTGCCTTCGCTGGGGCAGCCTTCTTGGCCGGCGCCTTCTTGACCGGTGCCGCCTTCGTGGCCGGGACCTTCGTGGCCGGGACCTTCTTGACCGGTGCCGCCTTCTTGGACGGTGCCGCCTTGGCCGCAACCTTCTTCACCGGCTCGACCACCGGAGCCGGCGCTTCGGGAGCGGGGGCAGCGGCCTTCTTCGTCGCCCGGCGAGGCTTCGCAGGCTCCATCGGCGCAACCTTCTTACGGCTGCGCGAGGGCTTCGCCGGCTCGTGAATGAGCACGGCGCTTCCATGGCCGGGCACGGCCAGGTCGATGCTGCGCTTTGCGGCGGCGAAGCTTTCCACGACGAGGGTGATCGACTCGCCCACCTTCATGAACTCGCGAGCGCTGCGCGGCGCGGGGTCCGCCATCAGCCTCAGGGGCACATAGGCGACGACGTCGCCGATCTTCACGTAGGCACCGTGGGACGAGTAGTGGTCCACCACGGCGTTGACGCTGGTGCCCACCGGGTGGCGTTCGACAAAGGACAAGAAGGTGAGCAGGTCGTTGACCTGGCTGTGCTTGGCGGCCGACTCCACCGGCGGTGGGGTAGCTGGGGCCACTGCCGCGGTGGGGCGGGAATGGGCCTTGCCGGGGGGCACCGCACCTGGTGGAGGCGCCTTGGGCACGGGCATCGGCTTGCTCGCATCGGGGCTGCCCACCCTGACGGTGGCGTCCACGGTCTTGGCTGCCCGGCCGCCGGCTGCTCGACCGACGGCGGGCTTGCGCTTGGCCTCGGACACCGACTTGCGGCTCAGAGGACCGCGCACGGGCAGACGGTTGACGAACACCCAACCGATGTGGGGCACGGGCTTGCCACCCACCAGGCGTCCCTCGTCGAAGAGCCACGTGTATTCGCCGTGGAACTCCTGGTAGCTGTCGTTGGACAAGATGGTGGCATTCACCTTGTTGGCGATGCTCAATACGAAGGCATCACCGCGCCCGATGGCACCGGCCGGCGGAGCAACGAGTTCGTTGTTGCTCACGGCCTCGTCGAAGTCGGAGACCTCCTTGGCATCGATGCGGTGCCCGAAGGTGGCATCGACGACAACGGTGATCAGGGCGGTGGGGTGCTCTTCCATGTAGGCGAGCACGGCTTCGTTGAGTTGCTGGAGGCTCGGCTGCGAACGGCCTTCGGTGGCCAGGTTCGATCCGTCGACGACGACATGTTGTGGCATAACCGACTCAGCCTACGATGCCCGGGTGTCCAAACCCTCGACAATCACCTCAGTGCTCTGGGACTTCGGTGGCGTCATCCTCTCCAGTCCCTTCGAGGCCTTCAACGCCTACGAGCAGGCGAGGGGCCTTCCGGTTGATTTCATCCGCTCGGTCAACGCCACCAACCCCCACCACAACGCCTGGGCCCACCTCGAGCGCAACGACATCACCCACGAACAGTTCGACCTCGCCTTCGCCGAGGAGTCGGCTGACCTCGGCCACCAGATCCCCGGTCGCGACGTGCTCGCCCTTCTGGCCGGGTACGTGCGCCCGGAGATGGTGGACCTGTTGGATCGGGTGAAGGCCGCCGGTTATCGAGTCGCATGCCTCACCAACAACTTCGTCAGCGGACCCGGACCCGGTGAGCGCGGCCAGGAGTTGGCCATGATCATGGCCCGCTTCGACGTGGTGGTGGAGAGCAGCGTGGTGGGGGTGCGCAAACCCGAGCCGCGCTTCTATGAGATCGCCTGCGAGTTGCTGGGCGTCACCGCGCCCGAGTGCGTGTTCCTCGACGACCTGGGCGTCAACCTCAAGCCGGCGGCGGCGATGGGCATGACCACGATCAAGGTCACCTCCAGCGCCCAAGCCATCGCCGACCTCGAGAGCGTCCTGTCACTGACCTGACCACAGCTACAGGTCGCGGAAGGTTTCGTCCATCAGGTCGGCGAGCTCCTGGTCGTGGATGGCCTTGGAGCCGGTGGCGGGGCTGCCGCTGCCGATGCGGCTGACCAGACGCGGGATGCTCCCGCCGTCCGTGACCTTGCCGAAGCGGGCCTCGACAAAGCGCCAGGGGCCCATGTTGTCGGGCTCCTCCTGCAACCAGACCACCTCGTCTGCGCCGGGGTAGCGAGCCAGCACGGATCGCATCTGATCACTGGGGAAGGGGTAGAGCTGCTCCACCCTCACGATCGCCGCTGCAGAGTTGCGCTTGCTGCGCTCGGCCATCGCGTCCCATGCCACCTTGCCGCTGCAGAACACGACCCTCTTCACGGCCGCGGGATCGGTGACTAAGGGGTCGTCGAGCACTTCCTGGAACGAGCCGGAGGTGAGGTCCTTCACAGGCGACCTGCTCTCCTTCATCCGCAGCGGCGCCTTGGGCGTGAAGAGCACCAGGGGCTTGCGGAAGTCGCGCCGGACCTGGCGACGCAGGAGATGGAAGTACTGGGCCGCGGTGGTGGCGTTGCACACCTGGATGTTGTCGTCGGCGCACAGGGTGAGGAAGCGCTCGATGCGCGCTGAGCTGTGCTCGGGCCCCTGGCCCTCGAACCCGTGGGGCAGTAGCAGCACCAGCCCGTTCTCCTGGTTCCACTTGTCCTCGGCGGCGACGAGGTACTGGTCGATGACGATCTGGGCGCCGTTGACGAAGTCTCCGAACTGGGCCTCCCACAGCACCAGAGCACTGCGGTTCTCGTGGGCGTAGCCGTACTCGAAGCCCAACGCGGCGTACTCGCTGAGCAGGCTGTCGTAGACCCAGAGGTTGGCCGCCTTGGCCGGAAGGGTGGCCAGCGGGATCCAGATCTTCTCGTTCTCGAAGTCGGTGAGCGCGGCGTGCCGTTGGCTGAACGTGCCCCGACGGGTGTCCTGGCCCGCCAGGCGCACAGGCGTGCCCTCGACGACCAGAGAGCCGAACGCCAGCAACTCCGCCGTGGCCCAGTCGACCTCGCCCTGCTCGTGGTACGCCTTCGCCCTGGTCTCGAACTGGCGGACCAGCTTCGGGTGGGGGTGAAAGTCGGCCGGATAGGCGGTGAGGTGGTCGAAGATGCCGTCGAGCGCGTCGCGGGCTACACCGGTGTCGGCATGAGGACGCACCCCCACAGGCGTCGGCGGCTTGGCCACCTTCACCGTCGCGGGCACCTGGGAGCGGGTCTCGTCGAGGGCACTCTGCAGCTTGGCGTGGAAGTCCGCCAGCGCACCCTCGGCCTCCTCCACGGTGATGTCGCCCCTCTTCACCAGCGCCTCCACGTAGAGCTTGCGCACACTGCGACGCTCGGCGATCGCCCGGTACATGAGGGGCTGGGTGTAGCTCGGGTCGTCGCCCTCGTTGTGTCCGTGGCGGCGGTAGCAGACGAGGTCGATGACGACGTCCTTGTGGAACTTCTGGCGGTACTCGAACGCCAGCTCCGCCACGCGCACGCACGCCTCGGGATCGTCGCCGTTGACGTGGAAGATGGGGGCCTGCACCGTCTTGGCCACATCGCTGCAATAGGGCGAGCTGCGAGAGTGCTGGGGGCTGGTCGTGAAGCCGATCTGATTGTTGATGATCAGGTGGATGGTGCCACCGACGCGGTAGCCGGCGATGTCGCTCATCGCCAGGCACTCGGCCACCACTCCCTGTCCGGCGAACGCCGCATCACCATGGATGAGCACCGGCAGCGACGGGAACGAGCCGGGCGGGTCGATCGTGTCCTGGATGGCACGCACCATGCCGAGCACGATCGGGCCGACGGTCTCGAGGTGGCTCGGGTTGGCCGCCAGTTCGAGCCGGATGGATTCACCGTCGGGGCCGTCGTAGCGACCCGTCGCGCCGAGGTGGTACTTGACGTCGCCTGACCCCTGTACCGAGCCGGGGTCCACGTGGCCCTCGAACTCCTTGAAGATCTGGTCGTAGCTCTTGCCCAAGATGTTGGCGAGCACATTGAGCCGGCCGCGGTGGGCCATGCCGATAACGGCCGAATCGAGCCCTGCGATCGGCGGCCATGGAGAGGATCTGGTCCAGAACGGGAATCGCGCTCTCGGCGCCTTCGAGGCCGAACCGTTTGGTGCCCACGTACTTGGTGGCGAGGAACTTCTCGAACGCCTCGGCGGCGTTGAGCCTTTCCACGATCCGCCGCTTGCGTTCCTTGTCGAGGCGCCAGTCGGAAGCTTCGAGCTTGCCCTGGATCCAGCCCTGCTCCGCGAAGTCCTGGATGTGCATGTACTCGACCCCGATGGTGCGGCAGTAGGCGTCGCGCAGAACGCCGAGCAGATCGCCGAGGGACAACTTGTCGGTGCCCCCCACACCACCGGTGAGGAACTGGCGGTCGAGGTCCCAGATGGTGAGGCCATAGGTCGCAGGGTCCAGCTCGGGGGGCAGGTGTGGCGCCTTCCAGCGCAGCGGGTCGAGGTCGGCGATGAGGTGGCCGCGCACCCTGTGCACACGCATGAGTGTGGCGACCTGCATCTGCTTGTGCAGCATCGCATCGTCGCCGCCGGCCGGGTTCTTGTCGGCCAGCCATTTCACGCTCTCGTAGGGCACGCCGAGGCTGGCGAAGACGTCGTCGTAGAAGCCGTGTTCGCCGAGGAGCAGTTCGTGCACCCTCTTCAGGAACATGCCGCTCTCGGCACCCTGGATGATGCGGTGGTCGTAAGTGCTGGTGAGGGTGACCACCTTGCTGATGCCCAGCGTGCTGAGTGTGCTCGGGTCGGCGCCCTGGAACTCGGCCGGGTAATCGATGGTGCCGACACCGACGATCACGCCCTGGCCCGGCATCAGCCGCGGCACGCTCTGCACCGTGCCGATGGTGCCCGGGTTGGTGAGGCTGATCGTGGCGCCCTGGAAGTCGCTGACCGCGAGCTTGTTGGCCTTCACCTTGCGAATGAGGTCCTCGTAGGCGGAGAGGAATCCGGCGAAGTCGAGGGTGTCGACCTCACCCAGAACCGGCACCACGAGGGTGCGTACGCCGCCGCCCTTGTCGACGTCGACGGCGAGGCCCATGTTGATGTGGGGGTTACGTACGATGCGCGGCTTGCCGTCGCTGCCCACGGCGAAGGTGTTCTTCATGTTGGGAACCGCATCGGCGATGGCCCTGACGATGGCGTAACCGATGAGATGGGTGAAGCTCACCTTGCGGCTGACCGGTGCGACTGCGGTAGTCGTTGATCATCGAGCGGTTGACCTCGAGCAGCTTGGCCGGGATGTTGCGGAAGCTGGTGGCCGTGGGCACTGTCAGGCTGCGCTCCATGTTGGCGGCGATCGCCACCCCTGCACCGCGGATGGGCTCACCAACCTCATCGACAACAGCAGCCGCAGTAGCGGCGACAGGAGCAACGATCGGCCGGTAACCGTCGAAGAACTCTCGCCATATCTCGCTGACCGTCGAAGGATCCTCGCTGAACTGCTCGTACATCTCTTCGACGAGCCAGGAGTTGGCGCCGAAGCCGGGCAGGCCCTCGTTGGAAGTCACATCACCTGATGGTACTGAGGACCTCGGCGACCCAGGCGCCGATCAGGCCGCGAACAGGATCTCGGTGAGGATCAAGAACACGACCCACAGCCCGAACGAGACGATCAGCGGATTGCGCACACCGGGGCCGTCGTACATGACGTTGAGACCCTTGTTGGCGGTTGCCTTCCACGGCAGCAGGCCGAGACAGTTGAGCTCGAGGACAACGACGATCACCATTGTGATCATCCAGAACAGGCCGACTTCGCTGCTCTCGAGCACCGTGCCCGTGAGCGGGTGGTGAGCCTTGAACACCATGAAGTAGAGCATCGCCACGGAGAAGATCACGTTCTGACGGCTGGCCATGAATGCCTTGCGGCCCGCCGCTGCGGCAGCCGGATTGGGCTCGCCGCCGGCGAGGACGTTGGCCGCGTTGGCGAGCACGATCTTCTGGTTGCGCCAGATCACGCCCCACACGTTGAGCATCATGATCGTGCCGAGCAGCATGCCGGTGCTGATGCCGATGTTGCCGGCGATCTGTCCCCAACCGATCTCACTGCCATCGGACGCAATACCACCCTTGTAGTAACCCTCGATGATGCCGGTGATCATGATCCCGGTGAGGAAGGTGCCCACCGCCGCCCAGCGGAACCACCACAGAGCCTTGCGGGTGACCTTGTCGATGGCCACCAGGCGTGCCTTACCGCCGATCTCCTTGTGGGGTTCGGCCTCGAACTGGGCGTAGGCGGACACCTGCACGAAGTTGAAGAAGTAGAGCAGGCCGATCCAGGCGATGCCGGCCAGGACGTGCAACCACCGGAAACCGATCATGCCGAGACCTACCCGGCTGAAGAACCCGTCTGCGAGCACTTTCCGTACCTCTTCCTTGTGTAATGCGATGTGAGCTGAACGTAGCACCGCCGCCACCGAAATGGGCAGTTAGCCTGCGATCCCGTCATGGCCCACGAATTCATCTACACCTGCTACAAGCTCGCCCGCCACTACCCGCCCGACCGGACGGTGCTCGAGAACATCTCGCTGTCCTTCTACCCGGGCGCCAAGATCGGCGTCCTCGGGTGCCAACGGCGCCGGCAAGTAGCAGCCTGCTGCGGATCATGGCCGGCCTCGACGACGGCTACACGGGCGAGGCCCGCCTCACCCCCGGCTTCAGCGTCGGCTACCTGGCTCAGGAGCCCCAGCTCGACCCGACCAAGGACGTCAAGGGCAACGTCATGGACGGCGTCGCCGCCGTGCAGGGCTTGATCGACCGCTACAACGAGGTCATGGCGATGTGGGCCGACCCCGATGCCGACTACGACAAGATCGGCGCGCTGCAGGCCGAGCTGGAGGACAAGATCGCTGCCGCCGACGCCTGGAGCCTCGAACGCAACGTCGAGATCGCCATGGATGCCCTGCGCTGCCCGCCCGACGACGCCGACGTCACCAACCTCTCGGGCGGCGAGCGGCGACGCGTCGCCCTGTGCCGTCTCCTGCTCAGCCGCCCCGACCTGCTGCTGCTCGACGAGCCCACCAACCACCTCGACGCCGAGAGCGTCGAGTGGCTCGAACGCTTCCTGCAGGACTACCCGGACACGGTCGTGGCCATCACCCACGACCGCTACTTCCTCGACAACGTGGCCAAGTGGATCCTCGAGCTCGACCGCGGCACGCGGCATCCCGTTCGAGGGCAACTACTCGAGCTGGCTGGAGCAGAAGCAGGCGCGCCTCGCCCACGAGGAGAAGGGCAACGATCGCCCGCCGGCGCACCCTCGAACGCGAACTCGAGTGGGTGCGCATGGCGCCCAAGGCCCGCCAGGCCAAGGGCAAGGCCCGCCTCGCGGCCTACGACAAGCTGCAGGAAGAGGCCGAGGCCGCCGAGCGTGGGGCCGGACAAGCTCGAGATCACCATCCCGGTGCCAAAGCGCCTCGGCGACACGGTCATCGAGGTCGACCACCTCAGTAAGGGCTTCGGCGACCGGCTGCTCATCGAGGACCTCGTCGTTCTCGCTCCCCCGCGCCGGCATCGTCGGCGTCATCGGCCCCAACGGCGCCGGCAAGACCACCCTGTTCAAGATGCTCACCGGCCAGGAGCCTGTCTGACCTGGGTCGATCACGGTCGGCGACACGGTGGAGCTCGCCTACGTCGACCAGAGCCGCGACGCCCTCGACCCCGACGCCACCGTCTACGAGGAGATCACCGGTGGGGTCGAGCACATGAAGATCGGCAACCGCGAGATCCACGGTCGCGCCTACGTGCGCCAGCTTCAACTTCAAGGGCACCGACCAGCAGAAGAGGGTCGGCGATCTGTCCGGCGGCGAGCGCAACCGGGTGCACCTGGCCAAGGTGCTCAAGGAGGGCGGCAACGTGCTCCTGCTCGACGAGCCCACCAACGACCTCGACGTCGACACCTTGCGGGCGCTGGAAGACGCGCTCGAGACGTTCCCCGGCTGCGCCGTCGTCATCAGCCACGATCGCTGGTTCCTCGACCGCATCGCCACCCACGTGCTCGCGTTCGAGGGCGACAGCCAGGTGCGCTGGTTCGAGGGCAACTTCAGCGAGTACGAGGCCTGGCGCCACAAGGAACTCGGCGTCTGCCGCCGATCAGCCCCACCGCATCAAGTACAAGCCACTGGCCCGCTGACCGATGGCCCGGCGATGGATCCTCCGGGCGTGTGCGGCCGTGTTCGTCGCCGGCATCGCCGGACTGATCATCGCCAGCATCAACGGCAACAACGCCGGGGTGATCCTCACCATCGGTCTCGGCATCGCCCTGGCCGCAGTCGCCCTCCTCACCGTGGGAGCGATTTCCGCCAAGGACCGCATCGATGTATTCGATGAAGCCGACGCCGAGCGGCTCGAGGCGCGTGTCGCCGCGCTTGTAGCCACCGGGGCCGACGAGGCCGAGCTGAGGGCGCTCGTTCGCGACGCGATGCGGCTCGGCCGCCGGTGAGCGCCGAGCTGAACGCAGCGGCGAACATCGAGACCGACGCCCAGTTGGCCTCACGGCTCGCCACCGAAGCAGGCCACCTGCTGGTGCAGTTGCGCGGCGAGTTGGTGGAGCGGAATGCCCCCGCCTGGCAGGTGATGGACAAGGGCGATCTCGCCAGCCACAACTTCCTCCTCGAAGCCCTGCGCGCCAGCCGGCCCGACGACGCCGTGCTCTCCGAGGAGGGTTACGAGGACCCGCGGCGCTTCACCAGCGACCGCTGCTGGATTGTCGACCCCCTCGACGGCACCAACGAGTTCGGCGAGAGAGGACGCTCCGACTGGGCCGTGCACGTGGCCCTGTGGGCTGGTGGAAGGCTCAGCGCCGGCGCCGTCAGCCTGCCGGCACTCGATCTCACCTTCGCCACCGATCCGGCCCCCGTGCTCCCCGCCCTACACCGCCCACGTCCGCGCCTGGTCACCAGCCGGTCGCGTAACCCATTTGCCGCCGTCGTCGTGGCCAACGCCCTGGACTGCGACGCCGTCCGTCTCGGTTCGGCCGGCGCCAAGGCGATGGCTGTCGTGGTGGGCGAGGCCGACATCTATGTGCACGACGGCGGCATGTACCAGTGGGACAGTGCCGCACCCGCCGCCGTCGCCCAGGCCGCCGGCCTGCACACCAGCCGCCTCGACGGCTCGCCCCTCGTCTACAACCAGCGCGACCCGTGGTTGCCCGACTTCGTCGTCTGCCGCAAGGAGTACGCGGACCAGGTCCTCGAAGCCCTCGGTGGCAGACGACGCTGATCCCCGGCTCTCGGCTGGCTCCTCAGCTGGCTTTGCTTCTGCCCGGGGTGG
>CAVPRT010000011.1:0-217983 GCA_963707925.1 uncultured Acidimicrobiales bacterium
GATAATAGCGTGTGGATTGTTCGATGCCCTCTTTGCCCTTGAAGAAAAATACCTGCGGCGTGCCGGTGTTGCTGTCGTGCTCTATCTGTTCGAGCTCTGGCTTGAGCTTGTGTAATTCGTCTTGCTTGAGCTGAAGGTCTTTCTTGACAGACTCTATGTGACGATCAATAGCATCGGCACCCTCAGCCACAAACACTGTCTTCTTACCAACTGAGCTTTGGCTGACTAATCCCATCTCCATAAGCTCATCGAGGATCACATAGGTGGTAGCACGATTCACATCGGCCTGCTGGGAGATCTTTTGAGCCGAGCTTGGGCCCAAAAAAAGAGCGGCTACATAGACCTTGGCCTGTTTGTCGCTCAACCCGATAGATTGTAATTTGGCGGCTAGTTCTAATATCTGCATATCGAGCCTATATTAGCACCTCTGTCAAGAATATTCAACATAATTATTACGTACAACGCCACCCGACGGCTTCGGGTGGCGAGGGTTGGCCCTAAGGCTCAGTAGTAAGAGCCATAATGCCATAGTACAGCGGTGGGAAGGCCCAATATGGCCACATGCACCTGCCTCCGGCTACACGGAGGGCATGCCAGTCGATCAGTGTGGCTGCGAGCTTTGGGATGCTCTGAGTCAAACACTTGCACATGTTCGCTCGTCTCACTTCTGTAGGGTATAGCAGTTCCCTACCAACACTCGATCTGGTCTTGTCAGTTGCGACTGCAGCTTACTAGCTACACTACATAGAGGCCTGGAGCGCGATGTGGTTGCACACACACCCCTCAACAAACATATGAAGCTACCCACACAGACAAGCTGCGTATCACCGCTCACCCCTTGGAAGTAAGCGATCAGGCACTAGTGGGCTGTGGCTTAAGATTGCGTTTCTAGAAGGTCACAATCACCTCCCAGACTCACTCACCCGTACCGTTTTCAGTTGCAAAAGAGCCGTAGCCAAAATATAGCGCAAAAGCGCCAATTTGTCGAGATAATAACGAGCTGTGCCGGCGAACCCCAGAGAGGGCTCGCCGGCACATGCCGCATGGGAGTGCGGCTCACTGCCAGGCTGGAATTGGACCTGGTCTTGTCGGGCCGGTGAGGCATGGGCGCCCAAAGGCGCTTACTTCCCATTTTCCTCTTAAGACGCCGGTGCGCCTTTCCGCAACCTAAGTCGCGGAGATCATGCAGGCGATGCGCGATCACGAACCATGGGTTCTCCCGGTTGTCGACGGCGGTCAGGGACGGACGCTCCCAGTGCAGCTGTTCTCGTTGGCTGCGGCGATGGAAGCGACGGTTGTGGAGGTGCTGGTGGATCCACGGATGTCGACCATGGATACCCCCTTTCACTTTGTCGGTGCGGTACCTACTGCTTCGGATCTATTCTCGCTCGGCGCGAGAGCACAGTAGGCAGGCTGTGGTGTTGTTCGGCTACTTTCCTCCATAGATTATGATCAACTAGTGCCAGATGGCACCATAATCGCTGGCAAATAAGAGCCACACCAAAGCTTAGCAACATTGTAGACCCATGGATGAACACTGTAAAGCATTTACAGATGAGCCCAGGTATGTTACAATACTCGCTGATATTTACTCTCATAAGGAATAAAATGCCAGTAATTAAATCCGCTATCAAGCGCAATCGCCAAGCCATCAAAAACCGCGTATACAATACAAACGTGAAAGTTGCCGTACACAAGAAAACAAAAGTTGTACGCGATGAGATTGCTACCGGAGTAGTAAAAAGTGAAGTTGCTTTGATCGCTGCTATCACTGAGATCGATCGTGCGGTCAAAAAAGGTGTACTCCATAAATCTACTGCCGCCCGCCGCAAATCACGACTGACACTTGCTTACAATAGTGCTGCTCCAGCTGCCTACGGCACCGGCAAGGCCACAGCCAAGAAGGCTCCTGCTAAGAAAACTGCCACCAAGAAGCCAGCCGCCAAAAAGAACACAGCCAAGAAGTAACACTTTATTATAAAAGGACCACTCGACAAGAGTGGTTTTTTGTTAGCTATAAATCAAGAAGAGGCCCGAGAAGAACCTCTTCTCAAACCTCGTGGCTTGGCAATTGCGACAGTGGTAGCTGGCCTACTTATTGTTGCTACAAGGCATGTGCTCAACAGATAGCAACGCGAATTCCACTGCCTCTGAGAGAGTAAGCCCGTCACAAACTGCTTGGCGCGCCTTCTCCACCAACTTTTTGGCCACAGCCAATGACTCTGAACCTTCCAGCCACGCGTCGTTTGGGAGCATATACCCCAGATCAGTCATGGGGTAGATGCGGCCTGTTGTTTCGACCTCTACCACACATCCATCATGACGATCCTTGCCGTCAACCTGGCACCTGTTGAGAAAATGCAGCTGGAAGCTATGAGTCTGTTCAGCGCTGTATTTGGTACTCCATCCGCACATTTTGCACCTCCCAAGGGCTAGAACGGATGATTTGGTCATAACTATCATGCATGGTTTTAGTACTCTCTACAAGCATGTGCGCAATCAGACTAGCTGTGCTCTACCGCCCATTGTTCCAGCATTTGTCGGGCCTCGGTCAGATCGACCGGACCGGCATGGTTGAGTTGGACAGGTTCGCCGTACTGATGAGCTACAGCATCCCAACCAGCGTGTTCTTGGGCATAAAGCACACCCACTCTTTTCCCATGATAGTAGAGGCTGTAGTGGGGGTTCTCATCGCCTTCAGAAGCTATTAGAGCAAACATCCTAACCTCCCCGTCGATTGGTGATACTAGCAAGAAACTCTTCAGCCAACAAGATCAGTCGACCTAGAGTCTATTGTACGACTTCAAGACAAATTTGTGATTATCAAGACCGGCTATGATTGAAACAGTTATGCAGCTCAAGCAAGGTTTGCCTTACGGTAATATCAGCTGGTAACCCCTTGGATTTGATAGCAAAATCAGTCCGAACAAGCAGATCGTAGGCTGTTCGAATTTGATCAGTGGTAAGCTTGCGAGCATGGGATTGAGCCTTTTGTGCTACATATGGTGATATTCTATTGGTCCCAATCCAATCTTGGTTTTTAGTATCAATACCTTCGCGAGCCAGTGCTAACACACGCAGTTGCCAGTTGATCAATCCAATAGTTTGCTGATCGCTTTGCGAATCTGCCAGCATACGATCGTACTCCGACAAAAGCTGTGAAACATCTGGGGCAAATAGTGCATCGAGCATCTTAAAGCCACTAGCTTCAACGCTCGGGCTCACTAGTTGTTCAATTGAGTTCTTGTTGATACCGGCAGGATTGCCTGAAATCTTAATTAGTTCGTTATATAGCTTCCACTGGTCATCTCCAGCCCACTCTATAAAGTATGATGCTGCAGCTGAGTCGAGTGATGTACCCTGTTGTATAGCTAATTTTTGTAGCCACTTTACCAGTTGCTGATTGTTCAATTTGGGATATGATTTGGCTCCTTTGAGTTTGCTAAGTTGTTTGTATACCCGACTCCGCTTATCAGGATGAGGGTCTACTATAACTATCACAGTTGTACTATCGGCACTTGCTACTAGTCTGCTGAGTTGGTCAACATCTGGTTTAGTCATGGCAAGATTGTCGACCACCACCAGTCGACTTGTTGCGAACATTGGCACAGTCGCTACTAGATCAAGAACACCGTGCACTCCCACCGTTTTGGCATCGATATGTTCAAATTCCAGATCATCACCAATCTTGTCGGCATACTTTTGGTGGATGGCTTTTACTGCCTGTGCTATGCCAAATTCGTTGTCGCCGTAGAAATACAAAATCATGTAACAAGTATCATTGATCAGGTCATAAGTATCAAGTGCTAATCGAAAAAGGACCGGAAAGGGCCCTCTTTCGAGGATCTCTCCGATCCAAAATACCGTCAGGTCGGCTGAGCGAGTTCACAGTTGATCGCTCTGAACCAGACGGCCTCAGCCAAGGCTTGGTAACCGCTCTCCGTGGGAGTCCAGCCATCGGTACCCACCAGCGACGGATCGGCCACAACCATGGCGTCCCAATCCACGACGCGTAGTCCACTGAACTGACGCGCGAAGCTGTTGATAGCAGCCGCCGTGGCATTGTTGTAGCCGTCGGCGGTGCTGTGTTCGTTCACAGTGACTGCGATGATGCACGGGCTCGAAGCGAACATGCCGCGCAAACTCAGCCACTGGGCCGCCGAAGTTGAAGGATCGAGTCCATGCAAGGCATCGTATGTCCCCAGGTTGATCACCACCACATCCGGAGCCGGCAAGTTGTGCTGGCCGGCGGTCTCGAACATCTGGTTGATCTCGTAATCCACCGTAGCCGGTGACCACGTTGTTGTAGAAGTTGGGATCGAGCTTGGCGGCCAGAGCATCGTGCCCCTGATAGGTGATGGTATCGCCCAACACCAGGAGACTTTCGCCAGCTGGATGTCCTCTCCAGCCAAACTGAACAATGCAGCCGGAGCAGATCAGCGCCGTCAACACAAGCAGCACAAAGCTGCTAGCCATACTGGTACGCTTCTTGTTGGTGTGCATATCACACCTTTCGTTTGGGCCTTCTTAGAGGCAGGTACAGTGTTAGCTATTTAAACACATTATCTAGTTCTTATAAACCTTAAGGGCTTTTTGATGATGCCAACTTTTGGCATTTCGGACAGATGTGGGTGCCTCGGCCGGCCACGGCGGATCTTCTCAATCTCACCTCCACATTCCAGACAAGCCTGCCCTTCCCGGCGGAACACCTTGGCAAAACGCAGATAACTCCCCTTCTGACCCTTGGCATTTACATAATTGCGATCACTGCTACCACCATGTTTGATACTCAGTAACATCACCTCACGCAAAGCTTTGAAGAGACGCTTAAGTTTGATGGTGCTGACATCTCCCACCTTGGTAGCCGGATGAATCCGCGCTGCAAACAATCCCTCGTCGGCGTAAATATTTCCCACGCCGGCGATTACAGTTTGATCGAGAATGGCAGCCTTGGTGGTGGTACGACTCCGGCGCTGCAAAGCAGCTTTGAAAGATTCAAAAGTATATTGTTCAGATATTGGCTCTGGCCCCAATTTGCGCAAGAAATCTACTCGTTCATCTATACCTTTGGTTTGCTCCAGCTTGATCCAGCCAAACTTACGCTGATCGTTGAAGTACAAGTGGCTACCATCAGTAAAAGTAATAGTAACTCGGGTTGAGCGGTCTGGTAACTTAGCAATCAAGCTGTCATTGGGGTGTCCGGCACCAAAGTGCTCAGTCTTGCTGGTATACACCAACTGGCCAGTCATCTTGAGGTGACACATCAGGGTATAGCCGTAATCCAGATGGATCAACAGCACCTTGGCGCGTCTATCGACAGACTGGATAGTAGAACCAACTACGTACTTTTTGACATCAACATCACTGACTGGCAACGACTTCGGCCAATCTGATTCGATTGCCCTAATCTGCTTACCAGCCGTGTACTGCTGCAAACCTTGGCGGACTATTTCTACTTCTGGTAGTTCAGGCATAAGTACAAGTATTAAGTATCAAGGCAGAAGTATCAAGTGGATCGCAATATACTTGATTATTTGTATGTTTTATTATATTATCCATGCACTGTTGTGAGTATTCGACTTGCAACCTTGACCCTGGAGTTTGACATGACCGATACAGTATCTGATATCGAGCCATACAGCCGCTCAGCCGCTGTGTACGACCCGCTCTACGAGTCCATGAAGGACTACAATGCCGAGGCCAGCCGAGTACTCGAAATTGCCGAAGAAGCTACCGGCCTACGCTCCAGTCAGATGTTCCTACTGGATGTGGCCTGCGGCACAGGTCTACACCTGCAGCATCTCGCCGTCTGGTTCGGCGATGTCATCGGCATCGACCTGTCGCCCGACCAGCTCACGATCGCCCGCCAGAGGCTGCCCAATGTAAAGCTGTTCCAACGCAACATGGTGGACTTTCCTCTGACCAAGCCCGACTTCTTGGGGTCGAACCCAGCATTCGTGGACATCATCACCTGCCTGTTCAGCAGCATCGGTTACATGCGGACGATCGAAGAGCTACAGCAAGCGATCAGTAACATGGCAGTGACGCTCAACCCGGGTGGAGCGCTGATCGTCGAGCCCTGGCTGAGTCCAGAGAACTACACAGTTGGCAGCCTGCATGGCGACAATGTCACCAACCTGCCGAACCTGAGGATCTCGCGCATGAACATCGCCGAGATTGTGGAAGAGCCAGGCCTACCGCCGCGTTCGCGCATGGAGATGCACTACATGGTGGGGCGTCCGAGCGGCATCGAGCGCTTCACCGAGGTGCACGAGCTGACGCTCTTCTCCACCAAGCAGTACCTCGAAGCCATCACCGCTGCCGGCCTTGTAGCCCGTTTCGACCCAGACGGTCTGTCCGCCAATGGTCGGGGTGTGCATATCGGTATCAAGCCAACCTGACGCTCATCAGATCACACAATTCCAGGGTGCTCAGACTTCCGGCTTCCAAGCCGGAGGTCGGAGCCTCCCCTAAGCATTCAATTATTTTGGATATTTAGGAAAGTATACTTGCAATTGACTTTTTATGCGTTTTATGGTAGTTTTGCAGCGTTGATCAGATTCCTGATGGCTATCGCAAGATAGCACTGAGGAATCAGATCGGCTCTTTTCCAATCCGACAACCATACTACAAAGAAGGGGGCGTCATGCGACGCTTCATGTTGTTTCTGCTTCCCCTTCTCGCCGTTACCGCCATCAGCTGCAGCGGTGAGTCAGGGGCTCGAGACGGGTCGGTCATCGGGCCGCAAGACCTGTCCTGCGAAGACGAATGCAATGTGGACGGCACGATCTGCCCGCCAACCGAGGTGGAGGGAGGAATTATCTTCCACAACCCTGGAGATCCTTGTCCACCGGCAACGACAAGCACAACGGTCGCGAGTCTTCCCTTCACAGGGTCTTCGATCGGGCTGCTGTCAGTCAAATCGCTCTTGCGTGAGGGCACCTGCCGTATCACCGTACAGTTCATCGGTGTATCGCAGCACGGTCAAGACTCGTTCAATGACCAGCTCAGAGAGTTCGGTCTGCCAACCAAGTCATGCCCCACACCTGAGTTGAGGACCGAGGAGGCCACCAGTGCCAATCCTTGTGCAGAACAGGACAGCCAGGCTGTGGATCCAGACGGCGTGACATCGGCCGTGGTAAAGGTGTTGCCAGACAATTGTCTGTCACCACCCGGCACAGCTGTGACAGCCCCTCCGAAAGATCCACCGTTGCTCACTTGCCCGCCCGAATCACAGCCTGTGTGCTAGAGCGCACATACCGGCCGCCATAAGAAATTTGGCCGGGGGAAACACAACGCAGTATGGTTGTCGTTCTCCCAAAGCGTTTTATCGTTCGAATCCACCTGAGGTGGAAGTGAACTATCTAAATAGTTCTCGGCAGACCTCGAACAGTAGAGAACTTTGGGAGATATGTACTATAGACAATTTAATACTTTTATGATATAGTAAGCCGGATCGTCCGCCAAGGTGGACGAACACCTCGACAATCACGACGACCGAAAGGAGCGCGCTATGCAGCGGCTCTTCGACAACCTACTCAAGGGCATCTTTGGCCTGATGGCCTTGGTGTTCATGCTGGCACTGGTACTGAACTACGCCGCCTGGATCATCACCTTCCTCGTGATGGTGTTGGTAATCCTGGTGATGTTGATCATCTTCCAGCGACAGCGCAATCGAAACTGAAGGGATCAAAAAAATGGTCACTGAGACAGATGTTGCCTTGGGGATCATTGGATTGGTCTCTATGAGTGGGTGGATAGGAATGCTCGGAGTAACAATCTGGGCATACTGCAAGCACACTGAGCGAGCTATGCGTTGGCGCAAGCCGGCGTTCGCCTTGCTTGCCGGCTTGCTAGTGGTATTCATGGCTACGATGTTTGTAGTTGAAAGCCACAAGGCATATCCACCTCCCCCCTACCAAGAGGGTAGTCCATGAAAGGATGTCTGAAAGGTTTTGTGTGGTTCATAATCATCGGGCTAATATGTACGGTGATAGTGACCTGGATCGCATCGCAAACTCCAAATCAACCCAAGCCGTTCAACCCCGGCGGGGTCGGACAGCAAACCACCACCGTCCGCTAGGAGGACACATGAAGAGCAAGTTCAACAGAGTGCTAGGCGAGATCAGCTGGTACTGCTACGCGGTAGGCGCGCATCTGATCTGTGGTTTCCGATCGTGTTGTTCGGAATCGTGGCGACCATCACACCACTCGCCTGGTTCGGAGCTATCGACTGGCCAGTGTGGTTGAAGCTACTCATGTCCCCCATCAGTGGGCTGAGTCTGGTCATCGCCAACGACTTTCTAAACGACGTACCACGCCAGGTAGACAACATCTACCGGCGCTGGAATGACCAGCCGTTGCGAGAGCAGCCGGCTCAACCAGCTCGGCGCCATCAGCCACAACATCGCAGGTATGCTCAACCGCACCACGTGCGGATCGTGAAGCAAACAAAGGGAGAAGAGTCATGATAGAGCTTGTGCTGGTGCTGCTAGGAATTCTGCTGTTCGCAAAAGGCGTTCGGCTGCAGTGGCGGATCGGCCGGCTGATGCTGGTAAAGGGCACATTCCAAGACGAGTGGTTCGCACCGGCTATTGCAGGCAACTTCATGATGCCAGTCGGGATCGCCCTGGTCATCACAGGATTCTTGTCCTAGCTGGCACGCATGAAGTGAGGAGAGAGGCCGTCCAAATGTCGTGATTGTCGCTCTCCCCCATGGCTAGATTTTAGAGGTTAGATTCTAGAATTTAGCACTGAGGGAGAGACAAAAATTCAATAATTCGAAATAAATTTCCTTACAGTTCACCCCAATTGTTACCCACCTTTACATCTACCTCAATTGGAACCTTAAACTCCTTGGGTACCACAGCTTTCATCTCAGCTATCATAAGCTCTCCCACTTGTTTGGCGAGCTTTTTGTTACACTCTACTATTAGTTCGTCGTGAATTTGCAGTAGAAGTTTACTACCATCTGGTAGTTTGGCAGCAATACTAACCATCGCTAGTTTTATAAGGTCTGCCTGAGTACCTTGCAACGGCATATTTACAGCCGCTCGCTCAGCCGCAGAACGAATTACAAAGTTGCTGCTACGCACATCTGGGCATGGCCGACGCCGACCAAAGAATGTCTCGGTGTACTGCATGTCGTGTGCTTGCTTCTTAAGCTTGGCAATATAATCCGCCACACCAGCTCGCAATGCAAAATAGCGATCTATAAACTCCTTGGCCTGAGCATAATCAAACCCTGTGGCTACCGATAGACCATGAGTGTTCATGCCATACAGTACCCCAAAGTTGATGGTCTTAGCAGCCCTGCGCTGCTCACTGGTGACATCTTCGGGCTTGATCTCAAACATCTCTGCAGCGGTAAGTGTATGAATGTCTGTCCCCGACTTGAAATCATCAATCATAGGCTGATCGCCACTAAGCTCGGCGGCCAGTCTGAGTTCTACTTGGCTATAGTCCGCGCTTACCAATACCTTACCTTGCTCAGCTACAAAAGCCTGACGGATCTCGCGGCCCAGCTCAGTGCGAATAGGGATATTTTGCAAGTTGGGGTTGGTACTACTTAGTCGTCCAGTTTGGGCGATTGTTTGGTTAAAGCTAGTGTGCAATCTACCATCGTCTTTGACCAGCAATGGCAAGGCATCTATATAAGTGCTCTTGAGCTTGGTGAGCTCACGATATTCATACATCAAATCCACCATTGGATGCTTGCCACGCAGCTTATCAAGCTCGCTAGCCGCAGTGCTTATACCAGTCTTAGTCTTTTTGAGCCCGGTCGTATCTATCTTGAGAGTACCAAATAGTACTTCCTGCACCTGTGCGGGTGAGCTTATATTGAACTGACCACCAGCATATTTCCAAATCTTTTTCTGTACTCTGTCTATTTTATTGTCGTACTGGATAGATAGCTTTGCCAAGAAATCAACATCTAGTTTGATACCTGCTAGCTCCATATCACCAAGTACCGGGATAAGCGGCCACTCCGCAGTTTGCGCTAGTTTGGTCAACTTATTGCTTCCTGTAGGTTGGGTGCTTAATTGCTGGATAAGTTTGTTGTACAGTCGCAAGGTAATGTCGGCATCTTCGGCAGCATATTTGATGGCATCACTAACTGGTACACAATCAAAACATAGTTGCCCACGGCCTTTCTTGCCTATCAGCTCCTCAATGCCAATCATGCTTATGCCCAGCTCACTGTAGGCTAACTGGCTCAACCCCTGGGCGCGACCGTTGGGATTGACCAAGTATGCAGCTACCATGGTATCAAACACTATTGGGCCTAGAGTAACATTGTGCTCATACATCACTAATAGTCGTACTTGATATTGTGGCCAACCTTACCAATCTTGGGAGATTCCAAGATAGGCTTAATCTTTTCTATAACAGTTGCCACAGATAATTGGCCTTCGGCGAGCTCAAAGTCACCTTCTTCGCGCTCAAGCAAGCTGGTTTGCTTGGCTTTGGTAGCTTTGACTAGATTGTCGGCTTTGACGTGGGTAAGTGGTATATAGTAGGCCTCACCTTCAGTTACCGCAAAGCTCATGCCTACCAAGCGAGCATCAATTGGGTCCTCACTGGTTGTCTCGGTATCGAACGCTATTAGCTTCTGCTTATTGAGTAAAGCTACCAAGCTATCCAGCTCACTCTCAGAAGTCACGCCATGATACTGTGATGTGTCGAGGTGCTTACGGTTGAAGGATTTCTCCTGGATGTTTGGGTCTTCTGCTACAAATTTAGTATCTCCTACCATATGAGCGGGCAACCGACCGAGTAAGCTCTTGAACTCAAGTTTGTGAAACAGGTCAAACACCTTCTGTTTGTCGTAGTCGTGGATAACAGCATCTTTCAGATCAAATTTGATTGGGACTTGCCGATTAATAGTAGCTAAGTCTTGACTCATATAGGCCAGCTCTTTACCAACTTCAAGCTTACGTGCAGTTGAGGGCTTGATTTGATCAAGATTGTTGTACATGTTTTCTAAGCTATGGTAGGTTGAGACCAATTCTGTAGCCGTTTTGTCTCCTACCCCTGCTACACCTGGAATATTATCGCTACTATCACCTTTGAGTGCCTTGTAGACTATAAATTCTTGGGGGTTAACTCCATATTTTTCCATAACAGCGGACTCGTCGTAGATAAAGGTATCACTAAAGCCTTTGCGCAGTGTGTACACTTTAGTTTGAGGGCTAACAAGTTGTAACTCGTCCATATCGCCCGTAACTATTACTACATCGTGCTTGGCTTGATACTGTTCTACCAGCGTACCTATTACATCGTCGGCCTCGTATCCGGTCACCCCAATAAGTGGGATATTAAAGGCCTCTACAAGTTCTTTGGTGGTTTCGAATTGCTTGACTAGCTCTGGGTCGGTCTCCTTACGTGTAGCCTTGTAGGCCTCGTACTTGTCGTGACGAAAAGTCTTACCTGGCATATCCCAGGCTACTGCCACATACTCTGGTTTAAGCTCACGCAAGGCGTTGAGCATCATCTGCACAAAGCCATATACTCCGTTGGTCGGTATCCCCTCCTTGGTAGTCAGAAAAGGGATGGCGTGAAAACCACGGTGCAACAGAGCATGGCCGTCAAATATTACGAATTTGGAACGCTTGTTCATAGATACATTATACCTGTTGTCAGATACGTTGTATAATACTGTTATGACAGTAGAACAAGGAAATTTGTTCAACCAAACCTGCTGACGAAGCTCGGAGCCGGCTTACAGATGAGGCTGTTCAAGCTAGAGAAAAGGCTGCCAGATTAGCAGCTGAACAATCTGCCGCTGCGGCCAATCGCCCTGAACATACACCTAGTGAACAAGCTATTGACCAGGGCCATGCTGTAGATCCAGAGAGGTACTAGCAAGAAGTAATGCAGCAAAGGATGCCAAGATCCGAGCAGGTTTTGCCGAGGCTCGGCGCAAGCTTGAAGAAGCACGTGACAAATACCCAGATGTTAGTTTGTAACTAAAAAAGACCCATAAAGGGTCTTTTTTAGAACTTAATTGTTAACCAATATAATCTTTAAGCTTCTTACTATCTTTATGTTTGCGCAACTTAGTTAAGGCTTTAGCCTCGATTTGACGAATACGCTCACGAGTTACACCAAATTCTTGGCCAACTTCCTCTAAGGTGTGGCTACGGCCATCTTCGAGGCCAAAGCGCATACGTAGTATTTTTTGTTCACGAGGCGTTAATAGCTCTAAAGTATCATCGATATGCTCTTTAAGCAGTTCATATGTTGCAGCTTCTTCAGGGCTTACTGTATCTTCGTCCTGGATAAAATCACCAAGGCTACTGTCTTCGTCCTCGCCTACTGCAGCATCTAAGCTAGTAGTGTCTTGTGAGATCTTTAAGATATGGTTTACCTTTTCAACATCCATTTCCATCTCTGCCGCTAGCTCCTCGGGCATTGGCTCCCGTCCTAATTCTTGCGTCAATCGACGCTGAGTACGAATTAGCTTGTTAATAGTCTCTACCATGTGTACCGGGATACGGATTACTCGTGCTTGATCGGCAATAGCACGTGTTATAGCTTGGCGGATCCACCACGTAGCATATGTGCTAAATTTAAATCCTTTGGTGTAGTCAAACTTTTCGACTGCACGTAGCAGACCTGTATTACCCTCTTGGATAAGATCTAAAAGGTCCAGTCCGCGACCAATGTATTTTTTAGCAATACTAACTACCAAGCGCATATTAGCCTCAGCCAACGCATCCTTGGCGCTCTTATCGCCCTTTTCTATTCTCTTTGCAAGCGATACTTCTTCATCAGCAGTAATAAGTGGGATTTTACCAATTTCGCGTAGATATAACCGCACCGAATCGTCAGCAATGTCTTTAATATATTCTTCACTAGTAGCGTTTTCGACATCTTCCTCGGGTTCTGTTTCCCAAAGCTTGTCTTTTTGGTCGACCCCCTCGATGCCTTGGTCTATAAGATGACTATACAGATCATCGAGTGCTTCGACATCGTTCTCGGCTTGGGGCATAGCTACCATTACTTCTTGTTGAGTAACAAAGCCTTGCTCACGGCCCTTCATAACCAATGTCTCTATCTCAGGGGTAATCTCAATAGTAGGCTCTACTACCTTGACTTCTTAGATTTGGGAGTTCGAGTTGACTTGGTAGGCTTGGCTGACTTTGGATTACCTTTGGCCACTGGTTTAGCTGTTTTCTTGACCGATTTTGCCAACTTGGCCGGCTTGGTATTCTTAGTTTTTTTGGCAGGTTTAGCTGGCTTAGACTTGGCTTTTTGGGGCATAAAGAGTTCCTTCGTGTTTAATTATAATGAAGTTTGATTGCAATTCTTAAAATGTATTGTTGACTGATATGATTTGTTGTTTACTCTTGGTTTAGGAGCTGCTGATACTCGGCCAACAACTTTTTGACTTGTTTGTGCTCACCAGCTGCCTCGGCTTCGGCTATGGCATGTGCCAACTGATGTTTATTTAGTTGTACGTAATAATGCTGTAAACGGTGTAATTGGGTATAGGCTTCGAGCCTGGCGTCATGCTCCGATAAGTCGGAGTATCTTGTCCCCCACGTAATGCAGCAATTTTAACAGCATTTTCCTTTTCTGGCAAGGCTTTTGCTATCTGTCTCCAGGTTGGCTGTCAAATGTTCAGTCAGTGACTGTAGGTATGGGCGAAACCGATCACTAACAATTTCAAGCTCTCACTTGAGCACCACATCTCTAACTTGAGGCTGTACCAAAAGCAGCTCAAACAGGCTTAACTCTAGCTGTTGTTGTCGATTTAGGGGCTGACGCACTGGTGCTTGTTCAACCGAATCGGGTTACAGTTGTTTGTTGTTTTGGTTTGTTGAGACGGTTGATCAATTGCAGTTTCGGACACATCGAGTAACTGGCTACACTTCTTCAAATAATGCGAACGCTCGATATTGTCCGCTTAATCTATCTAGCATGGCTACCAGTGGCTCGGTGGCATCACGTTTTCCAAGCGCCGTGGACAGATCGAATTTTGTGCGCACCCAAGACAATATATAGTCTGGGGCATACAGAGCAGCAGCTTTTCGGCTTTGGGCCAGTCGGTTTTGATATTCGTAAGTTCACCAGGATCTTTCACATCTGGGAGTGATATCACAAAAAGTCTAATATCGAGCCCGGCTGCCACCTCAATAGCGCGCAAGGTGGCATTGAATCCAGCCTCGTCATTGTCAAAACACAAATATATATTGGGAGTAAGATAGCTGAGCGTTTTGAGTTGTTGCGTAGTTAGTGCAGTGCCACTACAAGCCACGACATTCTGAAATCCAGCATCGTGCAATGCCAACACATCCATATTGCCCTCTACTATCACGGCTTTTTCCTGGAGTCTAATAGATTCTTTGGCTTGTGCATAGCCATATATGGCTGTTGATTTATCATAAATTAAGTTTTGTGGGGAATTGATATATTTGGCAGCTTTTTGATCGCCAAGTATTCGTGCTGTGAACCCAATAGCTCGATTTTGACCATCAAATACCGGAAACATCACTCGCCCTCGAAATACATCGTAGTAAGACTTACTTCCAGTCTTGTTGGTAACCAGCCCTGCTTCTTTGATCTCAAGCTGCGTAAACCCTTTCTTGACCAAGAAGTTTTTGAGATTATCCCAACCATCGGGGCTATACCCTAGCTTAAATTGTTTGATAGTTGCTGGCTTCAAGGACCGCTTTTGGGAAAAGTAGCTAAATGCTGATTTATTGCGTCCCAGACAATAGTGATAGTAGCGCATAGCTAACTCCACAGCTTCATAAAGCCGGGCTTTCTTAGATTGGTTGGCACTGGCCTGCTTGGAGCGAGGACGTAGCTGCACACCAGCTCGCTTGGCCAGCATCTCTAGAGCATCGCGAAATTCCAATCCTTCCATAAGCATTACAAAACTAATAACATCACCGCCCTTGCCAGTGCTAAAATCATGCCATATACCCTTCTCTGCACTAACCATAAAACTAGGAGTCTTCTCGGTCTTAAACGGGCTCAAGCCCTTATGATTGCGACCAGCTTGTTTAAGCGGCACATAGCTACCAACAACTTCTACAATATCGAGCCGATTCTTGACTTCCTCTACATCATTCATACCATTAAGTATTATGTATCACCATATAAGTAGCAAGTGTAAGAATCAATATGAGAACAAAATGGAACAGCCGCCTACACCACGATGTGTAGACGGCTGGTCCGCGACTTGAGGAACCTCCCTCAATTCATGGAGCAAACCAAGATGGCGTCTGCCCCATACGACGTGCCGGAGACGCCGACCTCCCCGAGAACGGCTGAGTCGAAGTCCGTTGTTGACCATGTTGCAACCCCGCTTGGGCAGGGTGGTGGTCAAAAACGTAATGATCTCAGATTGTGGCAACCGTTGCCGATTACCAATTCGGGAGACAAGCTCGTCAACCACCTGGTCGAAACCAAACTTGTCTACTACTGCGTGGTACTTCGGGTTCTGGCTTGAGAGGATCTCAGTGAGTTGAGCTGCGACCTTGTGCCGCTGTGCGAGCTCACCGTCGACTACTCATGCGTCGAATCTGGCGTCCTTCTCGGGTTCGACTCTTGTGAAATCGATGCTTGGTAGCACCAGATACCTCCAACTCTGTCGGATGCATCGCTGAGAAGCTCGATTGGCCAGATGAGTTGCCAGTCCCTTCTTGACCTGAGGGCTCACTATGAAGTTGGAGCGTCGCCCATTCTTGTACTGTGCCGACAGGTTGTGAACCAAAAACCATGGATGGCATCCCCATAGGAGGGGTGGTCGACATCTGGTATCAAGTGGCTCAACTCCTTTCCTTCTAGCAGCTTGTTGGCGACACTGGCAGAAGCATCTGCCAACATAGCTCGTTCCGAATATGACATCGAAGTCATACGTCTCCCAAAAGTTGGTTCTTCCACTACCCTTGTGGTCGCGGATTGAACAAAAATACCATACATGGGCAATAATATCAAACTTTATTGATTGCTATGGAGCTGTTGTGGTAGCCGGAGGAGTTGAAACCCACTGCCAAGTACTAATAGCTGTATCAGCTACTTTCTTGAAAAAGTCTTGGCTGGTGGAGATAGTAATATCAAAACTTTGAATAGGCTTACCATCTATCACATAGCCTTTATCTTTAACTATTACTAGATATTTTACGGATTGACCATTTGGCCCTTCAATAACGAGTTTCTTGGCGGCCACACCATTGATCTTGGCATCTTCTTCACTCGACACTCTTGTTGGAGCTTTGAGCGACTGAGAGCAAATCATTGAGATTGTTTACAACGTTGGTACCAGGAACTACAGTCATACTACCAAGCCCTAACCTACCAATCTTAGTATTAAGTGAGCAGGATCGTTCAGCCGGTGGAATAGTGTTGTCGGTAGGAAATCCAAAGCTATAGCAATCTTAGTGATCTTAACAAAGCCATCTGGAATGGCAGCAGGGGCATTGGCATCCTCGGCTGGTTTTTCAGGCTTAGCTTGCTGAGTGTTTTGTTGTTGGTTGGCCAACTCAATAGCTGGCTTACGACTAGAGCGACCAGTCAGATAAAGCACTAAGCTTAGCACCAAAACTATACCAACAAATACCACCCCAACAATTATCACAATCTTAAGTTTACTTTTCTTGGGTTGTTCCAGTACCCACATCAGTACCCAACATGGCAGCGTCGAGCCGCCATAGATTCCGGGGTCATCTGTAGCGGAGACCAGTATTTGTGGGGCTCATCCCAAGCGGTGGGACAGGCTGTGGGACTGTCCCTGCTGTCGTTGATAAATCCAACATGTTGGTAGGTTCAACCGACGCTGGAGGAATTGGCATGGAGCCGTCTGTAGGCATACTTTGTTGCAAAACTACTGGTGCAACAGCAGGAACATCAACTGGAGCACCCGGAGGTGGAACTCCAAGACCATCATCCGCCGGAATACTAGGTGATGGTATAACCGAAGGTTGTGGGTTTGATGGTGGCACAGGTACCGGCTGGGCTATGACTGGAGCTGGCGTAGAACTAACCTGTGCAACTGGTGCTGTAGGAGTGGCTTGCGGGGTAGGACTGGGGATTGGAGGCTCTGCAGCTTGCAAAGGCGGAGTACTATCAACTGGTGGCTGTGGTTGTGGGGTCGATGCCCAGTCATTACTAGGCATTGGTCCTGCGCTAGAAGGAGCTAAGCCTGGTTGTGCAGGTATAGAAGCAGGTGGTGGATTGCTGCCATCTGACTTGGGTGACAGCGGCGGTATTGGAAATGAGTTGTCTGGATCTGGCATAGTTGAGCCAATTATACCAAACTAGTACTCAAAATGGCTATGCTTTAGCGATGTTTCTGCCGTTCTATATATCGAGTATAAGAATCCCAACTACCCCCTAATAAGCTAATAACCAATTCGGCAGCTAGATCGGTAGTTTTGTTTGCTTCATCTTTTTTCGGGTTAAGCTCTACTTGATCGATGGCAACTATATGACAGCGTTTAGCCAAAGTGCGGCATATGTAACTCACCTCTCGATAACTTAGCCCACCCTTGTTTATTATCCCTGTGGCAGGCGCTTCACTTACATCTATGCCGTCAATGTCTAAGCTACATGAACTGGCCGATCACCAATAAAAGCTAGTAGATTATCTAAACACTTCCCCACCCCGTTTTGGATAATATTATCAATAGTCTTATGTACTATGGCGTGTTTGGAAAGGTACTCCAACTCAGCTGGATCAGCGTCCTTAATTCCTATCATGAATATTTCGTCATAGTTATATTTGGGCAATCCAAATTCTATATACAATGCATCGCCCAATACTGTTGATACCGGCATACCATGGATGTTGCCTGTCAGCGTAGTTGCAGGTGTGGCACAATCCGGATGAGCATCTATATATACTATGCATGCATCGGAGTGATTGGATTTAGTGGCAAACAGCGAGCCAATACTTACAGAATGATCACCACCAATAGTGAGAGCAACATCGCCCGAGTCTACTGCGTCGAGCAATGTTTGGTTGAGACGCTTATTGAATTCTAGTAAGGCACTATGATTGCGCAATGGGCTTACTTGTTTGGTGTCTACAGCAACGGGATCGTGAACTGCAGGGACTTCGGCATAGCTAATGTTGTTGTGTTCGAGCCCTGCACGCAGACTTTGTTCTAGCAAGTACGGTGGCGCATCCTCTGTACCTTGATTGTCACTACCTAGACTCGTGCATGCCTGAATGATTTTGAGCATACATTCACTCTACATTCTTCTACCCATTTTTGCTATATCTACAAAAACAATACTTGATACCTGGCTCACGATACTTGATACTTAAGTCATGAGTGTAGTAAAAGCCATCAAAAAATCGCTGCGTCCACTGTCTCCTAAGCCGCTAATAAACACATTTCATTACGGAGAATCACGTACTGCTCAATTAATACGTCGTGACCCAACCAAGAAATTGATTGTTATTGGTGTAGTTGGCAGCAAAGGCAAGACTACCACTGCCAACATGATTTGGTCTGCGTTGCAGTCAAGTGGGGCTCAGTCTGGACTGATTGGTACCGCCAATATCAGAATTGGTAAGAAAGAACGTCTAAACCCCTACCACCTAACAATGCCTGGGGCATTTGTGCTCCAAAAGATTTTTTCCGAGATGGTGGCAATGGACTGTAAGTACGCTGTTCTTGAAGTACCGTCGGAGGGCCAATCTCAATACCGCCACGTCGGAATCCACTTTGATGTGTTGGTGTTTACCAACGTTACTGAAGAGTTGATGGCCTCGCACAATTTTCGGATGGACGTGTTACACAAGCACAATAAACGAGTATTCACTCAAACAGCCAAACAAAAACCTAAGCGTATTGATGGTAAGAAAGTTCCTCAGATGATTGTAGCCAATGCCGATAGTGCTGACAGCAAAGCCTACACCGACTTTGCAGTTGATAAGATTATTTCATATAGTATTAAATCCAAAAGTGACTACCATGCCAAAAACATTAAGCTAGACCAGGCAGGTACTGATTTTGTTGTTAAAAATGTTGATTATCGGATCAACATAGTGGGGGCCATAAATGTAGTAAACGCCGTAGCTGCCGTAGCTACAGCTCGTGAGCTTGGTGTATTGCCGGCCCAGATAGAACAAGGTTTTCGCAGTTTAGAATCAATTCCTGGCAGAATGGAAAGTATTGATGAAGGTCAAGGCTTTACTGTATTTGTAGACTACGCTCACGAGGAGGTAGGCATGCAGGCACTTATGGAGAGTGCAGCAGCTATGAAAACCAAGAGCGCAAAGACAATAGTACTTTTGGGGGCAGAAGGTGGTGGTCGCGATAAAAAGAAGCGCCCAATCATGGGTAAAATTGCTGGTTACAACGCTGACTATGTAGTAGTAAGCAATGTTGATCCATATAGTGATCCACCAATGCCTATTATTGAAGATATTGCAGCTGGCGCTGAACGCGCTGGCAAAAAGCGCAACCAAAATCTTTTCTTGATCGAAGATCGCCGTGCTGGAATTCGCAAAGCCTTACAGCTAGCGCACAAGGGTGATCAGGTATACATAACAGGTAAAGGCTCCGAACAATCAATGGTAATAGGTGGCAAGTCTAGCGCTTGGGACGATCGCAAAGTAGTGCGTGAAGAACTAAAGAAACTTTAGACAACTTGTTTGGCTGCTACAGGACAAAGCCCATTGTGTTGTTGCTCGCAATCTTTGCAACAAATAAACAGCTGATGACAATCAGTCTTAGCACAATCTATGTAGCGATCACTTGGTAATTTACAATGAGCACAAATTCCAAGTACTTTCTCCCCACTTGGAGTATCGGTGTTGGTAACCATGCGATCGTCAAAAACAAAGTTTTTGCCTGTAAAATACCCATCTGGGTACTTCTCGAGGTATTTTACGATACCGCCTTCAAGCTGATAAACATGCTCATAGCCTTGCTCAGTAAGCAGTGCTGTTGCTTTCTCACAGCGAATTCCACCGGTACAGTATGTGAGAGTCTTCTTATGCTTATCTAGTTTAAGATTCTTAATCTTTTTAGGAAGTTCAAAAAAGTTAGTAGTATTTGGCTGTTTAGCCCCTTCAAATCGACCCACCTCAAACTCGTAGTTATTGCGCATATCAATAAGTTGAAGATCCTGATCTTGTTGTAGCATATTGTGAAATTGGTCGGGGGTAAGGTACTTCCCTGTATTATTCATATCCACTTTCTGCCCTAGTGTCACTATTTCTGGGCGATACTTTACAATCAACTTTGCGAAGGGCATCTTGCTAGCAGTACTCCACTTAAATACTATTTCTGAGAAATGTGGATGTTTATCCATATAGTCTGTGTATTTTTTTAGTAAGTGGCGCGGGCCAGCAACGGTACCATTGATTCCTTCTTCACTCAACAATATTCTACCCTTTAAACCAATCCCCTCACAGACTAGTTTGTGTTGCAACACCTCAAATTGAGGGTCTTGGAGGGTTACAAACTTGTAGTACAACAGCACATATATAGGCTTACTCATAGATCAAGATTATATATCATCTGCATAAATAATTACAGATTGATTCAGTCCTATTTACTTGCTGTAATCACAAAACCAATTGCCGTGGCACCAATCCAAGCAAGTTGGGAAAGAATAATAGAAATAGTACTCCATATCTTGAGCTTAGCCGGCAACTCCCAAAATGATTCGATTTTTTCTTCAATCATTTCACGCTGTACATAATGTAAGTTAACACCATTGACCAAAATAATCAGTACTAATACCATTTTGAACTGTGTAAGTGGCCTACTAAGATTTGGATGTAGAAACAAGCCTGTAATAATTAATCCGAGTAGACCTATCCATATCAAAGGCTGAGCTATCCTAGATATCCTAATCAATTCTTCCTTTTTTTGTTGCTTCATTACAAATCGTAGTCCAGCCCAATCAACCACTAGGACCGACCCATAGGCCAACAATACAAAGAGCAAATGAACAAACAGTACTATTTTCAAAATAAAATCTCAGCTATTACTTTTCAAGATATTCCTTGAGAGGGTTCCAATAGTAGTCTTCCCAACCCTTGGAAACATCTTCTTCAAACTCCTCTGGTACGCCAGTTTGATGAAGCTCAATAGTGGTAACCCCATTTTTTTCAGATAGCTTGTAGATAACCTTACTTACAACTCCTTCTGGCCAATCGCTAGCGTGCCAGGATTGTACTATCAACTTGCCTGGCTGCAACTCCAGATTCTTGCCAGTAGCATATCCGTCCCAAACACTGAATTGGCCATCGACTTTGTTCTCAATGTTTGCTGCAGCACGAGTAAACTCAGCGTGTTGTTTACTCTCCATAAGAGCATCATAGACTGCCTGTGCTGAAGCATTTATAATTACTGATTGATTGATTGATTTGTCTGACATGGGCCTCCCTTAGCTGAGTTGATACTATAGCCTGAATTATAGGACTATCTAAGGAGTTTTGCGAGTATCTCAAGAGCTTGAGAAAAGTCAGAAGTATCCATAAGTTTGGTTCTTAGCTGTGCAGCCCCATCAAAGCCATTTATGTAAATCTTGTAAAACCGTTTTAGTGCGTGATAATTTTTAGTAGAACCCCAAGTTTCTTGATAAAGCACAATATGCTTCTGAAGTAGATTAAGCCTGTCATTTTTGGTATGGAATTTAAGACTTTCGTCAAACACCCAAACATTTTGAAATATTCCTCGACCAATCATAATACCATTTACACCAGTTTCTTGAGCTAGTTTACGGCCTTGTGCGAGCGTCAATACATCGCCATTACCTATTATGATAGTTTCTGGTGCAATAATATCTCGAAGCTTCACTGACTTAGCAATCTCATCCCAATGAGCTGGAACTTTGCTCATCTCCTTACGTGTTCTACCATGAATTGTAATAGCATCCAAACCTTGTTCCAATAAGAACCCTATCCACTCTTCTGTCACAATTGTGCTTAGTCCAATTCGAGTTTTGACACTAACTGGTAGATCTCCTGCGCCTTCCTTAGTAGCAGTAATAATATCAGCTGCCAAAGTTTTGTTTTCAATTAAGGCTGAGCACTGGCCTGAACGAACTACTGATTTCTCCGGGCATCCCATATTGATATCAATCCCAGTAAAACCACGCTTCGACAACTCACGTGACATAGTTTTGTAATTCTGTGCCCTCGGGTGGTTCCCCACAGCGGCGGCGTTCATCATCACCGACATCGCCCGCGATGGCATGCTCTCCGGGCCGGACCTCGACGGGCTGGCCGAGGCCGGTCGGGCGACGCGCGTTCCGGTTATCGCCAGCGGTGGGGTCTCCTCGCTCGCGGACCTCGCTGCCCTGCGGACTGTGCCGGGCATCGACGGTGTGATCACCGGCAAGGCCCTCTACGAGGGTCGGTTCACCGTGGCCCAAGCCCTGCGTGAGCTGGCGCGATGAAGGCTCGACGATGAGGGTTGCACGGGTCATCCCCTGCCTCGACGTCACCAACGGGAGGGTGGTGAAGGGGGTCAACTTCGTCGGTTTGCGCGATGCCGGTGACCCTGTCGAGCTTGCCGCCCGCTACGACGCCGAGGGTGCCGACGAGCTCGTCTTCCTCGACATCACTGCATCCTCCGACGGAAGGGCGACGATGGTGGAGATGGTCGAGCGGACCGCAGATGAAGTGTTCATCCCCTTCACCGTCGGCGGTGGTATCCGCAGTGCAGCCGATGCCCGCACGATGCTCAGGGCCGGCGCCGACAAGGTCAGTGTCAACACCGCAGCTGTTCAGCGCCCGGAACTGATCACCGAGATCGCTGCCGAGTTCGGCGCCCAGTGCTGTGTGTGCGCCATCGATGCCAAGCGCACCTCCCCGGGTGGTTCGGGCCCGGGTGGGTCGAGTTCGGCTCTCGTCGCCAGCGGGTTCGAGGTCTATCTGCACGGTGGTCGAACACCGACGGGTATCGACGCTGTTCAGTGGGCGATCGAAGCCGTCAAACGTGGCGCCGGCGAGATACTGCTCACCTCGATGGACCGTGACGGCACTCGTGAGGGGTTCGACGTCGCGCTCACCCGCACGATCGCCGATGCCGTGGGCGTGCCCGTGATCGCCAGCGGCGGTGTAGGCACACTGCACCATCTGGCTGCGGGGGTCACCGAGGGACACGCCACGGGAGTGTTGGCGGCGAGCATCTTCCACTTCGGCGAGCACACGATCCATGAAGCGAAGGTGGTGATGGCTGCGGAGGGCATCGAGGTCAGGCTGTGACCTCGCCGCCCGGTGGCGGCTCTCCGATCCTGGTGCGCGATCCATTCACCTTGGTCGACGGTGGCCTCTCCACTGCGCTCGAGGAGCTCGGCGAGAGACCGGCCGGGCTGCTGTGGACGGCGGCCACCCTCGTCGACCGGCCCGAGGTGATCACCGCCGCCCATCGCCTCTACGTCGAGGCGGGGGCCGACGTTGTCATCAGCGCCAGCTATCAGGCCAGCGAGGCCGGCTTCGTTTCCGCCGGTCTGTCGCCGGCGTCGGCTCGGCGTTTGCTGGCCGGCACCACGGCTGTGGCGCGCGCGTCGGGTGCACCGCTGGTCGCCTGTTCCATCGGCCCGTTCGGGGCGTGTCTCGGCGACGGCAGCGAGTACCACGGCACCTACGCCGCGACCTGGAAAGAGGTGAGGGACTTCCACCGTGCCCGCCTCGAAGTGCTTGTTCCCACAGAGCCGGACCTGTTCGCGATCGAGACCATCCCCACCCTGACCGAGGCGGCGATCGTGGTGGAGGAGCTGCGCAAGCTCACTTCTGCTCCGGCCTGGCTGACGTTCTCCTGCCGCGATGAGACCCACACCTGTGGCGGCGATGTACTGGCCGAGGCGGCCCTCCAGTTGGCGCACGCGCTCGACGCGGTAGGAGTCAACTGCACTGCGCCTCGCTTCGTCGAACCCCTCCTCCGGTCCATCGATGTCGACCTGCCCTTGGTCGCCTACCCGAACCACGGCGCCCAGTGGGATGCCGATCACGACTGCTGGGTCGGCCCCACGGGTGGTAGCGAGATCCCCGACCTCGTACCCTCCTGGCTCGATGCGGGTGCCCGCTTCATCGGCGGTTGCTGCGGTGTCGGCAGCAGAGGCATCGCCGCGCTGGCAGTCCTTCGCCGCTCCCTGTCGAAACCCTCGTAGGGTTGGAGCATGGCAACGAAGATGATTTACCGCCGGCTGGGGCACAGCGGGCTGCAGGTGTCGGTCCTGTCGTTCGGCAGTTGGGTGTCCTTCGATGCCCAATTGAAGGACGACGCAGCTCTGCAGTGCATGCAGACGGCCTACGACATGGGGTGCAACTTCTTCGACAACGCCGAGGCCTACGCGGGCGGCGAGAGCGAAGCCATCATGGGCCGCGTCATCAGCGAACTGGGATGGCCGCGCTACAGCTATGTGCTCAGCACCAAGCTGTTCTGGGGTGTCCACGGCAATGTGCGGAACATGCGCAACACCCTCAACCGCAAGTACCTGCACCATGCCATCGAGGGCTCGTTGGAAAGGCTGCAGACCGACTTCGTAGACCTCCTGTTCTGCCACCGGCCGGACCCCAACACTCCCATCGAGGAGACGGTGTGGGCGATGAGCGATCTGATCAGCCGGGGCAAGGTGCTCTACTGGGGTACCAGCGAATGGTCGGCAGACGAGATCCGTGCCGCATGGGAGATCGCCGAGCGACACCACCTCCACAAGCCGGTGATGGAGCAGCCCCAGTACAACCTGCTCACCCGCACGAAGGTCGAGCAGGAGTACGCCCGCCTCTACGACGACATCGGTCTCGGCACCACCATCTGGAGCCCACTTGCCAGCGGCCTTACTCACCGGCAAGTACCGCGACGGGGTTCCGGCCGACAGTCGTGGCGCACTGCCGGGCTACGAGTGGCTGGCCGAGCGCCTCACCGACGATGAGTCGCTGGCGAAGGTGGAGAGGCTGCGCCCGATCGCCGACGACCTCGGCTGCACGATGGCCCAACTCGCCATCGCCTGGTGCGCATCGAACCCCCATGTGAGCACCGTCATCACCGGCGCCAGTAGGGCCAGCCAGGTCGTCGACAACTTCGGCGCCCTCGACGTCCTGCCCCTCTTGACCCCCGACGTGCTCGCCCGCGTCGACGCCGCCATCGCCTGACCGCCAACCCTCAGACACCGGCCCTCCGACACCGGCCCTCAAACGACGTCGACCGGTAGCGTGGCTGGTGATGCGCACTTCGCTCTCCGATCTCCTCGCCACCGGCAAGGCCCTGCTGGCCGATGGTGCCACGGGCACCAACTACTTCGACGCCGGGCTCTCGTCCGGCGAGCCGCCCGAGTTCTGGATCACCGAGCGGCCCGAGGAGGTGATCGGTCTGCACCAGAGGTTCGTGGATGCAGGCGCAGACATCATCCTCACCGACACCTTCGGCTGCAACGCTCAGAGGTTGAAGCTTCACAAGGCCGAGGCGCGGGTCTACGAACTGGCCAAGGCAGCAGCCAAACTGGCCCGAACGGTGGTCGACGCCAGCCCGCGTCCGGTGGTGGTGGCCGGATCAGTTGGACCGACCGGAGAGCTGTTCGAGCCCCTCGGCGCACTCACCCACGAAGTCGCAGTCGACTCCTTCCGCGAGGAGATTCGTGGACTGCGTGACGGTGGTGCCGATGTGGTGTGGATCGAGACGATGTCAGCTCCTGAGGAGTTCCGCGCCGCAGCCGAGGCGGCGATCGCCGAGGACATGCCGTACACGGTCACCTGCTCGTTCGACACCGCGGGTCGCACGATGATGGGCATGAAGCCGTCCCATCTGGCAGCAACTCTCGCCGATCTGCCCCAGCAGCCGCTGGCGATCGGGGCCAACTGTGGTGTCGGCGCGAGCGACACCCTGGTGTCGGTCATGGCGATGGACGGGTCTGGGCACGCTTTGGTGAGCAAGGCGAACTGTGGCATGCCCCAATTCCACGGCACCGACATCGTCTACAGCGGAACCCCGGAGCTGATGGGCGCCTACGCCGGCCTGGCAATCGATGCCGGTGCTCGCATAATCGGAGGCTGCTGCGGCACGACGCCTGAGCATCTCGCTGCCATGAGAGCGGCCATCGACGCCCACACGACGAAGGGACGTCCGTCGCTCGAGGTGATCGTCGATGCAGTGGGCGCGCTCACCAACGTCGTCAATGATGCCCCACCCACCGAGCGCCGCGGCCGGCGCTCCAGGGGCGACTGAGCGCAATCCAATCCCGGTACCCTGCGTTCGTGGCCGTGCAGGACGAAAAGCTCCCGATCAAGATGCTCAACGACCGGCTCCTCGTGCGCATCCCCGACCGCGATGGAGAACGTCGATCCACTGGGGGCATTCTCATCCCGGCCACCGCCCAGCTTTCCAAGCGGCTGGTATGGGCCGAGGTTGTTGCCCTCGGCCAGAACGTGCGCAGCGCCGAAGTCGGCGACCGTGTCCTGTTCAGCCCCGACGACCGCTACGAGGTCGAGGTGGGTGGCGCCGACTACATCATGCTCCGCGAGCGCGACATCCACGCTGTCGCCGCCACCCGTATCGAGGCTCACACCGGCCTCTACCTCTGAGACCCGGCTGGCTCCTAGCATGGCTGCCATGCCCGAAGCCGTGACGATCCTCGCCACTCCCCAACAGCTGGCCGCCGTCAAGTACGACGCCAACGGGCTGGTGCCCGCAATCGCCCAGGACGTGCACACCCGATCGGTGCTGATGATGGCGTGGATGAACGCCGAGACGCTGGCGCTCACCCTCGCAGAGGGAAGGATGGTCTACTGGAGCCGCAGCCGTCAGGAGGTGTGGCGCAAGGGCGACACGAGCGGCGATCGCCAATTCGTGCGCGAGGCCTTCTACGACTGCGACGGCGACACCCTTCTGTTCCTGGTCGAACAGGAGGGCAAGGGGGCCTGCCACACCGGCGAGTACACCTGCTTCTTCCGCTCCTTCGGGCCCGGCCGGTGACCTCGCTGCACATGCGGCCCAGCCGCGAGGAGTTCCGGGCGCTGGCCTGTGAACACACGGTGGTGCCGGTGTGGGCCGAGGTGTTGGCGGACCTCGAGACGCCGGTCTCGGCCTACTTGAAGCTGGTCGGTGAAGGTGACGGCTTCCTGCTCGAGTCGGTGGAACACGGCGAAAGGTGGAGCCGCTACAGCTTCGTCGGCCACGACCCGGTGGCGACCCTCGAGCTGCGCAACGGCCTGATCACCATCCAGGGCGAGCACCTCAGCGCCAACCCACCACTGGACCAGGGCATGCTCGCCGCCCTCGACGCTCTGATCGCTGCCTACCGCGCTCCGATCATGCCCGACCTGCCCCCGCTTGCAGGGAGGGATCATGGGCTACCTCGGCTACGACGTGGTCCGCGAGATCGAGCATCTGCCCAACGTGCCCAGCGACGACCGCGGCTTGCCCGACGCGGTGATGAGTGTCATCGGCTCGATGGCCGCCTTCGACCACTGGCGTCAGCGCATCTACCTCATCGAGAGTGTCCCCGTGCTCGACATGGGTCCCGACGACGTGGATCGCGAGTACGACCTCGCGTGCGTGCGGGTGCGTGGCGCGGCCGAAGCTCGCTCGCCCCCTCACCCAGGCGGTGGTGGAACCTCCCCAGCCGGGGGAGACACCGCCGGTGGTGCGCAGCACGATGGCCGACGGCATGTACCAACGGGCCGTGGAGGTGGCCAAGGAGCACATCGTGGCCGGCGACATCTTCCAGGTGGTGCTGGCCCAGAGGTACGACATCGATCTCCAGGCGGACCCGTTCGACTTCTATCGGGTGCTGCGCCAGGTGAACCCCAGCCCCTACATGTACTTCCTGCGCCACCCCGACATCACCATCGCCGGTTCAGTCCCCCGAACCGATGGTGCAGGTGCTCGGCCGCACGGTGATCAGCCGCCCCATCGCCGGTACCCGCCGCCGCGGTCGCACCGACGACGACGACCGCCGCCTCGCCGGCGAGCTGAAGGAGAACCCCAAGGAGGTGGCCGAGCACATCATGCTCGTCGACCTCGCCCGCAACGACGTGGGCCGGGTGGCCCAGTTCGGCACGGTGCACGTCGACGAGTTGATGACGCTCGAGCGCTACAGCCATGTGATGCACCTCACCTCCGCAGGTCAGCGGCGAGCTGGTCGACGGCAAGACGCCCATCGACGTTCTACGCGCCACCCTGCCCGCCGGCACGGTCAGCGGGGCGCCGAAGGTGAGGGCGATGGAGATCATCGACGAGCTCGAACCGGTCAAGCGCGGCCCCTACGCCGGTGTCGTGGGTTACGTCGATTTCAGTGGCAACCTCGACACGGCCATCGCGATCCGCACCATGTTCGTCGGTGCGAACGGGGCATCGTTCCAGGCCGGTGCCGGCATCGTCGCCGACTCGATACCCGACGACGAAGATCTCGAGTGCCGCAACAAGGCTGCGGCCATGCTCGCTGCCGTGCCGGCGGCCCGTCGGATGACCGAGCAGCGCGAGCGGGGCTAGTGGAACGACCGGAGCTACAAGTGGGCCCCGCTGTCAGTCGATGAGGCCACCGATCAAGAGGATCGTGCCTACGCCGCCGACCACAACGATGCCGCCGAGACTGATCGCCGCAAGCGGGGGCACGCTGGTGATCGCCCTCACCCCGGCGTACAGGGCTGGTAGCTGCTTGGCGGCGGTCGTTCAACTCTTGGCGCAGAGCGCCGAGGCCCCGTGTCCGGCCCAAGGATGGGCCGACCGGTGTCGTGATCGAGCAGCACCCTCACCGACTTGGTGGAGGTGTCGGCCAACATCCTCACGTCCTGGGCGAATCCGGGGGCGAGACGCGCCGTGCGGTGGATAAGGAACCAGGATGTCAGTGCCGACGCGACCGGCGTCATGCACAAGACCCCTCCGAGCACAATCCAGGCGGGTCGACTGCCCTCGAAGATCCACCAGCCGGTGGCGAAGGTCGCCGCGCCCACGATGCCTGCAAGTTGAGCTAGGCGTAAGACCAGGCCGGCGAGGCGGCGAAGGGTGCGCTGCAAGCCTTCGCTAACCTCGACGGGGAGAATCTCGGGTTTCATGCCACCAGTGTGGCACCTGAGGCGATGGGGCGGCTCAGGTGTGGAGCGCCTCGGCGAACGCGGGGTCGGCGCGCATCGCATCGAACTCGCCGGCGCCGTCGACGGCTGCCTTCAACGCCACCGGGTGGGCGTCGCGGGCGGCCGTACGCAACCAGGCCACCGCCGTGGGACGGTCGCCAAGTGCGGCCGCCGACCGGGCAACCTGCACCGCCAACATCGGGGTGCGATGGATCGCATAGCCCTCGGCCGCATAGAGGCCTGCCGCCTCGTGCTGACCGAGCCTCAACATCACGCCGGCGAGCACGAACGAGCTGAACGGACGACCTTGGGGGGCGGGGCGGGGGAGAACGCTGCACCAGGGCCTCGAGCTGCCCCTGCGGTGCCGCATCGGGCGGCCACCAGTCGACCGGCTGGTCATCGGCGAGGTCGGCGAGCAGGACCTGCCGGGCCACATCGGGATGACCGGCGTTGAGCTGCTGCCACGCCCGGTACCAGGGAGACGGAACGGAACCGGGGGGGAAGCCATTGACATCGCCGGTGGCCCAGGCCAGTGCCTCGGCCCGGGCGACCGCCGCCTGGTCCGCGGCCGCGACGCCTGTGGGCGCGGTCGGCGTGCTCATCTGCGACACCGACAGGAAAGGAATGAGCACGAAGAGCATGAGGGGGCGCCAGGCGGGGTTGATGCCATCAGCACCAGGGCACCTGCCGACGATCGTGAGGGTGACGCCGTACATGATCGCCCGCGCGTGGTGTGGGGTGAACACGGATCAGTGCTCGGCGATGTTGCCGCCGTCGAAGGGCAGCACCGGGATGAGGTTGAACAGGCCGATCACCGGACCCGGCCCACAGCACGGCGATGGAGGGGGCTGAGGCCGTGGATCGGGCGGCGACGATGTCGCCACCGATGAGCCCGTAAGAGGGTGGCCCCACCGAAGATCTGCACCGCCGGCCCGGCCAAGGAGATGCCGGCCCGTTCCCACCGCTTCAGAGGCCGGGTCGGCACGAAGGAGGCGTAGCCGGCCAGGAAGTCGAGCGAGATCTCGGCCTCGGCGCCGGTGGCCCTGGCGGCGAAGGCGTGGCCGAGCTCGTGCAGCAGGGTGAACAGCGCCATGAACGCCGCCAGCCACAGGCCGATGTCGGTGCCGTTGATCAGCACGACGAGCACCATGAACAGCAAGAAACCGGTGCGGACGTGAACGGGGAAGCCGAACATGCGGAATGCCGGTGCATGAGGACTGGCACTCGGCGAGCCTACGGCTGACGAACCTGCCGCAGATCGGCGGGTTGCGCCGTAGACTTGCCTCCCGTGTCATACGTCTACGCCTTCGATCACAAGCACCGCCGCCCTCCGATGGAGATGAAGGATCTCCTCGGCGGCAAGGGCGCCAACCTCGCCGAGATGACCAGCGTGCTGAAGCTGCCGGTGCCCCCCGGGTTCACCATCTCCACCGACGCCTGCCGGGACTACATGAAGGGCGGCTGGCCGGCAGGGCTCGACGACGAGATCGCCCGGCACGTGAGCGCAGCTCGAGAAGACGATGGGCCGCAAGCTCGGCGACCCGACCGATCCCGCTGCTGGTGAGTGTGCGCTCGGGCGCCAAGTTCTCGATGCCCGGCATGATGGACACGGTCCTCAACCTCGGCCTCAACGACTAGAGCGTGAAGGGTCTGGCCGCGGTCACCGACGACGAGCGCTTCGCCTACGACAGCTATCGCCGCTTCATCGCCATGTACGGCCGCATCGTGCTCGACATCGACGGCGCGCTGTTCGAGCATCCGCTCGAGGAGGCCAAGGCCAAGGCCGGCGTCGAAGACCGACGCCGAGCTGACCGCCGCCGCGCTCAAGGAGCTGTGCAAGCAGTACCAGACGGTGGTGCAAGAAGGAGACCGGCAAGCCGTTCCCGCAGGAGCCGACGGAGCAGCTGCGCGGCGCGGTCGAGGCCGTGTTCGAGAGCTGGAACGGTGCTCGGGCCATCGCCTACCGCGTCCGCGAGCGGATCAGCCACGACCTCGGCACCGCGGTCAACGTGCAGACGATGGTGTTCGGCAACCGCGACGACAACTCCGGCACCGGCGTCGGCTTCACCCGCAACGCTGCCACGGGCGAGAACAAGCCCTACGGCGACTTCCTGGTCAACGCCCAGGGCGAAGATGTCGTGGCCGGCATCCGCAACACCGAGGACCTCGACCACATGAAGTTGCTACTTCCCGGCGATCCACACGAGATCTGGTCGAGATCTTCGACCGGCTCGAGCGGCACTACACCGACATGTGCGACACCGAGTTCACCATCGAGCAGGGCAAGCTGTGGATGCTGCAGACCCGGGTCGGCAAGCGCACCGGCGCCGCCGCGCTGCGGATGGCCGTCGACATGACCAAGGCCAACGGCACGCAGCGGGCGCGAAGTGGAAGATCTCCAAGCACGAGGCGCTGATGCGCGTCGCTGCCGATCACCTCGATCAGGTGCTGCACCCGCAGTTCGCCAAGCAAGGGCAAGGTGCTGGCCAAGGGCCTGGCCGCGTCGCCGGGTGCGGCGGTCGGCCGGGTGTACTTCACCGCCGATCGACGCCGTCGAGGCCCACGAACGCGGCGAGAAGGTCATCCTGGTGCGCAGCGAGACCAGCCCCGAGGACGTGCACGGCATGATGGTGAGCCAGGGCATCCTCACCGCCCGCGGCGGGCTGGTCAGCCACGCCGCCGTGGTGGCCCGCGGCTGGGGCACCCCGGCCGTCGTCGGCGCCGAGGCGGTCACGATCGAGTGGCAAGCAGTTCACGCGTCGGCGACATCGTGGTCAAGGAGGGCGACGTCGATCAGCATCGACGGCACCACCGGTGAGGTCATGCTCGGCGAGCTCGAGCTGGCCGCTGCCGAGCCGCCGCCCGAGTTCCACACCATGCTTGAAGTGGGCCGATCGAGGTGCGCAAGGGCAAGCTGGCCGTGCGCGCCAACGCCGACACCGGCGACGACGCCGCCAACGCCCGCGAGCTCGGCGCCGAGGGCATCGGCCTGTGCCGCACCGAGCACATGTTCCTCGCCCCGGACCGCCTGCCGGTCGTGCGCGAGATGATCCTCGCCGACACGCCCGCCGAGGAGGCCGCGGCACTCGGCCGATCTCGGTCGGGTGCAGCAGATCGACTTCGAGGAGATCCTCGAGGCGATGGACGGCCTGCCGGTCACGGTGCGCCTGCTCGATCCGCCGCTGCACGAGTTCCTGCCGTCGGTCGAGGAGTTGCACATCAAGCAGGCCACCACAGGGCCTCACGCAAGAGCGAGAAGGCCGAGCTGGCCGCGGCCGAGGCTTGGGCCGAGCACAACCCGATGATCGGCACCCGCGGTGTGCGCCTCGGCGTGGTCAAGCCCGGCCTGTACGCGCATGCAGGTGAGGGCGCTGATGGCGCGCGGCCGCCGCGCTGCGCAAGAAGGGCAAGAACCCGATCGTCGAGGTGATGATCCCGCTCACGGTCACCCGCGAAGAGCTGGCCCTCGCCCGCAGTTGGGTGCAGGACGAGATCGACGCCGCGGTCAAGGGGATGAAGAACAAGCCCGAGATCACCATCGGCACGATGATCGAGACGCCGCGCGCTGCACTGTGCGCCGACGAGATCGCCGAGGAGGCCGACTTCTTCAGCTTCGGCACCAACGACCTCACCCAGATGACGTTCGGGTTCAGCCGCGACGACGTCGAGAGCCGGATGATGCCGGCCTACCTCGAGCAGGGCCTGCTGAAGCGCAACCCGTTCGAGACCATCGACAAGGACGGCGTCGGCGAACTGGTGAAGATCGGCGCGCGACCGCGGTCGCTGCGGTGAAGAAGAACCTCAAGCTCGGCGTGTGCGGCGAGCACGGTGGCGATCCGGAGAGCATCCAGTTGTTCTACGAGGCCGGGCTCGACTACGTCAGCTGCAGCCCGTTCCGCGTGCCCATCGCCCGCCTTGCTGCGGCCAGGCCGATCATCGGTGGCGGCCAAGATCGAGACCAAGTAACCGGTACAGGGCCGATCCGGTCCGTAAGCCATACGCCAAGGAGTACATCGTGCAGGTCCAGACGCGACAAGGCCCGGCCTACGGAGTGGCCCGTCTCACCCTCGCCGCCAACGAGCCGGTCCGGGTCGAGTCCGGGGCGATGATGGCGATGTCGGCGGGGGTCACCCTGCAGGCCAAGGCCGAGGGCGGCATCATGAAGTCGCTCAAGCGCGCCGCTCTCGGTGGCGAGAGCTTCTTCGTCAGCACCTACACCGCGCCCAGGTCGGGCGGCTTCGTCGACGTCGCCGCCCGCCTGCCCGGCGACATCACCACTTACGACGTCGTGGCAGGCCGGTCGCTGTTCATCCAGAAGGGTTCGTGGCTGGCCAACGACGCTGACGGTGACCATCGACGCCCAGTGGGGCGGGTTCAAGAACATGTTCGGCAGCGAGGGCGGCTTCATCATCCGCGCCGACGGTCAGGGCACGGTGGTGTTCGCCTGCTACGGCGCACTCGAGGTGTGGAACCTGGAGGCCGGGCAGACGATCACCGTCGACACCGGCCACATGGTGGCCTACGAAGACAGCGATCACGATGACCATCCGCAAGGCCAGCGGTGGTGGGCTGGTGCAGAGGTTCAAGAGCGGCGAGGGCCTGGTGTTCGACTTCACCGGCCCGGGCCGGGTGTGGACCCAGACCCGCAACCCCAACGAGCTGATCGGGTGGATCCAGAGCTTCGTCGGCACCGCCAACTCGGGCACCGGTCTCGGTGGAATCGCCGGCGGGCTGTTCGGCCGGGATTGACGATGTTCGTCGCCGCTGGCCGACGGCGGCGAAGCGCAAGTTCGTCGACCTCGACGTAGCTGCCGGCTGGTGGATCGGCCTGCTGGCCGTCATCTCCGTGCTGTTGCTGATCGACCTGCTGGTGGTGCACAGGGAGAGCCACGAGGTGCACATCCGCGAGGCGGCGATCGAGTCGGTCGCCTGGATCACCGTCGGCCTTCTGTTCGGGCTGGTCGTGTGGTGGGGCTTCGGCGGCGGTGCCGCCGGCGAGTACTACTCGGGCTACCTGATCGAGAAGAGCCTCAGCGTCGACAACGTCTTCGTGTGGGCGCTGATCCTCAGCTACTTCAAGGTGCCACCGAGGTACCAGCACCGGGTGCTGTTCTGGGGCATCTTCGGCGCGCTGGTGATGAGGGCCATCGTTCATCTTCGCCGGCGTCGCGCTGATCGAGAGGTTCGACTGGGTGCTCTACGTGTTCGGCGGGTTCCTGCTCTACACGGCGGTGAAGCTGGTGTTCAGCGAGCGACGACCACATCGACCCGTCGCAAGAGCAGGTTCCTCAAGCTGGTGCACCGGTTCGTGCCGATGACACGACGAACTCGACGGTCAGAAGCTGTTCACGCGCGTCAACGGCAAGCGGTTGGCCACTCCGCTGTTCGCGGTCCTGCTGCTGGTCGAGGTCACCGACGTGCTGTTCGCGGTCGACTCGGTGCCGGCGGTGCTGGCGGTGAGCCACGAGCAGTTCATCGTGTTCGCCTCGAACGCGTTCGCGATCCTGGGCCTCACGGGCGTTGTACTTCCTGCTCGCCGACATGCACGCCCGGTTCAGCTATCTGCAGGAGGGTCTGGCGATCATCCTCGCTTTCGTCGGCGTCAAGATGCTCGTGCACGAGTGGTACCACATCCCCACCTGGCTCTCGCTCACGGTGATCGCGCTGGTTCTGCTTCTCATCGGTGGGCTTCTCGTTGAGGGCCACCCGCGAGCGTCGACACCGATCGAAATCCGCCGAGGAAGCACCGCCGCCGCAGGAGAGCGTGAGCCCCGCCATCCCCGCCCGGTGCCGCCGGTAGGGTTCTGCCGATGGCGATCGTCGAGGAAGACCTTGAGCGACTCAGGGCCTCGGTCGTCGCTCTCCGACGTCGTCCAGCAGTACGTCGCACTGCGCCGCGTCGGCCGCAACTGGGTAGGTCTGTGCCCGTTCCACGCCGAGCGCAGCGGGTCGTTCAACGTGCGCGACGAGACCGGCCGCTACCGCTGCTTCGGGTGCGGCGCCGCCGGCGACGTGTTCAAGTTCGTGCAGGAGATCGAGCACGTCGACTTCGTCACCGCTGTCGAGCAGTCTGGCGGCGCAAGGTAGGAATCCAACTGCGCTACACCACCGGCGGGGAGGGTGGCGATCGTCAGCGCCAGCGACGCAAGCAGCTGGTCGAGGCGATGGGCAGGGCAGTCGACTGGTACCACGACCGCCTGCTCAACCACGCCCGACGCCCGGGCAGCTCGCGACTACCTTCGCCAGCCGTGGCCTGGCCGGCGACACGGCCCGCACGCTTCAAGCTCGGTTGGGCGCCCGACGACTGGGATGCCATGTGCCGCGACCTGAGGCTGCCCGCCGATGTGCTCCACGACACCGGCCTCGCCTTCACCAACAAGGCGGGCCGGCTGCAGGACTCGTTCCGGGCGCGGGTGATGTTCCCGATCTTGACCGAGACCGGCGATCCGGTGGCCTTCGGGGGGCGGATCCTGCCTGGCAGCAGCCGATCCGGCGAAGTACAAGAACTCCAGCGAGACGCCGATCTACGCCAAGTCGAAGACGCTCTACGGGCTGAACTGGGCCAAGGCCGACATCGTCGCCGCGGACCAGGTGATCGTGTGCGAGGGCTACACCGACGTGATCGGCTTCCATCGGGCAGGGGTGAAGCGGGCCGTGGCCACGTGCGGCACCGCGCTCACCGAGGACCACGTGCGCCTGCTGAAGCGGTTCGCCAGCCGAGGTGGTGCTGGCGTTCGACGCCGATGCCGCCGGCCAGGGTGCCGCCCAGCGGTTCTACGAGTGGGAGGAGCGTTACCAGGTGCAGGTTCGGCGTCGCCCGCTTCCCGGAGGGCAAGGATCCCGGCGACCTCAGCGTCAGCAACCCCGAGGCGCTGCGCTCCGCGATCGAGCATGCCGAACCCTTCTTCGGGTTTCGGCTCACGCGCGGTCTTGAGCGCGCCGTCCCCTGCGTTCGCCCGAGGATCGGGCTCGCATGGCCCGAGAGGCGATGGCGCTCGTCAACGAACATCCGAACACCGACGTGCGCAAGATCTATGCGGGCCAGGTGGCCACCCATGTCGGGCCTGCCCGGTGAACGATCTCGTGGCGTTGGCGGCGCGAGGCGTGAGAGCGCCGGTGATCCGCGTCGCACCGGTGAGGCGCATCGGGGCCACGGAGAATGCCGAGTTCGTCGCCATCGTGCATGCTCCTGCAGACGATGGGACGACATCGCCGAGTGGCTGGTGGAAGACCTCTTCGCCGACGACGTGGCGCGGCGGGCGTTCCTCGCCGTCGCCTCCGCAGCCGGCTCCGTCGAGGCGGCGCTCGAGAAGGCCGATCCCGAGGCGCGAGAGTTCATCGAGAGGGCAGCGGTGGCAGATCTCGACGTCGACCCGACTGGTCGAGGTTCGCAACCTGATCGCCGCCGCGGTACGACGACGCCGCCTGTCGCGTCATCCCGCTACCGGCGGGCCGACGAGCTTCGGGCCATGCGCGACGCTCGACTCGCGTTGGACAGGATCGACGACCCCGAAGGGGCCGATGCCGCGCGGAGGAGTTGCTAGGGTGGCTCCAAGGGGCGCACGAGGAGAGTGATTGACGAGCCGTACTGACTCAACGACGGGGAGGTCCGCATACGAGGGGGTCGATGCCGGCGAGTGGCACGACATGGTCGCGCGCGGGTCGGCCGGTGGTGTGCTCCACGCCGACGAGATCGCCCACGTGCTGCGTCAGGTGGAGCTCACCGGCGATGTGCTCGTGGAACTGCAGAACGTCCTTGCCGGCCACGGGATCGCCATCGACGAGACGCGACGACGAGGACCTTCACGACGACACCCCGCGCCGACGGCGTCGACCGTCCGGCCGCTCTGGCCGCAGCGGAGACCGAAGGCGTGCTGTCCGCGTCGCCGTCGCCGTCGTCCGAGCGCCTCAGCGGCGACCGCCACGACATCCGGCGGCACGGGCGACACGGTGCGGATGTACCTCAAGGAGATCGGACGGGTCGACCTGCTCACCGTCGACGACGAACGGCGCCTCGCCCAGGCCGATCGACGACGGCAACCGGGCCGCCGCTCGTCTCGATCTGGTCCACGACGGCCTCGACCTCGACCTTGCCGAGCAGCGACAGTTGATGCGCACCGTGCACGACGGGGCAACGGGCCAAGAGCGAACTGATCCAGGCCAACCTGCGCCTGGTGGTGAGCATCGCCAAGCGCTACAGCGGGCGCGGGATGCAGTTCCTCGACCTCATCCAGGAGGGCAACCTCGGGCTGATGCGGGCGGTCGACAAGTTCGATCACACCAAGGGGTTCAAGTTCTCGACCTACGCCACCTGGTGGATTCGTCAGGCGATCACTCGCAGCATCGCCGACCAGGCGCGAACCATCCGCATCCCGGTGCACATGGTGGAGAGCATGAACCGGGTGCTGCGCATGCAGCGCCAGATGCACCAGGAGCTCGAGCGCGAGCCGACTCTCGACGAGCTGGCCGACAGGTGCGGTATGACCCTCGATCGGATCCGCGAGATCCTGCGCATCTCTCAGGACCCTCTTTCGCTCGACTCCCCGGTGGGCGAGGAAGACGATTCAGCAATCTGGCCGACTTCATCGAGGACCTCTCGGTCGATGCGCCTGCCGACATGGTCACTAAGTGCATGCTCACCGCAGGCCGTCGAGGAGGCACTCGGCGAGCTCAGTGAACGGGAGCAGGAGATCGTCCGGATGCGGTTCGGCCTCGACGACGGCCAGGCTCGCACGCTCGAAGACGTCGGGCGTGAGTTCGGTGTCACCCGCGAGCGCATCCGCCAGATCGAGGCCAAGACCCTGGCCAAGCTGCGTCACCCGATGCGCAGCCAGCGCCTCAAGGAGTTCCTCGAGGAGGAGTGACCCTCACGCCCGGGGAGCGGCGCCAGTTGGGGAGAGGAGTGCCGCGCCCTGGTTGCTATCCTCTTCTTCGCCCTTCCGAGATAGCTCAGTTGGCAGAGCAGCTGACTGTTAATCAGCGGGTCGCAGGTTCGAGCCCTGCTCTCGGAGCCAGGTCGACGGCCCGCCCCGTGCGGGCCGTTCGCCATTTCGACACCGACCCGGATCCTGCTGCAGCGTGCCTGCTGCCTTGCTGGGCGGCAGCCGGTAACCTGCCAACCCAGCGGCGTTCCGGGGCGGTAGCTCAGTGGTTAGAGCAGGGGACTCATAATCCCTGGGTCGTGGGTTCGATCCCCACCCGCCCCACTACCAGCATGTTTGCAGCAGTTCGCCTGTTCCCGCCGGGCTAGGACCGTGTTCAGCGAGATAACACGAGAACTCTGGACTCTCCACCCGTGTACGCCTTGCATGCTGTACTGCCTACCTACTGGACGGTAGGCTGCCACTTCGTGGGTACAGACACCGTCACCGCCAGATCCCTACCGATCATCATCCAAGGCGGGATGGGCGTCGGCGTCTCGGGCTGGGTACTCGCCGCGCGGTTTCGGTTCATGGCCAGCTCGGCATCATCTCCGGCACTGCCCTCGACACCGTGCATGCCCGCCGGCTGGCCGATGGCGACGAGGGCGGGCACCTGCGCCGCGGCATATGCCAGCTTCCCCTTCCCGGCGGTGGCGGACAGGGTGCTGGCTCGGTGGTTCAGCGCCTCCGGCCGTCGTCCGGGTGGGCGCTATCCGACTATGCCCACCTTCGCCGTCGACACGCCGCGAGACCTGCGTGAGCTCACCGTGGTGGCCAACTTCGCCGAGGTGTGGCTGGCCAAGGAGGGCCACGACGGGGTCGTGGGGATCAACTATCTGGAGAAGATCCAGTTGCCCACGCCCTACGCGGTCTACGGGGCGATGCTCGCCGGCGTCGATGCGGTGATCATGGGTGCAGGGATCCCAGCAGGGATGCCGGCCATTCTCAACGCTCTCGCCGCCGGTCGCCCCGTCTCCTACCGCCTCACGGTCACCGGCGCCGGAGCCGATGACGACTTCTCGGCCGACTTCGACCCCGCCGAGATCTGTGGCTCACCCGCACCCGAGGTGGCCCGCCCCAGTTCCTGGCCATCGTGTCGTCGAACACTCTCGCTGCTTTCCTCGCCAAGGACCCCGCCACCACACCCGACGGATTTGTCCTCGAGGGCCCAACTGCGGGCGGCCACAACGCACCCCCGCGAGGAACCGCGTCGCCTCGACGAGACCGGGCAGCCGATCTACGGGCAGCGCGACGAGGTGGACCTCGAACGCCTCGCCGCCATCGGGTTGCCCTTCTGGTTGGCCGGCGGCTTCGCCCACCCCGATCGAGTTCGCCAGGCGCTCGCCGCCGGGGCGGCCGGGGTACAGGTGGGTACCGCGTTCGCCCTGTGCGCCGAGTCCGGTTTCGAGCCCACCCTGAAGCGCTCGATCATCAAGGCGGCCCAGAGCGGGGACGCCGAAGTGTTCACCGACCCCGACGCCTCACCGAGCGGGTATCCGTTCAAGGTCATGCGCCTTCCCGGCACGATGGACGACCCGGCCGTCAACGAGCAGCGCCGGAGGGTGTGCGACCTGGGCTTCCTCCGCGAGGCCTACCTGACGCCCGAGGGAACGGTTGGCTACCGGTGCCCGAGCGAGCCCGTTGCTGCTTACGTTCGCAAAGGTCGCCCACGTGAGGAAACCGAGGGGCGCCTTTGCCTGTGCAACGGTCTGCTCGCCTCGGTGGGACTCGGCCAGGTCCGCGCCAACAGCGTGGAGGCGCCGCTGGTGACCATGGGGGATGATCTGGTGGCTGTGGTCGAGGCGCTGGAGGGCGGGCAGGATGAGTGGACTGCCGCCAAGGTGATCGACTACCTGCTCGCTGACGGCTGAGCAGGTAGTCGCCGACAACGCGCCAGCGGGTGGTGCCTAGTCCTCAGTGGTGATGGTCGCCGGAGTCGTGCTCGTGGTCGTGCTCATGCTCGTGATCGTGTTCCTCGATCGCGTCGAGGAAGGCGTCGACGTCGTCGTCTTCACCACCGACCAGCCAGATGACCAGTTCGTCGGCGTTGCCCTCGTCGTCGTCGTCCTGCCAGGGCAGCATTCCCTCGACCCCGTAACGGTCGACGGTGATGTCTTCCTCGTCGTCCTCGTTCACCGGGGCGACGATGGCCAGCTCGACCTCGGCGTCGGGCGGCTGGTCCTTGAGCATCTCGATCAGTTCGCTGACTCGCATCGTGTTCGCCTTCTCGGTTCAGGGCTCAGGCATCGCCGAGCCAGATGTCGGCTCGTTCGAGGAGGAACAGGCTGACTTCGCTGCACCGGTCGAGGGTGTCGCAGAACGCCTTCTCGTTGGCAAGGTAGACGTCGGCGAGGTCGACTGGGAATGCGGGTGACCATCGACAGGCTGCGCTCGGGGGCGTCGGTGACGCTGGCGAACGAGTCGATCGCCGACACCTCGAGCGGCAGCGCGATGCCGCCGACGCCGGCCAGCTCGGTGGCGAGCACCAGCAGGTCGGGCGGGTGCGGGCAGCGGCGGCAGGGTCCAGGTGAAAAGCAGCGGGAAGGTGAACCCGGTGGGCGGGTCGTCCGTCGGGGTCGTCGAGCTTGAGCACCTCGTCCTCGAAACCGAGCAGCGCCCGTGGGTCGACCTCCGAGCGACAGGTGGAGGTCGATCGGGCCGTTGCACGCCTCCTCGGGGTGCAGGTCGACCTCCCACAGCTGGCGCAGCGAGTAGGTCTCGACGAAGTGCCGCTCGTCGTGCACGTGGAAGCCGTGGTCGACGGCGTGGCCCTTCAGGTCGGCCACGAACCCGGCCACATCGATGACAGCCACGACGATCCCTTCTGGTTTGCGTGTCTGGCTGGTGCAGGTGCGATCTGCCAGTCGACACTACCGTCTGGCGTCGATGAACCCCGACCGGCTGGGCCTGCTGCACGACGTCGCCGACGCCGTGGCCGCGGCCTTCCGCAAGGTCAGCGACTTCGGGCCGTCGGGCGGGCGGGACGGTCAGTACGCGCTCGACCTGGTCGCCGACGAGGCCGCGCTCGCGGTGCTGCGCCGGCCGGGCTGGGGGTGTTGTCGGAGGAGAGCGGGTTCGAGGCCGGCCGTACTGCCGAGGTCGTGGTGATCGACCCGATCGACGGCAGCACCAACGCCAGCCGGGGAGTGCCGTGGTACGCGACTCGCTCAGTGCCTGGTCGACGCCGACGGGCCGGCGGTTGCCCTGGTGGTCAACCAGGCCAGCGGAGTGCGCTACTGGGCGGTACGCGGTGAGGGAGCATGGTGCGACGGGGTGCCCCTGGCGCCAAGCAGGTGCACCGAGCCGGGGGAGGCGATCATCGGCTTGAACGGGTTGCCACCCCACCCTCTGGGTTACGCGCAGAGCCGGGTGCTCGGCGCCGTCGCACTTGACCTGTGCCTGGTGGCGGCCGGTGTGCTGGACGGCTACGTCGACTGTGTCGACCCGTCGGCGCACGGGGTGTGGGACTACCTCGCTTCGATGCTGATCTGTCGCGAGGCGGGGGCGCTGGTGGTCGACGCTCATGACCGCGAGCTGGTCGTGATGGACCACTCTGCTCGCCGCACTCCGGTGGCCGCGGGGACGCCCGAACTGTTGGCCCGGTTGCTCGCTGCCCGCTGAGGGCATCCATTCCGTCGACGTCTTCCCGTTCCCTCCACCGCTGCCGCGCGCCGGCACGGATGGTTCCTCGGTGTCGGGACCGCCGGATCACATCGTGACCGAGTCTGGTGGTCGTCGCCCTCGAGGTCGTCGCACCGCTGCTGGAGATCGGCGCTGTTCTGGTACTTGGTATAGGAGCAGCGGGGTTGCTGGTGTGGCGCAGCTCGTCAGGCGAGGACGGCGGATCTGGCGGCACGACCTTGACGACCGAGACTGCCGCGACGACCCCGCTCCGAGCAGAGGACTTCGCAGCTGCCCATAGCGCCTACCAGGCCGGCAACTGCGATGAAGCGGTTCCCTTGTACGTCGACCTGCTCAGGGACGAGAGTTGGATGGAGTCTTCGGGAACGGCCGAGCAGGCACAAGCGGAGCACGACGAGTGTGTGGAGCTGCTTGCGATCCAGTCGAGTACCCGGACACCGGCCGGCGTGTTGACCGAGTATCTGGCGTTCCTCGAGGACCGACCTTCGACCCCGCTCGAGCCTGTCGTGCTGGCGGACATGAAGCACCTCTACGAGGTTGCCGGTGCGGAGGCGTTGACGAAGATCAGTTGCGAATTGCTCGGTGACCGGTTCTCGCTGATCACCTCCGACACCCCCGCCGCAATGATGAGCTGCGCGAACGCGTATCGGGATGCAGCCCGTGCCGACCTGGCTCTCGAGCTGCTCGGCTTCGCCGACGACCCAGGTCTGGCCACCGAGCTCGCCGCGATCGTTACAGCGTCCCCCGAGTTCTGTGCGAACCTCGTCGACGAGTCGGCGCCCACCCCCTCCGCCGACCCCGACAATGAGGCCATCCTGCTGGAAGGCTGCATGACCACGGCAAGCGCAAGCGGCGACACAGCGTTGCTCACGTTCCTGCAGATCAGGTTCCTGGTCGAGACGCCGCAACACCCGAACGCCGCCGTCGTGGAGGCGGCGCTGATCGACAACGCCGGCGCCTGCGGATTCATGGAAGTGATCCGCATGACAGATGAGCTCGTCGCTCGCGAGGGCTTCCTGGCCTCGAAGACCCTCAACTGCGCCCAGTTCGCCCACTTCGTCGGGGATACCGGAACCGCGATCGAGCTCTATCGGTGGTTCCTCGACAACACCGAGGGCGACCCCCGCGCCACAACCGCAGAGGCGGGCCTGGCTTGGAACCTGATCGCCGAGGCGCGGTCGCTCGGCACGATGGTCTGGGATCGGCCTGGGCGATGGGGTTCGGTCAGCGGAGACGTGACCCGGTTGATCATCCGCAATGATGCGGAATCCGATCTTGTCGTGGTTCTCACTGGCCCTGAGACCCGCTTCCTCACGGTCGAAGGGTCGCCCACGTCCTGGACTTATGCCGAGTCGCCCTGGGACTGCCGAGTTGATGTCCCAGTGCTCACCATCGACCTAATCCCTGGGGTGTACGAGGTCATGTTCGAACGCTACGGCGAGCCGATCAGCGTCGGCACCTGGGACCTCCGGTCCGGCGCGATCTACGACTTCTGCCTGTACCTGGTTTCGTTCTGAGGGCGAACAGTCAGCCCGCTCGTGAGGACGAGACCCACACGTCGACGCTGACCGAGGCAGGTCCGTCGACGCGGTCGCCGGCCTGCCATCTGATGGGGGTCATCAGGAACAGATCGTGAGCGGCCTCAGCGCTGAGATCGAGATTGAACTGGACGCGCACCGCACTGGTTGCGTCAGGGGGTGGGAGGGATCGCCGCTGCATTCGCTGCTCAATTTTGGTCGCCGATTCGCTGCGTGCCTCGGGGCGCATCTCCTGTAGGTGACAAGGGCCGGGGGTGACGGTGACCCACCATCCGTCGGGGCGCAGCACACGACTGAACTCGTCGAAGGGGTGTGGGGCGAAGACCGAGATGACGACTCCCGCCGAGTGGTCGAGCACCGGCAAGCGATAGGCCGTTCCGACGACGAACTGGGTTTCGGGTAGGCCCTCGCCGCCATCCGCACTGCGACCTTCGACACGTCGAGACCGTAGGTGTCAGCCACGTTGAGCTGGGACAGGTAGTAGCCCTCGCCACACCCGACGTCGAGCACTGGGCCGGGAGGTGTGCCGACGGCGTCGGCGAGAGCGCGGGCGATCGGCGCGTAGTGGCCGGCGGTCAGGAACCGTCTCCGGGCGACTAGTGCATCCGGGGCGTCGCCTGAGGTGGCAGTTGGGCTCAGGCGGCCACCGGGGAGCAGGTTGAGGTATCCGCCACGACCGCGGTCGAACGAGTGGCCGTTGGGGCAGACGGCGCCGCTGCCGGTGAGGGTGAGCGCGAGGGCGCAGTGTGGGCAGGCGAGCACGCCACGAGGGTACCCGTGGTGACTTGAGGCCCGTGGACGTGGCGGTCCTTGCCTTCGTCGCCCTTCGCCGCCATTCCCGCCGATGTTGGCTCAGGCCCCGTCCCACCGCCGAGGGCTAGCCCGGTAGGACCAGAGCCGGGGAGCAGGGGCACCGAGGACGGTAGGCTCAGGCCCCGTTCGCGGGCGCATAGCTCAGTTGGTTAGAGCACTGCCCTTACAAGGCAGGAGTCGGGGGTTCGAGTCCCTCTGCGCCCACCGACGTCGTTGTCGGCTCGACAACGACGTCTTGACGAGGGCCAGGTCCAAGCTCGCTCATCGTTCTGGTAGTCTGAATAGTATGCCTGAAAGGGCTACTTCTTCGACTACGATGCGTGTCTCGAAAGCCGTGCGTGACGAGATCGGCGCGCTTGCCGCTGCCGAGAACGTGACTCTTGACGAGATGCTGCGCCGTCTCGCTAGGGCGGAACGCCAGCGGCGTATTGGTGCCGAGCTGGCGGCGCATGCGCCGACCAACAACGAGAGAGCCATCGTCGCCGTCGGACTCGCTACGGTGGAGCACCATGCAGGCCGGTGACATCATCACCGTCGATTTCGGCGTCCCGGCGGGGAGTGGCCCCGGGTTTGAGCGCCCAGCCATCGTCGTCACGGCCGACCTCGTAGTTGCGCAGCTGCCGCGCACGTTCCACGTCGTGCCCGTGACATCGAACGTGCAGCGGGCGATGGCAACCGACATCCCGGTCGAGGGCGACGGACTCGACAAGAACTCGGTCGGTCAGTGCCACCTGCTGACCGTGGCCGAGATTGAGCGGGTCAAGGATGACGGTGGCCGCGGCAACGTCGGTCCGGTGGCGCTGGCGCACCTTCGTTCGGTGATCGCCGACCTTCTTGACCTGAACTAGACGAAGGGGAAGGTTATCCGGCACAGAGTATTCGGCCCGGCCTCCTGCAACGGCAAGTTGGGCAGACTCAGCGCGCTCGACGCAGCGACGCTCGTGGATGGCTTCGGATGGCGTGGCATCCCGGTCGCATCTCGCCGGCGGATTGTTGGGACACCGAAGGTCACCGGCGACGCGGCCGACGAACGCCGCTTGCTCGCAATTTACGGCGACGAAGGCACGATGGCCGTCAGCGGTCGCCGAGGTGGCGGCCCAAGAAGGTGATGGCGGGTTCGATGGACGCCGTGAACGCGGACTCGTAGGCGGCGAAGTGGCCGCCGGGGATGGTCACGACCTCCACGAGTGGCGTGGACGCGGCGATGGCCATGGCCGGGCCTGGTGGCGTGAGGGCATCGGCCGGGGCGACGACGAGCAGGAGCGGCACCTTGGTCCCCGCCAGGTGGTCGATGGGGCGGAAGGGTTCGAGGAGTCCGCTGACGCGTACCTCGTTGCGCCAGGCCGGTGCTCGCTCGGCCGCGACCCGTGTGAACCAGTAGTGGGCGTCATCCTCGAACATGATGCCGTCGCCGTCGGGTGTTGCTGTCGTCGCGGGCAGGACCAGATCGTCGCGGCCCTGCTCGAGCGCCTCGGTGATGGCGGCCAGTGCGCCGGTAGGGAGGCCGGGCCCGCCCTCGGCGAACCCGGGCACCTGGGCCACCGCGCAGGCGATGGGCAGGTCCTCGGCGGCGAGGATGATGACCTCGCCCCCAGAGAAGCTCGAGCCCCATAGGCCGATGCGGTCGGCATCGACTGAGGGTTGCGAGCCGAGCCAGCGGACGGCGTCGCGGTAGCCCTCGAGCTGCACGCTTGGCGAGGGCCACTGGCGGGGTTCGCCGTCGCTCGATCCGAAGCCGAAGTGGTCGTAGGCGAGGGTCGTGAAGCCGGCTGTCGCGAACGCTTCGGCGTAGCGATCGAGGAACATTTCGCGCACGGCTGTCAGGCCGTGGGCCATGACGATGCCCGGCCGGGGAGCGTCGCCGGCGGCGGGGTAGAGCCAACCGCGCAGCGTGGCGCCATGGGAGGTGAACTCGACGTCGAGGCGTTCACGTTGCATCGCGTGACCCTACCGCCATGCCCCTGTAGGCAAGGTAAAGCAGCACGAACTCGACCGATGAGGTTTGTCTTCACGCCCCGTGGGTGGGAGGACTACACCTTCTGGCAGGCGGCGGACTGGGCCAGGCTGAAGCGCATCAACCGCCTGCTCGATGACATCGCCCGTGACCCCTTCGCAGGGATTGGCAAGCCGAAGCGACTGCGTCACGCCATCGTCGGCGCCTGGTCGCGGAGGATCGACGGGAACATCGGCTCGTGTACCTCGTCGACGGGGACGACATGGTGTTCCTGCAGGCTCGCTACCGCTATGGCTGAGGCGGATGAGCCCAGGGGCGTCTTGGAGTTTGGTGTGGCCGGGCTCAACAATCCTGCCGAGTCGAACTCCGCAGACATCGAGGCTGCATGGCAGGCATCGGTAGATTTCTCCCGTGCGATTAACCGCTGCGATCACTCGTGAAGGCGAATGGTACGTCGCTCGGTGCCTCGAGGTCGTGGCTGCTCTCGGACGCCTCGGCTTGGCGCGTGTCAGCCAACGCGGGAGTCACGTCAAGCTGAAGAACGAAGCCGGCCGAGTGGTCATCGTTCCGATGCACCGCGAACTCGCTGCGGGCATGGTCCGCAGAGGTTCAATTGCGGCCACGAAGGCGTAGCCGGGCTTCGAAAGCCGTCCCTGAAGGTCAACTGCTGGTGTCGATTCGACAATGGCTTAGGATGGTTCGAGCCCAGCCCTCTGAATTCGAGGCGTCAGAGGTGCAGGGTGCTGACGGGCAATGTGGGTGCGGCGGCGAGCCTGTGGTCGGCGGTGAGCAGTGGGCAGTTCAATGCTTCGGCCAGCGCGACGTAGCACGCATCGGGGAAGGTGACGTTGCGGCGGAGCTGCCACGCCCTGCTCGCCAGGCTTGCCACGGTCGCTCGCCGAAGCCGAAGGTTGGCGAGGCGCAGTCGGCTCGACTCGACCTGCGATTCGGAGAGGACCGCGTTGAGGTCCCAACGACGCAGAACGGCGAGGACCTCCACGTCGAACAGTCCATCGGGGACCCACAGCGTCGCGGCTGCTGGGATGAGTGCCGCGAGTCGACTCCCGGTCACGGTTCTGGCGATCATCTCGATGCCCGCGGAGGCATCGATGACAAGCTCTGTCACAGATCGCCGTCGCGCCGGGCGGCGGCGAGTGCTTCCGCTGCCGACACACGAAGCTCCACGGCGGGCGCATCTCTCAGATCGTCAAGCCACTCACCTACGCGCTCAGCGATCTCCTCGTCGGTGAGGCCATCGTCGACGATGTCGATGGGGGGCGTCGAGTCGATGTGGGCCGGGCGAGCCATGTAGCGAGAATACCCCGTGCGGGACTAAGTGGGTAGGAGGGTTTTCGAACTCCGCGGGTGGGATGCCGTCGGTCAGTCGAGGTCGTAGCGGTCGGCGTTCATCACCTTCGCCCAGGCGGCGGCGAAATCACGGACGAACTTCCCCTTGTTGTCGTCCTGGGCGTAGACCTCGGCGTACGAGCGGAGTACCGAGTTGGAGCCGAAGACGAGGTCGACGCGAGTGGCGGTCCACTTCAGCACCCCGGTCTTGCGGTCGCGTACCTCGTAGGTGCCATCGCCGGCCGGAGTCCAGGAGTTGCTCATGTCGGTGAGGTTGACGAAGAAGTCGTTGCTGAGTGCGCCCACCCGGTCGGTGAACACGCCGTGCTGGGTGCCTCCGTGGTTCGTGCCGATCACGCGCATGCCGCCGACGAGGACCGTCATCTCGGGGGCGGTGAGACCCATCAGCTGGGTGCGGTCGAGCAGGAGCTCCTCGGCGGTGACCGCGTACTCCTGCTTCAGCCAGTTGCGGTAACCGTCGTGGATCGGCTCGAGCGGGGCGAACGAGTCGATATCGGTCTGCTCCTGGGCGGCGTCGGCGCGCCCGGGCGAGAACGGCACGGTGATGTCGAAGCCGGCTGCCTTCGCAGCCTGCTCCACACCGACGTTGCCCGCCAGCACGATCACGTCGGCGACGCTCGCGCCGGTCTCGGCCGCTATTCCCCCGAGCACCAAGAGGACCTTGGCGAGACGCGCCGGCTCGTTTCCGACCCAGTCCTTCTGCGGCGCCAGTCGAATGCGGGCACCGTTGGCGCCGCCGCGCATGTCGGAGCCGCGGAAGGTGCGGGCGCTGTCCCATGCTGTTGTCACCATCTCGCTGACGCTGAGGCCGCTGGCTGCGATGCGGGCCTTCACTGCGCCGACGTCGAATGTGGTGGTGCCGGCCGGGATCGGGTCCTGCCAGATGAGGTCCTCGGCTGGTACTTCGGGCCCGATGTAGCGCGACTTGGGGCCTAGGTCGCGGTGGGTGAGCTTGAACCAGGCGCGAGCAAAGGTCTCCGAGAAGTAGGCAGGATCCCTGTAAAAGCGTTCCGAGATCTCGCGATAGATCGGGTCCTTGATCATGGCCATGTCGGCGTCGGTCATGATCACCCTGCAACGCCGCGAGGAGTCCTCGACATCGGCCGGCGTGTCCTCATCCGCGAGGCCGATCGGCTCCCACTGCCACGCGCCGGCCGGGCTCTTCTTCAGCTCCCACTCGTAGGTGAACAGCATGTGGAAGTAGCCGTTGTCCCACTTCGTTGGATGCGCGGTCCACGCACCCTCGATACCCGACGTGACCGTGTCGCGGCCGATGCCACGGCTGGTGTGGTTCATCCAACCGAGACCCTGCTCGTGGATGTCGGCTCCCTCGGGCTCCGGGCCCAGACGCGCCGCATCGCCGTTGCCGTGGGACTTGCCCACAGTGTGGCCGCCAGCGGTGAGCGCCACGGTCTCTTCGTCGTTCATTGCCATGCGAGCGAAGGTGACCCTGACGTCGTGTGCGGTCCTCAACGGGTCCGGCTTGCCGCCCACCCCTTCAGGATTCACGTAGATGAGGCCCATCTGCACTGCGGCGAGTGGGTTATCGAGCGAGTCGCGGTCGTCACCGTCATAGCGGGCGGAGTCCAACCACTCCTTCTCCGATCCCCAGTAGATGTCCTTCTCCGGGTGCCAGATGTCGGCGCGCCCGAGGCTGAAGCCGAAGGTCTTGAGACCCATCGACTCATAGGCGACGTTGCCGGCCAGCACCATCAGGTCGGCCCAGCTGATTTGGTTGCCGTACTTCTTCTTGATTGGCCACAGCAGACGGCGCGCCTTGTCGAGGTTGGCGTTGTCGGGCCACGAGTTCAGTGGTGCGAACCGCTGGTTACCGGTGCCGGCGCCACCGCGACCGTCGGCCGTGCGATAGGTGCCGGACACGTGCCAGGCCATACGGATCATCAGGCCGCCGTAGTGGCCCCAGTCGGCGGGCCACCAATCCTGGCTGTCGGTCATCAGGGTCTCGAGGTCCTGCTTCACGGCCGCCAGGTCCAGGGCCTTGACCGCCTCGCGGTAGTCGAAGTCGGTGTCCATTGGGTTCGTCTTCGAGTCGTGCTGGTGCAGGATGTCGAGGTTCAGAGTCTTCGGCCACCACCCGGTCGCTGACATGTCCGACTGGACATTGGCGCCGTGCACGACGGGACAGATGGCCTCGTTGCTGGTGTTCATCGCTTTCCTTTGTGGGTGTCGTGAAGTGGAATGGGTGAGGTGGAGTTCGGGTGCTGCCGGCAGGCAGGACAGAGGCCCCAATAGATGACCTCGGCTTCGTCGATGTCGAAGCCTTGGGCATCGTTCGCTGTGAGACACGGCCGTTCACCGACGGCACAGTCGACGTCTTCGAGGCGGTCGCACCCTCGGCAGAGCAGGTGATGGTGGTTGTCGCCTGTCCGGTTCTCGTAGCGCGGCAGGGGAGCCCATCGGCTGGATGCGACGAAGTAGGCCGTAGTCGGTGAGCGTGTTCAAGGTGCCGTAGACGGACTGCCGAGAGATCGAACCGATCTCACCGCGCACCAGCTGCAGCACCTCCTCTGCTGTGGCGTGAGGCTGCCCACCCACGGCACGCAGGACCGCGAGGCGCTGCGCCGTGACGTAGATGCCCTGCTCGCGAAGAGGGGCTGCGGGATCCGTTTGCATGACTTCAGCATAGCAAAGACTGGACGGAGTACAAACGCGTACAGAGTCCAAATTAACCTTCGGCTGGACCGTCGACTCCAGCGTGGATTCGACAACCACCGGCTCTCTCCCCGCGGGTGTTTCAGGTCCGGGGTACTCTGTGGGCCATGGCCGTCCCGATGTTGACCGAGCTGAGGTCTCGTCGAAGCGAAATCCTGCGCCTAGCACAGGCTCGTGGAGCTTCGCGAGTCCGAGTGTTCGGGTCGGTGGCCAGGGGTGACGCCACCGAAGCGAGTGATATCGACTTCCTTGTAGATCTCGAATCCGATCGGGGGCTGTTCGACCTCGGTGGGTTGCTGATGGACCTTCGCGACCTGCTCGGTCATGATGTCGATGTGGTCACTGAGGCAGGGCTTCGTCCCCGGGTTGCCGAGCGCGTGCTGGCCGACGCCGTCGAGCTGTGAGGGGCGACCGAGATCGCCTGCTCGACATGATCGAGATGTGCGACCTCTTGGTCCGGCATGTGTCGGATCGCGCTGCGCTGGACAGGGACCCAGTGATCCAGGCGGCAGCGCAACGCTGGATCGAAGTCCTCGGCGAGGCGGCTTCCCACGTCTCTGACGAGACCAGGCAAGCTCATCCCGAGATTCCTTGGCGCGAGATCATCGGCACGCGGGTGATCCTGGCTCACGCCTACTTCCACATCGACCAGGACATCATTGGTCGTGTGATCGATCGTGACATTCCGGCACTCAGATCCCAGCTCCAGGTGGTTGCGGATACCGCGGTTCGCGACTGGCGGTAGGCGCCCAAGGGTCGTTGTCAATGACTGTTGTCGGCGCTATCAAACTCACTCAGCGTCTGACCGGATGCCGACCTAGGTCGTCGCTCGCGAGCCACCGTCGGCAGGGCGCCAGACCCCGTGACCGAGGAAGCGTTGCGCCATGGCCCAGGCCATTCCTGTTGCACGCTTGTTCGCCGTCGTGGCCTTCGGCCCGGTCCAGCCGCCGTTGACCGTGTCGTGGAAGATTCGCAGCCAGCGGTCGAACAACTCGGGTGTGAACGGTGCTTGGTCGTGCAGGTGCCGGTGACGCTCGATCGTGTCGATCTCGTAGCCGGGGGCGTAGAGCAGGACGTGGCACCAGTAATCGGTGACGGTTCTGATGTGGGCTTGCCAGTCGAAGAAGTCGGGTCCGAAGTTGAAGTAGGGCTGAAGGAGATCGTCTTGGCCGACATCGAAGTACTGGCGGGTCACCATTTCGACGATCTCCTCCTCGGAGTCGAGGTCCCGTTGTCGATGCGTCCACGGGCCGGAGCGGTCCAGGCTGTCCACGTTCACGACACCGGGCACCATCGCCGCATCGGGCTCGCGGAAGAATTGGATGTAGAACTGGGCGTCCGTCGACGGCTCGACCTGGTGCTCCACCCCCGGCACGATGACCGCGGTGTCGCCGGCGTCAAGGCGCTCGTCGCGTGGGGCCTCTCCCTCGAGGTCGACGTAACGAACGGTGCCGGCTTGCACGCGGAACTCAGCCCACACAGTGGTTCGATGCGAGGTGGCGAGCGAATCAGGCAATGTCGCGTAGTCGAACAGCGGAGTTCGCCGAGCCTCGACAAGGTGTGCGGGAAGCATCGGCTGGTCCATGGTGTTCGCCTTTCGAGCGGCAGCTACCGTTGGAACGAGGGTAGCTAACGCGAAGAGGAGAGCGATCCGCGCCGGCGGACGCCGTCCCCAAAGGTCCAGCCATCCCGAACGTTCGTTGCGATCGGTACCCTCGACCCCTGTGTCCGATGAATTCGCCGAGCGGTTGCGTGCAGCGACCGAGCTGCTCGAGGCGGTGGTCGCGGACCGTACCTTGCTCGCCACCCTGTCGTTGGAGGAGCGCACCCGTCTGCTGAACGCGGCCGGCGACGTCTACTCGCCCGACGTGGAGGAACGCCGCCGCCAGATCAAGGCTGCGCGTCGCCAGCAGAAGCAACAAAAGACCCAGCGTGACCAGAGCACTCTGGATCAGACTGGCATCCGCAGCCTGCGGGCCAGACCGGTGTTCATGACCCCCAACGTCTTTGCCCCACAAGTGGGCGAACCCGACATGATCGGCGAGGGCGACAACGTCGGGCCTGCGTGGGAGCACGAAGCGGCTCAGCCCCTGCACTGCTACATCTGCAAGCGCAAGTACACCGAGATTCATCCCTTCTACGACCAGATGTGTCGCGAGTGCGGCGACTTCAACCACGCCAAGCGCAGCGAGACAGCCGACCTACGCGGTCGGGTGGCCCTGCTCACCGGCGGCAGGGTGAAGATCGGGTACCAGGCGGGTATCAAGCTGCTACGTGCCGGCGCCCACCTCATCGTCACCACCCGCTTCCCGCGCGATTCCGCCCAGCGGTACGCGGAGGAGGCGGACTTCGGCGAATGGGGGCACCGGCTCGAGATCTTCGGCCTCGACCTGCGCCACACCCCGAGCGTGGAGGCCTTCTGTCAGCACCTTGTGGAGACCCACGATCGCCTCGACTTCATCGTCAACAACGCCTGTCAGACGGTTCGCCGCCCTCCGGCCTTCTATCGCCACATGATGGAGACCGAGTCGGGACCACTTGCGGTGCTGCCACCCGAGGCCGCCGGCCTACTCGGCGCGTACGAGGGCTTGCGCAGCCCCGACATGCTCACGTCGGGCAGCAGCGCGGTGGAGAGTCCGGAGCGGGCTACTACTGATGGGCGTGACTCGGCCAGCCGAACTATCGCAGGCCGAGTTGCTGCCCGAAGACCGCGCCCTTAGCGGTGATCTGTTCCCCGAGGGTCGGCTCGATCAGGATCTGCAGCAGGTGGACCTGCGCGACCGCAACTCTTGGCGGCTGACGCTGGCAGAGGTGTCCTCGGTGGAATTGCTCGAGACCCAGTTGGTGAACGCTGTGGCACCGTTCGTGCTCAACGCCCGGCTCAAGCCTCTGATGCTCAGCTCGCCAGAGCGCGACAAGCACATCGTCAACGTTTCGGCCGTGGAGGGGCAGTTCTACCGACGGTTCAAGACCACCCGCCACCCTCACACGAACATGGCCAAGGCGGCGCTGAACATGATGACCCGCACCTCGGCCGCCGACTACCACGCCGACGGTATCCACATGAACAGCGTCGACACAGGCTGGGTGAGCGACGAAGACGCGGTGCACATCGCTCAGCGCAAATCCGCTGAGCACCACTTTCACCCTCCCCTCGACATCGTCGACGGTGCGGCCCGCATCGTCGATCCGATCATCTCCGGCTTCAACACCGGGATCCACGTGTGGGGGCAGTTCCTGAAGGACTACCGCCCCACCGACTGGTGAACTCGCCGGCCTCGAAGTCGACGGATGAACCCCAGGTGTCAGTTCTGCCGGCCGAGCGCAGAGGCCAGGCGGGACACGATCTCCTCCGACATCCCGAACTCGTCCGTTAGAGCATCGAACACTCGACCCTCGGAAAGGTCGGACTCCTCGACACCGGCGGATGTGCGCCGGTAGCGCTTTCCGCCACCATAGGAGACGACCCCGTCGGCGTCGTTGCGCCGGGTACTGGGGTTGTGGTTGAAGGGGCTCATCTCCCGCGAGATCTCATAACGCTCGACGCAGAAGTTGTGGCTGACAGAGGCGGGAGCGATAGTGCGACACGGCAGCCTGCCCACTGCGTAGGGCTGTGAGAACGCGAACAGCCAGCCCTCGGGGACCGGTTCCGCCGAGGTGCCGAACACATCGTGGTCGATCCCAGTCACCGAGTCGGGTGAGAGCTTCAGGGGTTCGTCGGTGAGCATTGAGGAGTCGATCAGCCAGTCGCCGTCGTAGAGGGTTACAAGGGTGGTGCCGTGTGACGGCACGCCGGTGTCGGCCATCGACGCGGCAACCAGACGAGACTGGAAGCCGCACCCGCTCGCCAGAGAGTGCAGGGCGTTGGCCGAGGGCCAGCAGGTGCCCCCTGTGCCGTGGCGAAGCCACGACTCGAAGAAGAGTCCGGCATCCATGCCGGGGAGAGGGCCCTCGCCTCCACCGTGGAGAGCGATCAGCTTCAAGGTGTTGTCGAAGGGAACCGACCGGCACCAGCGTCGGTAGAGATTCGTCAGACCGTCGATGTCCGGCGACGGGGAAGCGTCGAAGCCGAGTCGCTGGATCACCGACTCCAGCAAGGCCGGGTCAAGATCGTCCATCGGGACCATCCTTTGGCTCGTGGTTTCCGCCAATCAAACCACAATCGGGCGACCACCCGGACCAGCCACCGGCCGGTACGATCCCGGCATGAACTTCACCAAGAGCGCTCTTACCGTTGCGCTCGTTCTCGGTACGGGAGTCACAGTCGCGTGCGGCGCAGATGACCCTGCAACCTCGGCCAGCACCGGCGATGCGGGCAGCATGATCGTCGAAGTATCGATGACCGACATGGCCTATGACCCTTCGTCTTTCGCTTTCGACGTCGGTCAGACCGTCACCTTCCGGTTCCGCAACGATGGCCAGGTGGCGCATGAGGCGTACATAGACGATGAAGCGGGCCAGGACGCCCACGGCACGTCGATGACGGGCATGGAGGGGCACGACATGGGCGAAGAGGGCCTCGTCGTCGTCCAACCCGGCGAGGTCGGCGAACTCATCTACACCTTCGACGCCGAGGGTGAACTCGTTCTCGGCTGTCACCAGCCCGGCCACTACGAGGCCGACATGAAGGCCGCGATCACGGTCGGCTGATTTCGTATGGGGGATGGCCCGGGTGTGCGCCCTCAGGCCCCGGGTTCAGTCCTGGGGCCACGTCTCGGAAACTGCCAGCAGTTCGTCCCTCACGTCGGGGTGGCCGATCGAGGCCAGAGCGGTGGCCCGCTCGCGGATGGACTTGCCGAGCAGTTCGGCGACGCCGTACTCGGTGACCACGACGTCGACCTGGTGACGTGGGGTGCTCACTACGGAACCCGCCGGCAGCTTGGGCAAGATGCGGGTGATGAGTTCTCCGTTGATCCTCGCCGCTGAAGGCACGCACAGCAGGCTGCGTCCGTCGGCGGACAGCCCGGGGCCGCTGACGAAGTCCTCGTGGCCGCCGATACCGGAGAACTGGGCGCCACCGATCGTGTCGGCCACCACCTGTCCGGCGAGGTCGACAGCCAAGGCGCCGTTGATGGTGATCATGTGCCTGTTCTGGGCGATGAGTTCGGGCGAGTTCACCACCCGGACAGGTAGGAACCGCACGGAATCATTCTCATCCAGCCATTCGTAAAGCTCAGGGGTGCCCGCAGCAAATGTGGTCACAGAGAATCCGTCGAAGCGGCTCCCTTTCAGGTTGCTCACCTTGCCCGCCTGGTGAAGGCGCATCAGGCCGGTGGTGAACATCTCGCTGTGCACACCGAAATCGTCGAGGGGTCCCTCGGCGAGCAGCTTGGCGATCTGGCTGGGGATCCCGCCGATGCCGGTCTGCAGGGTGCACCCGCGGTGGATGAACTGCAGGGCATTCTGGGCGATCGCCATCTCGACCTCGTCGGGAGGTGCATCAGCGAGGTTCAGGGGCTGCAGATCGGTCTCCAGCAGGAAGTCGATCTCATCGACATGGAGGCGGTGCTCGTGCTCCGGAGGCAGACCGTAGGTGTGGGGGAAGTAGGGGCTGACCTCGACGATCACGAGGCGGTCGGGGTCGGCCCCGGCACGGTGGAGTTCGTCGACGCTTGCACCGGCGTGAACGCTGAGGCTCACCCACCCGTCCACAGGAGGCGCGGCCGACGTCGCCATGACACGCGGCCGGAGGTGGTGGAGCACCGGCTCGAACCGGCGGAAGTCGGCCGGCACGAAGTCGATCGACGCGCCGGCATCGCGCAGGAACCTCTCGGCGGGACCGAAGAACCCGCTGCGGTAGTGCACTCCCTTGCGCATGAACAGTTGGTAGAGGTCGGGGAGCAGGGCGCCGAACACCTCGAGGTGCTCGAAGTCGTCGCGCTCACCGAGGGCGTGGAGAAAGCCGCCCGGCACACCAGGTCCAAGGGGCACAGCAAGACTGTCGTCGGGGCGGATCGCTGCGACGGCTTCGCTCATCGATGTGATCATGGCCTCACTGTGCGACCCCTCGGGCGAGCCGTCTAGTGGCCAACGGCCCATACTTTCTCACCCGTGCCGAGGGGTGTAGTGGAGAGAGCACAGGTGCAATTCATCTGAGCTAACCTCGCCCTCGCGCACCCACAAGGGGTGCCGCAGAAAGTGGAGAGAGCAATGATCGGCACCGTGAAGTTCTTCAACGCTCAGAAGGGCTACGGCTTCATCGAACGCGAAGGTGGTGCCGACGTGTTCGTGCACTTCTCGAACATCGAGGGCAGCGGCTACCGCTCTCTCGAGGAGGGCCAGGCAGTGGAGTTCGAGGTCGGCCAGGGCCGCAAAGGCGACGAGGCCCTGAAGGTCCACCCGGTCTGATACGGGGGTTATCGGCCGCCGGGCACGGGCCTCAGGTTCCGGCCAGGCGTGCCACAACAGGGGCGAAGGCGTCGATATCGGCGCCCCCCACGATCACGTAAGAGAAGCCCCATCTTTCGCGCCTCTCGACAAGGCGGTCGGCAAGCTCCTCTGGCGGGCCGATGAGGGCGAACGGTGAGTTGTCGATCAGCGATGTCTCCACGCCCATCGCAGTCGCCAGACCATCGCGGGCCGTCGACCCGTCGGGAGTGACGTTGACCATGAAGGCGCGAACGTTCATCTCGATGTCGGCCATGCGACCGCCCGCTGCGGCGCGCACGATGGCCACCTTCTCGTCGACCGACTCGGCGCTCATGCCGGCGATCGCCTCTGGACCAACACGGCCGGTATGCAGGCTGGGGTTCACACCGATGATGTCGGCCTCGCGAGCGGCGATGCCGAGCACCCTCTTGCCGCCGCCGCCGATGAGCAGCGGAGGTCGCGCCTGCACCGGCTTGGGCAGGCCGTCGTAATCGGTGATCGTGTAGTGGGTGCCGCTGAACGAGAACGCCCCGGGCTCCATCGCCTTACGGATGATGTGCAGACCTTCGACGAAGCGGTCGATGCGCACACCGGGTGAGTCGTAGGGCATACCCGCCTGCTCATAGTCGGTGATCATCCAGCCTGCCCCGAGACCGATCTCCAGCCTCCCTTCCGACAGGAGGTCGATGGTGGCCATCTCCTTGGCCAGCACCACCGGGTGCTTGTAATCGTTGTCGAACACGAGAGCACCCACCCTCAAAGTGGTGGTGGCGGCAGCAGCTGCCATGAGCGCAGGCACCGGAGCGAGCTGGTCGCCGAAGTGGTCGGGCATGGTGAGGCAGCTGTAACCGTTGGCCTCGGTGCGCCGGGCGAGGTCGACCCACTCGGCGCGCGTTGCAGCGTTGTCTGCCTGCACACCGAAGCGAAATGGACGGAGATTGGTCATGCCGGGCACCGTACACGGCGAGGGTGCGGGAAGGTGATGCCTGCCCTCACCTTTCGGCTACTAGCGTCTCGCCCGACGTGTACCGACTGGCCTGGCCCCTTCGATTCGTAGCCATCATCCTGGCGGGCGCCCTCCTCCTCACGGGCGTCAGCCTCGCCGTGGCGCCGCGCCTGTGGCTGGTCGCCAATGCCCACGACGAGACTCCCCTCGAGCTCCCCGACTTCCAACCCCTGTCGCAGCGCACCATCGTCTACGACGGCTTCGGCCTCGTGATCGCCGTGTTCGAGCGCGAGAACAGCCAGCCGATCAGCCTCGATCAGGTACCAGAACCGGTGATCGAGGCCCTGCTGGCCGTCGAGGACAACGAGTACTACTTCCACGACGGTGTGAACCTGCGCAGCTTCATGAGGGCGATGCTCTCCAACTTCTCCACCGACGCACCTCGTCAGGGAGCCAGCACCATCACCCAGCAGGTGGTCAAGAACGAGTATCTCGCCGGCCTGCCACGCGACACGCGCTACAAGGAGTTGCAGGCGCTCTACGCCTTGCGCCTGGAGAACAAGCTCACGAAGGACGAGATCCTCGAGCGCTACATCAACACCGTGTTCTTCGGCAACAACGCTTACGGGTTGCAGGCTGCAGCCGAGGTCTACTTCGGCAAGAACGTCGAGGAGCTGACGATGGTCGAAGGGGCGTTCCTCGCCGGTCTGGTGCGTTCTCCGTCTGGCTACGACCCGATCCGCAACCCCGAGCCTTCGCGGCGCCGCTTCGCTCAGGTGGCGGAGAGACTCGGCGACGTCGGGTTGGTTACTCCGGAACAGGCCGAGCGCCTCGCCACCAACTGGGAGATCCCCTACCGGGTGCGCCAGATCCCCACCTTCGACACCGAGCCGACCTACTTCACCAACGCCTTGCGCGACTACCTGCTCACCCGGTCGAACATCCTCGGCGACACCGAGCAGGAGAGGGCCAACCTGCTCTACCGGGGCGGCCTCCAGATCCACACTACGTTCGATCCTTTCCTGCAGGCCGCCGCCGAAGATGCACGCGACATACTGCCCGACACCTCGATCGGCTTCGATGCCTCGCTGGTAGCCCTCGACACTTCAACCGGGGGCATCAGGGCAATGGTTGGCGGCCGTGGCCTGCGCACCGATGTACCCGGCGGCGAGGTGAACATGGCGTTGGTGCCCCGCCAGACGGGGTCGGCCATCAAGGCGTTCATCCTCGCCGCGGCCTACCAGGCCGGGGTTCAGACCAATGACGTGATCAATGGCTACAAGCCGTGCACCGTGCCCGACTACAAGGACGGTCGGGAGACGACCAAGACGGTCAACTCCGGCTTCGGAGAGATCGGGCCGCTCAACGGGCCTAACACCTGGTCGTCCACGGACTGCGGCTATGTGAGGCTGAGCTATGCAGTCGGGTTGCACCGAGTGGTCGACGCCACTTACCGCATGTCTCACTCCTCCTACTTCTACCAGGGGCAGCCGGCAGACGAGCGCGAACCCTTCTTACCCTTGCCGCTGACTGCCACCGGCAACAACGCGATGGCGCCGATCGACATGGCCGCCGGGATGCAGACCATCATCAACCAGGGCCTGCACCACGATCCGTACTTCGTCGAGTACATCGATCGATCAGACGGTTCTCGCCTCTACAGCCACTCGGTGCCAGGGACCCAGGTGCTGGATGCCGGTGTCGCCAACGCCACTGTGCTGTCGTTGAAGGGTGTGCTGCGCAGCGGTACCGGTGCCCGCAACCTGCGTAACTTCTCCCGCCCGGCTGCAGGCAAGACTGGCACCCAGTACGAGAACACCAACGCCTGGTTCGTGGGTGGTACACCCCAGATCACCACGGCGGTATGGGTCGGCGACCCCAACGGCTACACGCCGATGGAGGGCATCCCCGAGTTCGCCGCCGAGATGGGTCGCAACGGCAAGGTGCAAGGTGCCGACTACCCGGCGCGAATCTGGGGAGCCTTCATGGAGGCCGCCCACGTGAACCTGCCGGTAGCCGACTGGCCGGCACCCCCCGCTAACCCGCGCAAGCCGGCTCGCGTCTATGTGCCCGGTGAGGAATGCGTGGCCCGGCTGGTCAGCGGCACCCTTCCACCCACCGGCAGCGTCGTCACCACCACCACCGTGGCCACCACGCCGCCCTCCACCCTGCCCGGCGAGACTGCCCCTTCCACGACCCAAGCACCCCCTGCTGTCGTTGTGCAGGTAGACAGTGGTACCACCGTGCCGGCCAACGTGTTCGACCCCCGTGCACCTGTACCCTCGGTCCTCATCGACACCAAGACGTACGTCTACCTTTGTGCCAACCCACCGGCAAACGTGACCGTGAACCAAGGGAGAAACGGCGGATGAATGCGGCCGCGCTGCTGGCGCTACAAGAGATCGATACGGCACTCGACGCGATCGCCAACCGACGGCCCCGCCTCCCCGAGGTCGCCGCGCATGCTGCGGCTACGGCGGCGCTCACCGAGCTGCTCCAGCGAAAGGCAGCTGTGCAGCTGCGAATCGATGCGGCTCAGGCGGCGATCGAAGCAGCGGAAGCCGAGTCTCACACGCTCACCACGAAGCGCACCAGGTTGGAGACCCAGCTGAAGACCATCATCTCGCCGCGCGAGGCCGAGGCGCTGATGAACCAGATCGCCGGCCTGAACACCCATCGCGACGAGCTCGACGATCAGGAGCTGGCAGCCCTCGAGGCGCAGGCCGAGGCAGAAGACGAGCTGGCTTCGATCGCAGGCCAGGCGCCGGAGCTGCACCAGGCATTGGCCACTACTCGCGACGCGCTGGATGAGGTCAACGGAGTGCTCGATGCCGAGGTTCTCGCACTGGGTGCCCGACGCGCCGAGGCAGAGGCGGCACTGGCCCCGGCAGAGATCGCCGCTTACCGCGAAGCACGCCACCACGGAGGCGGTGTGGGAGTGGCCAAGCTCGACGGCTCGCGTTGTGGCGGCTGCCACCTCGACCTCTCGCCGATGGAGCTCGACGTAGTGAAGGGAGTCGCCGCCGATCAGCAGGCGGAGTGCCCACAGTGTGGTCGGTTCCTGGTGCGCTGATGTTGTTGTGGTTCCTGGGGACCGCGTTGTGGACGGTCTTCTATGTGTTCACCGATCCTCGCTTCGACTATCGATTGCTGCTCGTCGGCTCGCTGGCTCCTGACATTGTCGAAGTGCCGTTCGGCCAGGCCAGATGGGCACACAGCCTCACCGTCTCCGTGGGCGCGCTGGCGCTGGTGATGTTGCTCACCTCGGGTCGCAAGCCGATCCGCCGCCTCCTGCTCGGGCTGCCGATCGGCATGCTCTTGCACCTCGTGTGGGACGGCGCATTCGCCAGCACCAAGGTCTTCTGGTGGCCGTTCAGCGGTTCGTGGGGCGATGTCCAGGTGCCTTCGCTCGAACGCGGTTGGCTGAACGTGCCGATGGAGATCGCCGGTGGGGTGATGCTCTGGTGGGCGTGGGTTCGCTTCGGGCTCGCTGAAGGCGAACGGCGCGCCGGCTTTCGGCAACACGGGCTGCTGGTCGACACCCGCCCTCCCGTCGTCTGAACCCCGGCCCCTCGGCAGCTGATCTAGTTTGTTGACGTGCTCGACCACGTCGCCATCCAGTGCTCCGATACCACGGCCAGTGCCGCGTTCTACGATGTTCTGCTCGCTCCACTCGGAGGCACCCGCGTGATGGACTTCGGGACGGTCATCGGGTTCGGTGTCGCCCCGATGCCGGACTTCTGGATCGGCCCGTTCGATTCCGGCGACGGCTTCCGCGAGTCGCATCTCGCGTTCACCGCCCCGACCCGGGCCGCAGTGAGGGAGTTCTTCGACGCGGCGGTCGCGCTGGGTGCCGAGGTGTTGCACGCTCCCCGTCTGTGGCCCGAATACCACCCCAGCTACTACGGAGCCTTCGTACGCGACCCCGACGGCAACAATGTCGAGGCCGTCTGCCACAGCCCCGAATCCGACACGGACTCCTAGACGGGTTGTCCGGCGCAAGATGCGACGGTGGTCCTGGCCCCTCGTCGGGTGCGTGCTCCTGGTGTCGTGTTCGGCCGGCAACGGGGGTGAAGGGCCTGCCGCGACCGTCGCTGTGGGTTCGCCGACCATCCGCCTTGCGTTCGTCGGCGACGTGATGCTCGGACGCGGTGTCGCTGCGGTGGCCGAAGCTGACCCCGGCTCCGTTTTCGAGAGGCTGAGGCCGATGCTGGTCGATGCCGACATCGCCTTCGCCAACCTCGAATCTCCGCTCACCACCGGCCCTCACCTGACCGGCGAGAACGCTCTCGAAGCCGACCCGGCAGGGGCCGAACTGCTCGCAGGAGCAGGGTTCGACGTGCTCGGCCTGGCCAACAACCATGCCGGTGATGCCGGCCCCGAGACGGTGCTCGACACCCTCGGGGCGCTCGAATCGGCCGGGCTCGCCGGTGTCGGCGCTGGGGCGACCGTGGGTGAAGCATCGGCGCCTGTCCTGTTCACCGTCGAAGGGGTGACCGTGGGCGTGCTCGCCTTCGACCTCTCCGGTGGGCAGGCGGCGACTTCCACGACGCCAGGGGTCAACGCGATGGGATGTGGACCGCGCCCGAGCCGACGTGACCGAGCTGAGCGAGGTGGCCGATGTCATTGTCGTCGGGCTCCACGGTGGTGTCGAGTACCTGACCCGACCGGATCCCGCCCTCGCCACGATCGTCGGCCTCCTGGCCGACTGGGGTGCCGATGTGGTCTGGGGGCACGGGGCCCACGTGCCCTACCCCGTCGAGGTCCGCGCTGGGCCACGACGCAGCTCTGTGCTGGCCCCTGGGCTCGGAAACGCCCTCTTCGATCAGACGATGCCCCGCACCACTGAGGGAACTGCGCTCGAGGTCATCGTCGATGCCGACGGAGTGGTGGCCATGCGGACCGGGGTGGTCGCGATAGAGGCGGGTCGATCGACGTTCGAGGGCTGGAGCACGCCGCCCGGCGATGCCGTCGCCCTCGACGGCGACTGGTGGACACCGGTGCGGCCGTGGACAGAGGACGCCCCCGTGCCGGCTTCGGTGGAGGCGGGCTCACCCTTGCAGCCTGGGTCCACCGAGATCGCCCGAGCGATCGGAGATGTGACCGGCATGGGCGAGACCGACCTGGTGATCAGCTATCGCCGTCCTGCCACCGACGCACCCGCGCATGAAGCGATACCCGAAGTCACTTGGGAGGACGAGTTGGGTCGCAGTGCCCACCTCGCGATCTTCACCGAGGCAGGCCGGATGCGCTGGGGATCTGCCCTCCTGTTCCAGCCGATCGGGGCGATTGCCGTTTGCGACGGGTCGATGGCCCTGGGCTTCACCACCCTCGACACCCCCCAGGTAGTGGCCGGGGGTGCATGGGTGTGGGACGGTTTCGGCTTCCGCACTTCTCCGGTCCTGGCGGGGCCGGCGTCGGCTGGGTGTGCCGACATAGACCATGATGGGCACAGCGACCCGGTGCTAACCGGACGCACCCCCTCGAACGACCAAACTGACTGAGAGGAACCAGCCATGCGACTCCACCTCCGATCTCACCGGATAGGGGCGGTCCTGATCGTCGCCTCGCTCATCGCAGCCGCATGCTCTGACGACGACTCCGCCTCGACGAGCACCCCGGTAACCACTGGCGCAGGCGCGACCACCACCGATGCCGCAACGACGTCCGCTCCGGCCGCGACGACGACCTCACCGACAGATCAGACCGGGGCTGCGGTAGGGCTGCGCGCGGTGGCACCCTTCGCCGACTACCGCTGGGTGCCCGCCCTCGACGAGGGCGACACTTACGCCGGTCCGGCCACACCCGACTCGCTCGACGAGGTCCTGCTCGTCCCGGCCCAGCAGTGGCTGGCGGATACCGCCGACGTACGCGACACGCTCGAGGCGAACGGCTTCGCTGTGGTCGAGACCGGCTACCGCTTCTTCCACGATGGTTACAAAAGCGCCTCCTACGAGTACCAGCCCCTGTTCGTGACCACCGACGTCATCTACCACTCGTGGCACCTCGTGTTCGACAAGGTGCTCCGCGACACCGAGCAGGCACGCCTTCTACCGATACTCGAGCAACTGCTCAGCGGAGCCGTCACCTCCGCCCGCGAACAGGAGGCCTCGCTCGTCGCCACCGATCTCGCCGACGCCGCCCACCGCGCCACCGCCTACTACGAGGCCGCGGCCTCTCTGCTCGGGCTCGACGTCGGGCCGATCAACGACCTCGCCACGGCGGAGCTTGCGATGGTCGAGGCCGGTGCCGGGATGCAGACCTCGCCGATCACCGGGCTCGTCGACTGCCAGGCACCCAGCTCTTTCGTCGGCTGCGTCGACGCCAGCCTGTTCCGGCCACGTGGCCACTACACCCGCACCGCGGACCTCGAGCGCTACTTCCGGGCGATGTCGATGCTCGGCCAGGAGGGCTTCGCTCTCGCTGACGGCATCGGTGTGCTGCCCGGCCTGCTGATGACCCGGGTCCTTGTCGCCGACCCCGCCCTGCTGGCCGGGTGGACTGCGATCTACGAGCCGACCGCCTTCCTTGTCGGTCTCGCCGACGACATCGACCCCCTCCAGATCGCCGCTGCCGCTGAGGCCACTGTGCCGGGGTGGGTGGAGGATCCGACTCTTCTCGCCGGTGCCGACGAAGCTGCGATTGCGGATGCCGCTCTCGCCGCCCATCCGGTGGCCATCGACCCTGAGCGCGGCAAGCGTGAGGGCGATGGGTGCACGGTTCACGCTCGACTCGTTCATCCTCGACCAACTCGCCTGGCCGAACGTCGGCAGCGAACCCGACAAGCGTCGGGTTCTCGTGTCGGCACTCGACGTCGCCGCATCCTTCGGGTCGCCCCTGGCGCGGGAGATCCAGCTCGCCACCGAAGGGGAGTTTCTCAACTACACCGACCAGCTCGACTCGATGACGGATCTGGTGGCCTCACGCACACCCGACGACTGGGCAGGCACCGTGTACGACGCCTGGATGGCGGCGATCGAGCCCCAGTTCCACCCCCGTGGGGCTGCCTACCCGGACTTCATGCAAGGTGAGCCGTGGGCGGCAAAGTCGCTGCAGAACGGCCTCGCCTCGTACACCGAGCTCAAACACGACACGGTGCTCTACACCAAGCAGGGGACAGGCGCGGAGGGAGAGGGCCCCGAGCCCGCGGACTTCGAGCCGAGGCACTGGGTGGAGCCCGATCCGGTGGCTTTCGGCCGCATCTCGGCGGCGGCGGCCCTGCTCAAGGAGGGGTTCGCCGATCGTGATCTGCTCACGGCCGAGACCGAGGATCTGCTGGGCACCCTGATCGAGCTGTCGGACTGGCTGGCCGGGATCGCCGAGCGTGAGCTCGCCGGTGAAGTGGCAAGCGACGCCGATAATTCGAGGCTTGTCGACATCGGCTCCGAGCTCGAGTACCTGTGGATGCTGTCGGCCGACCTCGACGTCACCGCGAGTGGCATGCCCGTGCCCGACTTCGACGAGAGGGCCGGCCTGGTCACCGACATCTTCACCACCTCGTTCGAGTACCTCCAGTTGGGCACCGGGGGAGTGGATCCCATCTACGTTCTCGTCCCCCTCGGTGACGGTCGCTTCGAGGTCGCCATCGGCTTCGTGCCGTCCTACTACGAGTTCTGGCGTGCGTCGTCGGAGCCCCGCCTCACCGATGAGGAGTGGAGGGCGATCGTCAGCGAAGGGACAACGCCACTGAGGCCCCAGTGGACGAACTCGTTCCTCGTCAGCGACCACATCGCCGACACGCCGATCGTGCGCCAGTGACCCACCCAAGTCGGCGCTGGCGAGGGCTCCTGCCCCGGCCCAGCGCCAACTTGCGCTGGCTCGTGCAATGTCGGCGTTGGCGTGGGCTCCTGCCCCGGCCCAGCGCCAACTTGCGCTGCGGGTAAGGGTTCGGGTGACGGTGAGTCGGCCTGTAAGCGGGACTCTGCTTACCAGGGCCAGCTGGAGGACGCGTGACCAGCTTGGAGGCTTGGTCGAATCTGCAGCTCTGCGACACCCACAAAGCTGGGGCATGTCCTCGTTCGCTGAATGAGCGCTCTCGTCCGCGCGTCGACGGCAAGGTCACCCGCCTCGCGAACTGCTGCGGTGGAGCGCAATGTGGCACTCCGGGGTCGACGAGAATCGCAGGGTCTGCTTAGCGAGAAGCTGCCAACCGGAGGATTGCTCTGAGCGTCACGCTTTGCTCATTGCGCTCCACGGAACTGACGTAGGTGTCGGCGGACAGGCGAATCTGCCCACTGGTGGCCAACTGGACCCGCCCGCCGATGGCCACGGGCACCTCCCGGGCTTGGCGGGCATCGAGCTGGTCGCGGGCATACCAGCTCTTTCAGGTCATATGCCCCGATCTGTGCACGTCGGACGGGATCATCCGGTCGCTGGTGTCAGGGAGGCGACGAAGGCAGCACTGCGTCCACGATCTGTCAGCTCCTCGACGATGGCGTCCCGCGGCGTGGTGTCGGAGACCGTGTGTTCCTCGAAGCTGGTGGTCAGGTTCGGGGTGCTGCGGGTAAGGATAGTTCGGTGGGTCGGCCAGTGAGTTCGGCGACGCTGGCGGCGACGCTGGCGGCGGCGATGTAGCGGCGTTCGGCGGCGATCATTTCGTCGTTGATGTCGACGAGCAGCGCGCCGACGAGCTCCGGCTTCGACTGGCACCACCCAGCCTGGACTCTGCAAAGTAAACGGCCACGGGCTAGTGACGTCGTAGCACGCTCCGCAGCTCGGTGAGGCTCTGCCGAGCGGATGTCGGTAGACAGTGGCCGAGGTTGAGCGGAGGGTTGAGGGCCGCAACCACTTCCGCCTCGAGAGATGCGAGTCGGTCGCGGTCGTCAACCGGGGCGATGGCTACCCGCAGGTGCTCGGCGATCCACGACGAGACCCGGGCGTTGCTGGCATCGGTCAGGCGGCCACCGCCTGCTGCTGACAGCTGCAGCGGCTCGAGGAGCAGCGCCGAGATCGTTAGCCTGAAGGTCGAGGAGCGAGCGTTGCCTCGGATGTGCTGTTGGCCGATCCTGCTCTTCAGCGTCGCCCGCGACGAAGTGCCGGACGGCCATTTGGTCGCTCCCGCTTGCCCGACGTAGATCATTGGTGGAAGCACCAGGCCGAGCGGGGCGCCGAGATCGTTGCGGGCGACGTCATCAGCCGACCATGCGTAAATGCCGGCGTGCCCGGCGGCGATCGGGTCCACAGGAAAGCCTCGCGGAGGCTGAGTGTTGTTGGCGTCAGTCAGAGTCCGGACGATGTCTTGAACTGAGTTCATTCGTGCCCGTGACGAAAGTGACCAATTCGTGCACGACAAACGTGCCTCGGGAGCCGGACACGGGCTAGAGCCCGAACTTGCGGCGGTACTTCTCGGGGACACCGGCGATCTTCGCCTCGAGCTGCTCACGTGTGGCGTTTAGTGCAGCGGCCTCGGCTCGGGCCACAGCGAGCTCTTCGCTGAGGCGCTGCGATAGGGCCTCGACTGAGGCCTGGAGTGCAGCCGATGTTCTTGTCGAATCATCACGAATCGCCGCGAGCTCGTCGCGAAGGTTCGATTTGTCGGTCGCCGACATGTCGCGCAGCTCGGCGATGCTCAGCACCACCGTGTCCAGGCCTGACTTGACGGCAAGCAGATCGGTGCCCTCCATATCGGCCCGAGCAGCCTCCATCGCCGCTTGGACGAGTTCGGACGCCGAGGACAACCCGGACACGGCTGATCCGATCTCGTTCAGTAGTGAGTTCAGATTGCCGGACGCCGTCTCGATAGATGTAGCTGCTTCGGTCTGGGTGTCCTCTGCGAGCGCCAATGAGCGAAGTCGTTCGCGAAGCGAATCGAGTGCATCGCTCGATTCGCGGAAGCGCTGTACGACGCTCGGGAGTTCGATGGTGTTCTCGTCAGGCATGGTCAGATCTCCTCGAAGTGGTTTACGGCAAGGTTGGCAAGGGCGAGCGCGGTCGTCGAGTTGCTCGGCAAGCTCGAGCGCGGCGAGCGACAGATTGTGCTGGCTGTTCGAGACGAGCCAGCTCCGCAGAGCGGGGCTGTGATGCCCGGCGAGATGTGCTGCGCCAACGACAGCAGCTCTCGCGGCCGCCCGGGTGTCCGGTATTCGTTGAAGCATCCAGGTGAGTGCGTGATCGACATCATCAGGGGGAGCTGGTAGCGCGAAGTGGAGGATCTGATCGCGCTCGTGAGGTTGAGTTCGAATTCCTTCAGCTGTCCGTCCGGGTCGAGTGCCTCTGCGAGGCCGCGAGACGCGAGAAGCCCTGGATGGTCGGGGTAGGAGCCGAGCAACCGGGCTGCTGCGGCCCTCCATTCCCGCGCGTCTGGCGTCCCGGTGATGCTGGACCATTGCTCGATCCAGTCGTCGAACCGGAAGTCGCGGAGGTCCACAAGCCGTTCGACGATCGGGGCTACGTCGCCGTCGACGAGATAGTCGAGGACGCGCTCGTCTCAGTTCCTCACCTGTGTTTGCTTCGACAGCGGCGAGCCACATCTCTCTGAGCGAGCGGCGCCGGGACCGCTCGATGGTGTCGTAGACGAACTGGACCATGGCACGACCGCATCGCTCCACGGCGTCCATCAACTTCGGGTAGTCGCGGTCTACGTCGGACCGAACGGCGGGTAGGCGTGCAGGCTGGTTGCGCTCGACGAAGCGCAGCAGATTTGCGACGACGTCCTGCGGTGTGACCGCTGCGGTGAAGACGGTGAAGCTGTCGGAGCCCCACTCCACGAGGTAGTCGGCAACGACGCCAAGCATGACGAGCCGATGCAACGCTCGCTCACGCTTGTCTTGCTGCGCGGCGAACGGGACCGTGAGCTGGTTTGCTTCACGTCCTGGGTTGAGCACTTCCACCATCTCGACGAGTGTGGTCACCTCCTCGTCGACACCCGGGAAGCTGTTCACGTGGAAGAAGAGCGCCGTGGTGACGACATCGCCGGCGGCCCACGGAGTGCCTTGTTGACGTGCGCGCGCTTCGTCAAGAGAGAGGTCTTCCGCGAGCAGTTGCCGGTTTCTCTCTTCGTCGAACTGGCTAAGGATCAGAACACACTCTGCAGGCTTGCCGTCGCGACCAGCGCGTCCGACCTCCTGGTAGTAGCTCTCGATCGAGCCGGGGAGTCCGTAGTGAACCACCCATCGGATGTTGGGCTTGTCGATACCCATGCCGAACGCGTTGGTCGTCACCAGGACCGGTTTGGAGTTCTTCTTGAAGGCAGATGCGTGCGCCCGTTTGACCCGCTCCCAGTTCTTCGCCGGGAGACCCTTTGGAGCCTTGCCGGAGAATATGCCAGGACTGCCGCAGATCGAGTCGATGACCTTGGCAGTGTCGACGATCCCGTGCGTGCCGTTGACGGTGGGTACGAAGACCAGACCCGAGTAGGTCCGCTCGTGGTCCGGATCGAAGAAGGTCTGCGATGACTCCTGGAAGACACCAGGAAGCGACTTCATCACACTCCGCAGGGTGGCCTCCCGGTCGCGTTCGTCTGACAGAACGACGCGATAGCTCAGTTCTGGCCTATCGAATCCTCGTGGTCGGACAATTGTGTTCGCCGATCGTTCCTCGATACCGAGCTGAAAAAGGACATCTCGCAAGACTGCGCGTGAAGCGGTCCCTGTGAGTGCGAGGAGCGGCGGAGGCCTCTTGCGGTAGTCCTGACAGGCGTCGCGAACGACGCTGCCGAGATTGAGGTAGCTCGTGCGGAACTGGTGCCCCCACTCCGAGACGCAATGGGCCTCGTCGATCACGGCAAGGTTGACCGGCGTCGTGCCCGCAAGTTCACGAAGCGCCGTCCGGAAGCTCTGCATCTGCAACCGTTCCGGGGCGACGAACACGAAGTAGGCATCTGCATCTGCAACCTGTTCGAGTAGCGATGCGCCGCCTTCGCCCGAGAGCGACTCACGTGTGATTCCAGCGACACGGTCGATTCCATGCGCCCGAAGACCCTCGACCTGATCCTCGATGAGGGCCACGAGCGGGTCAATGACCACTGTTCGGCCGGGAAGGCAGAGACCAGCCATCTGATAGACGAGGCTCTTTCCGGCGCCAGTCGGCAAGAGCACCGTGCAGTCGCGTCCCTTGAGCACCTCTGTGATTGCCTCAAGTTGCCCTTCCCGGAAGTCCTCCTTCGCAAAGATCGCTCGAAGGATTGTCCGGAGCGCCTTTCCCGTCGATTCACCGCTGGTCCGCGCTGTAACGCGCTCGGCGCCGCCGAGTGGCGTGTCGCTTACGGGTACAGGCAACTCGCACGATCTGACGATCACCCGGGGTATGGCGCCAAGTTTCGGCAGCGAATGGAATGGTGTTGAGCCGAGTTCAAGTCGGATCTCCACATCCGTTGGCGGGGCCTGTTTCTCAATCGAATACTCGAACGCACCCTCGGTGGAGCGCCGATACTCGTGCACTGTGGCCTCATCGACGAGAACCAGTCGGTGAGGTGCAACACCATGGTCACCCCAGAGGCGATCGACAGCTTCGAGAAGTTCAAGGTATGGCCCAAGAAGGCGGGCAGCGCCGTGAGTCGGGTCATGCAGTTGGACGACCCACCGCTCGCCTCCCAGGAACCCTGCCTGTAAGGACTCCAGTAGCGCGAGCACAAGGCGATGGAGTTGTTGAGGTATCCAGATCAGTGGCTCGTCAGAGACGGCAGACGTCGACGCCCGCAGAACCTGACGAACCGTCGCTAGTCCGGGGCCCGAGCCTGCCTTGAGTTCGGCTACAGGGATCCTGATCGTCGCGATGTCGATCGAGGCAAGCATGCCGTCTCGCTCAGCGTCACTGAGTACTTGCGCGGCGTGCTGTATCCCGTCTATCTCGATTACTACAGGCTGGCTGCCCGGGAGCTTCAAGAGGAAGTCGCACCGTCGGCAGGCATGGGTCTCAATATGATGAGCTCTGAGTAGCCGATCGAACGGAACCTGCGGTGCCAGCCACGGCGCAGCGTCTGGCGCAACACCTTGGAGCCATTCAACGAACTCGATCTCCGCCTCTGATTCGAGAAGTTCTACGGCCAAGCCAGAACCATCACGTGATGGATGGCGGAAGGCGCTGTCGAGACTCCTGGCCCGGGCAAGGCGAGGGGCAACATCACCTGGAAGCCCGCTCGACAGAAGTGCATCCCCGAGCCCGAGCGACTCGAGCAGCAGGCGTTCCGAGTCGGGATGCAGCGGTGGCATCGCTCCACGATGAAGCAACTTTGCCATCATCCCGATTACGCGTCGGGTGTCAGCATCAGCGGGTTTGAAGCTCGGCAAATCCTCACGAGCAATCCAGCAAGCTGGTGGTACCGCTCGGGGTTCGCCAGCGGTTCGTATGGACCGAAGCGACGCACCAAGCGACTCGAACCGCGTCTTCCAACCATCTCGGCGAAGCGTCGCGTCTGACCACTGCACAGCCCTTGGAGCGGCCGTGGCGCTCAGTTCCTGCTCCGCCTCGTCGTCGTCTGGTCCGACGTTGATAGTTCCCTTACAGCCGTTACTCCGGAAGTTGGTGCACCCCCAGAACTGGCTGCCGGCCCGTGGTCCCTTCCGAGCGGCATTGAGTCGCATTGTCGCCCCACATAGTGGGCAGGTGGGCGTCTCGGTTGACATCAGTTCAGGCCGAGGCCCTAAGCGTCAGTTCCGCCGGGCCGAAATGGATCCTTGAAGATTGACGGGAGAGTCGCGGTCGACATCAGGATCACCGTAGACCACGGAAGACGGGTTCCGCCTCCGAAGGGGGACGCTCGGGCGACGGCTTGGCATTAACCACAGTCGAGAACTATCACCGGTGCCTGACCGCAATCATGCTCTCGGAGGTCAAGAACAGGCTCACTCACGAGTCGACTTACGTCGGCATCAGCTTGCCGAAGGAGGACGCAACCCGCGAGCAGCCTTGTTCCGCTCACCTCGGAACAGGTGCAAGAGGCTCACTGCAGTCGTTGACGAGCGGTGTGTTAGCGCAGGCCAGCCTCGGGCTGCGACAGGAGGAGCTTCGTGGCCTCACTGTCGACCGCGTAAAGTTCCTGAAACCTGAGGTCGTCATCGATTGTCAGCCCGTGCGTGTGGACGCCGGGGTGCCCGTGTTCGGCCCACCGAAGACGCTCGCGGTCGACTAGGACCATTCCCTTGGCGACATCTGTGGGGGAGGTACTAGCGGCGCATCTGGCTCGGTGGACTGTAGGTGAGAGCGGTCTGATCTTTACAAACGCCATCGGCTTCGTGCCGTCCTACTACGAGTTCTGGCGTGCGTCGTCGGAGCCCCGCCTCACCGATGAGGAGTGGAGGGCGATCGTCAGCGAAGGGACAACGCCACTGAGGCCCCAGTGGACGAACTCGTTCCTCGTCAGCGACCACATCGCCGACACGCCGATCGTGCGCCAGTGACCCACCCAAGTCGGCGCTGGCGAGGGCTCCTGCCCCGGCCCAGCGCCAACTTGCGCTGGCTCGTGCAATGTCGGCGTTGGCGTGGGCTCCTGCCCCGGCCCAGCGCCAACTTGCGCTGCGGGTAAGGGTTCGGGTGACGGTGAGTCGGCCTGTAAGCGGGATTCTGTGACCCCTCCCGCCAAGGGCGAAGGGGGCCGGTGACCATCCATCTCTGCGGCCTACCCGAGAGTTACCGGCGAACCGGCAGGGCGGGCAGCCCGTGCTCTCTGCTTGGCCTTGCTCCGAATGGGGTTTGCCGAGCCGGACAAGTCGCCTCGCCCGCTGGTGCGCTCTTACCGCACCGTTTCACCCTCACCTGTGACCGGCAAGCCGGCCCATCGGCGGTCTCTCTCTGTTGCACGTCCGTCAGGTCGCCCCGACCTGGCTCTCGCCAGCATTCTGCCCTGTGGAGTCCCGACTTTCCTCGACATGGTCGAAGCCATGCCGCGGCCACCCGGCCGACTCAACGTCGATGTGAGTGTACGACCGGCGAAGGCCGGCGGGCACCCGCAGGTCAGGCGTCGCAGGAATCGAAGGTGTAGGTGAACGAGTTGAGGCTCGGTGTCTCGAAGATGAGCTTGAGGCGCACACCGTTCTCGTCACCGCGGCCACCGATGAACGTGGTGGGTGCCACTGAGCCGAACTTCGACGCGATGGCCACGGGAAGCGGGATCTCGGTCTGGGGCGGACCGTCGGCGCTCGCCGCCGGGTCCGAGGGCACGGTGGCGAACTCGGGGTTCATCCCCGGCAGGTAGCCGCCGGGGTTGATGGCCAGCGCGACAAGCGCGGCGGAGCGGGCGGAACGCACACCGATGCCCATCGCCGCAACACGGGTTGAGGGGAGGGTGACCTGGTGGACGAGAGCCTGGGACGAAGCGGCGGACAGGGCTTCGAGGGTGTAGACGAGGTTGATCATGTCGCGCAGAGCGTCGTCGCTGGCTTCGATGGCCTTGGCGGCGTCGGTGGCTTCCGTTCCGTCTTCCACCCGGGTGAAGAAGGTGTCGAGGAAGATCGCATCGAGCCGCGGGTTGCCGCACTCCCATGCCTCGGCACCGGCCTCGACGGCCAAGGCGTTGAAGGATTCGGCCGCCGATGCATGGTGGGCCTGGAGGAGGGTGACCAGCTCGGTATGGTCGCCGAGATCGGGGAAGGTGCCACTGTCCTGGGCGAGAACACCCGAAGCGAGGATGTGGTCGTAGGCGGCGGCGATCGAGTGCTCGATGGAGGCCGAAGTGCGCAGCAGTACACCGTCATCGACGACGCCTTCTTCGAGCGTCGGAGTGTCCTCGCCGCTGCCGACGCGGCCCAATTCGCCCGCCTGGGACTTGCTGCAGGCAGCGACGAGGGCGCCGCCTGCGACCGTGAGGCCACCAATGCGAAACAGACCGCGGCGGTCGAAAGACGCGGTGACGATGGGGGAGTTCGACTTGTCCATGTGGTTCACCCGTTTACCTGAAGGGATGCGGCTTCTTCGTCGACGAGCAGCACGGCGTAATCGGTGCTGTCGGCGAGGTGGGCGAGCACGGTGCAGTGCCGTGCCTCGGCCATCTGGATGGCGGCGATCAGCTCGGCCCCATTGAAGCTCTGCAGCGCCCCGAGAATCTCGGCGTGGGTTGCCACGGCGCCGGACTCGAGCTGGGCGGCAGCCATCAGCGCCTCGTCGGGGGTGCCGGCGAAGCTGCCCACTTGACTCTCGAACAGGGAATCCGACCCAGTTCCGGGGGCCTCGCGCCCGAGCAGGCCGGACAGTGAGTTGGCGAACTCCTCGTGGGCCTCGCGGATGGCAATCATGACCGCAGCTTCGGGGTCGGTCCAGCCGGCGACTCCGGCGATCGCCGCGTCATACAAGTCGCGGATCGTGAGCTCGAGGTGCTGAGCAGAGGCGAGCAGAGCGATGTCGTCGCTCGTGGGCGCCCTCGGCACCGTGGTGGTCTCCTCGGGTGCGGCTTCTGCGCCGGCTCGGCCGCCGAGGAACGGCAGCAGCGAGAGTGCAGCGCCACCAAGTCCGGCGCCCAGCAGGTGGCGGCGGCCGACCCGCTGCGCACCGGCGGTCGCACCGGTTTGCGTCACTTCGATATCCACTCGGGCTCATCCTTTCGAAACGATCACCTCCAGCTTTCCCGGCCGGAGGTGAGCAGAGCAACTTTAGAAGTCCAGGGCCGACAGATCGGGTATCCACCCGCGGGCCCGCTCGACCGCCGATGCCCACAGGGCTCGGTCGAGTGAGGCGGTGGGTTCGACCACCTGCCTCGGCTGCCAGGCTCCGGCGATCTCGTCGAAGGAGCCCCACACGCCCACAGCCAACCCGGCGAGGTAGGCGGCGCCAATGGTGGTGGCCTCGGTATGGCGCGACACTTCCACCGGCTTCCCGGTGGCGTTGGCCAGCGCCTGGACGAAGGTCGGGTTCTCACTCATCCCCCCGTCGATGCGCAAGGAGGGCACCGCCAGGGCGGCGTCGGCCTCGGCGGCCGCGACAAGATCGGCGCCCCGGTGGGCGACCCCCTCCAGCACGGCGCGGGTTATCTGGGCCCGGCCGCTGCCGCGGGTGAGCCCCAGCAGGGTGCCTCGGGCGCCGTAGTCCCACCAGGGGGTGCCGAGACCCAAGAGGGCGGGCACGTACACCACCCCGTCGGTGGTGTCGCATCCCGATGCCACCTCGTGGCTCTCTGCCGGGCAGGACAGGATCCCCAGGTCGCTGACCAGCCACTCGACGTTGGTGCCGGCCGACAGCATGATCGCCTCGACACCCCACGTGCATCTGCCGCCACGGCTCCAGGTGACGATCGGGAAGGTGCCCCCGCTACTGCGGTTACCGGTGGCGGGTGCCCCCCGGTCGGTGCACAGGTCGAGCATTCCACCCGTGCCGAAGGTGATCTTGGCCTGTCCCGGTCGCACACAGCTCTGGCCCACGAGGCTGCCCTGCTGATCGCCGACGAGGCAGGCGAGGGGAGGTGAACCGGGCAGAGCTGATGCCTCACCGAAGACCCCCGAGGTGTCCACCAGCGCAGGGAGCATCCGGGTGGGGATGCCGAGGGCGTCGCATGTGGTCGTGTTCCAAGCCGAGGCGTCGGGTCGCAGGAGGCCGGTGACGGCAGCGTTGGAGTGGTCGGTCACGTGGACGTCGCCCTTGCTGAGGACCCAGGCCACCCAACTGTCGACCGTGCCGAAGCACAGATCCCGGCTGAGGTCGGGGTCGAACTGCTTCAGCAGAGCGGCGACCTTCGTCGCGGACTGGTTGGGCGCGAGGTGAAGACCGTGTTCGGCGCGGGCTGTGATGCAGTCGAACACGGTGCGCAGGTCCTGCCAGCCGATGGCGGGACCGATCGGATCGCCGGTGGCTCGGTCCCACACCACGGTGCTGGCCCTCTGGGCGGTGATGCCGACAGCTTGTACAGGCCCGCCGGCCGCCAGCGACAACCGCGCCACCTCGAGTACCGCTCGGGCCATGGCCGCAGCATCGAACTCGACCAGACCGGGGAAGGGTGACGTTGGTGGGAAGGGGCGGAACTCGAGCGCCGTCACCTCACCGTCGGGGCGAACCACCGCGGAGCGCAGCCCCGAGGTGCCGACATCGACCACGAGGATGCTCATGGGGTACCCCTTCCGCCGGGCATGATGCCCCTCTTTTGAAGCATGCTGCCGAGCCCGCCGCCGATCACTCCGGCGAACAGGACGACCGTGAAGGTGAAGAAGATCGCCAGCCAGCGCACCTCGCCACCGCGGATGAGCTTCACCACCAAGAACACGGCTTGGGCGACAAGGTAGGTGCCGCCGGCGCACACCAGCCCGTGCAGCATCGGGAAGCCGGTGCGCTGCACCCACGCGGCGACGCCGGCGCCGAGGGTGAAGCCGACGACGGCGAGCAGCCACAGGATCGGCACCCACGGGGAGCCGTCGTCGTGATCGGCGAGCCACCGCGACACGATGGAGAAGGGCACGGCGAAGAGCAGGGCTACCCCGGCCCCCTGACGCAGAGCGGTGCGATCGATGGCACTCATGGCCACCCCACCTCGCCGAAGGGTGAACGCAGGCCAAGCTTGCCGGGGTTCAGCACCCCCTCGGGGTCGAGTGCGTCCTTCACGGCTTGGAGCACGGTCATGGCCGGTCCCAGCGCCTCGGCCATGAACCGGGCGCGGTTGAGGCCGATGCCGTGGTGGTGGGACAGGTTGCCGCCGGCCGCCAGCACTGCCCTCTGGCCTGCGTCCCACAGGGCGACATAGGTGGCGTCGACCTCGTCGGCCGGGGGAGTGGCGGCGAAGGTGAAGTACAGGCACGCTCCGTCGATGTAGCTGTGGGAGAGGTGGCAGGTGGCGACGCGTGCATGGGGTACCGCCATCATGGCTGCTCTGACGTCGTCGAAGATGAGTGGCAGGGCCGACCATGGGGCGGCGATCTCGAGAGTGTCGACCACATAGCCCTTGTGGGTGAGGGCTTGCAGAGCGCTGGTGTCGTTGCGGTGGTGGAGCCACGCCACGACCGGGTCGGGGCCGAGAGGTGTCGCGCCGGCACACTCCTCGGCGACCACTGCCATCGTCGCCGCGACGAGCCCCGGGTCGCCCTCGTCGAGCACCAGCAGGACGCAGTTTGTGCCGTCGCCGCCCTGGCCGCGCTGGCTCTCGGCGGCGTCGTAGAGGCGGAGAACCGCCGGTGTGGCGCCTCGCCGCAGGATTCGCCGACAGGCCTCGAGACCGGCCTGGAAGCCGGCGAAGGCGTAGGCGCTGCTCTGTTCGGCCGGGGGAAGTGGATGGGTCTTCAGCCACACCCTGGTGATGATGCCGAGAGTGCCCTCGCTGCCGACGAACAGCTGGGTCAGGTCGGGGCCCTGGGCGCTGGCGGGGAAGCCCCCCGTGCGCACGATGGACCCGTCGGCGAGTACGACTTCGAGGCCGGCGACGATCTGTTCGATCTTGCCGTAGCGGGTGCTGTACTGACCGGCGCCGCGGCACGCCACCCATCCGCCGACGGTGGCGATGTCGAAGCTCTGGGGGTAGTGGCCGACCGTGAGGCCGTGGGTGTCGCGCAGGGTTGCCTCGAGGTCAGGCCCGAACGTGCCGGCCAGTACCTCGACGAGGCCGGATTCGGCGTCCACCGCCATCACACCTTGCATCGCCGTGAGGTCGAGCAGGACCCCGCCGAACACGGGCACCGAACCCCCGACTACCCCACTGCGCCCGCCGGCGGCGGTGAGGGGAACGCCCTCGCTGACGCAGAGCCGGACGACCTCGGCTACCTCGGTGACCTCGGCCGGACGGGCCACGACTGCGGCAAGTTGGGGGACCTGTCCCTGGAGTGACCAGTGCATGGCCAGCGGCCACCAGTCGCGGCTGGCCTCGGCGACCTCTACCGGTTCTGTGACCGTCGGGCACACGCTGCGGAGGCGGTCTGCGAACCCGGCGGGAAGGGCTGCCACGGCGGGAAAGCGCGTGCCCGTGCCGGTGAGTTCGATCGGGGGTACCGGTCTGGTCATGGTTTGCCGACCCCCTGGATTTCGCTGGTGCGCTCCGGCGACGATTTCGGCCTCGCACAGGGCGGCGAATTGGGCCACCTGGCGTTCGGTCTCGGCATCGTCCCAACCGAGCTCGGTGGCCAGGAGGCGGGCGATGTCGGGTGCCGCGGCAAGGGTGGCCTGCCTGTCGCGAAGGCGCAGCCGGGTGCGCCGGGTGAGCACGTCGTCGAGTGACCGGGCCATCTCGTGGCGGGCCGCATAGACGGCTTCGGCGCGAACCTCGGGCATGCCTGGCACCAGGGGTTCTGCCAGGGACGGATCCGAGTCGATCAGGGCCTGTACCTGAGCGGTCAGGGTGCCGAAGCGTTCAGTCAGATGGGCTTGCGGACTGCCCTGGCGCGGCCGGCCGGTAGCCCTCGGCACCGAGCAGCTTGAGCCGCTTGGTGCGGCACCTGGTGCCCCGGCCGAGGAGCTTGGCAACCTCGTCGACGGTGTCCTGGGCCATCTGGCGGTAGGTGGTGAGCTTGCCTCCGGTGACGGTGACTACCCCGCTGGGCGCGGTGTTGACCGTGTGACGGCGCGACAGGTCGGCCGTCGTGCCCGACCCCGGCGACCCTGGGGCCCTCACCAGCGGGCGCAGGCCTGCCCACGCGCCCGTGACATCGGCAGCGGTGATACCGGTGGTGATGCTTGCGTTCACCGCCCGGAGGACGTAGTCGATGTCGTCCTTGGTGCATTGGGGGTCGTCGAGAGGGCCGTCGTAGTCGGTGTCGGTGGTGCCGACGTAGGTGTGCTCGAAGGTGCCGTCCGGCTTGGGCCCCCACGGCACGAGGAAGAGGCTGCGCTTGTCCTTGGGAACGGGGATGATCACGGCGACGTCGTTACGCACCTTGGCCCACGGCAGGGTGAGATGAACCCCCTTGGCCGGGCGGATGGAGGCGGGGTCATGGCCTTCGTCGAGGGCTCTGACCTGATCGCTCCACACCCCGGCAGCGTTCACCACCACCTTGGCTGCCACCGTGAAGCACCGGCCATCGGCCTCCACCACGGCGCCGGCGACACGACCGGCGGCATCCTTCACCAGTTCGACGACTGAACAACCGTTGGCCACCACCGCCCCCTGATCGGCGGCGGTGAGGGCGACGTTGAGCACCAGGCGTGCATCGTCGACGCTGGCGTCGAAGTAGAGGAAGGCGAAGCTGAGCCGGTCCTTGGGCATGGTCGGCAGGTGAGCGAAGGCGGCTTCCTTGCCGAGGCGCTTGTGGAACTTGCCGATGCGCCAGCCCCCGGTGATGTCGTACATCCACATCGTCGGGCGCAGGGCTCGGGCGATCTTGCGGGAGACGACGCTGTCCTTGGTGAGCACGGGGAGCAGAAACGGCAACACCCTCACCAGGTGGGGGGCATTGTGTCTCAGCCGTTGGCGCTCGCGCAGGGCCTGGTAGACGAGGGCCACTTCGCCCTGTTGGAGGTAACGCAGGCCACCGTGAACCAGCTTCGAGCTCTTCGAAGACGTACCCGAAGCGAAGTCGTCGCGTTCGACCAGGGCGGTACGCAGGCCGCGAGAAGCGGCATCGAGGGCGACACCCGCCCCGGTGATGCCGGCACCGATCACGAGGACGTCGAAGGATTCGGTGGAGAGCGCGATGGAGCATGCGGGATCGTCGGAAAACGTCGGAGGGCATCGACCACATCCTAGGTAGGCCGTCGTCGGGCGGAGAGCCGGTGAAGCTGAGCAAGAAGCCTGATCTGCACAAGTTGCAGATCAGCAATAGATGTGGATAGAGTCCCTGCCGTGCGAGCACCGGCCGAACTCACCGAAGCCTTTCGTGGGCAGGGGCTGCAAGCTCACCCCGCAGAGGCAGCTGCTGTTCCGCCTCCTCCACGGCAACGAGACCCACCCGACCGCGGAGAGCCTCTTCGCCGTAGGCCTCGGAGCAGATGCCCGGCATCTCCCTGCGCACCGTCTACCAGACCCTCAATGACCTGGTCGCGATGGGCGAGCTGGCGGCTCTCTCGTTGCCCGGGGGGCCCACCCGATTCGACGCCAACGTGGCCGATCACCACCACGCCCACTGCACCCTGTGCGGCGAACTGCGCGACGTCTACGTCGACCGCCTCGACGGTGTGGCCGTCCACGGTCTCGAAGGCTTCCACCCAACCACCGCTTCGATCGTCTTCACCGGGCTGTGCTCGGCCTGCGCAGAGCGATCTGCCGAAATCTCCAACCCAACACCCAAGGAGCAACTGCCATGAACCTGCACGGCACCAAGACCCACGAGAACCTGAAGGAGGCGTTCGCCGGCGAGAGCCAGGCCAACCGCCGCTACCTGTGGTTCGCCCAGAAGGCCGACGTCGAGGGCTATCCCGACGCCGCCTCCCTGTTCCGCAGCGTCGCCGAAGGCGAGACCGGACACGCCCACGGTCACCTCGAGTTCCTCGCCAAGGTGGGTGACCCCGTAACCGGCGAGCCCATCGGCGACACCGAGGACAACTTCAAGTCGGCCGTCGCCGGTGAGACCTACGAGTACACCCAGATGTACCCCGGCTTCGCCGCTACCGCTCGCGAAGAAGGACTCACCGAGATCTCCGAGTGGTTCGAGACTCTGGCACGCGCCGAGAAGAGCCACGCCGGCAAGTTCCAGCAAGGCCTCGACTCCCTCTGAGTGCCCCTCTGAGTGGCTGGTGGAGGGGGCGTATGATGCGCCCCCTCCACCCCACCCGACCACCCGTACACAGGATCAACAGACGATGACCACGACGTACGACCCAAAGCACCCCAAGTACTTCGACGAAGCCGACGTCAGAGAAGAGCTCACCCGGGTCTACGACCTGTGCCACGGGTGCCGTCTGTGCTTCAAGTTCTGCACCTCGTTCCCCACGCTGTTCGAGATGATCGACCAGCACGACGACCAGGACGCCGGCCGCTTGACGCCGGCCCAGCAGGACCAGGTGAATGACGAGTGCTTCCAGTGCAAGCTCTGCTACGTCAACTGCCCCTACATACCCGAGCTACACGAATGGGCGATCGACTTCCCTCGCCTGATGCTGCGCACCGGTGCGATGCGTCACGTCAACAAGCAGGTGCCGCTCAGGTTGAGACTTACCAACAGCGCGATGGGGCACACGGACCTGATGGGCAAGGCGGCGACCATCGCCGGCCCAGTGGCCGATCTGGCCAACAAGGTCATCGGCGCCAAGCCCGGCTCTCTGGTGCGCAAGGCGATCGAGAAGACCGCCGGCGTGTCGAGTGTGCGTCTCCTTCCCCCGTATCGCGCGCCAGAGGTTCTCCACCTGGTTCAAGAAGCGCCCCAAGGTACGCATCGCCAAGCGCCAGGGTCGGGTAGCCGTGTTCCCCACGTGCCTCGTCGAGTACCAGGAGCCGCGGATCGGCCATGACCTGGTGAAGGTCTACGAGCGCAACGGCATCGAGTGCTCGATCACCGATGGGGCGGGCTGCTGTGGGGCCCCTTGGCTGCACAGCGGCGACGTCGCCCAGTTCACCAAGGTGGCGGAGAAGAACGTCAAGGCCCTGGCAGCCACGGTGCGCAAGGGCAACGACATCGTCGTGCCCCAGCCGACGTGCGGCTATGTGCTGAAGAAGGACTACCTGGACTATGTCGGCGGCGACGACGCCCAACTGGTGGCCGATCACACCTACGACGCGGCCGAGTACCTGATCAAGGTTCACAAGGGCGAGGGCACCGCGCTCGACACCGACTTCACCGGGTTCGTTCCGGCGACCGTCACCTATCACACTCCATGCCACCTGAAGGCCCAGAACGTCGGCCTCAAGAGCCGTGACCTGCTCAAGCTCACCGGTGCCAAGGTGAAACTGGTGCAGCAGTGCAGCGGTATCGACGGCATGTGGGGCCTGCGAGCCGAGAACGCCGAGCTGAGCATCCCCATCGCCCTCAAGCTTGCCGACGAGATCCAAAGGGCCGGTGGCGATCTCGTCGCCGGCGACTGCCACCTGGCCAACACCGCGATCAACGAGCAGACGGGGGAGGAGCCCCAACACCCCCTCCAGGTCATCGCTCGCGCCTACGGAATACCAGAGGAAGGTTGGAGACAATGAACACCGCCGTGTCCTCGCGCAAGCTGACCCTTGCCGACATCACCGACGCCCGCGCCTACGAGCGCGAACGCGAAGCCTTTCGCGAGCACATCATCGAACTCAAGCGGCGTCGTCGGGTTCACGTCGGGACACTGGTGACGATGGTCTTCGAGAATCGCGAGACGATGCGTTTCCAGATCCAGGAGATGGCTCGCGTCGAACGAATCTTCACCGATGAAGGCATCCAGGAAGAGCTCGACGTCTACAACCCACTGGTGCCCGAGCCGCGGACATCTCTGCGCCACCCTGTTCATCGAGCTCACCGCCGACGAGCAGATGCGCGAGTGGTTGCCCAAGCTGGTCGGTATCGAGCAGCACGTAGTGTTCCGCCTTGCCGATGGCACCACCGTGAGGTGTGAGGTGGATGCCCAGCACGCATCCCAGCTCACCCGCGCCGACACCACTGCGGCAGTGCACTACATCACCTTCGAGTTCGCCCCGGAGCAGGTTCTGGCGCTTCGGCGAGGGGGTCGTGGTCGCGATCGACCACCCCGCCTACAGCGAGGAGGTCCTGCTCAGTCCGGCCACGGTGGCCGAACTGGCCGCCGATCTAGGCCCTCACCTCACCCCTGATCCGGAAACCACCGTAGGGGTGCGCGAAGCGACCGTCTGACCACGGGGAGCGCGGAAACGCGCGGAAATGTCATAAAGAGGGTCTGGCGGAGGCCCCTTTGCCGAACCTAGATTCGCGTCGCTGCTCGGCGACTCGGGCAGATACCAATCAATGGGGGAATTCAGTCGTGTCGGCCAAAGAGATCCAGTGGCGGCAGCTCGGGGCGTGTCGGGGGTTGGAACCCACGATCTTCTACCCGGATGACGAAGACGAAGGGTTGGAGGCAAAGGAGGTCTGCGCCCAATGCGGCGTGAGAGTTGCCTGCCTCGAGTACGCCCTGACTGTGCGCGAGAAAGCGGGAGTATGGGGCGGAGCCACCGAGCGTGAGCGCCGCCGCCTGATCCGTCAGCGCCGTCGCACCGCCTGACCGCCATCGCCCACCAGCCATCGCCCAGCCTGCCTCGTCGCATAGCCTGATGGGCATGAGTGGACTCGACGAGCTTGGTGGGTGGTCGGCGCTCCTCACCGAACTCCTGGAGCGCCACGATCTGCCGGCGGCACATGCCCGCGCGGCGATGTCCACCATCCTCGCCGGTGAGGCAACACCGGCCCAGCTGATCGGGTTCATCGTCGCCCTACGCGCCAAGGGTGAGACCCCCGAGGAGATCTCCGGCCTGCTCGACGCGGTGCTCGAGGTGGCAACCCTTGTGCCCCTGCCCGATGCACTGCGCAACCGGGCCATCGACATCGTCGGCACCGGTGGCGATCGCAGCCACAGCATCAACGTCAGCACGATGGCTGCCATCGTCGCCGCAGGCGCAGGGGTGCCGGTTTGCAAGCACGGTGCGCGCGCTGCCAGCTCCCAATGTGGAACCGCCGATGTGCTCGAGGCCCTCGGTGTAGCCATCGAGCTGTCGCCCGAGGGTGTGGTGAGGTGTGTGCAGGAAGCCGGCATCGGGTTCTGCCTGGCTCCTCGCTACCACCCGGCCTTTCGCTTCGCCGCCCCGAGTCGTCGCGAGATCGGCATCCCCACGGTGTTCAACCTGCTCGGGCCGATGGCCAACCCGGCGCGTGTTCGCCGCCAGCTGATAGGGGTCGCCAACCCCGCGATGGCGGAGCGCATGCTGGCGTCACTGCGCCTTCACGGTTCGCACCGGGCTTGGGTGGTGCACGGCAATGGCCTCGACGAGCTCACCACCACTGGCGTGTCCACCGTGCTGGCTCTCGACGACGACGGCGTGCGTCAGTTCACCGTCGACCCCGTGGACCTCGGTCTCGCGCCTGCGATCCTCGACGAGCTGGTGGGCGGTACACCAGAGGTCAACGCCGAGGTCGTCAGGAAGGTGCTCGGCGGCAACCACGGCGCCCACCGCAACATCGTGGTGCTCAACGCTGCCGCCGCCCTTGTGGTGGCCGGCGTCGTCGAGACTCTCGAGGACGGGCTGGCGAGCTCGGTTCAGTCGATCGACTCGGGTGCCGCTGAGGCCACCCTGAAGAAGTTCGTGGAGGTTTCCCAGGCCGTTGCCGCCGAGCTCGGGCACTGACCCGCCAGCAGGCTCAGGCTGCGATTGCCAGGCGGGTGACGTCTCGTACAGGGTTGGTGGGAAGTGACCATTCCCCGCTGCACCACAGCAGGCGGGAGCGGAAACTGGCCCGTTCGAGCGCTCTGGCCAGGCACAGCACCTCGTCGGCAGCGTGGCGGGGGAGAGGGGCGGGGAACTCGGGTACCGCAGGTGGGGGGAGTTCCAGCTCGGTGGGAAGTTGGCCGTCGGTCTGAAAGGTGGACAACACCCCGTCGCTCAGGTGCAGGACGGTGTCGTGGAGCCGGACACCGATTTCGCCCGCCGACCTCAACTGGTCGAAGAGACGCTGGCGACTGATCGCATCGGCGAAGGCGCGTGCCCGGTCGCGCGCCGAGGCTGCCTCTTCGTAGCGCTGGGCGACGGCAAGGGCCTCGACCCTGCGCCACAGGGGTTCGAGCACGAGCTCGGGTGAGGTTGTGAGGGCGGCCACGACGCGGGCGACAACGCTCGAGTAGGCGGCCTCATCGGCGGTTCCGGCGCAGGGGCACATCGCCACCCCCAACTGGGCGCCCCTGCAGGGCACCGAGCTTGGTGCAGGCCGGTAGTTGCGCCCGATGCGGGTGTTGCAGCGGCGGATCGGGAGGGCGCTCTGGACGGCTTCGATGACCCCGGCGGCCGCCGATCGCGATGTGAGTGGGCCGAGATGGAGACCAGTGGCAGAAGGCTCGTTGGTGATGACCAGTCGAGGCCACGCCTCGTCGGTGGTGAGGCGCACATAGCAGTACTTCTGCCAGTTGGTGCCCACCCGGTTGTAGCGGGGTTGGAGATGGTGGAGGTAGCGCAACTCGAGCACCTCGGCGGTGAGGGCGTCGGGGGTGACCGTATGAGCGAGCTTGTGGGTTTCGCGTATCAGGGCGCCGATCTTGCGCCTGTCGTCGGTGCTGAAGTAGCTACGCACCCGCTGGCGGAGGTTGGTGGCCTTGCCCACGTAGAGAACCTCACCGCGAGAGTCGAGGAAGCGGTACACGCCGGGTGCCCGCGGCAGGTGGTGGGTGAGCTTCAGCTTCGCTGCTTGGGGATGGCCGCCCATCGACGGCAGGGCCACGAGGTCGTCGAGGCCCATCACGCCCATGCCTGCGGCACGCTCGAGCAGGAGGTGCAACAGATCGGTGGTGGCGAGGGCGTCGTCGAGGGCGCGGTGGTTGGGGCGGTGGTCGAGGCGGAAACGGCTGGCGAGGGTGCCCAGGCGACAGTCGGGTACTTCGTCGCGCACCAGGCGCCGGGCGAGAGCCAGGGTGTCGACGACCGTGTTGGTGAAGGGCTGGCGGTTGCTGCGGCGCAGAGCGGTGTTGATGAACCCGACGTCGAAGCCGACGTTGTGGCCGACGATCACGGAGTCGGCGACGAACTCTTGCAGGGTGGGCAGCACGGTCTCTATGCGGGGCGCCTTGGCAACCATGGAGTCGGTGATCCCGGTGAGCATGACGATGGTTGCGGCGATCGCCCGACCGGGGTTGACCAGGGTGGACATCGTGCCCAGCACTTGGCCCCCGCGGACCTTCACCGCGCCGATCTCGGTGATCGTGTCGCTGCCCCGGTTGCTGCCTGTGGTCTCGATGTCGATCACACAGAAGGTGACGTCGCACAAAGGGGTGCCGAGGTCCTCGAGTGATAGCTGCACAGCAGTTGAGTTCAGCACAACCGTATGGTCGCGTCAAGAACAGGTGTTCGATCAGGGGTTGGGTAACCTGGCTGGGTGTCCGACGAAGCCGAGCCCACACATCCTGCCCTGCCCGACCGGGCTCTGCAGTCTGCTCTAGAGCTCGCCGTCGGAGTCGCTGCCCTCGGCACCCGGATGAGGCCCGCTCTCAGCTACCCGTCGGGGCTCAAGCCCTACTTGAGGTTCCACAAGCTTCCGCCCACAGCTTTGGCCAAAGTGCGCGAGGCGGTGGAGGGCAACGCCGAGTTCTTGCACCGGCTGGCACTCGTTGCCAGCGAGGAGCTGGTCGACGAGGTCGGGTTGCTGTGGCTCACCCGGCCGCCTGGCTGGCAGCAGGAAGCCACGAAGCTGATCGAGAAGGTGTCGGTGCCCCTCGATGATGCTGGTGCCGTGCGCAAGGAGGAGCGGCGGCGTGAGGCTGCCGAAGCTGCCACGGCGAGGGCCCGGCTCGACCTGGTCGTGGTGCGCGAACAGCTCGACGCCGAGCTGAGTGTTCGCGAGGCCGCGCAGGCGGAGGTGAGGCGCCTGGAGGCGAAGCTGACCGCAGCGCGAACCGAGGTCACCGAGCTGAAGCGGGCCGCCGCTCGCCGCGTCTCGTTGGCATGCCGAGGGAGACTCGGTTGCCGACGCGCTGCCGGCCGAACTGGACAAGGCAAGGGCGCTGCTCGCGGCAGCGGTCGAAGCCCGCGACGCAGCCCTCGCTGATCGGGCCGCGGTCCACGCCGGGGGACCTGCCGACATCGAGAGGGTGCGCGCCCTTCTGGTCGAGGCGCTGGCCGCCACCCGTCCCGCCGAACCCCGCGCCCGGCGTCGAGTCCGCAAGCCTCTGCCCGTACCCGGGGGCATCTACGGTCACAGCGAGGCAGCGGCCGAGCATCTCATGCGTACCGTCGACGTCGTCGTCCTGGTCGACGGCTACAACGTCGCCAAGCTGGGTTGGCCCGGGCTGAAACTCGACCAGCAGCGCTCGGCGTGCATCGATGTTGCCGAGAGCCTCGCCCGTCGGTGGGGCACCCTGATCCACATCGTGTTCGATGGCGCCTCCGTGGTCGGCGCCTCTGCTGGTCATCGCCTGCTGGTGAAGGTCAGCTTCTCCCCGGACGGGGTCAGCGCCGACGATGTTCTGCGCGCCGAAGTCGGTGCCCTCGACATCACCCGTCCGGTGGTCGTCGTCACCGACGACCAAGAGATCCTCACCGATGTTCGTGCCGTGGGCGCCAACACAGTGTCCAGCGCCACCTTCCTCGCCGTCGCCCGCCGCTGATTCCTCCGAGGGTTTCGGGTCCCCTCCGGGAAACCCTGTGGCACCCCGTGGGCATGATGCGATCATGGTCAGATTCATCATCTCCTGCGACACCTGCGTCATGCACAGGAGTGCCACCTGCGCCGACTGTGTGGTCACCCATCTTCTCTCCCCTGCCCGCCGCGAGCCCCTGGCTTTCGACGAGGCGGAGCTGAGGGCAGTGCAGTTGCTCGCTGCGGCCGGCCTGGTGCCTACGCTTCGTCATTGTGAGGCCGTCTGATTCGCCCCCGCCGGCACCCGACGCCGCTTATGTCGCCGAGTTGGCGCAGCTCACCGAGCCCTACGGTGTCAGCCACACAGGTGTAGCTCCGGCCGACGTGCTGCAACAGGCCCGCGACGCCATTCACCACCGCATCGCCGACGGGCTGGTCGACGGAATGCAGTTCACCTTCCGCAACCCCCAGAGATCCACTGACCCGAGCGAGGCAGTCCGCGACGCAGCCTCCGTGTTCGTTGCCGCCCGCCCCTACCTCCTGCCCGAGGAATCCCGTCCCACTGGGGTGCAGGGTCGCGTCGCCCGCTACGCGTGGATGGACCACTACGGCCCCCTGCGCGAGGCCCTACGCGAAGTGGCCCACCGGCTGCGCCACGACGGCTGGAAGGCCGTTGCCTTCGCCGACGACAACAGCATCGTCGACCGCGAAGTGGCCCACCGGGCCGGTCTCGGCTGGTTCGGCAAGAACTCAAACCTTCTCCTGCCAGGTGCAGGCAGCTGGTTCGTCCTCGGGTGCGTGATCACAACTGCCCCCCTCCCGACCTCTGCCCAGACGGTGGGCGACGGTTGCGGCCCCTGCCGGCGATGCCTCGACGGCTGCCCCACGGGGGCGATCCTCCGCCCGGGCGTGATCGACGCAAGCAGGTGCTTGGCGTGGGTGGTACAGAAGCCGGGCATCATGGCTGCCCACTTGCGCGAGGCAGTCGGCGACCGCCTCTACGGATGCGACTCATGTCAGGACGTCTGTCCGCCGGCGGTGCGGTTCGGCCCCGGCCATCAGGCACCTGCCCCTCTCGAGACCTCCGAGGTGAAAGCCTGGGTGTCGGTGCTCAGCCTGCTCGACGCCGACGACGAGGCTGTGCTCGAGATGTGGGGCCGCTGGTACCTCGCCGACCGCGACCCTCGCTGGGCGCGGCGCAATGCGCTGGTCGTGCTGGGCAATACCGCAGATGGCGGTGATCGCGAGGTGATCCGGGTGGTGGCCGACTACCTTTCACATCCTGACCCGATGCTGCGTGCCCACGCCGTGTGGGCCGCCGGCCGCCTCGGACTCCACCACCTGATGCCCTCCACCGACCCCCACCCCGACGTGGAGCGCGAACTGAAGGCTGCGCTGTGAAGCATCTTCTCGTCACCAACGACTTTCCGCCCAAGATCGGTGGCATCCAATCCTTGCTGTGGGAGTGGTGGCGCCGCCTCCCACCCGAGTCCTTTGCCGTGCTCACCAGCCCCTACCCGGGTGCCGCCGAGTTCGATGCCCAGCAGCCATTTCTTATCGAGCGCACCCGCGAGCCGGTGCTGCTGCCTCACCCATGGATGGTGCAAAGGGTCAACGCGATGGCCCGTGAAGTCGGCGCCGACCTGGTGGTGCTCGACCCGGCCCTGCCACTCGGGCTCATCGGCCCGTCTCTGGCGCTGCCCTACGACGTGGTGCTGCACGGGGCCGAGGTCACCGTTCCGGGTCGATTGCCTCTGAGCCGCCAGACCCTCGGCTATGTGCTGCAGGCGTGCCCGCCACATCGTCGCCGCCGGCGGCTACCCGGCCGCCGAGGCGGAGCACGCAGCAGGCAGGAAGTTGCCGATCACCGTTGTCACGCCCGGGGTCGACGTGGAGCGGTTCCACCCCATCGACGCCTCCGAACGGAGCGAGGCGAGAGCCCACTTCGGTTTACCCGCCGACGCCCAGCTGGTGGTCAGCATCAGCCGGCTGGTTCCGCGCAAGGGGTTCGATACTGCAATCCGCGCGGCTGCACTACTGCGCCCGACGAGACCCGACCTGGTGCTGGCGATTGCCGGTGGGGGGCGTGATGAAGCCCGACTACGCCAGCTGGCGGACCAACTCGGTGCACCTGTGCGCTTCCTCGGGAGGGTCTCCAACGACGACCTACCGCGCCTCTACGGCTGCGCTGATGTGTACGCGATGCTCTGCCGCGACCGTTGGGGAGGTCTCGAACAGGAGGGCTTCGGCATCGTCTTCCTCGAGGCCGCAGCGTGCGGAGTTCCCCAGGTGGGCGGCAACTCGGGCGGCGCTGCGGAGGCGATCGACGACGGCACCACCGGCCTCGTCGTGAGCCACCCAGAGGAACCCCGCGACGTTGCTGCGGCCATCGAGAGCTTGCTCGACGACCCTGCCCTGGCCCAGCGCATGGGCAGAGCCGGTCGCGAGAGGGCAGTGACCGAATTCTCCTACGACGTTCTGGCCCATCGCCTGGGTGTGGCCCTCGGCGCGCTGGCAGAATGAGTACATGAAGTCCCTTCTCGTCCGCGCTGATCTGGCGGGTACGGGGCTGTTCGTCGTCGCTTTGGGCATCGCCGTGCCGCTGCGCGACGAGAGACTCGGCCAGGTGCTCATCGTGGTGGTCTCCCTGGCCTTGTTCGCCGCCGGAATCGCCACCTCGCTGTGGGCCTACGCCGCGGCACTCGACCGTTCGCGGTCTCACGAGATCGGTGTGGCCAACCTCTACCTGCTCACCGGTTCCACCGCACCCAAACCGGTGAAGTGGTCGATGCTCGGCGCCCTCGGGGTGCAGGTGGTGGCGGCGGTGGTCGGCGCGGCCGTCGGTGTGAGCGGCCTCGGCGAGAACGAGCTCAATGCGATGGCCTTCGGCGTGCTGGTCCCGATGTTCGGCATTGGCATGAACGGTGGCTGGGCCGCGCGGTACGGTTTGTACGGGCCGCGGGTTAATCCGGCGGCGATACCCACTAACGGCAGGATCGAGTAGAACATCGTCATGGCTGAATCGGCGTCCCAGACCATCACCATCGCCGCACCGCCCGATCGGGTATGGGCCATCGCCACCGACTTCGACCATTACCCCGACTGGGCCAAGGACGTCAAAGACGTGATCGTGCGCGTCCGCGACGCCGAAGGCCGACCGGTGGAGGTCGAGTACCGGGCGTCCGCCCTTGGTCGCAGCACCCACTACACACTTGTCTACGACTACTCCAAGTCGCCTGCGGTGCTCACCTGGCGCATGCTGCGCGGCGACATCATGCGCACGATCGACGGCACCTACAACTTCGCCACCACCGACGACGGCGGTACCGAGGTGCGCTACGACCTTGCCATCGACCTGGTCGTACCCTTGCCCGGTTTCGTGAAGCGCCGCGCCGAGGTACGGATCCTCAACACGGTGCGCGAACTGAAGGCCCGCGCCGAGGCATGAGCGACCGCCGGCGCGCCGGTATCGACGTCGGCGGCACAAAGTGTTTGGCGGTCGTCATCGACGACGAAGCGAGGGTCATAGCAGAGCATCTGCTGCCCACCCCGAAGGGACCCGACTCGATCCTCGACACGATCGCCGCACTAGTCGACGCCCTTGGTCCCATCCATTCGCTGGGTGTGGGACTGCCCGGGCTGGTCACCCGTGAGGGGGTTCTGAGGGCGGCCCCCAACCTCGTCGACATCGCCAACTTCCGCGTCGGGCCTCTCTTGCGCGACCGGTTGGGGATGATCGTTCACGTCGAGAACGACGGCACGTGTGCCGCTGTGGCCGAATGGCAGGTCGGCGCGGCGAGGGGTGCGCGCGACATGTTGATGGTGACCCTCGGCACCGGAATCGGTGGCGGCATCGTCGCCGGCGGGTCGCTGGTGCGTGGTCGCAACGGATTTGCCGGTGAGTTCGGCCACATGGTCATCGACCCTGCCGGCCCCCCTTGCCCGTGCGGTCGGCGGGGGTGCTGGGAGCGCTATGCGTCGGGTGCAGGCCTCGGCCGGCTCGCTCGTGAGGCAGCGGTTGGCGGCCGTCTGGGCCGGGTGGTGGAACACGCCGGCGGCGACGCCGATGCCGTGCGCGGGGAGCACGTCCAGGCCGCCGCTCGCGAGGGTGACGGCGAAGCACTGGCGGTCATCGACGACTTCGGCCGCTGGGTGGCATTGGGCTTGGTGAACCTCACCAACGCTCTCGATCCCGAAGTGTTCGTGCTCGGTGGTGGCCTGGCGGTTGCTGCCGACCTCTACCTAGGGCCGATCCAGAAGTGGTTCACCGAACTGCTCTACGCCCCCGAGCTCAGACCCCACCCGGCGCTGGCGTTCGCTCGGCTGGGTGCCGTGGCCGGTGCCGTTGGCGCGGCGATGCTCGTCGACATCGGCTGACCGGCGGCCAGATCGGGTCAGTGATCGGGGGCGAAGTTCGCCCGGGCAGAGCGGATCTCCTCCCACGCCGCGTCGCGGCCCGCCAGCCCCCCCGTGGAGCTCTCCTTGCCCGGTTCGAGGGCCTTGTAGACCTCGAAGAAGTGTTGGATCTCCTCCACCAACTGGGGGGTGAGGTCGGAGATGTCTTCCACGTTCGCCCAGCGCGGTTCCTTGGGCGGCACACAGATCAGCTTGGCGTCCTCTCCGGCTTCATCACGCATGTACAGGACCCCCACCGGCCGGGCCTGCACCCATACACCTGGGTAGACGGGGTCCTCCAGCAGGACGAGGGCATCGAGGGGGTCACCATCTCCCCCCAGCGTCTCGGGCACGAAGCCATAGTCGGCTGGATAGGTAGTGGCTGTGAACAGGCGGCGGTCGAGGAAGATTCGACCGGTCTCGTGGTCGATCTCATACTTGTTGCGGCTGCCTCGAGGGATCTCGATGACGACGTGGATGCAGTCGGGTAGAAGGTCGTGCGACATGCCAAGCATGCTCCCACATGCGCCGGGGCCGGGCGTTCGCCAGCCCTCAGATGTAGCCGAGCTGCCGGGCGTCGTGGGTGAGATGGTCGCGATGGTCGGGGTGGGCGATGGCGATCAGAGCCGCCGTGCGCTCACGAACGGTCTTCGAGCGCAGTTCGGCGACGCCGTACTCGGTGACAACCTTGTCGACGGTGTTCTTCGAGTTGGTGACCACCTCGCCGGTGCCGAACTGGGGAACGATGCGGCTGATGCTGCCGTCGCCCGCCGTGCTGTGGAGCACGATGAACCCCTGACCGCCTTCGCTGTACATCGCCCCGCGGGCGAAGTCCACCTGCCCGCCCGACGAGGAGTAGTAGCGGCCACCGAGGGTTTCGCTGGCGCACTGCCCGAGGAAGTCCACCGAGAGGCTGGCATTGATCGACACGAAGTTGCGCTCGCGGCTGAGAAGCCGCGGGTCGTTTACGTAACGGGCGCTCCACAGTTCGATGGCCGCGTTCTCGTGGATGAAGTCGTAGAGGCGTTGGGTGCCGAGGGCGAAGGTGCCCACCACCTTGGTGCGGTTGTGGAGCTTGCGCACCCCGTTCACAACCCCCGCCTCGACCAGGTCGACCAGGCCGTCACTGATCAGCTCGGTGTGTACACCGAGATCACGGTGGTGGCTGAGGGCGCTCATGATCGCGTTGGGGATGGCACCGATGCCGGTCTGGACACAGGCTCCGTCGGCGATGCGTTCGGCCACGAAAGCGGCGATGGTGTGGTCGTGCTCGTCCATCTCCGGTGGGGGCACCTCGATTAGAGGCCGCTGGCTCTCGATGAAACCTTCGATCTGGCTGATGTGGATCTGGTTGCGACCGAAGGTGCGCGGCATATGAGGGTTGACTTCGAGGAAGAACCGTGCCCGGCCGATGAAGCTGCTCGTGTAGTCGGCGCTCACACCGAGGCTGAAGTAACCGTGCCGGTCCGCAGGCGAGGAGCAAGCGATCACCAAGGGATCGTTGGCCCTGCGCTGCATGTGGCTGAAGACTTCGCTGAAGTGGTTGGGAACAAGGTCAACCGTGCCCTTCAGGTAGCACGGCCGGGTGACGGGAGACAGGAAGTAGGAGATGTGCCGCAGGCGGTCGCCGTAAGCAGCGTGAAGGTAGGGGCGGTCGTGGAGGGCATGCATCTGGTGCACGACGACACCCTCGAGGGTTTCAGCTGCTGCGGCCGCCTCGATGGCGTCGAGCAAGGTCTGGGGCTCGCCGTTGCCGAGGGGCACGATGAGATGGCCGTGGGGTCGTACGTGATCGAGCACGGCTTCGGGCGGAGGCGGATACGAGTGGTGTGCGGTGCATGGTCAGTGGGGGATCCAGTCTCGTGATCGTTGGAGGGCGCGCAGCCAGGTGGCATGGGCGAGGTCGGCGAGGGTTGGATCGGTAGAGGGCAGGAAGACGGCGTCGACCGACCATTCGGCTTCAACTGCGTCGAGCGACGGCCACACCCCTTCGGCGAGACCGGCGAGGTAGGCCGCACCGAGTGCGGTCGTCTCCTGATCCGCTGGGCGGCGCACGACGACGCCGAGCTGGTCGGCCTGCATCTGCAGCATCTCGTCCATCACCGATGCCCCACCGTCGACGCGTAGGTCGTCGATCTGCACACCGGCAGCGAGGCACATGGCCGAGATGGCATCGCGGGTCTGGTAGGTCATCGCCTCGACGACGGCGCGGGCAAGGTGAGCCTTGGTGGTGCCGCGTGTGATGCCCACGATCGTGCCGCGGCGCGTAGGGGTCCCACCACGGGCTGCCCAGACCAGCGAAGGCGGGCACCAGGTAGACGCCGCCGTTGTCGGGCACCGAAGCAGCCAGAGGGCCGACCTCGGAGGCATCGGTGATCACACCAAGGCCGTCGCGTAACCACTGCACGGCCGCGCCGGTGACGAAGATCGCTCCCTCCAGGGCGTAGGCAACCGTGCCGTCGGCAAGGGTCCAGGCGACGGTTGTGAGCATCCCGTCGGCGGGCGGCGGGCAGGTGTCACCGACGTTGAGCAGCACGAAGCTGCCCGTCCCGTAAGTGTTCTTGGCCATACCCGGCCGAACGCACGCCTGCCCGAAGAGGGCGGCCTGCTGGTCGCCGGCGATTCCGCTGATCGGGATCCCTGCGGGAACCCCGCAAAGCTCGGAGGTGACACCGAAGCGGCCGCTCGACGGCAAGGACAGCCGGTAGGGCTTCGAGTGGCACGCCGAACACGTCGCACATCGTCGGGCTCCAGCTCAGAGTGCGGATGTCGAAGAGCATCGTCCGGCTGGCGTTGCTGGGGTCGGTGGCGTGTACCTGCCCGCCGGTGAGGTTCCACAACAGCCAGGAGTCGATGGTGCCGATGGCCAGATCGCCGTCGACGGGTATGTCTCGGTTGGCCAGAAGCCACTCGATCTTCGAACCGGAGAAGTAGGGGTCGAGCACCAATCCTGTCGTCTCGCGCACCAACGGCAGCAGGCCCGCAGCCGCCAACTCGTCGCAGCGTGAGGCGGTGCGCCGGTCCTGCCAGACGATGGCGTGACCGTAGGGAACGCCCGTGCGGCGGTTCCAGGCGAGGACGGTCTCGCGCTGGTTGGTGATGCCGATCGCCGCGACCGCTTCTCTGCCCACCACTTCGACGACCTCGAGCAGGGTTGCCTTCACGGCCTCCCAGATCTCGACGGCATCGTGCTCCACCCAACCAGGTTCGGGGTAGTACTGGGTGAACTCGAGGTAGGAGGCGATGACCCTTCCGCCGCCGGGAAACACAGCACGGCTGCGCACCCCTGTGGTGCCGGCGTCGATGGCGATGACGCAAGTGGGTGTGCGAGGCAATGCTCACGTCTGTCAGGGTAGTCATGGCTCCGTCCCGGATCGTGGGTGCTCGACCCTTGCGCCCGATCGTCAGACTGTCAGCCGGGGGTGGGGATAGCGGGGTAGTCGGGCTGGGCCGATGCGAGCAGGCCCGGATAGTCGTAGACGGTCAGGGGCGCCGCCTGGAGTTCTCCGTTGCCGACCGGCCACTGCTGATCCTCGCCGTCGACGAGGATCTTCACGGAGCGCACCCCGTCGACCTCGGCTGCGGTGAACACGATCTGGGCGATGGCGCCCACGAGCACCTCGCCCGAGAGCTGCAACAGGTCGCTGGAGACGTCGACGCGTAGGACGCCGCCGCGGAGGGTGGAGGACAGCACTTCGGTGCCGGCAGGAATAGAGGTGCGGAGTTGGGCCGCGAGCTCGACGGTGTTGGGCCCGGCAAGCAGGGCCACGAGCACCGCGTTGGGTGTCTCGTCGACGTCGCGCGCAACCGGCACCAGCGACTGGGCCTTCCCCGACGCCTGAGGGGTGAGCAGGAAGATCCGTGCCGTGCCGGTGGCCGCCCCTGCAGGTCGGTCGGTGTCGACGCCGAGCTCCACCTGCCGGGCAGCGGGGATGTCGCGTGGCGTGTCGTCGGTGGCGATTCCGCAGGCGGTTAGCAAGGTGGCCAAGGGCAGGATGACGCACCAAGCCACGCTTGGACGGCGGAGGTTCATACCCCCACCTCCTCTCCGGGCAGCTCGATGACGAATCGGGCACCCGGGTCGCCGTCGATGCGGTCCTCGACCCACGCCCGCCCTCCGTGCAACCGAACATGCTCATCGACGAGCGCGAGGCCGAGCCCAGCACCGTCGCTGCTGCTGCGCCGCCCGGCGACGGCGCCTCGGGCGAAGCGTTCGAACACCAGATCACGCTCTTCGATGGGCACTCCGGGGCCGTGGTCCGAAACGGTGATCCACACATGGCCGAGCGGTTCGCCCTCTCCGTCTGGCTCGGTGACCGTGATGGTTGCATCGCCGCCACCATGAAGCCGGGCGTTGTCGATGAGGTTGGCGACGACCCGGGCCAGGCGTCGCCGGTCGCCACGGATGACCACCCTCTCGGCGCGTTCGGTGACGTCGAGGGGTGTGGTGGGCGCACTGCTGACCGCGACCGCCTGGCGGACGAACTCGGCCACCAGCAGGTCCTCGAGGTTGAGGCGGATTGCGCCGGCGTCGAAACGCGAAATCTCGAGCAGGTCCTCGACCAGCCCCTGGAAGCGGGCGACGTCGGCGACGAGGAGGTCGAGGGCCGCCTGGGCGCGCTCGGGCATCTCGTCGCGACGGGCCTTCATCACTTCGACGCTGGCGGCGAGGGTCATCAGCGGCGACCTCAGCTCATGGCTCACGTCGGAGGCGAACCTGCGCGTCGCGTTCCACCCTGGCCTGAAGGGTGGAGGCCATGTCGTTGAACGAGTTGGCGAGAATGCGTAGGTCATGATCGTCGGTGGGCTCGAGGCGGGTGCCGAGCATGCCCCCCGCAATCGCCTTGGCGGCCTGGGCCGCGTCGCCGAGAGGCCTTACGGCGCGACTGGCGATGAGCACACCCAGCGAGGCCACCGGCGATCGTGGTGATGAAGCCGGCGAAGAGGAGGCTGAGCAGAACACTGGAGAGGGCATCAGATGCGTCGTCGAGGGGTACGAACTCGAAGTAGCTGGCATCGGTGACGGTGAGCGGAATCCCGATGATCAGTACCGGCTCGCCATCGACTCGGGTGATCATGCGCGTCGGCGTCGATTCGGTGATCACCCGAGTCTGCATCTCCTGGGGGATGGCGAAGGAGGTGTACTTCGCCGAACTTGCACTCCAGCTTTCGCGGTAGTTGATCGCGAACCGGGCAACACCCAGCGATCGGAGGCGGGCCACTGCCGCTTCGGCAGACGGGTTGTTGGCACTGAGCTCGTTCTGCGCCACTTGGGCATTGCGGTAGGCCTGCTCGATGCCCGCCTCGTCGCGCTGGTTGATGACACTGCTGCGAGCGAAGCTGTAGGCGGCTGCGGCCAGGAAGCCGGACAGGACCAGGGCCCCGAGGGCGAACATCAACAGGATGCGGGTGCGCAGCCCGAGGCGGCGCGGGTGGATGCTCGCCAACCACTCCTGGGCACGGTGCAGCCACCGGTGCGCGGTGTCCGGCGGCGGGTCGTTGGCGGCGTGGATAGCCGGATCGGTCACGACTGGAGGCGGTAGCCCAGGCCGCGCACGGTTACGACGTGGCGCGGGTTGGCAGGGTCGGACTCGACCTTGGTGCGCAGGCGGCGGACGTGGACATCGACGAGGCGGCCATCGCCGAAGTAGTCGTAGCCCCACACCTTGTCGAGCAGGCTCTCGCGGCTGAACACCCGGCCGGGGTTCTGGGCCAGCTCGCAGAGGAGACGGAACTCGGTCTTGGTGAGGTGGAGCTCCTGGCCGGCGCGAGTGACCTTGCCCTCGTCGGGCACGATCTCGAGATCACCGAACACGAGCTTGGCGTGCCCGGGGCTGATCGGCCGGATGCGACGCAGCAGGGCACGAATCCGCGCCGACAGCTCCTTGGGCGCGAAGGGCTTGGTGAGATAGTCGTCGGCACCCGCCTCGAGACCGGCGACCACGTCGTGGGTGTCGTTGCGGGCGGTCACCATCACGATCGGAACGTCGCTGTGGCGCCGCAGGGTACGGCACAGCTCGAAGCCGTCCATGCCCGGCAGCATGATGTCGATGAGCACCACGTCGGGTGAGGCGCGGTTGAACAGCTCGATCGCTTCCTCTCCGCTGGCGGCCTCGTCGACCGTCCAGCCCTCGTCTTCGAGGGCGAGCTTCACGGCCGTGCGGATTCGTTCGTCGTCTTCGACCGAGAGGATGCGTGTTCCCACGTCACCCATGATGCCAGGCCGCAGGCCTCTACCGATGCCAGGCCGCTCGCCTGGCCGCGTACCTGGCCGGGAGCCTGACTGGCGGCGGGGTCAATCAGGTCGGCCGGGGCGGATGCCCAACTCGGCATCGATCTCGGAGATCAGTTGCCTCATCGGGTCGAACAGGGCTGGGTTGGCGGCCAGCACAGCGGTGTGGTGAGCCGGTCCACCGCTGAGATCGCCGGTGATGCAGCCGGCTTCGCGGGCGATCAGTTCACCGGCGGCAAGGTCCCACGGGCCGAGCCACTGCTCGTAGTAGGCGTCGACCCGGCCGGCTGCGACGTAGCACAGATCGGGGGCTGCAGCACCGAAGCGGCGGATGTCGCGCACTCGGGGCACAAGCGCAGACACCCGCCGGGCCTGCGCCGAACGTCGCTCAGGGTCGTAGCTGAACCCGGTGGCAACGAGAGCCAGGGCGAGATCGCCGGTGGTGCTACAGGCGATGAACTGGCCGTTCAGTCGGGCGCCGCCACCCAGGGTGGAGGTGAACAGCTCATCCGTTGATGGAACGTAGACGACGCCTACCTGCGTACCGTCGGCGGTGAGAGCGGCAATGGAGACTGCGTAGCCGGGCAGCCCGTAGAGGAAGTTGGTGGTGCCGTCGATCGGATCGACGAGCCAGCTCACTCCGCTGGTGCCCTCGGTGTTGGTGCCTTCCTCGCCGATGATCGAGTCGCAGGGCCGTTCGCCGGAGCAGACCGCCGACGATCAGAGCTTCGCTGGCGCGGTCGAACTCGGTGACCATGTCGGTGGCGGTGGACTTGGTGTCTGTCTCGGCGATGCCCCGCTCGGCGCGTCCTTCGCGGACCATGTGCCCGGCCTCGACGGCAAGCGAAGTGGCCAGCTCGACCAGCTCGCTGAGGTCCGCGGTCATGCGCCCCGAGCGCGTTCGCGTCGCGCTCTTCGATCTGACGCCACTCGCCCACTGCCCTCAGCACCAGAACAGCCACGACACTCATGCCCAGGGCAGCTACGACGGCACCGACGAGGGCGCCGACTCCCTTGGCGATGTCGCAATCACCGTCGCACTGCAGCTTCACCAGGGTGTACCCGATGAGCCCGCCGGCCAGGCCGCCGAGCAGGATCGAGACGAAGGCTGCGGCCCGAGCGGCGGGGGAGGGGAGAGCAGAGAGGGGCCGTTCGTGGTCGGTCACGGCTGCCAGCGTATGCTCCCGGTCCGTGCGCGCCACCGTGGTCGTCCCCACCTATGACGAGATCGAGAACATCGAGCGTCTGTGCCGTGGCATCCGCTCATCTGCTCCCGCCGCCCAGATCCTGGTTGTCGACGACGGCAGCCCCGACGGAACCGCTGATCGGGCTGAGGAGCTCGGCGCGCGAGCTGGGCAACATCACCGTGATGCGTCGCACCGAGAAGAACGGGCTGGGCAACGCCTACCGGGCCGGACTGCGCCGAGCCATCGAAGACGGTGCCGAGATCTGCATCCAGATGGACGCGGATCTGTCTCATCCGCCGGAGGTGCTGCCGGCTCTGATCGCCAACGTCGAGAATGGAGCCGATCTGTGCATCGGCAGCCGCTACGTTCCCGGCGGCCGGACTGTGGATTGGCCCCGCCGCCGCCGCTGGTTGTCGCGCTGGGGAAACCGTTACGCGGCGGGTGTGCTCGGCCTCGCGGTCAACGACGCCACAGCCGGCTATCGCGCCTACAGCACCGCCGCCCTCGAACGAATGCAGTTCGAGACGGTCCGGGCGGAGGGCTACGGGTTCCAGGTGGAGATGACCTACCGCCTGGTCAGCCATGCCGGTCGCATCGTCGAGTTTCCGATCACCTTCCACGACCGCACCGAAGGCGAGTCGAAGATGTCGGGCAACATCGTCAGAGAGGCGATGCTGCTGGTGATCAGGCTGTGGATCAGCGACTTCCGCGGCCGCCGCGCCCGGCGGGCGCTGGGATACTGACAGTTCGGGCCGAGGGGAGGGTTGCGGCTGGACCGCTAGCGTTCCGCCCGATGGCCGACTCACCGCCCACCCTGCGCGTCGGCATGGTGTGTCCTTACAGCCTGTCCATCCCCGGCGGCGTCCAGGCTCAGGTGATGGGCCTCGCCCGCGAGCTGAGGCGGATGGGGATCGAGGTGAGGGTGCTGGCGCCGTGCGACGGCCCGCCACCGGCCACGTTCGTGACCCCATTGGGCAACAGTCTGCCCACCGCGGCCAACGGCAGTGTCGCTCCACTGGCTCCTGATCCCGCTGCAGTCCTGCGCACGATGAGGGTGCTGTTCGAGGAGCAGTTCGACGTGATCCACCTCCACGAGCCCTACGCGCCTGGGCCGACGATGACGGCCACTCTGATGCATCCGGCCCCGATCGTGGCCACCTTCCATGCCGCCGGGGAGAGCGCCAGCTACCGCTATCTGAGGTCACCAATTCGGGCGTCGGCGGTGAACATCGCCCACAGCGTGGTGGTTTCCAAGGACGCCCAGGCTCTGGTAAGCGAGGCGGTGGGAGGGGAGTACGAGGTCCTCTTCAACGGGGTCGAGCTGGACACCTACAGGGCGGCCTCACCCCATCCCACCGAGGGTCCGACGATCTTCTTCTGCGGCCGGCACGAGGAGCGCAAGGGACTCGAAGTGCTGATCGCGGCGATGGGCGAGTTGGGCCCCGAGGTGAGGTTGTGGATCGGCAGCTCCGGACCCGACACCGCGCGGCTACAGGAGTTGACGGCTGGTGACGGCCGCATCGAGTGGTTGGGGCGGTTGAGCGATGAGGACAAGATCGCCCGGTTGAAGGGCGCCGACGTGTTCTGTGCGCCTTCGCTCCGTGGTGAATCGTTCGGGGTGGTGCTGATCGAAGCGATGGCCGCCGGCACTGCCATCGTCGCCAGTTCACTCGACGGCTACCTCAATGTCGCCACCGACGAGATCGACGCCCTGCTCGTGCCCCCAGGCGACGCGGGTGCCCTGGCCGCCGCCCTGAAGCGGGTCCTGGGCGATACCGAGCTCACCTCCCGCCTCGTCGCGGCCGGTTCGATCCGCGCCGACGATTTCTCGATGAGGCACCTCGCCCAGAGGTACGCGGCGATCTATCGCGAAGTGGCGCTGCCGGCAGGGCGGGCGGAGCGACGCCTGTCCCCTTGGCCCCTTGCGCCCCGGCTCAGCCGACGCGGTCGTATGATGAACAGGTAGTGGCGCCGCTGGCGCCCCGACCCCTTCGGAGCCCAAGAATGTTGTGGATAATCCTCCTCGTGGTGGTGGCGATAATTGTCATCTACGCCATCGTCGCCTACAACGGCCTCATCCGCGGCCGCAACCAGGTCGAGAACTCCTGGTCGCAGATCGACGTCCAGCTCAAGCGGCGCATCGACCTGATCCCCAATCTGGTGGAGACGGTCAAGGCCTACGCAGCACACGAAAAGAGCACCCTCGAGGCCGTGATCAACGCCCGCAACGCAGCCATCGCCGCCCCGGCCACCCCCCATGGCCAGGCCGACGGCGGATCAGCAGATCACCGGCGCTCTGCGCCAGCTGTTCGCCCTCGGCGAGGCCTACCCGGACCTCAAGGCCAACCAGAACTTCCTGGCACTGCAAGAAGAGCTCAGTGCCACCGAGGGTCGGGTGGCGTATGCCCGCCAGTTCTACAACGACAGTGTTCTGGGCTACAACAACAAGCTGCAGGCGTTCCCCACCGTGTTTTTCGCCCGCATGTTGAAGTTCGAACGACGCGAGTACTTCGAGACCGACGAAGCCGCCCGCGAGGTTCCCAAGGTTCAGTTCTGACCCCATGTTCGAACTGATCCGCGCCAACAAGCGGCGCAGCGTGGCGCTCATAGCCGGCTTTGTAGTGGTGCTCACCCTGGTGGGTGCCGCCTTCGGGGTTCTCATCGGCAACGGCACTGTGGGCACCATCGTCGCCCTGGTGTTCAGCGGGCTGATGGCCTTCACCTCCTACTGGAAGGCAGACTCCATCGCCCTTGCGGTCAGCCGCGCCAGGCCGGCGGACCCAGTCCAGTACAAGCGCCTCCACAACCTCGTCGAGGGCTTGTGCATAGCCAGTGGCCTGCCCAAGCCGCGGGTCTTCGTGGTCGACGATCCGGCACCCAATGCCTTCGCCACCGGGCGCGACCCCAAGCACGCCGCCATCGCTGTGACCACCGGGCTGCTGGAGAAGATGAACCGGGTCGAGCTCGAAGCTGTGGTGGCCCACGAGCTGTCCCACATTCGCAACTACGACATCCTCGTCAGCACCCTCGCCGTCACCCTCGTGGGCGCCGTAGCCCTGCTCAGCAACCTCGCCATCCGGATGATGTGGTGGAACGGGGGCCGCGAGAGCCGGCAAGGCGACCACGGCAACTCCAACAACCCGCTCGCGCTCATCGGATTCGTCTTCCTCATCTTCTCGCCGATACTCGCCAAGGCCATGCATGCGGCCATCAGCCGCAAGCGTGAGACCCTCGCCGACGTCAGTGCCTGCCAGATGACCCGCTACCCGCCAGGCCTGATCTCGGCGTTGGAGAAGCTGAAAGCGGACACCACGGTCACCCACGCGGCCACCTCCGCTACCGCCCACATGTGGATCGAGCAGCCGATGTCGGGTGTCGCCGACCATGGTCGGCTGGGTGCGTGGAACCGCATGTTCAACACCCATCCGCCACTCGACGAGCGCATCGCCCTGTTGAAGGAGCTATGAGAGCCTCGCTGCGCCTCTCCGCGTTCGCCGCCCTCGGTACCTCCCTCCTGCTGGCATCCACTCTGGGCTGTAGCGGAAGCGGCGACGACGCCACCGCCACCTCTGGGTCGGCTGCCAGTTCCGTCGAGCCGACGGCCACCCTTGAGCCGACTTCGACCACGGAGGTGACGGCCACCACCACCACGGAACCAGCCGGCCCTGTCTACCCACTCACCGGTCTGCCCGTCACCGACCCCTCGGCAGCCGCCCGGCCGGCGATGGTGGTCAAGATCGACAACAACATCAAGGCCCGACCCCAGAGCGGGCTCAATGAGGCCGACATCGTGTTCGAGGAGATCGTCGAGGTACAGACCCGTTTCGCTGCGGTCTTCCACAGCAGGGGTTCAGACCCCGTCGGCCCTATCCGGTCCGGGCGCACCCAAGACGTCGACTTGCTCGGCTCCTTCAACCAACCCCTGTTCGTGTGGAGCGGAGGCAACCCTGGGGTCACCCGGGTCATCGGCGACAGTGATCTGGTTGATCTGAGCGCGCTGAAGAGCGGGGTTTGGGGCGGTGGTGGCTTCTATCGCGCCGACGACCGCCCTTCACCCCACGACGAATATGCCCAATCGTCGATGCTGTGGACACTCGCCCCGCCCGACGCCGGCCCGCCCCCTCAGCAGTTCCAGTACCGGGATGATGACGAGGCCGCCGATGGCGAGCCGGCAATCGGTACCGATGGCGACATGGACGGCCTGGCGGTGGAGTGGCTCTACGACCCCGACACGGACCAATACGCCCGCACCAATGGTGGTGCAGTGCACAGCGATGCGCTGAGCGGTCCGGTCACCACCCAGAACGTGATCGTCATGGTGGTGGTCTACCGGCCAAGCCCGGTCGACGCCCGCAGCCCCGAAGCCCAGACCATCGGGTCCGGAGAGGCACTGGTGTTCACCGGAGGTGTGTTGGTCAGGGGTACCTGGACTCGCGCTGATCGCTACTCGCCGATCACGCTCACCGACGCGGGCGGCAACCCGATCCTTCTCACTCCGGGTCGCACCTGGGTGGAGCTCGCCCGATCGGGCACCTTCGAAACTGTGGTCTGAAGCCCCTGCGCATCTCGCCGGTCGCCGGATTCATTGAGGTGGGCAGAGGCCGGTAGCGATACGCTGACGAAATGAGTGAGAAGTCGTCCACGCCTCGCGCCACGGGTACTTACCAGGTCAAGCGCGGCCTCGCCGAGATGCTGAAGGGCGGCGTCATCATGGACGTCGTCACCGCCGAACAGGCCAAGATCGCCGAGGACAGCGGCGCCACTGCTGTCATGGCGCTCGAGCGTGTACCCGCCGACATCCGCAAGGACGGAGGCGTGGCGCGGATGAGCGACCCGGAGATGATCGAGCAGATCAAGGCCACCGTCACCATCCCGGTCATGGCCAAGGTGAGGATCGGCCACTTCGTCGAGGCCCAGATCCTGCAGTCCCTCGGCGTCGACTACATCGATGAGAGCGAAGTGCTCACCCCGGCCGACGAGACCCACCACATCGACAAGTTCACGTTCACCGTGCCGTTCGTGTGCGGTGCCACCAACCTCGGCGAGGCTCTACGTCGCATCAGCGAGGGCGCCTGCCTGATCCGCAGCAAGGGTGAGGCCGGCACCGGCAACATCGTCGAGGCGGTGCGCCACCTGCGCAGCATCACCGGCGACATGCGCAAGATCACCCAGGCCGATTCCGCGGAACTTTTCCAGTGGGCCAAGCAACTCCAGGCGCCTCTGCCTCTCGTGCAGGAGATCGCCGAGACCGGCTGGCTGCCGGTGCCGATGTTCTGCGCCGGCGGTATTGCCACTCCGGCCGATGCCGCGCTGGCGATGCAACTGGGCGCCGAGGCCGTGTTCGTCGGCTCGGGCATCTTCAAGAGCGACGAACCCGCCCGCCGCGCCCGTGCAATCGTCGAGGCCACCACCCACTTCCGCGACGCCGATGTCCTGGCCAAGGTCAGCCGTGGCCTGGGTGCGCCGATGACCGGCATCAACATGGACGAGATCAACGAGCGCTACGCCGAGCGTGGCTGGTGAGCCAGTGGGCTAGCAGTGGGGAGCCGCCAGGTGCGCCCCATCGTCGGTGTACTCGCCCTGCAGGGTGCGTTCGCCGCTCATGAGCGCGCTCTCGGCCAGCTTGGGGTAGCAACCCGCCAGGTTCGCACCCCTGCCCATTTGGCGGGGCTGGCCGGGTTGGTGATGCCCGGCGGTGAGAGCACCACGATGTCGCGACTGCTCACCACGTCGGGTCTGTTCGACGAGTTGAAGCCACTGATCGTCGACGGTCTGCCGGTCTTCGGTACCTGCGCCGGCATGATCCTGCTCGCCGCCGAAGTGCTCGACGGTCGTCCGGACCAGCTCAGCTTCGGTGCCATCGACATCTCCGTGAGGCGTAACGGCTACGGCCGCCAGATCGACAGTTTCGAGACCGATCTCGACGTCAGCGGCATCGCCGGCATCGGTGAGACCGAGCCCTTCCACGCAGTCTTCATCCGCGCCCCGATGGTGGTTGCCGCCGGGCCGGGTGTGGAGGTGCTGGCTCGTCACGACGAGGTGCCGGTCCTTGCCCGCCAAGGTGGGGTGATGGTGGCCTCGTTCCACCCCGAGCTCACCGACGACGTGAGATTGCACAGGGTATTTCTGCGATTCAATTCGATCAAGACAGAGAACTAGGAGGATCGTCCATGTCGGGTCATTCCAAGTGGGCAACCATCAAGCACAAGAAGGGCGCCGCCGACAAGGCCCGGGCCAAGGTGTTCAACAAGATCGCCCGCCTTCTCGAGGTGGCGGCGCGCGAGGGCGGGGCTGATCCAACGTCCAACGCCTCCTTGCGCACCGTCATGATGAAGGCCAAGGCGGCCCAGATGACCAACGACGCCATCGATCGCGCCGTCAAGCGTGGTGCGGGCCTGAGCGAGGGTGGCAATTACGAGAGCATCACCTACGAGGGCTATGCGCCAGGCGGTGTGGCTTTGCTCATCGATGTACTCACCAACAACCGCAATCGCACCAGCGCCGATGTGCGCAACGCCCTGTCCAAGCTCGGTGGCAGCATGGCCGAACCCGGTGCTGTGGGCTGGCAGTTCAGCCGGCGAGGCGTGATCCTGGCAACTGGCGGTGATGAGGAGACGGTCTTGATGGCGGCTCTCGAAGCCGGCGCCGACGATGTGGTGGCCGACGACGACGGCTGGCGGATCACCAGCGACCCGTCGATCGTCTACGAGGTGCGCGACGCGCTGCAGGCTGCCGGGCTCACCGTCGTTTCGGCAGAGAGCACGATGGTGTCCAGTGTCACTATCGAGGTGACCGACACCGATGATGCGCGTAAGATCCTTCGGATAATGGATGCTCTCGAGGACAACGACGACGTGCAAGACGTGTTCAGCAACTTCGACATCAGTGACGAACTGATGGAGGCGGTGGGGGGGTGAGCACTTCTATCGGCGACCGCGCTCCCTCGTTCACCCTGCCGGCCACCGACGGTCGTGAGGTTTCGCTCGACGACTTTCATGGTCGGCCCGTGGTGCTGGTGTTCTATCCCGGCGACGACACGCCGGTGTGTACCAAGCAGCTCAACAGCTACAACGACGACCTCTCCCAGTTCGAGGCGCTCAACGCCCAGGTGCTGGCGATCTCGGCGCAGGGCATCGAGAGCCACGAGAAGTTCGCGGCCAAGCACGGCTTCCGGTTCCCCCTTCTGTCCGACACCGACAAGACGGTGGCCGGCGCCTACGGCACCTTGGGGCCGCTCGGGTTCCCGCGGCGCAGCGTTTTCATCATCGACGGCAAGGGGATGGTGGTCTACGTGCACCGCGCCATCGCCGGGCTCACCTTCCGCCCGGTGAGCGAACTGGTCGAAGTCCTGCTGGGTCTGCCGCGCTGACCACGGCATCCGCGCCGCAAGACGCGAAGGGGGATAGGCTCGTACGCGTGTTCGTTCCAGATAGCGTTCCAGATCGCGGCCCAGATCGCGGTCCAGATTGCGGTGAGGTCGTGTTGGGCATCGACCCCGGCCTCACCCGCTGCGGCTATGCCGTCCTGCACGCCCAGGGGAGCTCGGTGAAAGCAGTGGCCCTCGGTGTGATCCGCACCCCGGCTACGTCACCTCTGCCCCAGAGGCTCGCCGAGCTGAAGGCGGAGCTCGTCGCCCTGCTGAACCAGTACCGACCCCACGCGGTCGCGGTGGAGCAAGTCTTCTTCCAGACCAACGTGCGCACAGCGATGAGCGTCGGCCAGGCCAGCGGGCTGGCTCTCGCCGAGGCCGCCGCCTTCGGTTGCGACGTCGTCCAGTTCACCCCCAACCAGGTGAAGGACAGTGTCACCGGGTGGGGTGCCGCTCCCAAGGCGCAGGTGCAGCGCATGGTGCAGGCCCGGCTGGGGCTGGCCACACCACCCAAGCCGGCCGATGCTGCCGACGCCGCGGCGCTGGCCCTGTGCTACCTGGCAGCGGCGCCGATGAGGCGCCGGGTGCAGATGGCGGTGGGCAAGTGATCGGCTCCCTTCGCGGCACGGTGCTGGAGCGCAGCGACGACTCCACCGCTCTGGTCGAGGTCGGCGGTGTCGGCTACGTGGTGTCGCGTCACGCCCCGCGCCCTCGCCGAGCTCGAACCAGGTTCGGCGGCCTTCCTCCACATCCACCACCACATTCGTGAAGATGCCCAGACCCTGTTCGGCTTTCTCCATCGCGACGAGCGCACCACCTTCCAGGTGCTCATCGCCACCCACGGCATAGGGCCGGCGTTGGCTCTGGCCATCCTCGGCACCCATGGTCCGGCGGCGCTGGTCGACATCGTCGCCGCCAACGACCTCGGGGCGCTCACACTCGTTCCCGGTGTGGGCAAGAAGACCGCCGAGAGGCTGTTGGTCGAGCTGCGCAACAGGCTCAACCTGCCGATGCTCGACCCTTCACCGGCCGGCGGTGGCAGGGGCTCGTCGGCCATCGGCGACGTCCGCGAAGCGCTCACCGGCCTCGGTTACGGACCGGAGGAGATCCGCGACACCCTGCGCGAGGTGCCGGCCGACGGCGATGCCGCCACCTTGCTGCGCGACGCGCTGAAGCTGTTGGGGGCCCGACGTGCGTGACGAGTTCCTTGAACCGGGCCCGGTGGGCGACCACGAGGAAGCCGAAGAGACTGGTCTGCGCCCGAAGCAGCTGAGCGACTTCATCGGCCAGCGTGAGCTCAAGGAGCACCTGGCGATCGTGCTCGAAGCGGCCAAGAAGCGTGGCCAGGCGGCCGACCATCTCCTCCTGGCCGGGCCTCCCGGCCTCGGCAAGACCAGCATGGCCGGCATCGTCGCCGTCGAGATGGGTGTGCACCTGCACATCACGTCCGGGCCGGCGCTGGAGAGGGCGGGTGACCTCGCCGCGATCCTCACCAAGCTCGACGACGGCGACGTTCTGTTCATCGACGAGATCCACCGCCTGTCGCGTGTGGTGGAAGAGATCCTCTATCCGGCGATGGAGGACTTCCAGCTCGACATCGTCGTCGGCAAGGGCCCAGCCGCGTCGAGCATTCGCCTCTCCCTGCCGAAGTTCACCCTGGTGGGTGCCACCACCCGCACCGGCATGATCACCGGCCCGTTGCGCGACCGGTTCGGGCTCGTCGCCCGCCTCGACTACTACGACGACGACGAGCTCGAGGCCATTGTCCGACGCGCCGCCGGCATCCTCCACGTCCACATCTCCGGCGACGGTGCCTGGGAGATCGCCCGCCGCTCGCGTGGCACCCCCCGCATCGCCAACCGCCTCCTGCGCCGGGTGCGCGACTACGCCGAGGTTCGCGGCGACGGATTGGTCACCGAACAGGTCGCTCGCGAAGGGCTGAAGGTGTTCGGCGTCGACCAGCTCGGCCTCGACAAGGTCGATCGGGCCATCCTCAACTCGATCTGTCAGCAGTTCGCCGGCGGGCCGGTGGGGCTCAGCACGGTGGCCATCAGCGTCGGCGAGCAGCCCGAGACCGTGGAAGACATGTACGAGCCCTTCCTCATCCAGCAGGGGCTGATCGCCCGCACCCCACGGGGCCGCATCGCGATGCCGGCCGCCTACCACCACCTCGGGCTCACTCCTCCCTCAGGGGACCGGCCGCCCGCCCTGTTCGACTGAGCCTCGGTCGGGATCAGAGTCGCCGTGGCACACGCCCGCCCGCGGCCCTAGCCTGGTTGACGCATGAACGAGGCCCTCCCCGACGAGATCCGCGACGAACTTCCCGATGATCTCAACGCCGCCGAACACTTCGGCCTTTACCAGTTCCCCGACAACAGCCGACGTCGCCGGCCCGCGGTCCTGTACGGAATCATCGCCGTCGCCTGCCTCGTGGTCTGGATCGCGATGGGTGATTCCTCGCTGGTGAACAGGGGCTTTCTCTGGGCGGCGGTCCTTCTCGGCGCCGTGGCCGTGTTCTCCTTCACCTCCGGGTGGCGCATGGGCGTCGACGAGAAGCAGGCGCTGGTGGCCGCTCAGGGTGCTGTCGGTTTCGCCGTCGGTCATGCCTCGGCCCAGCAGGTGTGGCGTGGCCTGCGCAGCCGGCCCACCTGGCGGGTGCTGGTCTACTCCGCCGAGGACCCGCCTCGCCGGCGGGGCCTGGTGCTGGTCGATGCGGTGGACGGGCGGGTGCTCGAGCACCTGGTGCAGGACAACCCGATCGAAGAGTGGGACATCTAACCAACCTGTCGAGAAAGCCCGGCTCTGAGGCGGCGCCGGCAGTCCTGCCGAGTCCCTGGGGAGTCCGGATTTCGATTTCGATTCGCCGCAGAAGGGGGCCGGCCGGGTGGCTTTGAGAGGCTTGGTGGCTTGGTCGCCCACCGCGTCGACCACGGACTGGTGGGCAAGGGGTAGCCTGGGTCCGATGTTCGACGGAAAGTTCCGCACCCCGGTGGACAAGGCCGTCAAGCCCCTCGGCAACGGCCTGCGGCGCACCGGCATGACACCCGATCACCTCACGGTCATCGGCCTGCTCGTGGCAGTGGGGGCATCGGTAGCGATCGGGTTCGGTCAGCTCCGCCTCGGTCTGCTGCTCGTCGTTCTCGCTGCCCTCCCCGACCTGCTCGACGGTGCGCTGGCCAAGGCCAGCAACACCTCCAGCCAGCGCGGCGCCTTCTTCGACTCCACCATCGACCGCTTCGCCGATGCCCTGTTGTTCGGTGGGGTTGCCTGGTACCTGGCGTCCAACGAGACCGCCCACATGGCGATGTTGCCCTTCGGGGTGATGGCCCTCAGCTCGGTCATCAGCTACATGCGCGCCAAGGCCGAGTCGCTGGGCCTCGAGGCCAAGGGCGGGCTGATGGAAAGGGCAGAACGGATCATCGCCCTGTGCCTCGGCCTGCTCTTCCCGGTTCTGCTCATCCCGATCTTGTGGGTGATGCTCGCCCTCATCGCGGTCACCGCGGTGCAGAGGTTCATCAAGGTGTGGAAGCAGGCCGCCGTCGCCCCTGTCACCGCGGCCCGTATCGAGATGCGCCGCGGGCGTCGCCAGAGCCGTCGGGTCGTGCGCACCGAGCGTCGCCGTACGCGAATCGCACGCGCCGGTCGCACTCTGCGCCGTGACTGAGCCCTCCGCGGAACGCAACCGGATCGTCGACGCGGCCACGGTCGGCGCCTACCGTTTCGGTTCCGTCGCCGCACGTCTGATGCCCGGCTTCGTCGCCCAGGCCACGGCCTCATCGCTCGGGTTCGGGGCCAGCTTCGCCAACCCGACACGGCGGAAGATGATCGAGAGGCACCTACGCCGGGTGAACCCTGAGCTGAAAGGTGCCTCGATGAGGGTCGCGGTGCAGCAGGCGTTCGACAGCTACGCCCGCTACTACATGGAGAGCTTCCGCCTGCCCGCGCTCAGCAAGAAGGCGGTGGCCCGCAACTTCACCGTCGACGGCCTCCACCACGTCACCGACGCCCTCGAAGAGGGAATGGGCTGCATCCTCGCGATGCCCCACATGGGTGGCTGGGAGTGGGCCGGGCGGTGGATGACCGACCATGGCTTCAAGATGACCGTCGTCGTCGAGGCACTCCAGCCGCCGGAGTTGTTCGAGTGGTTCTCCAACCTCCGCCAGGAGCTGGGCATGACGGTGATTCCCACCGGGCCCGGTGCCGGCGCCGCCGTGGTGAAGGCCCTCAAGGACAACGAGGTCGTCTGCCTGTTTTGCGACCGCGATCTCGAACGCCACGGAGTCGACGTCGAGTTCTTCGGTGAGCGCACCACCTTGCCCGCCGGCCCGGCCACCCTTGGGTTGCGCATCGGCTCACCCGTTCTGCCGGCGGGGGTGTACTACAACCGTCTCGACAACGGCCATCACGCCATCGTCCGTCCACCCCTGCCGATGACGCGCCTGGGTGGCCTGCGCGACGACGTCGCCCGCGTGCACCCAGCTCCTCGCCCACGAACTCGAGTCCCTCATCCGGCGCGCACCGGAGCAGTGGCACCTGTTTCAACCCAACTGGCCCAGCGACCCGGGCTACTGACACCCCAGCCCGCCGCGGCCGGACGGGGTCGCGTTTGCGGGGGAGTAGGATCACGAAATGACGATCGAGCAACGCGAGGGGTACCGCCTCTGGGAGGGCGGTCCGGTGCCGAATGGTGCCGATGGCATAACCCTCGGCTCGCTGGTCATCGTCCGCCCAGGCAAGGCCACGCCCTATCTGCTGAGGCACGAGCTGGTCCACGTTCGCCAGTGGCGTCGTTACGGAGTGGCTGGGTTTTCGGCCCGGTACCTGGGCAGCTATCTGTGGTGGCGGCTCCATCGCAAGGGCCATCGCGGTGCCTATCTGCGGATCCCGCTCGAGATCGAGGCCGACTGGGTGGCCCGCCGCCAGGTCGCCACCGCGGTGAGCGACGAACTGACCGAGCGCGTCGCGTACTGATCGGCCAGCAGGCCGATATGGTCGGCCTCGGCTTCCCCCAGTCGTAGCGGCGGGCCTTCGCGCCCGCCCATCGTGAGGGGTGCCGATGTGAACGAACTGCCCGAGCGCCCGGCTCCGCCGTCATCGGTGGCAGACCGGCTGCGCACCTGGGTCGAGTGGGTCGGGTTAGGGCGGGTGGTGGCCACGGCGGTCGTCGTGATCGCCGTGCTGGCCGGTGCCTACTGGCTGGTGAAGCCGCCGCCGGCCACGTCCGAGTCGAAGCTGCCCTATGCGGCCACCTCCACCACGGTCGCCCCGACGACCACTTCGGAGTCAGTCCCCGAGGCCACGCCGCCCCCGACCGTCGAGGTCGTGGTGCATGTGGCGGGTGCCGTCAAAGCCGGCGGTGTCTACCGTCTGGAGGCGGGGGCCAGAGTGCTCGACGCCGTAGCAGCGGCAGGCGGGATGGCCGCCGACGCCGATGAGAGACGCGGTGAACCTCGCCGCCCCGGTGCGCGACGGTGAACGGGTGTACGTGCCGAGGATCGGCGAACCGGTGCCGATCGTGGTCACGGGTGCCGGAGGTGGTTCCGGTGGTTCGGGCTGCCGGTGGCGACCCCGACACGACGCCGACGAGCCCGGTAAACATCAACTCGGCCGCAGCCGATGAGCTCGACTCCCTGCCGGGTGTGGGCCCGGCCACGGCGGCCGCGATCATCGCCCACCGCGACCAGTACGGCCCTTTCGGCAGCATCGAGGACCTTGCCGACGTTCGTGGCATCGGCCCATCCAAGCTCGATGCCCTCCGCGGGCTGGTGACGATATGACCGTCAGAGCACAGGGCGGCCGAGCATCAGGTCGGTCGCCAGGAGTGCTGCACCGACCCCCAGCCACACCCCTGCGGCCAGCCACGCGTACTCGCGCCAGTAGTCGCGCCAGCTCGCCACCGGGGTTCTCGTGGCCCGGCGCGACGCCAGAGTGCTCAGGATCAGCCAGATCACCACGCTGGCCGAGATGGAGGCCACATACACGCCGGTGCCGCCCGACAGGGGCACACCGGCAACCAGCAGGCAGGGCGCGGCGAGGACTGCGCTCAAGAAGCTGGTCAATCCCCTCAGGGTGGAGGTGCTGCCGCGGTGCAGCATCAGGGCCAGCCCACCGAGCAGAGCGGGTGGTAGCAGCCCGGCCACCGGGCCGAGGGTGCGGATCTGGCGGCGGTAGGCGCGTGGGCCGTGGGGCACCGGAGGGGCGGTCAGGGTCAGCGGCTCCACGTCGCGAGCGTACGAGGTGAACGGGGTGCGGTTCCGGCACCACCTTTCGGACGGTGCCGTCGTGGCCGGGGCCCTGGCCCTGACACTCGGGGTGTGGATCGGTGCGCCGGCCGGGGTCTGCATCGCCGCGGTGGCTTGGATGGCTCGCTGGGGCAGGGCTGCGGTGGTGTTGTGTCTGGTGCTTTCGGTGGCGGGTGGGCTGTTGGGCGATCGTGCATGGAGCCAGACCCAGCCGCGGCATCTCGGCGAGCACACCGGCTGGGTCACCCTCGTCGCCGATCCGGCACCCTTCGGGCGAGGGACGAGGATCACCGTGCAGATCGAGGGTGAACGCTTCGACGCCTGGCTCTACGGATCGGCTCGACGCAAGCTCGAAGGTCACCAGGCGGGAGAGCTGGTCTGGCTCTGCGCACGTCGCACCCCGCTGGCCGGCTCTGCTGCCCGGCGGGCAGCTGTCCGCCACGTCGTGGGCAAGCTCGACGTCGAGATCATCGCCGACATCGTCGGCGGCAACGGGATCTCGCGGGCCAGCAACAGGGTGCGATCCGTGCTGAGGCGGGTCGCCGAGCAAGCGATGCCCGAGGGTGATGCAGCCCTCTTCACCGGACTGGTGATCGGCGACGACGCCCGCCAGCCAGAAGCGATGATCACCGAGTTCCGCACCGCCGGGCTGTCCCACCTCACCGCAGTGTCCGGGCAGAACGTCGCCTTCCTGCTTGCCGCGACCTCGCCGCTGCTGCGTCGGCTGCGGCCGTGGTGGCGGTGGACGGCCACGTGTGGGCTGATCGCCTGGTTCATGGCGCTCACCCGGTTCGAGCCGTCGGTGTTGAGGGCTGGCGTGATGGCCATGCTCGCCGCCACGGGTTTCGCCCTCGGGCACCAGGTTCGACCAGTGCGACTGGTGGCGCTGGCCGTGACCGCGCTGGTGCTGGTCGATCCGCTCCTGGTGTGGTCGGTTGGGTTCTGGTTGTCGGTGGGCGCCACCCTGGGGTGTGCATCGTCGGGCCGTGGTTGAGGCCCCAGGCTGCCCGGGCCCCGGTTGGCTGACCTTGCCGTTGGCGGTCACCCTCGGTGCACAGGCGGGGGTTGCGCTACCGAGCCTTCTGGTCTTCGGGAGGCTGCCGGTCATCTCGCTGGTGGCGAACCTCTTCGCGGTGCCGGTGGCGGGTTCGGTGATGCTCTACGGCATACCGGCGGCGCTGGCCGCAGCGATGCTTCCCTCACCGGCGGCGAACCTGGTGATGATCCCCGCATCCGTCGGCACGCGCTGGGTGGCCACGGTGGCGCGGGTGGCGGCGGCGTTGGAGCCCCACGGTGGGCTGGCGGCCATGGCATGGATAGCGGTCGGGGCGGCATTGGTGGCGCCTGCAGTGTGGCGCTGGCGTAGGGGCGGCAGCCGTATGCCAATCTGAAGGGGTCATGTCCACCTATCTCATCACCGGCGACGACGAGTCGCTGATCTTGTCGGCCATCGGTGACCTGATCAAGAAGCTGGTCGGCGACGGGGATCGCACCCTCATGGTCGACGACTTCGACGGTGAGGACTTCGAGGTGCGGCGAGGTCATCGACGCCGCCCAGACCCCACCCTTTCTCACCGAGAAGAGGGTGGTGGTCGCCAGGGGGGTGGGCCGCTTCAAGGTCGACGACGTGGCACCCTTCGTCGCCTTCCTCGACGACCCCCTGCCCACGACCGACCTGGTGTTGGTGGCAGGCGGCGGTCGCATGCCCAAGGCACTCACCGACGCCCTGAAGAAGGCCGGGGCAACGACGGTGGAGACAGCTCCACCCACCCGGGCCCGCGAGCGTTCGGGCTGGTTCGAGGAGCAGATCAAGGCCGCCGGCCTGAGGTTCGATGCCCAGGCCACCCAGATGATCGCCGCCTGGCTTGGTGAAGATGCCGGACGCCTGCAGGGCATCCTCGACACCCTGCACTCCACCTACGGAGAGGGCAAGACCCTGCACACCGCCGACGTGGAGCCCTTCCTCGGTGAGGCAGGTGGGGTGCCGCCATGGGACCTCACCGATTCCATCGACCGCGGCGACACCACCCAGTCCTTGAAGCTGCTGCACCGGATGATGCGTGCCGGTGAACGCCACCCGCTTCAGGTCATGGCGATCCTCCACGGCCACTACGCCAAGCTGCTCGCCCTCGACGGCTCGGGCGCCCACGACGAGGCATCGGCCGCAGCGGCGATGGGCATCAGGCCCGGCTTCCCGGCGAAGAAGGCGTTCGATCAGTACCGCAAGCTGGGTGGGGGAGGGGTCACCCGCGCCGTCGGGTTGCTTGCTCAGGCAGACCTCGACCTGCGCGGCGCCAAGGAGTGGCCCGAAGAGCTGGTCATGGAAGTGCTCGTCGCCCGCCTGAGTCGCCTTCGGCGCTGAAGGCGGGACCGTCGCTGATCCGACCCGGACGCGAAAGAGCCCGGGCATCGGCCCGGGCCCTCGATAGAAGTGGGCGAAGTTGCTCAGCCCGAGGCGTTGAGCTTCTTCATCAGCCGGCTCTTGCGGCGAGCGGCCTGATTGGCGTGGATGACACCCTTGGCGGCAGCCATGTCGAGGCGCTTCACGGCAACCCGGAGGGTTTCCTCGGCCTGCTCTGTTCCAGCGGCCTTGGTAGCGGTCTTGACCCGCGTCTTCGAGCTCGGTCTTCACTGCCTTGTTGCGCTCGGCGCTCTTGGCATTGGTGAGGATGCGCTTCTTCTGACTCTTGATGTTCGCCACTGCGGTGCCCTCTTGGTGCCCTCTTGGTGTTGAAACTAGCCATGCGAGGCTAACAGCGACACGTCACGGACCCCAACCTCGCGGCCGTTACACACCCGCCGATAGGATCGAGCGACCGGCCATGGACCTCGCACGCATCCGCAACTTCTCCATCATCGCCCACATCGATCACGGCAAGAGCACCCTCAGCGACCGCATCCTGGAGCTCACCAACGCCGTCGATGCCCGCGACATGCGTGCCCAGTACCTCGACACGATGGATCTCGAGCGCGAGCGGGGGATCACGATCAAGGCCCAGAACGTGCGCGTCGACTGGAAGGGCCACACCCTCCACCTGATCGACACCCCCGGCCATGTCGACTTCGGCTACGAGGTCAGTCGCAGCCTGGCAGCCTGCGAAGGTGTGGTGCTGGTGGTCGACGCCGCCCAGGGCATCGAGGCCCAGACGCTGGCCAACTGCTACCTGGCGCTGGAGCACGACCTCGAGATCGTCGCCGCGCTCAACAAGATCGACCTGCCGGCCGCCGACCCCGACCGTTACGCGATGGAGATCGAGACCGTGCTCGGCATCCCGGCCGAAGACATCCTGCGCATCTCGGCCAAGACCGGGGTCGGCGTGGGCGGCCTGCTCGATGCGGTCATCGAGCGCATCCCCGCCCCCAAGGGCGATCCCGACGCTCCTCTGCAGGCCCTGATCTTCGACAGCCAGTACGACCAGTACCGCGGGGTGGTCAGCAGCATCCGGGTCATGAACGGCCGACTCACCAGCGGCACAAAGCTCCTGTTCATGCAGGCCGGCACCCAGCAGGAGGCCGTCGAGATCGGCGTCCGCCGCCCTGTGCCCACCCCAGTGCCCGAGCTCGGCCCTGGCGAGGTGGGCTACCTCATCGCCGGCATCAAGGACGTCGGCCAGGCGCGAAGCGGCGAGACGGTCACCACGTTCAATCACGGCTCCACCGAGGCCCTCCACGGCTACCGCGACCCGAAGCCGATGGTGTTCTGCGGGCTGTTCCCGATCGACGGCGACGACTTCGAGCTGCTGCGGGAGAGCCTGGAGAAGCTGAAGCTCAACGACGCGAGCATCACCTATTCGCCGGAGATCTCGGGTGCACTCGGTTTCGGCTTCCGCTGTGGCTTCCTCGGTCTGCTGCACATGGAGATCGTCAAGGAGCGCCTCGAGCGCGAGTTCAACCTCGCCCTCATCGCCACCGCACCGAGCGTGGAGTACCGGGTGCACAAGACCAATGGCGACGTCGAGCTCGTCGACAACCCCGCAGACCTGCCCACCCCGCAGAGCATCGACTTCATCGAGGAGCCCTACTTCCGGGTGAGCATCATCACCCCCAAGGACTTCACCGGCACGCTGATGGACCTCTGCCAGACCCGCCGTGGCGACCTGACCAAGCTCGAGTACCTGTCGCCCGAGCGCGTGGAGCTTCACTACGAGATCCCGCTGGCCGAGGTGGTCGTCGACTTCTTCGACCAGATGAAGAGCCGCACCCAGGGTTACGCCAGCCTCGACTACGAGCTCAGCGGCTACCAGCGCAGCAACCTGGTGCGAGGTCGACCTGTTGTTGAACGGGATCCCCGCCGACGCGTTCAGCACCATCGTGCACCGCGACAAGGCCTTCGCCTACGGCAACCGGATGTGCGAGAAGCTGAAGGAGCTCATCCCGCGGCAGATGTTCGACGTGCCGATCCAGGCTGCCATCGGGGGCAAGATCATCGCCCGCGAGACGGTGAAGGCGAGACGTAAGGACGTGCTCGCCAAGTGCTACGGCGGCGACATCACCCGCAAGCGCAAGCTGCTCGAGAAGCAGAAAGAGGGCAAGAAGAAGATGAAGTCGATCGGGCGCGTCGAGGTGCCCGGCGACGTGTTCATCTCCGCCCTCAAGCTCGACGACTGAGCGTGCGCTACCGGGGGCTGCAGGCGCGGTCGCTAGGGTTTCGGCAGGGCGACTAGCGAGGAGGCGGCGATGGCCAGCCAGCAGGCGGAGGCGTTGAAGGCGATGTTGGTGATGGTCCGCGATGCCACGGCGGACACGGCGGACACGGCCGATCATCAGCCATCCGTGGAGGAGATGCGTGCGGGTGCCGAGTTCGGCATGTCCGCGATGGGCGTCATGCCAGACGGAGTCGAGGTCAGCGATACGGTGGCCGGAGGGGTGCCGGCCTTGTGGATCGTGCCGGAGGGTGCCGCCGCCGACCGGGTGGTGATGTACCTCCACGGTGGCGGCTACATCATGTTGTCGGCGCGCAGCCACGTGAGGCTGGCAGCGGGCATCGCCAAGGCGACCGGCTGCAAGGTTCTGTCGGTCGACTACCGTCTGGCGCCCGAGCACCCTCACCCCGCTCCCGTCACCGATTCGGTGGCCGCCTACCGGTGGCTGCTCGACCAGGGCTACGCGCCCGGTCGCATCGCCATCAGCGGGGACTCGGCCGGCGGGGGCCTGACCGTTGCCACCCTCTTGGCCCTGCGCGATGCAGGCTTGCCCCAGCCGGCGGCGGCAGTGCCGATCTCGCCGTGGATAGACCTCGAGGGCATGGGCGATTCGATGTCCACCAAGCTCGACGTCGATCTGATGATCCGGGCCGACGGACTGGACCACTTCGTCGACATGTTCCTCGCCGGCGGCGACAAGCACGACCCCCTGGCCGCCCCTCTCCACGGCGACCTCACGGGCATCGCCCCTCTCTACATCCAGGTCGGCGGCGACGAGACCCTGCTCGACGACTCCACTCGACTGGCGGTCAAGGCCGCCCACGCCGGCGGCGATGTTCGCCTCGACGTGTTCCCCGAGATGCAGCACGTCTTCCAGGCGGCGCTGGGCATGATGCCCGAGGCCGACGACGCTGTCGCCCGCATCGGTGCTTACTTGGGCGAACGACTGTCCCGCTGAGGTGAGCGGGGCAATGTGTCGTCGTCAAGGGTCTTTGCGTTCGACACCTAAATCACGAGGGTAGAAAGTAGGGGTGCGTTCCTCGGCGATGTTCCGCTCGCTGAGGCACCGCAATGCGCGGCTGTTCTTCATCGGCCTGCTCGTGAGCAACATCGGCACCTGGATGCAGATGACGGCGATGTCGCTGGTCGTCTATGAGCTCACCGGCAGCGCCACCGACACCGGTATCAGCCTCCTCTGCCTGTTCCTGCCGATGCTCCTGCTGGGGAGCTGGGCGGGCGCCGTCGCCGATCGGCGGGACAAGCGGCGGATGGCCATCGTCACCCAAAGCCTCCAGGCGGCGCAGGCTCTTCTGCTCGGCGCCCTGACCTTCGCCGGCTGGACCAACCTGCCTGTGCTCTACGTTCTGTCGCTCGTTCTCGGCGTGGTCAACGCCTTCGACAACCCGGCTCGCCGCAGCTTCGCCATCGAGCTCGTCGAGCCCGACGAGATCAGCAATGCGATCTCGCTCAACACCGCGGTGATGACCGGTTCGCGGATCATCGGGCCGGCATTGGCTGCGTTCTTGAAAGGCCCGCTCGGCGCCGGATGGTTGTTCACCCTCAACGGGCTCTCATTCATGGCCATCCTGTGGCCCCTGCTGGCAATCGATCGCTCCCAGATGTTCCCCTCGCCGAGGGCTGAGCGTGGTGGCACGCCGGTGCGTGACGCCGTGCGCTTCATCTCCGGTGACCGCCGACTGAGGGTGGTGTTCGTCGTGTTCGCCCTGGTGGGAACGTTCGCCTTCAACTACCAGGTGTCCCTGCTCAAGCTGGCCGACGTCGGCTTCCACGACCCACGTATGTTCGGCGTCCTGCTCTCGGCCACGGGGTTCGGCAGCCTGGTCGGCTCCCTGCTCACCGCCGCCCGCGACGAGGTCACCACGACCTGGTTCTTCGGCAACGGTCTCCTACTCGGTGTCAGCGGCCTGGCGCTCGCCTGGGCACCCACCGTCTGGCTGGCGGTGCTCCTCGCCGTTCCCGCCGGCATCGGCGGGGCCGCCTTCGTCGCCGGGCAGAGCGCGATCATCCAGCAGGAGGCGCCACCCAACATGCGCGGTCGGCTGTTGGCCCTCGGGGCCGTCGCCTTTCTCGGCAGCACCCCGATCGGGGCTCCGGTCACCGGCTGGGTCGCCGACAACGTGGGTGCCGAGTGGAGCCTGGCCTACGGCAGCACGATCACCCTGTTGGTCGTCACGGTCGGTGCAGTGCTGAGGGGTCGAGCCGAGCGGTCGACACCGACGGTCGTCGAGGCGGCAGTACCAGTGGCGGCACCGTGACGCGAACGGTTGTGATGTGGTTCCGCCGCGACCTGAGGCTCGCCGACCTGCCTGCACTGCAGGCGGCCGCGGCCGATGGGGTGAGGGTTGTACCCCTGTTCGTCGTCGATCCCGCCTTCGCCCGAGCCGGCCTGTCGCGCCGGGCGTTCATGGCCGAGGCGCTACAAGCGCTCGACGACTCGATCGGCGGCGCACTCGTTTACCGCCACGGCGAGCCTTCCTCGGTGGTGGCTACGCTCGCCTCGCAGGTCGGTGCTAGGGCCGTCTACGTCAGCGGCGATCACTCGCCGTATGGTCGTGCTCGCGACGTCGAGGTGGCCCGCGCACTGGGCGAGGCAGGAACCCAGCTCGTCGGTGTCGGCACGCCCTACGCGGTGGTGCCCGGCTCGGTCGTGAAGGCCGACGGCCGCCCCTACGCCGTGTTCAGCCCGTTCTTGCGAGCCTGGCGCCAACATGAGTGGCCCGAACCGGTTGGCGTCCCCGATGTGGAATGGTTCGGCGCCCCCTCTGTGCCGTGCGACGGCCCACCGGACAACCCCCAGGTCGACGTCGACCTAACCGGTGCCGGAGAGGCCGTAGCCCACACCCGGTGGGAGGCGTTCCTGCCCAGGGTCTCCACCTACGGAGAAGATCGCGATCTGCCGGCGCTCGATGGCACGAGCCACCTCTCTGCCGCGCTGAAGTGGGGGCTCGTGCATCCGCGGCAGCTCCTCGCCGACCTCGGAATCGCGCAAGGCGACGAAGCCTTCGCCAGGGAGCTGGTGTGGCGCGAGTTCTACGCCGACGTGATGCACCACCGGCCGAACAGTGGGTGGGAGAACCTCGACCGCCGGATGGACGCGATGCCAGTGGACACGGACGAGGAGGCGCGTTCGCGGATGCAGAGATGGGCGGCCGGGCTGACCGGTTACCCGATCGTCGACGCCGGCATGCGCCAACTGCTGGCCACCGGGTGGATGCACAATCGACTGCGCATGGTGGTGGCGAGCTTCCTGGTCAAGGACCTGCACCTACCCTGGCAGTGGGGCGCCCGACACTTCATGCGTCACCTCATCGATGGGGACGTCGCCTCGAACAGCCTCGGTTGGCAATGGGTGGCCGGTACCGGCACCGACGCCGCCCCCTACTTCCGCATCTTCAACCCCACCACCCAAGGTCGTCGTTTCGACCCCGCCGGCGACTATGTGAGGCGCTGGGTCAAAGAGTTGGCGGCGATCGAAGGGCCGGGGGTCCACGAGCCTGGCGCCCGCCGCCCCGCCGATTATCCGCTGCCGATGGTCGATCACCGGTCCGAACGCGAAGAGGCCCTACTCCGATACCGGTTCGTCACCTCTGGCAGTCGATAGCCTGGAGTGCCAACGCCCATCCGCCCTCTGCCGACCGATCTGGAAGGAGACCGATGCTCGACGAGCGCAGAACCGCCATCTTGAGGGCGGTGGTTCACGAGTACATCACCACGGCCCAGCCCGTCGGTTCCACCCATGTGGCCAACGCGCCCGGGGTCAAGGTCAGCTCGGCCACGGTGCGCAACGAGATGGCGGTGCTCGAGCAGGAGGGCTATCTCGCCCAGCCCCACACGTCCGCGGGCCGCATTCCCACCGACAAGGGCTACCGCTTCTTCGTCGACAACATGGCCGAACCCGGTCGTCTCGACGTCGGCGCCCAGCAGAGGGTCGGCCACTTCTTCGACTCCGCCCACGGTCGTCTGGAGGAACTCCTCCACCAGACCACCAACCTCTTGTCGCAGGTCACCCACCATGCGGCCCTCGTGGTGGGGCCACGCGTCGAAACGGCCGTCATCCGGTCGGTGCAGGTCGTGGGTCTGTCCGGTCGCCACGCCACCGTGGTCGCAGTGCTGTCCAACGGAACCGTGGAGAACGAGCCCTTCGATCTGGCGGGCGAGGTCACCGATGTACGTCTGGCTGCTGCCTCCGCCCATCTCCAGGCCCACCTCGCCGGCCGACCCCTCGATGGCAAGACCGAGGTCCCCGCCACGGGCGACCGGGACCTCGACAATGTCTGCGCTTCGGCTTGCCGGGCACTCGACGAGGTCACCACCGATGAGACCGTGTTCGTCGGCGGGGCAGCATCGATGGCCCACGCATTCGACGCCGTCGACACGGTCCGCACCGTGCTGCACACCCTCGAGCAGCAATACGTGATGGTCACCCTTCTACGCGACATCATCGATCGTGGTCTCTCGGTAGCGATCGGCGCCGAGCACGGCATCGAGCCCCTCGCCGCTTGCTCGGTGGTGGTCAAGGCGGTCGTGGTCGACGGAGAACAGGTGGGCACCGTCGGCGTACTCGGACCCACCCGGATGGACTATCCGCAGGCGCTCGCCACGGTGGAAGTAGTGAGCGACAGGTTGGGACGCCACCTGGGCGACGGAGGCATTCATGGCTGACTACTACGAGTTGCTCGGCGTGGCGCGCACCGCCAGCGCCGACGACCTTAAGAAGGCCTATCGGCGTGCAGGCGCGCGAACTTCACCCCGATGCCAAGCCGGGCGACTCCGTTGCCGAGGAGAAGTTCAAGCAGGTGGCCCGGGCCTACGAGGTACTCAGCGACCCGGAGCAGCGGGCGCGTTACGACCGCTACGGCGAGCAGGGTGTCGGCGGTGCCGGCGGTGGCGCAGGCGACTTCATGGGTGGTGGCCTCGGCGACATCTTCGATGCCTTCTTCGGCGGAGGTAGCTCCTTCGGCGGCCAGCGCGGCCGTTCGGGCCCGCCGCGCGGTCAGGACCTCGAGGTGATGGCCGACGTTGCCTTCGAGCAGGCCGTCTTCGGTGCCACGGTGCCGGTCACGGTGCGCACCGCCCTGAAGTGCGACGAATGTGGCGGATCGGGTGCCGGTGAGGGCACCAAGCCGGTGACGTGTAGCGACTGCAACGGCCGCGGGCAGGTACAGAGGGTGCGCCAGAGCATGCTCGGGCAGATGGTCACGTCCACGGCCTGTCCCCGCTGCAACGGCCTTGGCGAGGTGATCGTCACCCCGTGCAGTTCGTGCAACGGTGACGGCCGGGTGATCACCGAGAAGACGTTCCAGGTCGACGTGCCTGCGGGCGTGGACACCGGGTCCACCCTGAGGCTCACCGGTCGTGGCGCCGTCGGGCCCCGCGGCGGCAGCGCCGGCGATCTCTACGTCCACATCAGGGTTGCACCCCACGAGCTCTACCGGCGCGAAGGCGACGATCTGGTCACCACGCTCGCGGTGTCGATCGCCCAGGCGGCGCTAGGGGCGCGGTTCACCCTGCCCACTCTCGACGGCGACGAGGAGATCATCGTTCCCGCCGGCACCCAACCCGGCCGCCAGTTCGTCTTGCGTCAGCGTGGTGTCGCATCGGTTGCAGGGTCGCAGCCGTGGTGACCTGAGGGTGCAGGTCGACGTGCAGGTGCCCACCAAGCTCAGCGAGTTCGAGGCTGAGTTGCTGAAGAAGTTCGCCGACTCTCGCGGCGAGGAGATCAACCAGGAGCAGGGCATCTTCGCCCGCATCAAGTCGGCATTCCAGTGAACCCCCTGCTGCGGTCCAGCGCGGCACACGTCTTCGTCTCGTCGCTCTCATCCCCCATACCCGAGCCCGATGACGCCCACCACCTCTTTCGCGTCCTGCGCCTTCGCGATGGCGAGGCGGTGACGGTAAGCGACGGCCAGGGAGGCTGGCGGTGCACCGAGGTAGCTGGGGGCGCCCTGCGACCCATCGGCGAAGAGATCCGCGAGGCACAGCCGATGCAGTGCACGATTGCTGCCGCGATCCCCAAGGGCGACCGCCTCGATTGGATGGTCCAGAAGCTCACCGAGATCGGTGTCGGACCGGATCATCCTTCTCCATTGCGCGCGTAGCGTGGTGCGGTGGCCAGCCGAACGCGCTGAGCGTCAGCTTCGCGCGGCTCGGTCGGGTGGCCCGTGAGGCGGCGGCCCAGAGTCGACGAACCTGGCTGCCTGTGCTGGAGGGTCCGCTGTCTTTCGCCTTCATCGCCGGCATGCCTGGCGCCGTACTCGCCGACCCCGACGGCGAGTCGCTGGTGGCAGCATCAGTCGTGGTCATCGGCCCCGAAGGCGGGTTCACCGACGAGGAGTTGGGTGCCGGCTTGCCGAGGGTGAGGCTGGCCGACACCGTGCTGAGGGTGGAGACGGCTGCGATCCTCGCCGCAGCAAGGGTCTTGGCACCGAACTGAACAAAAGCGACACACAGTGAAGAACCTTCACTTTGCGTTGTTATTTCGGACATCTTGTGCCAAGATCAACGACGTTGCCCAGTCGCTGCGGAGGGCAAAGAGCTCACAAGGGACCACACCATGCGCGAATTCGATGATGATGTCACCTCCTCGCCCTACAGTCGCAAGGTCGGCGAACGGCTGCGCGTCATCCGTCGCCAGAAGCGGCTCTCGTTGCAGGAGGTCGAGGCTTCCTCGAACGAGGAGTTTAAGGCCTCCGTCCTCGGCGCCTACGAAAGGGGCGAGAGGGCGATCTCCGTGCCCCGCCTGGAGAGGCTGGCCAAGTTCTACAACGTGCCCGTCGACCAACTTCTGCCCCGCGAAGACGTCACCATCCCCGTCGACACGGAACCGGCCCAGAACACCAAACTCGCCGTCGATCTGCTGAAGTTGAGCCAACTCAGCGGTCAGCCCTTCGAGATGCTCACCCGCTTCTTGAAGATGATCCAGGTCCAGCGCCAGGACTTCAACGGCAAGGTGATCACCGTACGCGGCGACGACACCCGCGCCATCGCAGCGATGCTCGACGTACCGGTGGACCAGGTGGGCCAGCGCCTCGACGCCCTCGACCTGCTCTTTCGCCCTTAACGGCCTCGTCGACGGGCGGCGATAGCTTCGCTCTCGTGACCGAGCCCTTCGGCGTCTACATCCACATCCCCTTCTGCGCTCGGCGCTGCGACTATTGCGCATTCGCCACCTGGGATGACCGCCATCACCTGCGCTCGGCCTACCTGGAGGCACTCGGCGAAGACATCGCCCGTTCGGCGCTGCCGCCGGTGACAAGTGTCTTCGTGGGTGGTGGAACGCCCACCCAGGTCGATCCCGCCCAGCTGGCCGAGGTGCTGGCAAGGATCCCCACAGTCCCCGGAGCCGAGGTGACCGTGGAGTGCAACCCCGACGATGTCACGGTCGGCCTTCTGCGCACCTATCGAGAGGCAGGTGTGAACCGGGTGAGCATCGGTGTGCAGTCCATGGTGCCCCACGTTCTCGGTGCACTCGGCCGCGACCCACCGACCCGCCAACGTGATCACCGCCGTGGCGGCCGTACGCGAGGCCGGCATTCCAACGTTCAACCTCGACCTGATCTACGGAGGCGCGGGGGAGTCGCTCGCCGACTGGCGCGCACACTCTCGAGGGCAGTGCTGGAGCTCGACCCGCCCCACGTCTCCGCCTACGCGCTCACGATCGAGCCCGGCACGCCGTTGGCCGCCCAGCCCGAGCGTCATCCCGACGACGACGATCTAGCCGACAAGTACGAGCTCGCCGACGATCTGCTCACTGCCGCCGGGCTCGCAAACTATGAGATCAGCAACTGGGCGCGCCCCGGGCACGAGTGCCGGCACAACATCCTCTACTGGCAGCAGGGCGACTACATCGGCTTCGGCAGCGCCGCCCACAGCCACCGATCGGGGCGACGGTGGTGGAACGTGAGGACCCCCGAGCGCTACATCGCCTCGGTCACGGCGGGGCACGGTACGGAGGCGGGCAGTGAGGTGCTCGATGCCGCCACCAGGCGGTTGGAGGGGCTGCAGCTGGCGTTGAGGATGCGTGACGGGGTGCCGGCGGAGGCCCTCGACGTCGACGGGCTCGACGGGTTGGTGGAGTCCGATGGACGCAGGGTGCGACTCACCCGTCGGGGGAGGCTTCTGGCCAACGAAGTGTCGTTGAGGCTGAGCTGACTGGTAGATTCGGCTACCGCTATACGGGGCCCGCCTTCCCAGTTGCCGGGTGGGCTTCATCAGGCTGTGTACATGTTTGTCTGGACCAGGTGGACGAGGGCCTGAACACCTTCGCTGTCGTATTGGCTGCCGGCACCATCGCAGAGTGTTCGCAGCGCGAAGGCGACGCCTTCGGCGGCGCGGTAGGGGCGCTCGGAGGTCAGTGCGTCGAACACATCGGCTATGGCGACGATCCGCGCCTCGAGCATGATCTCGTCGCCGCGGAGACCCTGGGGGTAACCCGATCCGTCGAGCCTCTCGTGGTGCTGGTAGATGATCTGGGTGATCGGCCAGTTGAAGGGCACCCCACGGAGGATGTCGTGGCCGAACTGGCAGTGCTGTTGCACTTCATCGCGCTGTGTGTCCGAGAGTTGGCCAGGGAAGTTGAGGATCTCGTCGTCCACCAACACCTTGCCGACGTCATGGAGATAGCCACCGATGCGCAGGCCTTCGCGCCGCTTGTCGTCGAGACCGAGGTGACACCCAATCAGGTCCGCGAGGTCACCCACACGCTGGTTATGACCCGCCGTGTATGGGTCGCGCGCCTCGACCATCAAGCCGACGGTGCGGGTGACCCCTTCCAGAGCCGCCTTCAACTGCTCACCCGCCAGTTCGACATCGGTGATGATCAAGGCGACCTGGTGTTCGTGTCGAAGAAAGACTCGCCACAACAGGAGCGTTGTGACCGTGACGAAGCAGAATCCCTTGATGATGTTGAAGGTCGGGGAGGAGATGTCCAACACGGCGAACACCAGATCGGAGACGATGATCCATGCTGCGGCTCCGAACGCGTACAGCATCGCTGCGGACCGTGCCCTCGACTCGGAGGTTGTGGAGCCACCCTGTGCCACCGACGGCCTTCGCACGAGGGAACCATAACATCGGGATGTGTCAGATGTCACCGATGGCGAGGAGCGACCCGGCGGATGACGTGGCTCTGGCCAACGAAGTGTCGTTGAGGCTGAGCTGACTGGTAGATTCGGCTACCGCTATACGGGCGTATAGCTCAGTTGGTTAGAGCGCCACCCTGACACGGTGGAGGTCTCCGGTTCGAGTCCGGCTACGCCCACTGGTGCGGCCGCTGTTGAGCGCGGTCGGAGGTCGTCGATCCACTTCCACTAGCGGTCCAATTGGCTGTCGGTGTGGCGCGCCCATGTGATCGAAAACCCGCAGTTGTGACGGTGTTTCGCGCACGAAGGACAGGAGTGGCGGGGTTTCGCGCCCAATGGTTGGGGTTGGGGTGGGGTCTGCGGGGGAGGCCGAGCACCCTTTCGCCGACGAGGTCCGCCATGCCGGCCTCGAGGTGGTTGACTGGTCGGCCATGCCGGTCGTGCTCGCCTTCTGCTCGGCCATGGTCTACGGCGTGGGTGACTGGTTCGGGGGGCGGGCGAGCCGTCGCCAGCCGAGCCTGGTGGTTGCGGCGGTGGGGCAGGCTGTCAGCCTCGTGTTCGTCGTGGTGGTCGTCGCCGTCATGGGCACGGCGGTGCCCGACGCTGCCACATGGGGTTGGGGAGCCTTCGGCGGAGTTGTGGGCGCACTCGGGATAGCCGGGCTTTACCACGGGTTTGCCCACGGTGACATCAGTGTCGTCGCCCCCGTGAGCGCCGTCGTCGGCGTAGTGCTGCCGGTGGTCGTCGGGCTGGCGCTCGGCGAGCGCCCGTCGCCGCTTGCTCTCGTCGGCATCGGGCTCGCAGTCGTGGCGGTCGCTCTGGTCAGCGGGGCGCTCGGTACCCACCAGCACAACACGCCGCCACGCATCGTCGCCCTCGCCGTGGGTGTGGGTGCGTGCTTCGGGCTGCTGTTCGTCGCCTTCGACCGCACCGACCCCGACTCGGGCTTGTGGCCGCTCGTGGCCGCCCGACTGGCGTCGGTGCCCCTGCTGGTGGTGCTGATCGCCGTCACCCGCTCACGGGTCGTCGCGCGACCGCGAGTCGCTGACCATCGCCGTAGCGGCCGGCGTGTTCGACATGGCGGCGAACGTGTTGTACCTGGCGGCGGTGAGGGCGGGGATGCTGTCGATCGTGTCGGTGATCGCCTCGATGTACCCGGCGAGCACGGTGGCGCTCGCGTTCGGCATCGACAAGGAGAGGCTCGGCAAGTGGCAGGCAGTTGGCCTGGGCGTCGCGGCGCTTGCTCTCGTGCTGGTGAGCCTCAGCCGCCAGTGACCGGGCCGGACCCCTCGACCACGAGCTGGCTCTCGCGGGCGGCGGCGGCGAAGATCCCCTTGCTCATCAGGCTCGGCTCGCTGTTGCGGCGGGCGACGTAGATTGCGGCCCGGCCTCCATGGATGGTCGGGTCGTTGGGTGCTGCCCAGCCGGCGAGGTCGGCGAAGTGGCAGGCGAGCCGCAGGTCGCCGTCGGTGGCCGCCTGCTCGGCGCGTCGGAGCAGCACTTCTGCGCCGCCGGCGAGCTCGGCGACAGCAGTTGCCAGGTGGGCGTCGGGGGAGGGCTTCAGCCGGCTGGCAGCGCCGTCCCACCAGCCGCCGAACTGGCGCCACACGCCGCGCACGACGAACTCCGGCTCGTCGTAGAGGGGTCGCAGGTAGGGCTTGGCGAGCGTGTCGGCCGGGACCTTGACCGTGTGGATGATCGAGTCGAGGTTGGCCCCAGCGTTCATCATTGCCACGACCTCGGCCACGAGGTCCTCGAGCGCGGTGGCGACGTCGCCCAGCACTAGGGCGATCCGCTCCTCGCCGGCGATCGGCAGCCCGTGGGCGGGGAGCAGCAACTCGGCGCCCATCGACGCCATCTCACGCAGAGCCGCAGCCCATTCGATCGGGTATCGCTGCACCTTCTGCGGGTTGCCTGCGTTGGGGAAGTTCCAGATCAGGAAGTCGCCGGTCACCAGCGCCTTGCGCTTGGGCAGCCAGGCCCACAGGTGGTCGTCGGTCTCGCCGCGTGCGTGGCGCATCTCGATCGGCTCGCCGCCGATGGACACCTCGTGGTGCTCATGGAAGGTCTCGTCCGGGCGCATCGTGCTGGCCGGCAGGAAGCGTCGGGCGTTGGGATTGGCCTGCACGGCCACGCCGCCGCCGCTATCGCCGATACTCAGATTGAGGTCGCCCGACACGCCGCCGAACTGGCGGGCGTTGATGATGAGGTTCCAGTTGTTGGTGTAGTCGTAGCGGTCGAGGCGCCTGGCGACGTTCTCGTGGCCGACCACTCGGGGCGAGTCGTCACGGAAGAACGTGCTTCCACCCACATGATCGGCGTGGCCGTGGGTGTATACGAGGTGGCTGACCCGGTCGGGCGACCAGGCGCGTAGAGCGTCGCGCACCGCCTGGCCCGTCTGGACGCCCGAGGCGTCGAAGCACGTGAGGCCCTCGTCGGTGCGCAGGGCGACGCAGTGGCTGAAGCTCTCGACCATCGCAATGCCGTCGGCCACCTCGGAGAGCTCGTTGGTCACGCGATTGATGGGCTGGTCGACCAGCCCGTTGTCGATGATCCGGGCGGAGATTTCGAGCAGATCGGCCATGCCCGCGACCGTATCTCGCAATCGCGATCGCCCGAGACCTGGCGTGATCTCGCGCCCATGTGATCGAAAACCCGCAGTTCTGACGGGGTTCCGCGCCCGACCGACAGGGGTGGCGGGGTTTCGCGCCCATTGGGGTGGGGGTCAGCGGGGGAGGCCGAGCACCCTCTCGCCGAGGATGTTGCGCATCACGTTGGAGGTGCCACCCATGATCGTGTAACCGGGGGAGTAGCACAGGCCGCGAGTGACGTCGTCCCACAGGGTCGCCGCGGGGCCGAGCGTGCCGCTGACGAAGTCGGCCACCCTCTGCTCGTGCTCGGTGCAGAAGCACTTGGTGGCCGCGCTGAACCCGGCGGGCGCCTGCTTGAGCGTCTCGCGGACCACCAGGATGCGACCGAGTCGGTAGTAGGTCTCGAGGCGGGCGATCTCCTGGCGCACCAGCGGATCGGTGGTGTCGGCCCGGTCGCGGGCGATGAGGTACAGGGCGTGGTTGCTGACCAGGCGGTCGATACCGCCCCGCTCGTGTTCGAGTTGGGCCATCGTCTGCTTGAAAGCCCCGCCCTCTGCGCCCACCAGGTTGTCCACCGGCACGCGCACATCACTGAAGAACACCTCGCAGAAGTGGCGGTTGGTGGTCATGTCCTTGATCGGGCGCACCTCGATCCCCGGGTGCATCCATCGGGACGATGATCTCGCTGATCCCCTCGTGGGGCGGCCCTTCGGTGGAAGTGCGGCAGATGCAGTAGCAGTAGTCGGCCACCGCGCCGAAGCTGGTCCAGATCTTCTGCCCGTTGATCACCCACTCGTCACCGTCGCGGCGGGCCGAGGTGGCGAGGGCGGCCAGGTCGCTGCCGGCGTCGGGCTCGCTCATCCCGATGCACCAGGTGGTCTCGCCGGAGACGATGCCGGGAAGGAAGGCTGCCTGCTGCGCGGGCGTGCCGTGGGCGAGGAGCGAGGGCCCATCTGGCGATCGGCGAACCACGAGGCGCCGATGGGTGCGCCGGCCTTGATCATCTCCTCGCCGACGATCAGGCGGTCGATGGCCGGGCGGGCGTGCACCCGAGTAGGGGTTCTCGGGCCAGGTCATGCCGATCCAGCCGTAGCCGGCGAGAGTCCTGGAGAACTCCTTGGAGTAGCCGTTGATCCAGGAGTCGTTCGAACGTCCGAAACGCGCCACTCCGTCGGCCGCCACCGCGGCGGCTCGCTCGCGGAGGTGCCTGCTGCTCGGAGGTCCAGGCGAAGTCCATATGCGCCCGATGTTAGGGGGCTTGAAAGAGCAGCGCCGCCTCAGGCTAGAGTGATACAAGTCTGATACAAGTGCGACGAGCCCGGAAGGGTGCGAGACATGGCCAAGATCAAGGTGAACAACCCCGTCGTCGAGATGGACGGCGACGAGATGACCCGCATCATCTGGCAGTTCATCAAGGACAAGCTGATCCTGCCCTACCTCGACATCGAGCTCGACTACTACGACCTCGGCATCGAGCACCGCGACGCCACCGACGACCAGGTCACCATCGACTCGGCCAACGCCACCAAGAAGCACGGCGTGGCCGTGAAGTGCGCCACGATCACCCCCGACGAGGCCCGCGTCGAGGAGTTCGGTCTGAAGAAGATGTGGAAGAGCCCGAACGGCACCATCCGCAACATCCTCGGCGGGGTCATCTTCCGCGAGCCGATCGTCATCTCCAACATTCCGCGGCTGGTGCCGGGCTGGACCAAGCCGATCGTCATCGGCCGTCACGCCCACGGCGACCAGTACAAGGCCACCGACTTCAAGGTGCCCGGCGCCGGCACGGTGATGATGACCTACATCCCCGCCGACGGCTGCGCGCCGGTGGAGATGAAGATCGCCGACTTCGGCGCCGACGGTGGCGTGATGATGGGGATGTACAACTTCAACGACAGCATCCGCGACTTCGCCCGCGCCAGCCTGCGCTACGGCATCATGCGCAACTACCCGGTCTACCTGAGCACCAAGAACACCATCCTCAAGGCCTACGACGGCTCGTTCAAGGACATCTTCGAAGAGGTCTACCAGAACGAGTTCAAGGCCGAGATGGACGCCGCCGGGCTCACCTACGAGCACCGCCTGATCGACGACATGGTCGCCTGCGCGATGAAGTGGGAAGGCGGCTACCTGTGGGCCTGCAAGAACTACGACGGCGACGTGCAGTCCGACACCGTCGCCCAGGGCTTCGGTTCGCTCGGCCTGATGACCAGTGTGCTGATGACACCCGACGGCAAGACGGTCGAGGCCGAGGCGGCCCACGGCACCGTCACCCGCCACTACCGGGAGCACCAGAAGGGCAACAAGACCTCGACCAACCCGATCGCCGCGATCTATGCCTGGACCCAGGGCCTCACCTACCGCGGCAAGATGGACGGCACGCCCGAGGTGGTGGCCTTCGCCGAGGCGCTCGAGTCGGTCTGCGTCGAGGCCGTCGAGGCCGGAGAGATGACCAAGGACCTCGCCCTGCTGATCGGCAAGGACGCCCCGTGGTTGAGCACCGAGGACTTCCTCGACGCCCTCGACCGTCGCCTCCAGGCCAAGATGGGCTGAACCGACCCAATTCGGGGTGGCGTCCGACCCCTAGCCTGGATGGGCCATGCGGCTCGACGACTTCGACTACCACCTGCCCGACGAGCTGATCGCCCAGCACCCCATGGAACCGCGCGACAGCGCCCGGTTGCTCGTCGACCAGGGGTCGGCGGATCCACTGCACAGTCAGGTGTGCGACCTCGGTTCGTTCCTGCGCGACGGCGACCTTCTGGTGGTCAACGACACCAAGGTGATACCGGCGCGGCTCCGCCTGCGGCGCCACACCGGCGGCGCGGCGGAGGTTCTGCTGCTCGACCCGCTGGACACCGACAACCGGGTGTGGGAGGCGATGGTCCGCGGGGCTCGCAAGATGCAAGCCGGGGGAGGAGCTCGAGGCCAACGGTGTGCCCCTGGTGAGAATCGAACGGCGCAGCGATGCAGGCGACACGATGGTCGTCTCGCTCATCGGCGAGGGCGACCCGCTGGACGTGCTGCAGTGCCACGGAGAGATGCCGTTACCGCCCTACATCACGGCGCCGCTCGCCACGCCCGACCGCTACCAGACCGTCTACGCCAACGAGCCGGGCTCCGCCGCGGCGCCCACCGCCGGTCTGCACTTCACGCCGACGCTCCTCGGCCGCGCTGGAAGCGATGGAGGTGCAGCTCGCCACGCGTGGAGCTGGTGGTGGGGCTCGACACGTTCAAGCCGGTGAGCGCCGCCGACCCGCGGGAGCACCAGATCCACAGCGAGCGCTACCGGGTGCCGTCGGCCACGACCGAAGCCGTCGCCGAGGCGAAGACGGGTGGTGGCGGTCGGCACCACCAGCGTCCGTGCCCTCGAGAGCGCCGCGACGTTCGGCGAGGCGGAGGGCCGCACGCGGCTGTTCATCCATCGCCCCTACGAGTGGAAGACGGTCGACCTGCTGCTCACCAACTTCCACCTGCCGCGCACCACCTTGCTGATGATGATCGATGCCTTCGTCGGCCCGCGCTGGCGCGATCTCTACGACACCGCCCTCCAGCGGCGGCTATCGCTTCTTGAGCTTCGGTGACGCGATGCTGCTCGATCGGAGCCTGAACTGATGCACCCCGTGCGCTTTCGAACCCCTGGCCACCGACGGAGCCGCCCGCACAGGTGTGGCCCACACCGCCCGCGGCAGCTATCTCACCCCTTGCTTCATGCCCGTGGGCACCAGGGGGTCGATCAAGTACTTGAGCGCTGCGGACTATGAGCGCCTCGGCGCCGAGATCGTGCTCGGCAACACCTACCACCTGATGCTGCGGCCCGGTGCCGAGACGGTGGCCCACTTCGGTGGGCTGGGTGCGTTCGCAGGCTGGGATGGGCTGACACTCACCGACTCGGGCGGGTTCCAGGTGTTCTCCCTCGAGCCGAAGGTCGACGACGACGGTGTGACTTTCAAGAGCACTTACGACGGTTCACAAGCACCGCTTCACCCCGGAAGTTGCCGTGACCACCCAGGAACTCCTCGGTGCCGACATCCAGATGGTGCTCGACGTGTGCCCTCCACTGCCGTCCGCCACCGAGGTCGTGCGGCTGGCCGTGGAGCGCACCGGCTGCCTGGGCGGCACGTGCGAAGGCCACCCACAATCGCGAGGATCAGGCCCTGTTCGGCATCGTGCAGGGTGGGGTCGACGAAGCGCTGCGGGCGCAGAGCGCCCAGCGCACGGTGGAGATCGGGTTCGACGGCTACGGCATCGGTGGCCTCAGTGTGGGCGAGACCCGCGCCGGAGATGCTGCCCGCGCTCGCCGCGACGATCGCCCACCTGCCCGCTGACCGACCTCGCTACCTGATGGGCGTCGGCGACCCGGCGAGCCTGGTCGAGGCCGTGGCTCTCGGTGTCGATCAGTTCGACTGCGTGATGCAGACCCGCATCGGCCGCCACGGCATAGCCATGACCGGCCACGGCAAGGTGCACGTGAAGAACGCCCAATCACGCGCTCAACGACGACCCTCTCGACCCCGAATGCGGCTGCGAGGTCTGTACCCGGCACAGCCGCGGCTACATCCGCCACCTGTTCCAGGTGGGTGAGCCCACCGCCTCGCGCCTGTTGAGCATCCACAACATCGCCTGGACGTTGGGCCTAATGGAGCGGATGAGGGTGGCCATCACAGCCGGCAAGCTGGACTCGTTGCGCGGTGAGGTTCTGTCCGTCTGGGGCTGACCCGCCGGTGACGGTGAGGGTGATCTGCCGAAACCCCACCCTCGTGGCTAGACTCGCCGTCCGGTCAGGGAGGGCCTTTCCTTCCCATTCTTGAACAGTTGGTCGATTTACATGCCTTCGGTCTCCCTCCTCGCCGCCGAGGAGAGCAGCGGTGCAGCCGGGCTCATCCAGCTCGCCATCTTCTTGCTCATCCCGGTGGCGATGTACTTCCTCCTCATCCGCCCCCAGCGTCGTCGCCAGCGCGAGCAAATGGCTCTGCAGCAGGCCATCGAGATCGGCGACGAGGTGATGACCACATCTGGCCTGTACGGCTTCGTCACCGGGTTCGAGGGTGACATCGCCTGGCTCGAGATCGACGACAACGTCCAGATCCGCGTCGCCCGCCAGGCGATCCAACGCAAGGTCGACACCGCCAAGGGCGAAACGGCCGTGCCCTCGGCGACGACGGCACGAAGGGTCGCCGCACCACTCTCGACGACGTGGTGACGACGACAGACGAAGACTCCTGACCGACCCATGCGCAGAAAGCTCATCTTTTCACTGGTCGGCATCCTGGTGGTTGCCTACGGATCGCCTGATTGCGGTTGTCGCCACCGGCACCGAACCGGCTCTCGGCCTGGACCTACAGGGCGGCATTTCGGTCACCCAGCGGGCTCAGCCGGCACCGTTCAGCGAGGAGAGCCTCGACCTGGCCGTGGAGAAGATCCGCGAGCGCGTCGACAGCCTCGGCGTGGCCGAACCCGAGATCCTGCGCCAGGGCGACACGATCGTCGTCAACCTGCCGGGGGTGAAGAACCAGCGCCAGGCCGAAGAACTGGTGAAGGTCACCGGCCAGGTCTATCTGCGTCCGGTGATGCAGGAATGCCTCGACTTCGGCAACGCGAACGCCACCGATGACACCACCGTCGACACGGGCACGGGCGACACCACGGTCGACACGGGCACAGGCGACACCACCGACGACACCACGGTCGACACAGCTACCGTCGACACAGCCACCTCAACCTCCGCCTCGGGCGGGCCGTCTCGTTCCCCGAGTTCGACCAACACCACGACCTCCACCAGCCCGCCGACCACCGATGCCGATACCACCACCACGGTCGATGAGACCACCACGACCACCGGCGAGAGCACAACCACAACGGAACCCGTGCTCGACGAGAACGGCTTCCCTCTACAGGTGAGCTGACCCCTACGGTCAGCAGTACCTGCGAAGAAGGGCACATCGATCTATTGCCAGGTTGGCGCTACCTGGAACCCCGATGGGGTCGACCCGGTCGAGGGCAGCGGCGAGGTGTTCGACGACAACGCGGCCGCCGCCGTCTTGCAGACCGGGTGGGGTGTCACCGTCGATCTGCGTGACGGCGCGAAGTGGACGCGGACGTGTGGAACGCGATCGCCTCGGCCAGTGCTACTACCGCACTGAGTACCTGCCCGCTTGGACAGTCTCGCCATCGAACTCGACGGGATCATCCAGTCCGATCCCCAGATGAACGAGCCCAGCTTCAGCGGCGGCGTCGAGATCAGCGGCGACTTCAGCGAGGGTGAGGCCCGCAACCTGGCACGGGTGCTCAACAGCGGTTCTCTGCCGGTGCAGCTGACAGTGGAGTCCATCGAGAACGTGTCGCCAACACTCGGCAAGGACTCGCTGCGCGCCGCGTGGATCTCGGGTCTCGTCGGCGTCGGCCTGGTGCTGATCTTCATGGTGCTCTACTACCGCATGCTCGGCTTCATCGTCGCTGTCGGTGTCACGGTGTCGGCCTCCTTGCTGTGGAGCGTCATCTCCCTGCTGTCTCGAGACCCAGGGTCTCGCCCTGTCGCTGTCGGGCATCGCCGGCATCATCGTCTCCGTCGGCGTCACCGTCGACTCCTACGTCGTGTTCTTCGAGCGGCTGAAAGATGAGGTGCGATCGGGCAAGTCGTTGCGCAACAGCGCCCAGCGCGGCTTCGCCGCAGCGTGGCACACGATCGTCATCGCCGACCTCGTGTCGCTGATCGGTGCCTTCGTGCTCTGGTATCTCACGGTCGGCGCGGTTCGCGGCTTCGCCTTCTTCCTCGGTCTCTCCACGCGTGCGACCTGCTGGTGTCGTACTTCTTCACCCGTCCCACGGTGTTGCTGCTTGCTCGAACCAAGTGGATGGAGCGTCGCAAGGTGATGGGTGTCGAGGTGTCCACCGCGGGAGGTGCGGCATGAACGAGACGATCATCGACGACTCGGCCGTCGAGGGTTCGGCAACCGGCGGCATCATCGACGCCGCACCGGCAACGCTCGCCGCGGCCCCCTCGGTCGGCTTTACCACGGCGAAACTGCCATCGACTTCTACGGGCGTCGCTGGCTGGGTCTCGGCGCTGTCGGCGCTGATGCTGCTCGTCAGCATCGGATCGCTGGTGTTCAGCGGGCTCAACCTCGAGCATCGACTTCAAGGGCGGAGTGGTGTGGGAGGTTCCCTCCGACACCTTCTCCGAGGACGACGCCCGGGCCTTGCTCGACGAGAACGGCCTCGACGGAGCCGGTGCAAAGGTCCAGGAACTCGTCAACCAGGAAACCGGCCGACGAACCATCGAGGTGCAGGTCGGCGACCAGCCCAATGAGGTCGTGCAGCAGGTGCAAGACGCCTTCGCCGAGGCCACCGGGCTCACCCCCGACGACATCAGCAAGTCGTCGGTCAGCAGCACCTGGGGCAGGAGCATCACACGAAAAGGCTCTCCGCGCCCTTGTTGTGTTCATGGTGCTGGTGGCCGGTTTCATCGCCTGGCGGCTGGAGTGGCGCATGGCCATGGCGGCAATCGTCGCCATGTTGCACGACGTCCTGCTCAGTGTCGGCGTGTATTCCCTGTTCGAGGTTCGAGGTGACGCCGGCCACCGTCGTTGCCTTCCTCACCATCCTCGGCTTCTCGCTCTACGACACGATCGTGGTGTTCGACAAGGTGAAGGAGAACCAGCAGCGCTACGCCGGTACGCGCCTGCCCTACGCCGACGTGATGAACGTGTCGATGAACCAGGTGCTGATGCGATCGACTCAACACCAGCCTCGCCGCGGTGCTGCCGGTGCTGTCACTGTTGGTGCTCGGCGCAGGGGTGATGGGTGCCGTCACCCTGCGCGAATTCGCCCTCGCCCTGCTGGTCGGTCTCGTCACGGGTTCGTACTCGTCGATCTTCGTCGCCTCCCCTCTGGTGGCCATCGCCAAGGAGCGCGAGCCCCGGTACCGAGGTTTCATCGGGCGCCATGCCACGGGACCCGAGCTGGAGAGACTGGTCCTCGGTGGCCTGCCATCGGCGCGACGCGAGGGTGTCAAGCGCAAGGGCCAGGAGCCAACACCGGTTCCGGTGGTGATGTCACCCGAAGAAGTGCTCACCCACACCCCACGGCCCCGCAAGAAGAAGCGCCGGGCCTAGTCGACCGACCGGTACCCTCTCAATATGGCGCCGAACGGTCACTGGATCACCCGACTGGTCCGCGAGATCCCGGATTACCCCGAGGTTGGCGTCACCTTTCGCGACATCACCCCCCTCCTCGGCGATGCCGAAGGGTTCAAAGGGGCGATCACTGAACTCGTCCAACGATTCGACGGTCTACCCATTGACCGAGTTCTGGGCATGGAGGCTCGCGGCTTCATCATCGCCGCGCCTGTCGCCTACTGCCTGGGGGCCGGCTTCATCCCCGTGCGCAAGGCGGGCAAGCTGCCTTGGGCTGTGGTGCGCGAGGAGTACCAGCTGGAGTACGGCAGCGACAAGCTCGAGATCCACCGCGATGCCATCCACCCCGGCGAGCGGATCCTGATCATCGACGACGTGCTTGCGACAGGCGGTACCGCCGAAGCCACCTGCCGTCTGGTGGAGGCCCTCGGTGGCAAGGTCGCCGGTCTCGGCTTCCTCATCGAGATCGGTGAGCTGGGTGGGCGCGAACGGCTGAAGGGACATCTCGTCGAGAGCCTGGCGAGGTACTGATGGCCGCAGTCGATCGTGTTCTGCCCTGGCGTCGCCACCAGAACGCGACGGCCGAGGAGCTCACCCCTATCCTCACCGCCTACCGCCGTCACCACCCCAAGACATCCGTCGGTTTGATCAATCGTGCCTACGAGGTGGCCAACGAGGCCCACAGACACCAGAGCCGCAGTAGCGGTGAGAGCTACATCAACCACCCACTGGCCGTCGCCCGCATCGTCGCCGATCTCGGTCTCGACGACATCTCCGTGGCTGCGGCTCTGCTCCACGATGCAGTCGAGGACACCGAGATCACCCTCGCCGACGTCGAATCGGGCTTCGGGTCCGAGGTGGCCCTGCTCGTCGATGGGGTGACCAAGCTGGAGAGGCTGCAGTTCGACTCCAAGGAGGCCCAGCAGGCGGCAACCATGCGCAAGATGCTGGTGGCCATGGCCCGCGACATAAGGGTGCTGATCATCAAGCTCGCCGACCGGCTGCACAACATGCGCACCATCGCCTCGATGCCGAGCGAGAAGCAGCAGCGCATCGCCCACGAAACGCTCGAGATCTATGCCCCGCTGGCACACCGATTGGGTATCCAGGAGCTCAAGCAGCAACTCGAGGACCTCTCTTTTGCCTCTCTGTATTCGAAGCGCTACGCAGAGCTCGATCACCTCGTCGCCAGTCGCAGCCCGGAGCGCGAGGTGTACCTTGCCCGGGCAATCGCCGAGGTGCAGGGCTGCCTCCAGGATGCTGGGATCACGGCCGAGGTGACCGGTAGGGGCAAGCACCTGTGGAGCATCTACGAGAAGATGGTCCAAAAGGATCGCGAGTTCGACGAGATCTTCGACCTGGTCGCGATTCGGGTGATCGTCGACTCGGTGAAGGATTGCTATGGGGCGCTCGGCTCGATCCACGGTCGCTACCGACCGGTCGTGGGGAGGTTCAAGGACTACATCGCGATGCCCAAGTTCAACCTCTACCAGAGCCTGCATGCGACGGTCATCGGACCTGCCGGCAAGGTGGTGGAGATGCAGATCCGCACCCGTGAGATGCACTACCGCGCCGAATGGGGCGTGGCCGCCCACTGGGCGTACAAGGGCGACTCGGGCGCCGACATCGACTGGTTGAACCGGATCATCGACTGGCAGGCCGAGGTCAGCGACCCGGCAGTGTTCATGGAGAGCCTGAAGACCGACCTGGAACAGGACGAGGTCTTCGTCCTCACCCCCAAGGGCAAGGTGATCACCCTTCCGGTTGGCTCCACCACCGTCGACTTCGCCTATGCGGTGCACACCCAGGTGGGTCACGCCTGCATCGGGGCAAGAGTCAACAACAGGCTGGTGCCTTTACATCACCAGTTGAAGAGCGGTGACACGTGCGAGATCTTCACCTCCAAGGTCGACTCCGCCGCGCCGTCGCGCGACTGGTTGAAGTTCGTCGAATCACCGAGGGCGCGCAACAAGATCAAGCAGTGGTTCTCGCGAGAACGGCGCGGCGACATGATCGAGGCGGGCCGCGACGAAATCACCAAGGAACTGCGCCGTGAGGGGCTTCCGGTACAGAGGATGTGGACGGCGGATGCGCTGAGCAGCGAGACCGAGGCGTCTGGCTTCGCGGATCTGGATTCCCTGTTAGCAGCCGTCGGCGAGGGTCACGTCTCTGCCCGTGGCTTCGCCCAGAAGGTTGCCCGCAACTTCCGCACCGGTGCTGATGGGGAGCACCAACCGAGCACTGTGCTGCCCCCTCGGGACCGGCCGCGACGCCCTCGCGACACAGTCGGCGTGCACGTCGAGGGTCTCGACGATGTGCTGGTGCGCCTGTCGCGTTGCTGCACGCCTGTACCCGGCGATGAGATCATCGGCTTCGTCACCCGTGGGCGTGGCGTATCGGTGCACCGCACCGACTGTGCCAACGCAGCGGACCTGATGACCGAGCAGGCCGCTCGCCTGATCGACGTCGATTGGGACGGTGACCAGTCGAAGGCGATCTTCCGCGCCGGCGTCGAGGTTGTTGCCCTCGACCGGTCCCGGCTCCTGCGCGACGTGGCCAACTCACTCAGCGAGCAGCACGTCAACATCGTCGCCTGCAGCACCCATACGGGCTCGGACCGGGTGGCGAAGATGAGGTTCGAGTTCGAGCTCGCCGACCCGTCCCACCTCGAATCGGTGCTGCGCAGGATCAAGCAGATCGACAATGTCTACGACGCATACCGCCTGGTCCCCGGCAAAGGTAGTTGACTCCGGCGAACATGTCAGTCGCCGGTAGCCTTGGAGCCTGTGCCCGAGTTCCAGACAAGCCCCGGGATGCGCGACATCCTGCCCGCCGAGTCGTCTCGTTGGCGACGCTTCGTCGACACCTTCGCCCGGGTCGTGGAGGGCGCCGGCTACGGCCAGGTGATGTCGCCTCTGCTGGAGGATCTCGGCGTGTTCCAGCGCATCGGCGACTGCCACCGAGGTCGTGAGCAAGGAGATGTACGACTTCGTCGACAAGGGGGGTAGGCACGTCGCCCTGCGTCCCGAACTGACCGCCAGCATGTGCCGGGCCTTCGTGCAGCACCACCCCCTCACCCCGTGGAAGGTCTGGTACACGGGCTCGCAGTTCCGCTACGAGAAGCCCCAGCGGGGCCGCTACCGTCAGTTCGAGCAGGTGGGCATCGAGGTGCTCGGCGCCGATGACCCGTATCTCGATGTCGAAGTGATTGCGCTCGGCTGGGAGTTCTACCGGGCGTTCGGTTTGAGCCAGGTGACCCTGCTGCTCAATTCCCTCGGCGAACCGACCGACCGGGCCGCCTACGTCGCCGCGCTCGAGAACCCACTTCGGCGCCCAGCTCGACGCCCTGAGCCCCGAAAGCCGGGTGACTCTGGAGAAGCAACCCCCTCCGGGTGCTCGACTCCAAGCGTCCCCAGGATGCGCCCCTGATAGCCGCCGCCCCGCGGATCGCCGAGTTCTACAGTGCCGATGCCGCTGCGCCACTTCGATGCAGTGCAGTCCGGCCTACGCGCCCTCGGCATTCCCTTCACGATCGACGCCACCCTCGTGCGCGGCCTCGACTACTACCGCGGGACCACCTTCGAGTATCAGGGCGGCACCCTCGACTCCGCCCAGAACGCACTCGGCGGCGGGGGCCGCTACGACGGTCTCGTCGAGTCGCTTGGCGGGCCTGCCACGGCCGGGGTCGGCTTCGCCATCGGCCTCGACCGCACCCTGCTCGCATGCGACGACGAGGGAGTGTTCTCCTCACCGCCGGCCGCCGTCGACGTCTTCGTGATCGACACCACAGGTGGCATGGAAGCCCTGACGCTCACCGCTGAGCTTCGTGCCGCCGGGATGACGGCGGATCGTTCCTACGAGAACCGCAGCATGAAGAGCCAGATGAAGGTTGCCGACCGCAGCGGCGCAGCGTTCGCTGTCATCATCGGCACCAACGAGCTCGAGGCGGGCACCGCTGTGGTGCGGCCTCTGCGCGCCGAACGGACCGAAGGTTCCGGCCAGTCCACGGTGCCGCGCCCTGATCTCATCGAATACCTGAAGAAAGCCATTCCATGACCGCAACGTCCATGCGTACCCACCAGTGCGGCGAGCTCCGCGCCAAGAACATCGGCCAGACGGTCACCCTCACCGGGTGGGTCGCCACCCGCCGCGAGCACGGCGAGAAGCTGGCCTTCGTCGACCTGCGCGATCACAGCGGACGTCACCCAGTGCGTGGTCGACAACTCGGTCGACGTGCGTGCCGAGTACGTCGTCCGCGTCACCGGCGTGGTCGCCGCCCGGCCGCCGGAGAACGTCAACGACCGGCTCGGCACCGGCGAGATCGAGATTCAGCAGTGCTGCCGTGCGAGATCCTCAACGTGGCGGAGCCGCCTCCCTTCCCGATAGGCGAGCGCGCCGACCAGGTCGCGGAGGGCACTCGCCTGCAGTACCGCTACCTCGACATCCGCCGCGAGCGCATGCAGCGCAACCTGCGCCTCCGGGCAGCCGTAAACACCGCCATCCGCACGGCGATGGAAGAGCAGGGTTTCGTCGAGGTCGAGACCCCCATGCTGGTGCCAAGCACGCCCGAGGGAGCGCGCGAGTTCATCGTGCCCAGCCGCCAGCAGCCGGGCTCGTTCTACGCGCTGCCGCAGAGCCCCCAGCTGTTCAAGCAGCTGCTGATGGTGGCGGGCATCGACCGCTACTACCAGATCGCGCGCTGCCTGCGCGACGAGGACCTGCGCGCCGACCGCCAATACGAGTTCATGCAGCTCGACGCCGAGATGAGCTTCGTCGACCAGGACGACGTGCACGAGGCCATCGGCGCGCGCCGTGGTCGCTGCGGCCCGCGCCGCCGGTCAGGACCCTGGGGAGATCATCAAGATCACCTGGCACGAGGCGATGAACCGCTTCGGCGTCGACAAGCCCGACCTGCGCTTCGCAATGGAGCTCACCGAACTCACCGACGTCTTCGCCGCCACCGAGTTCAAGGCCTTCGCCGGTGCCACCTGCATCAAGGGCATCAACGCCGCCGGCAAGGCCGACGAGTACGGCCGTAACAAGCTCGACGGCCTCACCGACAAGGCCAAGCAGATGGGCGCCAAGGGCCTGGTGTGGCTGAAGGTCGCCGCCGACGGCACCCTCGAGTCGCCGGTCGCCAAGTTCCTCGCCGAGACAGAGCAAGCGGAGTTGAAGGAGCGTCTCGCCGCCCAACCCGGCGACCTGCTGCTGATCGTCGCCGACGAGTGGACTACCACCTGCGAGGTGCTCGGCCAGCTCCGCAACGACCTCGGCCGACCCCCTGTGCACGAGGGCCCGTACCGTTACCTGTGGGTTGTCGACTTCCCGCTGTTCATCGGAGTCGACGAGGCCACCGGCAGGCCCAAGCCCGGACACCACCCCTTCTGCCAGCCCCATCCCGACGACGTCCACCTCCTCGAGACGGAACCCCTGAAGGTGCGCAGCCAGGCCTACGACCTGGTGCTCAACGGCTGGGAGCTCGGCTCCGGTTCGATCCGGATCCATGAGCCGGAGCTGCAGGGGCGGATCTTCGCCCTGCTCGGCATCAGCGACGAGGAGGTGGAGAAGAAGTTCGGCTTCTTCCTCAACCCGTTCCGCTACGGTGCCCCGCCCCACGGCGGATTTGCCTTCGGTATCGACCGGCTGGTGGCCGTGCTGGCCGGTGAGGAAAACATCCGTGAGGTCATCGCCTTCCCGAAGACCCAGTCGGGCGCGGACCCGATGACCAACGCGCCCACCTCTGTGTCCGCCAAACAGCTCGACGAGCTGGGCATCCGGGTCCTGCCTCCCAAGGCCTGAGAGCAGGGCGGCGTCTGCGGATCCATCGGCGCCGCTACCGTTGCCCAATGGCGAGTTCGCACTTCCGGGCAGGCGTGGTGATCGTCGTCAGGCACCCGGACTCGGGTCTGGTGATGGCGTTCGAGAGGGCCGACTCACCTGAGCACTGGCAGCTACCCCAGGGTGGGTTGAGGGTGGGTGAGTCGCCACTCGACGGGGCGTGGCGAGAGCTGGGCGAGGAGACAGGCCTCGGCCCGGATGAGGTCGAGATGCGCACGGAGTTCCCCGAGTGGCTGGCCTATGAGTGGCCGGACGACATCAGGGCCGACAAGAGCGGCCCGTGCAACCGCATCGGTCAGGTGCAGAGATGGTTCATCGGCGAAGCAAGGTCTGGCGATGTGGAGCCCGAACCCGACGGAAACGAGTTCCTCGCCTGGCGCTGGGTCGAACCCGCATGGCTGGTGGAGCACGTGCCCCCGTGGCGACGTGGGCCGTACGAGAAGGTCCTCGGTGGCCTCTGGCTCGGGTAGCACCTTGCTCCGCTACGGTCGCTGAGGTGACCGACCTGTTCAGCGCCGCCGCCGAGGAGCGTCTGCGCGCCCAGGCTCCGCTGGCCGCCCGGCTACGGCCTCGGACCCTCGACGACGTCGTCGGCCAGGTACACCTGGTGGGGCCGGGCAAGCCCTTGCGCCGCCTGGTCGAGCAGGACCGGCTCACCAGCGCCATCTTCTGGGGCCCACCGGGCACCGGTAAGACCACCCTCGCGCTCGCCGTGGCAGGGAGCACGAAGAGGGCGTTCGAGCAGTTCAGCGCAGTCTCCGCTGGGGTCAGGGACGTGCGCGATGTGATCGAACGGGCGCGCCAGCGGCTAGGTGAGCACGGACGAGGCACGATCCTGTTCCTCGACGAGATCCACCGCTTCTCCAAGGCCCAGCAGGACGCCCTGCTGCCCGCCGTCGAGGACGGCACCCTGACCCTCATCGGCGCCACCACCGAGAACCCGTTCTTCGAGGTCAACGCCCCGTTGCGCAGTCGCAGCACCCTGTTCCGCCTGGAGCCCCTGGGCCGAGCCGACATCGAAGTCCTGCTCGCCCGCGGGCTGCAGGCCGAGGGCACTACGGCTACACCCGAAGCGATCACCCATCTCGCCGACCGCGCCGGCGGCGACGGTCGCCAGGTACTCACCGCGCTGGAGGTGGCCTGCTCCCTCGCCCACCCGGGTCGGGTCGAACTCGAACATGTCGAGGCAGCGCTCGGCACCAGCGCCCTGCGCTATGGCCGCGACGACCACTACGACGTCGTCAGTGCGTTCATCAAGAGCATGCGCGGCAGCGACCCGCAGGCGGCCGTCTACTACCTGGCCCGCATGCTGGAGGCGGGGGAGGACGCCAAGTTCATCGCCCGCCGGATGATCATCTTCGCCAGCGAGGACGTTGGCATGGCCGACCCGCAGGCCCTTCTCGTGGCCGTCGCCGCCGCCCAGGCACTGGAGCACGTCGGGTTGCCCGAGGCCCAACTGAACCTCAGCCAGGCGGCCATCCACCTCGCCACGGCTCCGAAGAGCAACAGGGCGGCGCTGGCGATCTGGAACGGCGCGCGCCGACGTTCAAGCGGGCGAGGTCGGTGAGGTACCCGCTCACCTACGCGACGCCCACTACCAGGGGGCGCAGTCACTCGGCCACGGGGTGGGCTACGACTACCCTCATGATCACCCCGGTGGCTGGGTCGCTCAGCAGTACCTGCCGGCCGAACAGGCCGACAAGCTCTACTACCAGCCCAGCCGCCACGGCGCGGAGTCCGAAGTGGGCGCCCTGATGGAGGAACACACGATGGGTCAGTCGAAGATGCCAGGGGAGGAGCTATGACCGCCGGCGAACTCGCGGTATTGCTGGCTGCCGTCCTCTGCTGCATCGGGTTTGCTGCCCTGGTGGTGGTGCTCGGGCGCGTGCTCGACACCCTCAGGTCGTTGGGCGTCGAGGTGGAAGCCCTGCGTTGCGAGACTCGGCCCCTGCTTGCCGAGCTACAGGCGTCCACCCATGAGGCGCGTGAGGTGATGGAACTCGCCCGCACCGACCTCGACCGCTTCGACCGGGTTCTCGGGCTCTGCCGAAGCCATCAGTGGGGCGATGACCGGCGGTGGTCGCGTCGCGCGCGCTGCACTGTCCGCCCCGGTGATCAAGACAGCCGCGCTGGCCACGGGCACCTCCCGGGCTTGGCGGCGCCTGAGACACAAGGAGAACAGGAGAGCACGATGAAGCGGCTCACATGGTTTCTCGGGGGCGCGGTCGCCGGCATCATCGGTGCCGGCGCCGCCAAGAAGAAGGTCAAGGCGGCGGCGGCCGAGCTGGCGCCGGTGAACATGGCCCGCAAGGCCCGGGGTCGCGTGAGCGATGCCTGGAACGAGGGCCGGCGGGCGATGAGGTCCAAGGAGGCCGAGCTCAAAGCCCGGCTCGACGGCCGCGCCGGTTCTCTGGCCGATGACCTCGCCGATGGCGACGAGGTACTGGTGGATGGCCTCCCGGTGGAGCCCGGCCAGGTGATCGTGCTCCGCCAGGTACGCGACAGAGCCGATGACGCTGACCGCGCTGACGGTCGCGATAGTGCCGGGCGCCGCCGCCGGCAGGCATGAACGGTGCCCTCGCGGCCGAGCTGGGTGCCGCCCTCTCGCCCGAGAGGGTGCGCACAGGAGCTACCGAACTCGCTCTCTACCGACGCGACGCCTCCAACATCGAGGGCATGCCCGGCATCGTCTGCTTCCCGCTCACAACAAACGAGGTCCAGGCCTGTGTGAATGCCGCGGTGAGGCATGGTGTGGCGTTCGTGGCCCGGGGAGCGGGCACGGGTTTGGCCGGTGGGGCGGTTCCGCTCGACCACTCCCTGGTGATCGTCACCACGAAGATGAACAGGGTCCTCGAGGTCGATGCGACGAATCGGTTCGCCTGGGTTGAGCCCGGGGTGCTGAACCTCGACCTCACCAGGCAGGTCACCCACCACGGATTGCACTTCGCCCCGGATCCGAGCAGTCAGCAGAGCTGCTCGATCGGTGGCAACGTCGCCAACAACTCCGGCGGTCCCCACTGCCTCAGCGATGGGGTCACCACCTCCCACCTCCTCGGTGCCGAAGTCGTCCTCAGCGACGGCTCGGTCGTGGTTCTAGGCGGTGAGTCAGCCGAGGAGCCGGGCCTCGATCTGCGTGGCGGGTTCGTGGGCAGCGAAGGCATGTTCGGCATCGCCACCAAGCTCTGTGTGCGCCTAACCCAAAACCCGCCGGCGGTGAAAACGATGCTCATCGACTTCGCCTCTATCGATGCCGGCGCGCGCACGGTCAGCGCGATCATCGCCGACGGAATGGTGCCGGCGGCATTGGAGATGATGGATCAGCTGTGCGTGCAGGTGGTCGAGGAATACATCCATGCGGGCCTGCCGGTGGACTCTGCGGCGGTGCTCCTCGTCGAAGTTGCCGGTCTGCCTCACGGAGTGGCGGCCGATGTGGAACGCATAGTCGAGATCGCCATGGATCAGGGTGCCCTGACGGTGCGAATCGCCCAGGACGAGGCCGAGAGGGCCCTGCTGTGGAAGGGCCGCAAGAATGCCTTCGGCGCGGTGGCCCGGATCAAGCCCAACTACTACCTCCACGACACCGTTGTGCCGCGCCGGGTGCTGGCCGAGGTGCTGGGCAAGATCTACGAGATCGTCGCCCGCCACGACCTGATCGTGGTCAACGTGTTCCACGCCGGCGACGGCAACCTTCACCCCCTACTGGTTTTCGACAAGCGGGAACCGGGCGTGATGGACAGGGTGCGCGCCGCCGGAGAGGAGATCGTGAGGGCATCGGTTGCTGCTGGGGGAGTGCTCAGCGGCGAGCACGGCATCGGGCTGGAGAAGCGCGACCTGATGCCACTGATGTTCGGCCCGGCGGACCTCGAAGCGCAAGCAGCGATGCGCCGCGCCTTCGACCCCACCGGTCTGGCCAATCCCTACAAGGTGCTGCCGTCGCCGGCAGGGTGCGGCGATATCCAGCATGTGCCCGAGGGGGCTTGGGTTTGATCTCTCTCGACGACTTCGCGGCCGCCGTTGGCACCTCTGATCCGGTCACCGTCGCCGGGCTCGGCACGCGTGGCGGCCCGGTTCCAGGAGTGAGGGTGGTGCGGGCACCGGCAGGCATCGACTGGGTGCAGCCCGACGAGATGACGGTGTGCTGCGGCGCGGCGACGCCGGTCGACGTGCTCGTGGAGGCTCTGGCCGAGCACCACCAGACCGTGGCCCTGCCGCCAGGCGGCACGGTGGGTGGGGCACTTGCCCTCGGCTGTTCCGATTTTCGTCGGCTTGGTTGGGGTCCCGTGCGCGATGTTCTGCTGCAAGCTCGCTACGTATCGGCGAAGGGCGAAGTGGTGAAGGCGGGTGGGCCGACCGTGAAGAATGTCAGCGGCTTCGACCTCTGCCGTCTCCTGGTCGGATCCCGGGGCACCCTCGGCTTTCTCGGTGAGGTCATCCTTCGTACGCGTCCGGTGGCGCGATGCTCCAGATGGTTCACCGCTCCGGCGATCGACCCCCTACCGGTGTTCACTGCGCTCTACCGCCCGACGAGCGTGTTGTGGAACGGCTCGCGAGTGTGGATCCTGCTCGAGGGGCATCCCCTCGACGTCGCCGAGCAAGCCGCCGGTGCCGGGCTGGTCGCAAGCGAAGGTCCACCCCGGCTCCCCACGGGGAGTCGGCGAAGCATCGGGCCGACTGCCTTGGGCTCCCAGACCGGTGAGTTCGTGGCCGAAGTGGGAGTGGGGGTCGTGCATCATGCCGACCCGTGGGCCGACTCCTGGGTCGCGCCTGCCCGGCCTGCCCGGGTGGTCGCCCTGGCCCGGGCCGTGAAGCGTGAACTGGATCCCACCGATCGGTTGAACCCGGGTGTCGATGTCTGATCCCTTGCCCTTCGTGGTCGAGCCGCCAGGCGACTCGACAGCAGCGAGTCGGGCGGCCGAGCGTGCTGCGGCGAACTGGGGCCTACCCCAGCCCGAACCCCTTCGCGCCGGCATGTCCTGCCTGTACACGGCCGGCGACGACGTCGTCCTCAGGGTTTGCCGCACCACGGCTGCACCGGGGCAGGCAGTGTGGCTCGCCGAACAGTTGGCGCTCAGGGGTGTGAGGGTTCCCCGCCATGTGCGTGATGAGCCGGTGGTCTGCGACGGGCTCGCCGTCTACGCCATCGAACGGCTCGAAGCTGCGGGGCCGCTCGACTGGGCCGAGGTCGGCTCGATGATTCGCCGTGTCCACGACTGGCCAGCCGAGCAGGTGAGAGGCCATTACCCCCTTCCATTTTGCGGTGACCTCCCCTGGTGGAACGCCGAGGCCGGTCTCACCTCAGTCGCTGATCTGCTCGACGAAGGTTCGAGCCTCGCCATCCGGTCGGCAGTCGAGGCACACGGGGATTGGCGCAAGCGGGTTTCTTCGACTGTGGTGTGCCACGGGGATCTGCACCCGGGGAACCTGGTGCAGACCGCCACCGGTCCGGTGCTGCTCGACTGGGATCTCCTCTGCGAGGGCCCCGCCGCATGGGACCATGCAGTCGTTCTGACGTGGGAGCGTCGGTGGGGTGGGGACAACGGCATGTACGCCGACTTTGCCGCGGGTTATGGAGAATCGCTAGCCGGTGACGGCCTCACCGAAGCGCTGGCGGTGATGCGCAACCTGATCGCCACCATCATGCGCGTTAAGGCCGGCCGCGACGACCCTCGCGCCGCTCATGAGGCAGCCCGACGGCTTCGCTTCTGGCGGGGCGACCCCGACGCTCCCCAGTGGCGCCCGGCATAGGGCTCAGCTCGGTTGACAGGTGGGGCAGAAGTAGCAATCGCGGCCGGCCAACTTCACCGTGAGGACGGGGGCACCGCAGATCAGGCAAAGATCGCGGTGGTAGACGTAGGTTGTGTCGCCGCGGCGCGCGATTTCCCTTCGGGATGGGGAATTGTCGGCGGTCGATGGTGACGATGCGGTTGTCCTTCACTCCCTGGCGGAGCATCGCTGTCATGGTGCTGCCACAGGGCGCCTAGGTCTTCTTCGCTGCACTCGCGACCCGGTCGTGAGGGGTGCAGACCGTTCACGAAGAGGGCCTCGGCGCGAAAGACGTTGCCCACCCCGGCGAGTACCTTCTGATCGAGCAGGAGGGCACCGATCGGTTGGGCGCTCGCACGCATCCGCTCGATCGCCCTCTCGGGGCGGGCGTCGCGACGCAGGGGATCGGGGCCGAGACGGGCGACGACCGAATCGCGGTCGTCGGCGGAACCGATGCTGCAGTCGGTGGGTCCGGCGAGGTCGATCGTGCCGAGAGATGTCGCCAGGCGCATACGCACCTGGCCCTGGGGCGCCGGGCCGTCGGCGCCGGGGTGCACCCGAAACCTGCCGAACAAGCCGAGGTGCACGTGACCCACCAGACCGTTGGCCCACCAATAGAAGAGATGTTTCCCGAAAGCTTCGATTCTGTCGAGCACGACCCCGTCGACCAGTGCGGCATCGGCGGCGAAGCGTCCCTGGGGCGACGAGACGGCGACGGGTCGACCGACGAGCAGGGGAGTGTGATCCTTGGCGATGCGGTGGATGGTGTGGCCTTCGGGCATGACGGTCCTGACGCTACGGTGAGAGAGCCGTGAACCTCCACCTCGACAACAGGGAACTCGACGCCTGTGTGGGCTGTGGTCTGTGTCTGCCCCACTGTCCCACCTACCGGGTCACCGGTGAAGAGGCCCGGTCGCCGCGTGGCCGCATCGCTGCCATGAAGGCAATCCAATGGCAGGACGCCGAGGTCACCCCCGAGTTCGTGTCGATGATGGAGACGTGTGTTCAGTGCCGTGGCTGTGAACCCGCCTGCCCTTCCGGTGTGCCTTACGGGCACCTCCAAGAGGGGGTCAGGGCCACACTTGCCCGGCAGGGTCGGATCACGCCGCGATGGCAGAGGGTTGCGTTCTCCGTGCTGCCGCGACACCGCCTCCTCCTTGTGGGCTCTACGGTCCTCGCGGTTGCCCAACGTCTTCGCCTTCTGCCGCGCAGGGTCGGCCTCGCCCGCTTGCCCTTGCGTCGCCCGCCGCGGGTCCGCTCCACTGGCACCGACGCCTGGCTGTTCACCGGCTGTGTCATGGATGCCTGGTTCCGAGGCACGCACCACAGCACTGCGAAGGTGCTGCACCACCTCGGCGTCACCTACTCCGTGCCCGGTAGGGGAGCCGGCTGTTGTGGTGCTTTGCACGCCCATGCGGGGCTTGCCGATGCCTCGCAGCGGCTAGCGGCCGGCGTGATGGCCGGTATGCCCGGCTCTGCCCCGATCATCGTCAACTCCGCCGGCTGTGGCGCCGCACTGAAGGATTACGGGCACTTGCTCGGTACCCCCGAGGCCGAGGCCTTCAGCGCTCGCGTCGTCGACGTGCACGAGTTCGTCGCCGCTCAGGTTCAACGGCTGCATCCACGGCACCGGCTCGGCCCGGTGATCGTGCAGGATCCCTGTCACCTTCGCCACGTGCAGAGAGCGCACACTTCAGTGCGTACCCTTCTCTCCATGGTTGCCGATGTTGTGGAGCTCGACGACGACGGTCTGTGCTGCGGTGCCGGTGGGGCTTACTCGGCGTTGGAGCCCGGACTCGCCGGAGAGATTCGTGATCTCAAGCTGGCATCGATCGCCCGTGCCGGTGGGGGTGTCGTCGCCAGCGCCAACCCGGGCTGCGCGATGCACCTCGCCGCTGCAGGGCTGTCGGTCCGCCACCCGATCGATCTCATCGCCGAGGCTCTATGAGCGGGGGGCCATACGACCACGTCGCCGATCGTCTCGATGCGATCGCCGAGGAACTCGACGAGACGATGTTCGACCAGCTGAGAGAGGCGGCCGCCGCCAACGCCGGCCGGCCCGCCGACGACAAGAGGCTCACCCAGGCCCGCCGCGCCATCGAGAAGGCCTCTCGGCTGCTGCGGGGAACCTCGGAGGACTAGAGGAGGCGTACGTCGTCGCCGAGGGTGATCCGCCCCGGCTCGACGATCTTGGCGTAGACGCCGAGGTTCTGATCGAGCTCGCGCACGATGTGGCGCAGAACGCGACGATCTTCGGGCACATCGGGCGCCACCTCTCGGGTCACCATCACACATCGCGGGCACCCGTCGAGGATCTCGAGGACCGCCGTGCCCACGGCCATGCGGCGACCTGTCCAGGCGAACTCCGGATGTCCACTCTCGTCGGCGGTGTCGACAACAAGGTTGGGGCGGAAGCGACGAATGTCGACGGACGAATCGGGAAGAGCCGCGGCGAGGGAGGCGAGCGCCGAGGTGGTCATGATGACCAGGGGGTGGGCGTCGAGGTAGGTGCCAGGTGGCGACTCGAACTCCATGATCTCGGGCGGGAACACGTTGAAGTCGGGGAGGGGTTCGTCGGGCTCGCGACCGAAGATGTTGCGGATCTCTTCCATCATGTCGTCGGTGTCGCCGGGGCCACGACGGTAGTGGTCGAGGTCACCTGCCGGCTGGAGCGGCCAAAGCGTCACCCGGTGATCGAGGGCGCCTGACAGCACTTCATTGACAGCGGGGTCGGAGCTGAGTACCTGCCGACCGTCGGGCAGGGTGATGGTCACTCCGCCGTCGCCGAGAGGTTCAGCGGCGAGCTTCATCAGGCCGGCGATCTTCTTGGCACCGCGTATGCCGCCTCGTTCCTCGTCGCGCACGGCCCAGATCCGGTCTCCCACCATCCCGGCGGACGTGACCTCGGCGGTGGGCACCTTGATGCCGATCATCGACTTGACCGGGTACTGCCATATGGATTCGATGCGCATCAGCCCTCCGCGAAGCTGTTCAGGACGTCGATCATGGTACGAAGGTCGCCGAAGCCATGCTTGGCGAACGCGAAGGCGATGCGAGGTAGGTGTAGCAGATCGTCCGCCCTCCGTTCGGCGTCGGACGGCTCGGCAAGGGAGATGTACGCCGGAGGCACACAGGTGTCCGAAGCGCTCGTTCAGCTCGGCCAATTGGCATTCGTTGGGCGCCTGGCGCAATCGGATGACGAGGGTGTCGCCCACATACCTGAGGGAGTCGTAGTTGAGGTAGAAGCGGACGACCTCGTCGACTGCCCGGTCACAGTCGTCGGTGATCAGGTAGAGGTGGCGATCCGCCTCGGCGACCAGCCCGCGCTTCACCAGTTGATCGCTCACGAAGGAGTCGACCGTCTCCCAGTAGGGGTCGCCAGGGGTGTCGAGGAAGACGATGGGCACCGGCACACCCTTGCCGGTCTGGGTGAGGGTGAGCAGCTCGAAGGTCTCGTCGAGGGTGCCGAAGCCACCCGGCAGGCAGATGAAGCCCTTGCTCTCCTTGATGAGCATCAGCTTGCGGGTGAAGAAGTACTTCATGCTCACGTACTTCGTGTCGCCGGCGATGACGTGGTTGGCGCCCTGTTCGAAAGGAAGACGAATGGAGACACCGATCGATCGGTCGCGCCCGGCGCCCTCCATGCCCGCTTGCATGATGCCCGGCCCGGCGCCGGTGATGACCATCCATCCCTTGTCGGCAAGGTTCTCGGCGACCGAGCGCGCTGCCGAGTAGAGCGGGTCGTTTTCCTTGACCCTGGCCGATCCGAAGATGGTCACCTTCGGCAGGTCGGGCGAGGCGGCGAACATCGAGAACGCATCGCCCATCTCCTCCAGCGCGGCACCGGCGATCTTCAGATTCAGGGTGGTTGGCCTCTGGGAGACGAGGTCGACTGCGGCCCTGCAGCAGCTGCTTGGGAGAGGCGGCGATCGAGACCAGGCGGGTATCCCCTCGATGAGGGACGCGAAGAGGTCGTCGGCCGGGTGGGTCACGTCGTCGCCAGCTCTTCGGCCTTCGCTGCCAGAGCGACCAGGAGGTCGTCGAAGCTGGCCTGGAAGCTGGCCACACCTTCGCCTCGAGCTTCGCCGCCACGTCTTCGAGGTCCACCCCGACGTCGGCGAGGGCCTGCCAGCGGGCTTCGGCCGCCTCGACCTCGGCGTCGATCGTGCGGGCCAGGGTTCCGTGGTCGGCGAATGCATCGACAGTGGCGTCGGGAAGAGTGTTGACGGTGTCGGGGCCGATGAGCGGTGTCGACGTAGAGGGTGTCGGGGTAGGCGGGGTTCTTGGTAGAGGTACTGGCCCACAGGGGTCGCTGCACCATCGCCCCCCTCGGCGGCCAGGGCATCCCACCGGGGACCGCTGAAGGTGCGTAGGAAGGCCTGGTAGGCAAGAGCTGCCTGGGTGATCGCTGCTGTGCCGCGCAGTGCCAGCGCCTCAACCGTGCCGATCGGCTTCCGAGGCGGGCATCGACCTCGGTGTCCACTCGGCTGATGAAGAAGCTGGCGACGCTGGCAACCTCGGCGAGATCGGCTTGCGGATCAGAGGCGAGGCGTTCGAGACCGTCCAGGTAGGCGTCCATGACCTTCTGGTAGCGATCGAGGCTGAAGATCAAGGTGACGTTGATGTTGCGCCCCTCGGCGATCATCTGCTCGATTGCGGGAAGGGCTTCAACGGTGCCAGGGATCTTGACCATCAGGTTCGGCCGATCGACCCTTTGATGCAGGGCCCGCGCCGCGGCCTCGGTACCGGCTCCGTCGTGGGCGAGGCCGGGGTCCACCTCGACGCTGACGTAGCCGTCGAGGCGCCGGCTGTCGTGGAACAGTGGGGCGAACATGTCGAGGGCACCGTGGATGTCGGCGAGCACCAGGGCCCAGTAGTGATCGGTGACCGAACCACCGTCGCGCACCAGCTCGCGGAACTGATCGTCGTAGTCGGCGGAGCCCTGGATCGCCTTCTGGAAGATGGTGGGATTGCTGGTGAGACCACGGATCCCGTTGCGGATCTGCCTCGTCGAGGCTCACCGCCGGTGAGATAGCTGCGCTTCAAGTTGTCGAGCCACGGGCTCTGCCCGAACTCGTGGTAGAGGAGGCCGAGACGATCCATGGGGTCAATCCTTGTTTACGAGTGCCGTGGCGCGGGCCACGACGTTGGCGACGTTGATACCGAGCTTGTCGAGGACCACGTCCGCCGGGGGCGCTGGCGCCGAAGCGGTCGATGCCGATCGAGTCGGTGGCGTAGGCGGCCCATCCGAAGGTGACTGGCGGCCTCGACCGACAGAACCGGCAGCCACGGGGGAGGACGTCGCGGCGGTACTCCGCCGGTTGGGCCTGGAAGCGGTCCCAGGAGGGCATGCTGACACGACACGCGGGGCGATGCCGGCCTGAGCGAGCTCGTCGGCGGCCTCGATGCACAAGGAGACCTCACTGCCGGTGCGCGAGGAGCACCACCTGGGGGACGTCGCTGTCGCGCACGACTGCCGCACCGACGTCGACCGCGCTCCCGTCGGTACACACGGTGAGGTTCTGCCGGCTGAGAACGAGGGCGGTGGGGCCGTGAGTACTCGACTGCCGCCTTCCACGCTGCCGACGGTCTCGTTGGCGTCGGCGGGGCGGATGACCTGCAGGCCGGGAAGGACCCTGCAAGGTGGCGAGGTGCTCGACCGGCTGGTGGGTGGGGCCGTCTTCGCCGACGCCTACCGAGTCGTGGGTGAAGACGAAGACGACCTTCGCCCCACTGAGCGCGGCGAGGCGCACCGCCGGGCGCATGTAGTCGAGGAAGACGAAGAAGGTGCCCCCGGCGGGGAGCACGCCACCGTGCAGAGCCATGCCCACCATGGCCGCGCCCATGGCGTGCTCGCGGATGCCGTAGTACACCTGGCGCCCACCGGGGTTGGAGGGCCCTGCCGCCACCTGGCCGGTCAGCTTGGTGCCTGTGTTGCCGGTGAGGTCGGCGGCGCCGGCAACGAGGCCTGGCACCAGATCGAGGGTGGCGTTGAACGCCTTCTCGATGGCCACTCTGGTGGCGATCTTGTCGCCTTGCTCGAAGGTGGGCAGGGCGGCATCCCAGCCGGGCAGACCGTGGCCGTCCAGCAGGCGTGCCACACATCGCGGTCCACGGAGGCAGTATCGAAACGTGCCTGCCAGGCGGAACGGGCCTCGTCGCCCCGCTCGGCGCAGTGGGTGCGATACGCGGCCACGAGATCTGCCGGCGCCCAGAACGGCTCGTCGGGGATGCCCATCACGGCCTTGGTGCGCGCAGCCTGCTCCACGGTGAACGGGTTGCCGTGGGCCTCGTGGCGGTCGGTGAGGTCCGGGCTGGGGTAACCGATGTGCGACCTGAGCAGGAGCAGGCTCGGCCTGTCGGTGACGGCCATCGCTCGGCGCAAACCGACCTCGAGTGCATCGCAGGTCGTCGGCTACCTCGCCGAGGTCCTCGACGTGCCAGCCGTAGGCCTCGAACCGCATGGCGGCGTCGTCGCTGTACGAGAGGGCGGTGTCGCCGTCGATGGTGATGTGGTTGTCGTCGTAGATGCACACGAGGTTGCCGAGCTTGTGGTGGCCGGCGAGGGACGCCGCCTCGTGGCTTACGCCTTCCATCAGGCAGCCGTCGCCGGCGATCACGAAGGTGAAGTGCTCCACGAGGTCGGCGCCGAAGCGGGCCCTCAGGTGCCGTTCCGCCAGAGCCATGCCGACGGAGTTGGCGAATCCCTGCCCGAGGGGACCGGTGGTGACCTCGACTCCGGCAGTGTGACCGACCTCGGGGTGGCCCGGGGTGGCCGATTCCCATTGGCGGAAGGCCTTGATGTCGTCGAGTTCGAGTCCGTATCCGGCGAGGAAGAGCAGGGCGTACTGGAGAATCGAGGCGTGGCCGGCGGACAGGATGAAGCGGTCGCGGTCGGGCCACTGGGAATCCGCCGGATCATGGCTCATGATCCGGCTGTAGAGCACATGGGCGAGGGGAGCGAGCGCCATCGCCGTGCCCTGGTGCCCGCTCTTGGCATAGAGCGGTGCGTCGATCGCCAAGCCGCGGATGAGTGAGATCGCTTGCTGTTCCTGTTCCGGGGTGAGCACATCTCGACTGTACCGGTAGGTGACTGCGGCGGAGGCAAGGCGACCGGACCAGGTGTCACGGTGACCGGCACCGGCTCGGAAGCGGCCAAGGTGAAGATCCCTGAAACCGTCGGCTGCCTGCTGCATGCTTTGAGGGTGAACGGATCATGGCATCGGCGGAGAGTCATCGTTGCGACCATGGCCATTGGGGTGTTGGTCGTCCCGGGGTGCTCGGATTCCTCCTCGGGCGGTACCACCGCGTCGGGCAGCTCTGCGCCGACCACGGTCGACGGAGCGGGCTCGACGACCTCTTCTCTGGCCCTGTCCACGACAACGACGGAGGCACCCGACGACGGCTCGGGGATCGACAGCCCTCGACCCTGGCCCGCTGGCCGCCAGGTGGGATGCCGCTGTCGTGGCTGCGGGCGGGCGGCTCGTGGTGTACGGCGGCACCGCAGCCGCTGCAGCACTCGACGACGGCGCCGCTTTCGACCCAGCGACGTCCACCTGGGAGGCGCTACCGACCTCCGGGGGTCTGGCCGAAGGAGCCGAGGTCGGCTTCGCCGTCGGCGACGATGTGGTGCTGGCCGGGCCAGGCGGTGTGGCCCGACTCTCGCTCGTCGACGGAGTCTGGGCGGGCCTCGACCCGTCGCCGTACCCGGACGGTCGCTTCGTCGCCACCTCGTCATGGCTCGTGGCGTTGGAGGACGACCCAACGCGCGGCGTGGAAGGTACGCCGGGGGCGATCGGAGTCGCCGTGTTCGACCCGGAAACAGGCTCATGGGAGGATGCCCCGCCGGTGCCCGCCGGAGAAGTGTTCGACCTGGTCGAAACCGGGGGCCTGTTGGTCGCGATCGCCTCGGGTGTCGAGGATCCGTCGGCCCGCGTGGTGTTCGGAATGGGTGCCGAGGGCTGGATGGACCTGGAGATGCCGCCAATCGAGTTGTCCTTCGGTGTTCTCGCCGTCGGTGCCGGTAAAGACGTGTTCGTTTGGGGAGGCGGCGCACCAGGCGTGCCCGGTGAGTTGAACGAGTACGGGTTGTCGTACTCGGCGACCGACGACAGTTGGCATGAGGTGGCCCCGCTTACGAGCGACTGGTGGGAGTGCTACGTCAGCGTTGCCGTCTTCGCCGGGCAACTGATACTCGATGTGTGCGCCGTCGTGGCCATTTACGACCGGGACACCGACTCGATGACAGAGGTGTCCACTCTCGCCGCCGAGCGGCAGACGTGGGCACCCTTCGTGAACCTCGGCGAAGCCGCCTATCGCTGGGGTGCGGTGAACTGCTATGGCGAGTGCGCCGACCCACCGTCGGCGATGGTGTTCCAGCGAGTTGTCAGCGGCTGAGCGTCGGCGCCGCCACGCCCGAAGCCCAAACCTGCTCGATCTCCAAGTCCGGGGTGAGAGCTACCAGGTCGGCCCGTTGCCCGACCGCGATGGTGCCGCGGTCGTGGAGGCCCAGCAGTCGGGCAGGGTTGCGACTCGCAGCGAGAAGGGCTTGCTCCACGGGCACTCCCGCGGCGACGCAGTTGCGGACCGCGTCGTCCATGGTGAGTGCGCTGCCGGCGAGGGTGCCGTCCGCCAGGCGTGGTGCTCCGTCGCGAAACTCCAACCCGATTCTGCCTGCCATGCCGGTACGCCAGGCCACTGCATCGGTGACCAGCACGGCGCGTTCGGCACCGACTGCCTGGAAGGCGAGGGTCAGCATCCGCGGGTGGACGTGTATCCCGTCGGCAATCAGCGAGGTCGACACGACAGGTTCGGTGATGGCGAAAGCAGCGACGCCGGGGGAGCGGTGGTGGAGCCCGCTCATCGCGTTGAAGAGATGGGTGACGAGACGCGCCCCGGCCTGCACAACGGCATCGAACTGGGCCTCGGTGGCACGGCTGTGGCCGATGGCGACGAGGCGACCCGCAGACGTGAGCAAGCGGGTGGCCTCGGGCGCCAGGGGCTGTTCCGCACCAAGGGTGACGACCGCGACGTGGGGCGGAAGCCGGCTCAGCCAGTCGAGGTCGACGGGCAAGATGAGTTCACTCGGGTGGGCGCCGGGCGCGTCGCCCAGGAAGGGGCCCTCCAGGTGGGCGCCGATGATGGTGGGCCTTCCCGCCGGCGGCCTGGAAGCCGCTGCAGCGATGGCGGCCAGAGGGCGCTCGTATCGATCGAGCGGCATCGTCACCAGGGTGGGGCACCACGTTGTTACACCCTGGGCGATCAGTAGGGCATCGAGTCGCTCCCAGTCGGCGCCCGACGCGGTGGCAACGTCGATGTCCTCGATTCCGTTCACCTGGAGATCTACGTAGCCCGGCACCAACCAGCGGTCGAGGGACGCCGCGACGGATTCGATGGAGGTGATGACTGGGCCGTCGAACCCGACCCGCGTCGGTCCGATCCACCCCGAAGGGGTGAGCACCCGGGAGGCGGTGACAGAGGGCATCGACCAACGATCTCATAAGCTGGGGCACATGGCCGACCAGGAGACGGAGCAACCCTCGACGAGGGAGCTCATCCTCGCCGAGGCCATGCGATGCTTCGCCGAGAACGGCTACGACGGCACATCGCTGAACGACATCGCCGCCGGGGTAGGCATCCGCCGCCCAGCCTGCTACATCACTTTGCATCAAAGGATGTGCTGTACGGGGAAGTCTTCGAACACTTGTTGAGCGACTGGTTCGAACGTCTCGCCTCGGCCGTGGCCGCGCCGGAGACCGGTGAGAGGAAGATGGAGTTGGTCATCCGCGCCGGCTTCGACCTGTTTGCCGACAACCCGGACTATGTGCGCCTGATGCGTCGCGAGGCTCTCGATGGAGGCGTCCATCTGGGCATCGATCTGGCCGCAGTGCTGAGGCCGATGTTCGACAAGGCCGTGGCGTTCTTCCAACGCGAGATGGATGCCGGCGTGTTCCGCCGCCAGGACCCGGAGCATCTCTTGCTCACGGGCTATGGCGCCCTGCTCAGTTACTTCAGCGATGCCCCCTTCCTCAGTGGACTGCTCGATGCCGATCCCTTTTCTCCCGCCCAGATGGATCGCGCTCGCCGGCACATCACCGAGTTCTTCATCGCCGCCCTCAAGCCGTGACCCACCGATGAACATCGAGCCGCACACCCTCTCCGAAGCCCAGTCGAAGGCCCTGCTGAGAAACTTCGGGGTACCCCTGGCCGCCGAGCGTGAGGTTGGCGATGCCGAGACCGCAGGGGCCGCGGCCGCCGAGATCGGGTTCCCGGTCGTGGTGAAGCTCTGTGGCTCGGCGATCTCCCACAAGACCGAGCGCGGTCTTGTAGCGCTCGGGCTCACCGATGTCGCCTCGGTTCAGGCTGCGGCGAGCAGGCTGCTCGGCAAGGCCACCCCTGCCGACGGAGAAGTGTCGCTCCTCGTGGCACCGATGGTCAGGGGCAACCGCGAGCTCATCGCAGGAATCGTCCGCGACCCCCAGTTCGGTGCCAACGTGATGCTCGGCGTTGGGGGAGTGCTCGCTGAGGCGATCGCCGACGTCCAGTTCCGCCCGGTCCCCATCGTCGCCGCCGACGCCGACGAGATGATCGACGGACTGACCGCGCAGGCTCTGTTGGGGCCATTCCGTGGCGACGCCGAGGTGGACCGTGACTCCTTGCGTCGCGTGCTGCTCGGGCTTTCCGCTCTGGCGGCGGCACGACCCGACGTGATCAGTGTCGACGTCAACCCCCTGATCGTGGGCTCCGACGGCAAGCCCGTGGCCGTGGATGCTCTTGTGGAGGTTGGTGAGCCTGCCGGGCTTCTCGCTCCACGGCGCCCCCGACCCACCGACGAGCAGTTCAGCGCACTGTTCGAGCCCCGCGGGGTACTGGTGGCCGGCGCCAGCAGCCACCCGGGGAAGTTCGGCTTCGTCAGCCTGCACAACATCCTCGCCAACGGCTACCGAGGTGCGGTGTTCGGCACCAACTTGAGCGGAGAAGAGGTGCTCGGCGTGAGCACCGTCGCAGACATCGAGTCTCTGCCCGATGGTGAGATCGACCTCGTGTTCGTGTGCACTCCAGCGGGTGCCAACCCCGCCCTGCTGAGGGCTTGCGCCGCCAAGGGGGTGAAGGCGGCCTTCCTCACCAGCGCGGGTTACGGCGAGGCAGGCCCCGAGGGGCGTCGGGCAGAGGCCGAGCTGATCGACCTGGCCGACGAGTTGGGCATCCTTCTGGCCGGACCCAACGGACAGGGCTTGGTGAGCACGCCGGTGGGCCTGTGCGCCCAGATCGTCGCGCCCTACCCGCCCGAGGGCCGCATCGCCGTTGCCAGCCAGAGCGGGAACTTCGTCAGCAGCTTCCTCAACTACGCCCGCCAGACCGGGGTGGGTATCAGTCGGGCCGTCTCGGCCGGCAACGCCGCCGCCGTCACACCGGCCGACTACCTCGACTGGTTTGCCGCAGACCCGGCCACCTCGGTTTCGCTCGCCTACGTCGAGGGCATCGTCGACGGGCGGGCACTTGCTCGACCGGTTCACCGCCGTAGCCGCACTCAAGCCGCTGGTGGTCGTGAAGGGCGGTTCCACCCAGCACGGCGCCAAGGCGGCGGCCAGCCACACCGGAGCCCTCGCGGCCGACGACAAGGTTTTCGATGGCGTCTGCCGCCAATCGGGTGTCACCCGCGCGGCGACGGTCGAGGAGGCTTTCGAGGTCGCGGCCACCTTCGCCACCCAGCCCCTGCCGACCGGGCCGAACACGGTGGTGCTCACAACCGCTGGTGGCTGGGGGGTGGTCACGAGCGATGCCATCGATCGCGACGGCCGGCTGGTGCTGCTGCCCCTGCCCGAGGATCTCCTGACCCAGATCGACACATTGCTGCCGCCACGCTGGAGCCGCAGCAACCCGGTCGATTGCGCCGGCGGCGAGACGCGCGACACGATCCCCGAGGTGATGGAGTTGATCGCTGCTCATCCCGACGTGCACTCCATCGTGTACCTCGGCTTGGGCATCCAGAGCAACCAGGCGCGGATGATGCGTGAGAGCCGCTTCTACCCCGACCACGGGCTGGAGCGCATCGTCGCCTATCACGAACGCCAGGACGAGCGCTTCGCCCAGGCCGCCCACGATCTCTCCCTGCGCTACGCCAAGCCGATCCTCACGGCCACCGAGCTCTCCGTGGCGGACCCCGACAACGCTGGTCCACGTCGTGTTCGGGAAACCGGACGCCTCTGCTACGCGAGCGGCAATCGGGCCGTCACCGCACTTGGCCACCTGTGGCAGTACTCCCGTTTCCGCCAGCTCAGGGGGCTCCGCTGAGTGGCCCGCCGAAAGAACCCCTTTCCCGCGCTTGTGGCGATTTGCTCTGGTGCCAGCGCTGATCCTCGGTGGCTGCTGGCGTTTTGCCTCTAGCCGAGCCCCCGACGCGGTGTCCGAGGTGGTGCCCGAGTCATCGGTGACGGTGCCGGACTCGTCGGCAGCCCTTCCAGATGCGTCGACGACGGTGCCCGACACCATCGCCACGCCGGTGATCTCCGTGAGGCGCGCCCCGGCCGTGCTGGCCCGCGATGTCAACCTCGCCGCTTTCGCCACCGCTGCCGAGGCGTTCCTGCCCATCATCGACGACACCTCGTGTGTGGCGATCTCCGTCGATGGCCAGTCGGTGGCCTCGAGGAACGCCTCCTTGCCTCTGCGCCCAGCAAGCAATGTGAAGGTCATCACGGCGGCGGTTGCTATCGAGGTGCTGGGGCCCGACTTCACCTACATCACCGAGGTCAGGGGGTCACTCGCAGGCGGCGTCGTGGCCGGCGACCTGTTCCTGGTTGGCGGTGGCGACCCCGTGCTGAGCAGTTCGTGGTGGCAGGGCCCCAATACGAAGTTCCCACCCTTCAACGTGACGTCGATCGAGGCGCTCGCCGACTCCATCGTTGCTGCCGGGGTCACGTCCATCACCGGTGGGGTGGTGGGCGACGCCAGCCGTTACGACGACGAGTGGTACGCACCGTCATGGGCTGCCGATGTGCGCTTCAGCGAAGGCGGGCCGGTCTCGGCACTCCTCGCCAACGACTCTCGCGAGTCGAACACCTTGTCGTCGAACGACCCTGCAGTGGGTGCGGCCACGGTGCTAACCGCAGCCCTGATCGACAGGGGGGTCACCGTCGGCAGTTCTTCATCCAAGGGTGTTTCCCCGGTCGACACTCCTGTGGTCGCCTCGGTCCAATCCCAGCCGCTCACGGCCATCGTCGCCGAAATGCTCACCACCAGCGACAACAACACCGCCGAGATGGTGCTCAAGGAGATCGGCCTGCAGGCTGGGGGAGCGGGAACCCGTGAGGCCGGCCTCAGTGTCGTCAACACGACCCTGCAGCAATGGGGTATCCCGATGGATGGCGTGGTGCTGGTCGACGGCTCGGGCTTGTCCGACGACAACAGGCTCACCTGTGCGACCATGCTGGCGATGCTGCAGTACTTGTCGCCCAGCGATGAAGTGGGTCTGGGGCTCCCCGTCGCCATGCAGGCGGGCGGCACCCTCAGCGACGCCTTCGAGGGCACACCCCTGGCGGGGGTGCTGAGGGCCAAGACGGGCACCCTCTACAACTACGACGACGGAACCGGTGGGAAGCCCGGCGCTAAAGCACTGAGCGGTTTCGTGCCCATCGACGGAGGCGGCGCGATCGAGTTCGCGATGCTGCTCAACGGCCCCCAGATAGCCGAGAAGGTCGTCTACCGGCCGATCTGGGACGAGTTCGCCTCCCTCCTCGCTGCCTATCCGAGCGGTCCCACGGTCACCGATCTCGCACCTCTCTGATCCGAGCTGTAGGGAAATGGGTCGATCGTGTGCTACAAATTGGGGCGTGCCCGACAAGGACCGAACCCCAAAGCATGATGCACCCCAGGGGCCTATCGGCCAGACGGTGCAGCTCGTCAAGGACTATGCCCGCCAGGAAACCTTGGGTCCGCTCAAGGGTGCCGGGCGCTGGATCGCCTTCGGCATCGTCGGTGCGGTTCTGATCGGGCTCGGCACGGCGTTCTTGGCGCTCGGCCTGTTGCGCATGGTGCAGACCGAGTGGCCCGGCACCTTCCAGGGCGCTGGGCCGCCCTTGCCCTTATCTGTTCGGACTGATCTTCAGCCTGCTCGTGGTGCGGCCTTGCCGTGGCGCGCATCAACAAGCAGCCCCTGACCAAGGAGAAGCGCTGACATGGCCCAGCCCCGCATTTCACGCGAGGACCTCGAGTCGAAGTTTCGCGATGCGCAGACCGACCTGCAGGGCAAGATCGACGACAAGAAGCAGACCCTGATGACCGTGGCCGTTGTCGGTGGCGTTCTGCTGCTGCTGGTCTTCTTCCTGCTCGGCAAGCGATCCGGCAAGAGGAAGACGACCTTCGTCGAAATCCGCCGGGTGTAGCAGGTGCCGCGCAAGCCGTCTCTTCTCTCGCCCACCGCTTACCTGCGAAGGGGTGCCCTGTACAAGGGCCTGTTCGGGGGCCGCCGGGGCTGGATGGCCGTCGGTGCCATGCTGTGGACGCCACGCCTGCTGAAGCGGCTCGTCGGCCGCAACGAGGAGGTCGTCGCCATCGAGAGGCTCGAGCCGGGCCAGTTCGTGCGTCTCGAGGCCATCGCCCCTCCCACCCGGCGCGAGCGCAAGGCAGCGGCGCGGCAGGCGAAATAGACGTCAATCGTCCTACTGCTGGAATCGTCCTGCGTCTGGGCACACTGTTGCGATGAAGGTGATGTTGCGCAACCCGCGTCGCGAGATCGAGGTCGACGGGCACCGGTCGGTGAACGCCCTGCTCGCTCGACCTGGGCCTGTCACGCGAATCGCACCTCGTCATCCGCAACGGCACCCTCGTACCGGGCGACGCCGACCTCGGCCGCCGACGACACCGTCGAGATCCGCCCCGTGATCTCCGGGGGTGTCTGATGGTCGCCGCCGGTTCGAAGTGCCGCACCTGCCGCGGACCGGCGATCATCGACCTGCCCCGACACAACGCCAACTTCTGCGCCGAGCACTTCCTGGAGCTGTGCAGGCGCCAGGTGGTCAAGGCGATCGAGCATTTCGAGATGCTCTCGCCCGACGACAAGGTGCTGGTGGCAGTGTCGGGCGGCAAGGACAGCCTGGCCGTGTGGGACATCCTGATCGAGCTCGGCTACCAGGCCGACGGGTTGTACATCGGGCTCGGCATCGGCGACTACAGCGAGACTTCGGGTCAGCACGCCCGCGCCTTCGCCGAGGAGCGCGGTCTGCGCCTGATCGAGGTCTCGCTTGACGGGCCGACTACGGATACGACATACCCACTGCTGCTCGCGCGCACCCGCCGGGTGCCGTGCAGCGGCTGCGGCATCGAGCAAGCGGCACCTGTTCGACAAGGCCGCGCTCGAAGGCGGCTACACGGTGCTGGTCACTGGCCACAACCTCGACGACGAGGCCGCGGTTCTGTTCGGCAACACCCTGCGGTGGGACGTCGAGTACCTGGCCCGCCAACTTCCCGTGCTGCCGGCTCGCGACGGGTTCCCCAAGAAGGTCAAGCCGTTGGTGCGGCTCACCGAGCGCGAGACCGCGGCGTGGTGCATCGTGCGCGGCATCGACTACCTGGTCGACGAGTGCCCGATGGCTGTCGGGTAACAAGCACCTCGCCTACAAGGCGGCGCTGAACTCGATCGAGGCTCGAGTCGCCGGGAAGCAAGGCCGCCTTCTACCTCGACTTCCTGGAGAACATGGCGCCCCTGCTGCAGGGTCGTTCGGCGGCGTCGCACGGCATCGTTGCACGAGTGCCAGCAGTGTGGTGCACCGACAACTGGTGAGCTGTGCGCTTTCTGTCGTGTGGTCGAGCAAGGCCGCCGCCCACGAGCCGGTGCCGGTAGAGATGCTGATGGGCAAGGGGAGAGGACGACGATGAACCGAGTGTTCGCCTCCGGCGAAAGGGTGCTGTTGCTCGACAACAAGCAACGCCGCTACCTGATCACCCTCGCGGAGGGGGCCGAGTTCCACAGCCACGCCGGCTTCATCCCCCACGCCGATCTGATCGGCGCGCCAAGAGGGGATCATCGCCAAGAGCACCAAGGGCGCGAGCTACACGGCTCTGCGCCCGACGCTGGAGGACTTCGTCCTCGAGATGCCTCGGGGTGCCCAGGTGATCTACCCCAAGGACCTCGCCCCGATCTGCATGCTCGCCGACATCGGGCCGGGGGTGCAGGGTGCTCGAGAGCGGGGTCGGTTCGGGCGCGCTCGAGCATGACGATGCTTCGTTGGGGCGCCGACATCGTCGGCTACGAGATTCGCGAGGACTTCCTCAACCGGGCCACGAACCAATGTGCGCAGCTTCCTCGGCGAGCAGGCGCTAGAGCGCTACGACGCTTCATCTGCGCGACTGCTACGAGGGCATCGAGGAGAGCGGCTTCGATCGGGTCGTGCTCGATCTGCCCGAACCGTGGCAGGTGGTACCGCACGCTCTCGGAGGCACTTCGCCCCGGCGGCATCTTGGTGGCCTACACGCCCGTCGATCACCCAGGCGGCGCAGATCCGCGAGGCAATGGCCACCAAGTCGTGGAGCGGCACCCGCACCCTCGAGGTGCTGCACCGTGGGCTGGCACATCGAAGGTCAGGCCGTGCGGCCCGACCACCGCATGGTCGCCCACACCGGGTTTCTCGACCACCGGCAGGTTGCTCGGCTGACAGTGCCCGATTGTCGGCGTTCAGGCCGGGTGTGAGCCCGGCTCAACGCCAACTTGCGCTAGGGCTCGATGAAGATGCACTCGCCGGGGCACTCCTCGGCGCTTCGATGACCGCGTCGAGCTGGCTGTCGGGGATTTCGGCCATTCCCTCGGCGCCCTGCGGGTTGCCCTTGGCGGTGGCGAAGATCTTGTCGCCTTCCTTGACGTAGGCCAGGCCATCGTCGAGCAGAGTGAACACGTCGGGGGCGATCTCCTCGCAGAGGCCGTCACCGGTGCACAGATCCTGGTCGATCCAGACCTTCATGGTCGTTCGCGTCTCCTAGCTCGATGGTCAGACGATGTCGAGCATACAGGTCGGCAGGAGCACAAACCATGACCGTCATCGCCGAGTCGACGGTCACTGCTGGACGGTGCAGGAGCACCGGGAGCCTCCTCGGTGTTAGCTTCCACCCATGAGCGAGCAGGCAATACGCGCCGACGACCTGGCAGTCCTGCAGACGCAGGTCGTCATGCTCGAGGATGAGGTCGACCCAGCTGCGCCGCAGGCTGGTCGAGGCACTCCGAAGCGGCAGAGGGCGCTGGAGGAGACGACTGCTCGAGACCAAGGGACAGCTTGCCCAGGCGACGTCACAGAACGAGAAGCTGAGCTACACCCTGCGCGAGGCACGCGAGCACATCGCCGCCCTACGCGACGAGGTCGACAAGCTCACCCAGCCGCCGGCCGCCTACGGCGTGGTCGTGGGCAAGAACGACGACGGCACGGTCGACGTGCTCACCAGCGGTCGCAAGATGCGAGTCGGTCTGCACCCCGAGATCGACCACGAGCACCTGCCACGCGGTGCCGAGGTCGTGCTCAACGAGAGCTTCAACGTCGTCCACGGCCCGACAGCCGGAGGTCAACCGGTGAGGTGGTCACGATCAAGGAGCTCCTCGACGACGGCGTTCGCGCCCTGGTCGTCGGCCGCGCCGACGAAGAGCAGGTGTGCGAGCTCGCCGACGCCCTTCGCGGCGTGCACCTGCGCGGCGGCGACACGGTGCGCCTCGACATCGCAGGTCGAACCTGCTGCTCGAGAAGCTGCCCCGGCCCGAGGTCGAGGACCTGCTGCTCGAGGAGGTGCCCGACATCAGCTACGCCGACATCGGCGGGCTCGACACCGCAGATCGAGCAGATCGCCGATGCCGTCGAGCTGCCGTTCCTCTACGCCGAGCTGTTCGCCGAGCACCAGTTGCCGGCGCCGAAGGGCATCCTGCTGTACGGCCCGCCAGGCTGCGGCAAGACACTCATCGCCAAGGCGGTCGCCAACTCGCTGGCCGCGAAGGTGGCCGAGAAGACCGGTGGCGAGAAGGGCCGCAGCTACTTCATCAACATCAAGGGCCCGGAGCTGCTCAACAAGTACGTCGGCGAGACCGAACGCCAGATACGCCTGGTGTTCCAGCGGGCACGCGAAAAGAGCGAAGAGGGCTGGCCGGTGATCGTGTTCTTCGACGAGATGGACTCGATGTTCCGCACCCGCGGCTCGGGCATCTCCTCAGACATGGAGAGCACGATCGTGCCCCAGCTCCTCGCCGAGATCGACGGCGTCGAGGGGCTGCGCAACGTCATCGTCATCGGTGCCACGAACCGCGAAGACCTGATCGACCCGGCCATCCTCCGGCCCGGCCGGCTCGACGTGAAGATCAAGATCGAGAGGCCGACGGAGCGAGGCGGCACGGCAGATCTTCGCCCGTTACCTCACCGACGAGATCCCCATCGCCGTCGGCTCCAACGGTCCCGGCGATGATCTCGGCGACGGTGGAGGAGATGTACCGAGCCGACGCCGCCAACCAGTTCCTCGAAGTCACCTACCAGAACGGCGACAAGGAGATCCTCTACTTCAAGGACTTCGCTTCGGGGGCGATGATCGAGAACATCGTCCGGCGGGCCAAGAAGCTGGCCATCAAGAGGGTCATCGCCGGCGGCGAGCGAGGTGTGGGCCTGCAGGACCTGCTCGACTCGATTCGCCAGGAGTTCAAGGAGCACGAGGATCTGCCGAACACCACCAACCCCGACGACTGGGCCAAGATCAGCGGCAAGAAGGGCGAGCGCATCGTGTTCATCCGCACCCTGGTGAAGGGGCACGAAGCTGAGGATCGCGAAGGTGGAAGAGCAATCGAGCGGATGGCCACCGGCCAGTACCTGTAGTGCGCTAGCGATAGCTTAAGAATCGATGCGTTCCAGCCGACAACTTCCGGACGGCTCGTCCAGGAGGCCACCTATCAACCGCCCAAGAAGCAGTTGCGTCACCCCCAGGGGTCTGGTGAGGCGCGCGTCACTTGTGGGCCCTTCTTGCCGCACTCGGTCTCATCGGCGCGGTTTCATCGACGGTCACTGCGAGTAACCCGGAGCCTGTCCCTCACTCGGTGCAGAGACTCGATGGGGAACGAATCGGCGGCACATCTGGGTCGTTCAGCGCCCTGTCGTCATCGTGGTACATCGTCCGCGCCACGGATCGACCCGCCCTCGACAGGGTGATCGGCCGGCTCTCAGAGCTCGACGTCACCCCTCTCGAGCAGTGGCCGGAGAACCTCGTGGGTCTGCTCGTGGAACTGGATCCAGCCGCCCTCGCAGAACTGAGATCCAACCCCGACGTGTTGTCCATCGAGCGAGATCGGCCGATGGAAGCCGCATCTGAGCAGATCTCACCCCCCTGGGGGCTCGACCGTATCGATCAGACGATCGGGCACTCCGGATGGTGTCTACGACTACACGAGCACTGGCGCCGGGGTTACGGCCTATGTAATCGACTCCGGCCTGTGGTTCACCCACACCGAGTTCACGGGGCGTGTCCCAAGGTCCGCTTACTGGGATTTCGGCGACGGCTGGGAGGACTGGGACTGCTTCGGCCACGGAACGCATGTGGCCGGCACGGTCGGAGGAACAACGTATGGGGTGGCCAAGGGGGTGACGATCATCCCCGTGAAGGTGCTCGACTGCAACGGCTATGGGTCCGAGGCGGCAGTACTTTCCGGAATCAACTGGGTGATCGACGACCATGTGGCGGGTACCCCTGCGGTCGCCAACATCAGCGTCGGTGGTGGGGCCTCGGCTGCGGTCGATGCCGCGGTTGGCTCCCTCATCGCCGACGGTGTGACGGTCGTTGTTGCCGCGGGCAACGCGAACCTGCCGACCTGCAGCTACAGCCCAGCGAGGGTGGCGGCGGCGATCACCGTGGCCGCATCGGAACTCGGCGATCATCGGGCGGACTACTCCAACTACGGCTCGTGCAACGACATCTTCGCCCCGGGCACCGACGTCCTCTCCGCCGTCGGCGGAACCGACACGGCCAGCTTCGTGGCCTCCGGTACCTCGATGGCCAGTCCCCACGTCGCCGGTGCGGTCGCCCTTCTCCTGCAGGATGCTCCCGGCCTTTCACCGGCCCAGGTCTGGTCGACCATCAGCGGGTCGGCGACCACCGGTGTCCTCGCCCCGTGCTGTGGGGACCCCGACAAGCTCCTCCACACCGGCTCCGACCCGGGCGGTTTCTCCGGTGCTGGTTCGGGGTTTGTGGGGTTGGTGCCGGCGAGGTTGTTGGAGTCGCGGTCGGATGGTTGGACTGTTGACGGGTTGTCGAACGGGGTTGGGCTTCGTGGTGCGGGGTCGGTGACCGAGGTGGTGGTTGGTGGTCGTGGTGGTGTGGCGGTTGATGCTGGGGCGGTTTCGTTGAACGTGACGGTCGTGGGGGCTTTGGGTGGTGGGTATGCGACCGTGTATCCGTGTGGTGGTGTGGTGCCTGGGGCGTCGAACCTCAACTTCGTTGCCGGCCAGACGGTGCCCAATGCGGTGATCTCCAAGGTCGGGGTGGATGGCAAGGTGTGCGTCTACACCAGTGGCGCGATCCATCTGGTCGTCGACGTCAACGGTTTCTTCGGTGCTGGTTCGGGGTTTGTGGGGTTGGTGCCGGCGAGGTTGTTGGAGTCGCGGTCGGATGGTTGGACTGTTGACGGGGTGTCGAACGGGGTTGGGCTTCGTGGTGCGGGGTCGGTGACCGAGGTGGTGGTTGGTGGTCGTGGTGGTGTGGCGGTTGATGCTGGGGCGGTTTCGTTGAACGTGACGGTCGTGGGGGCTTTGGGTGGTGGGTATGCGACCGTGTATCCGTGTGGTGGTGTGGTGCCTGGGGCGTCGAACCTCAACTTCGTTGCCGGCCAGACGGTGCCCAATGCGGTGATCTCCAAGGTCGGGGTGGATGGCAAGGTGTGCGTCTACACCAGTGGCGCGATCCATCTGGTCGTCGACGTCAACGGTTTCTTCGGTGCTGGGTCGGGGTTTGTGGGGTTGGTGCCGGCGAGGTTGTTGGAGTCGCGGTCGGATGGTTGGACTGTTGACGGGGTGTCGAACGGGGTTGGGCTTCGTGGTGCGGGGTCGGTGACCGAGGTGGTGGTTGCTGGTCGTGGTGGTGTGGCGGTTGATGCTGGGGCGGTTTCGTTGAATGTGACGGTCGTGGGGGCTTTGGGTGGTGGGTATGCGACCGTGTATCCGTGTGGTGGTGTGGTGCCTGGGGCGTCGAACCTCAACTTCGTTGCCGGCCAGACGGTGCCCAATGCGGTGATCTCCAAGGTCGGGGTGGATGGCAAGGTGTGCGTCTACACCAGTGGCGCGATCCATCTGGTCGTCGACGTCAACGGCTCCTTCAGCTGACCAAGGGATGACCGTCCCCGACGCCGGCATCGACGCTGTGAACGCCTGGGAACAGGGTTAGGGTCGCTGCTCATGGCGATCCCGAAGGTGTGCGGCATCGAGACCGAGTACGGCATCTTGGTGAGGGGTGCAGACAACAACCCTGTCACCGCTTCGTCGCTGCTGATCAACGCCTACCTCGGCACCACCCTGGGGCGCCTCGGCTGGGACTTCGAGGACGAGCACCCGGGCACCGACGCTCGTGGTTTTCGGGTCGACGATCTGATGTCGCTGGAGATCGACACCCAACTGGTCAACGCCGTGCTCACCAACGGTGCTCGCTACTACGTCGACCATGCCCATCCCGAGATCAGCACACCTGAGTGCCTGACAGCGCGCGATGCCCTGGTGTTCGACCGCGCAGCCGAGGAGATCGTGCAGGCCAGCATGAGGGCTGCCTCCCACCTTCTGCCCGAGGGTGCCGAGATCCTCTGTCACAAGAACAACTCCGACGGCAAGGGCAACAGCTACGGATGCCACGAGAACTACCTGATGGCCCGGGAGGTGCCCTTCGGCCGCATAGTCGCCCAGATCACTCCCCACTTCGTCACCCGCCAGGTGGTCGTCGGTGCCGGAAAGGTCGGTTGCGAGCTGGCCGGCTCGTCGAGCGACGATGTGCCCTACCAGCTCAGCCAGCGTGCCGACTTCTTCGAGGAGGAGGTCGGCCTCGAGACCACGCTTGAAGCGGCCGATCGTCAACACCCGCGACGAACCCCACTGCGACGCCACCAAGTACCGCCGCCTGCATGTGATCGTGGGCGACGCCAACATGAGCGAGACGGCAACCCTGGTGAAGGTCGGCGCCACGGCCATCGTGCTGGCGATGATCGAGGACGACGTGATCGGCGACGGCCTGGATGCTCGCCAACCCTGTCGCGGCGATCAAGCAGGTCAGCCACGACCCCTCGCTGAGGCGCACCGTCTTGTTGCGCGACGGCCGCAGGTTGACCGCGCTCGAGGTGCAATGGGAGCTTGCTGGAGAGGGCGCGAGCCTATGAGCGGTCTCACGGGTTGGAGGCGGTGGGGCACGAGGTCGGGGGTCCAGGTGCTGAACCTGTGGGAGGAGATCCTGGCCGGTCTGGAGAACGACCCGGACACGGTGGCTCACCAGGTCGACTGGGTGGCCAAGCGCCGTGTGGTTCGGGGCTTCGCCGAGCGCCACGGTGTCGGAACCGGGCGATGCCCGGCTGAAGGCGCTGGATCTGCAGTACCACGACCTGCGCCCCGACAGGTGCCTCGCCCGCCGGGTGGGTCTCGACGTGCTCACCGACCCGGAGGAAGTGCGTCGGGCGATGACCGAGCCACCTACCACGACGAGGGCCTACTTCCGGGGTCGCTGCCTGGCGAAGTGGCCCGACCAGATCGTCGCCGCCAACTGGGACAGCGTGGTGTTCGACGTCGGTCGTGATCCCTTGCGCCGGGTGCCGATGATGGAACCATTGCGCGGCACGGCCGAATACGTGGCTAGCTTGATCGATGAGAGCGACACCCCCGCCGAGCTGCTGGCCCGGTTGGGGGCTCGAGGATCCGCAGGGAGGACCCGATGGCCGAGCGCACCCAGAAGCAGAAGCCGGCACCGAGCCGCACCGACGAACGACGTGTCGCGCGCCCGCTGTCGCCGCCAGCGGCGACAAGCTGAAGGCCGAACTCGACGACCTGCTCGACGAGATCGACGAGGTGCTCGAGACCAACGCCGAGGACTTCGTCAAGTCGTACGTGCAAAAGGGCGGCCAGTAGCCGCGATGTCGATGCCCATGTTCACTCCCGGCGACGACCCCGGGTCGAGCTTTCCCGAGCTGCTCAAGCGCGATCGGGTTCACGACCGCGCCCGAGTTCGGGGCCAGCCCTCGGTGGCCGACGTCGCGGTGCCCCACGCCACCACCTGTGTGGCGCTGCGGTTCGCCGACGGCGTGGTGATGGCCGGCGACCGTCGGGCCACCAGCGGCAACCTGATCAGCCACCGCGGCATGGAGAAGGTCGTGCAGGCCGACCTTCACAGCGGCGTCGCCATCGCCGGCGCGGCCGGTCCGGCGATGGAGATGATCAAGCTGTTCCAGCTTCAGCTCGAGCACTACGAGAAGGTCGAAGGAACCTCGCTGAGCCTGGAAGGCAAGGCCAACCAGCTTTCGATGATGGTCCGCAGCAACCTGCCGGCGGCGATGCAGGGCATGGTCGTAGTGCCGATCTTCGCCGGCTACGACCTGCTCCGGGGCACTGGGCGCCTGTTCGACCTACGACGTCACCGGCGGACGCTACGAAGAACACGACTACGTCGCCACCGGCTCGGGCAGCTTGCACGCCGGCACGGTGATCAAGATCGGCTGGCGGGACGAACATCGTCCCGCGCCGAAGCGGTGAGCCTTGCCTGTCGGGGCCTGTGGGAAGCGGCCGACGCCGACTCGGCCACCGGCGGCCCCGACGCGTTGCGCGGCATCTACCCGATCGTCGCCACCATCACCGCCGACGGTTGGGCGAAGCTCGACGACGCCGAGCTGGCCACCGTCGTTCGGCGAGATCGTCCTCGGAGGTCCGTGCCCGATGAGCATGCCGTTCTACGTGGCGCCGGAACAGGTGATGAAGGATCGGCCGACTATGCGCGCAAGGGCATCGCCCGGGGCCGGGCGATGGTGGCCGTGCGCTATGTCGACGGCATCGCCCTGGTGGCCGAGAACCCGAGCAACACCCTGCGCAAGGTCAGCGAGATCTACGACCGCATCGCCTTCGCCGGTGTCGGCAAGTACAACGAGTTCGACCAGCTGCGGGTGGCCGGTGTCCGCGCCGCCGACCTGAAGGGCTACCAGTACAGCCGCGACGACGTCGACGCCCGCAGCCTGGCCAACAAGTACGCCCAGATCCTCGGCCAGATCTTCACCCACGAGATGAAGCCGATGGAGGTCGAGATCCTCGTGGCCGAGGTCGGCGCCGACGCCCGAGGGCGACCAGCTGTTCCACATCCTCTACGACGGCACCGTCATCGACGAGCGACACTGATCGTGCTCGGCGGCGATGCCGAGGCGATCATCGCCCGGATGGAGGCGACATACAGCGACGACCAAACGCTGGAGGCGGCGGTCAAGGAGGCGGCAGCCGCCCTAGCGGGGCCCGATCGCACCCTCGTCGCCGACGATCTCGAAGTTGCCGTGCTGTCCCGAAGGAACGGCCGCCGCTGCTTTCGTCGTCTGCCCGACGACGTCGTGGCCGCAGCAATGGCTGGTTGAGCCCACCCGGCGCCGACGCGCATCACCGGGCGAGGTCGAACAGCGCTCATCGGACAGGTGAGCTACGGTCGCGCGCATGGAGCGGCGCATCTACGGGCTCGAGAACGAGTACGGCGTCACCTGCACCCTGCGCGGCCAGCGACGCTGAGCCCCGACGAGGTGGCCCGCTACCTCTTCCGTCGTGTGGTCAGCTGGGGACGCAGCAGCAACGTGTTCCTGCAGAACGGGGCCCGCCTCTACCTCGACGTCGGCTCGCATCCCGAGTACGCCACCCCCGAGTGCGACAGCATCTACGACGTTGGTGGTGCACGACAAGGCAGGTGAGCGGATCCTCGAGAGCCTGCTCGAGTCGGCCGAGCAGCGGCTACGCGAAGAAGGGCATCCGCGGCACGATCTACCTGTTCAAGAACAACACCGACTCGGCCGGCAACAGCTACGGCTGCCACGAGAACTACCTCACCAGGCGAAGCGACGACGTCGGCGCACTACGCCGAGGTGCTGATCCCGTTCCTGGTCAGCCGGCAGATCTTCACGGGGGCGGGCAAGGTGCTGCAGACCGCACGCGGGGCGATGTTCTCCATGGCCCAGCGCGCCGAGCACATCTGGGAGGGCGTGAGCAGCGCCACCACGCGAAGCCGGCCGATCATCAACACCCGCGACGAACCCCACGCCGATGCCGAGCGCTATCGCCGACTACATGTGATCGTCGGCGACAGCAACATGAGCGAGTACACGACCTTCGTCAAGGTCGGCTCGGCGGCGTGCATGCTGCGCATGCTCGAAGATCCCTCGGTCGTGCTGCGCGACATGACCCTCGAGAACCCGATCCGCGCGATCCGCGACATCAGCCACGACATCACCTGTCGCCGCAAGGTACGCCTCTCCAACGGTCGCGAAGTGAGCGCGCTCGACATCCAGCGCGAGTACCTCGACCGGGCCCTGCGCTACGCCGACACCAAGGGCTTCGCCCCCTTGGAGCAAAAGGCGCTGGAGATGTGGGAGCACTGCATCAGCACCATCGAGAACGATCCACTGAAGCTCGATCGAGAGGTCGACTGGGTGATCAAGTACCGCCTGCTCGAGGCCTTTCGTGCCCGCCACGACCTGCCCCTCGGCGACGCCAGGGTGCAGTTGCTCGACCTCCAGTACCACGACATCTCACGGGAGCGAAGCCCCTTCTACAAGCTGCAGGACCGGGGGATGGTCGAGCGCATGTGCCTCGACGCCGACATCGAGAAGGCCATCGAGACGCCGCCCGCAGACCACCCGAGCCCGACTGCGCGGCGAGTTCATCAAGCAGGCCAAGGAGCGCAAGCGCGACTACACCGTCGACTGGGTGCACCTCAAGCTCAACGACCAGGCCCAGCGCACCGTGCTGTGCAAGGACCCCTTTCGCAGCCGCGACGAGCGGGTCGAGAAGCTGATCGCCTCCCTGTAGCTGCCGCATCGCCGGACCAGCACGCATGTAGCGTGGTCACCAATGTCAGATCACCCCCGGTCCACAGAGATCGACGACCTCCTCGAAGATGCTCTGGCCGGCGAAGCAGACACCGAACCGCTCGTCACCATCGAGGACGGCAGGGTCACCACCTCTCCAGGGGAGAAGCCGCACAAGAAGCGGAGCAGTGCGATCCTCGAGTGGTTGATCGTCGTGGTCGTGGCCGTTTCCGCAGCTCTGCTGGTGAAGACCTATGTTCTGCAGCAGTTTGCGGTCGCCGGTGACTCGATGTACAGCACTTTGCACAACGGCGACCGGGTCTTGGTGAACAAGCTGAGCTACCGACTCCACGACCCCAACCGAGGTGACGTCGTCGTGCTCGAGACGATCGAGGGCGCAGGCGAGCGCGACCTCATCAAGAGGGTGGTCGGCCTGCCCGGTGAGACCATCGACATCAGGGGATGCCATGTGTTCATCGACGGCAAGCAGCTGGTCGAGCCCTACCTCGACGCAGAGGTCGTCTCCTGCACCGACAGTGAAGGCTGGTCTTTCCCCTTCACCGTCCCCGATGACCATGTATTCGTGCTCGGCGACAACCGCGGCGCATCGAGAGACAGCCGCGCTCTTGGCGCCATTCCCTACGATGACCTGCTCGGCAGGGCGTTCGTCATCATCTGGCCGAGCAGCGACTGGCAGTGGCTCTGACTCTCACCTGATCTGGGTCGGGGGCACGCCGAACTGGGCCCAGTAGACATCGACCATCCTCTGCGTGTGGTCGCTGAAGATGCCGTCGATCCCCATTCGCAGAAAGCGGCGGATGAGTTCCGGCTCCTGCACATCCCATCCGAAGGCCACCCGGTCGAAGCGGTGGAAGAGGGACACGAAGTCCCGCGTTCCACTCGGAATGGTGGAGGTTGACCGCGTCGATGCCCTCACGGGAGAGGGTGGCAGCCCTGAGTTCGGGACCCTCCTTGATGCGGCCCATACGGGTACTGTCCACCAGCTTGGCGCCGTGACCGCGCAAGGGGAGCAGGGACTCCCAGACGGGGGAGCACAACCACAGCCTCTCGACCATCGCCGGGGCCATTTCATGGACGACATCGATGACGGCTTGGCCGGTCTGGGGTTCCTTGAGGTCGAGGGAGAGGTGGTACCCCGTGCCACACCGTTCGAGCAGATCGGTGAGAGACGGGATGTGGGCCGGAAGGTCCGCCCGGCGAACCGCGGCGATCGGAGTGCCCCGGCCGAAGGAACGGCGCACGACCCCGTCGTGGTCGAGCACCGGCACCCCGTCGGCGGTCAACCAGACATCGCTCTCCAGCCCGCTGGCACCGAGCTCGAGGGCCAGGCTGAAGGCTTCGAGGGTGTTCTCGGGGGCGTCGGCGCTGGCACCCCGATGGGCGAAGACGATCGGTTCGGTGAGCAGCGACGAGGAGTCCTTGCTCGCACCCCGCGATCATGGCACGGAACGAATTCGGGAAGGGTGGCGTGAGGCGATGACCTCCTAGACTTTGGCCGTGTTCAACATCCAGGGCAGTGAGCTGATCTTCCTCCTGCTCATCGCTCTGGTTGTGCTCGGCCCGGAGAAGCTGCCCGAAGCCGTACGCAAGTTCACCAAGGGCTACACCGAGTTCAAGAAGATGGCCAACGGGTTCCAGGGCGAGCTTCGCCAGGCCTTCGACGAACCGCTGAAAGAGCTTCGCGACACGGCTGACGCTGTTCGTAAGGCTGCCACTTTCGACATCAACGCCGATCCAACGCCGCCTGCGGCCAACGAGGTCGCCGAGCCACCTTCACGACGCGATCAGGGACTCGACTTCGGCGCCGCCAATCCGCGGCGCCAAGCCAGGGCTGCGGACCCCGCCACTCCAGCAGACGAGGATCAAGCCGGATGAAGTTGCCCTTCCGTCGCGGCGAGGCGAGTAGCAAGCTGAAGACACCCGAAGATCGGATGACCCTCATCGAGCACCTCACCGAGCTGAGGACCCGCATCATCCGCTCTGTCCTGGCCGTCGGCATCGGCATGGTCATCGTCCTCGCCCTCTACGACCAGGTGCTCGAGTTCATGCGCGAGCCGTACGAGCAGCTGTGTCGCGACAATCCGGGCAAGCTGAACTGCGAGCTCTATTCCCTCGGACCGCTCGAGGGGCTTAGCACCCGGTTGAGCATCAGCACATACGGCGGGATGATCCTCGCCATGCCGGTGCTCCTGTGGCAGATCTGGCGCTTCGTGGTGCCCGCTCTCCACGCCAAGGAGAAGAAGTACGCAATCCCGTTCATCGTCTCCTCGGTGGTTCTGTTCCTCCTCGGGGCGACGGTGGCCTACTTCACCCTCACCCCCGCCCTCGACTTCCTCATCTCCTGGTCGGGAGAAGGTGTCCAAGCGAACTTCCAGGTCAGCAAGTACATCAGCCTCTTCGGGCTGATGGTCGCCGCTTTCGGGATCACCTTCGAGTTCCCCGTGCTGCTCGTCTTCTTGCAGCTGGTCGGGGTGCTTACCCCTCAGACGCTCGCTCGCCAGTGGCGCTACGCGGTAGTCGCCATCTTCGTGATCGCCGCCGTCGTCACCCCCAGCGGCGACCCCTACTCGATGATGGCCATGGCCCTACCGATGACCCTCTTCTACATCATCTCGATCATCATCGGGCGGGTCGCCCAGAAGCGGAAGCAAGCACGCGAGGCCGCGGCCTGACACGATGGGCCATGTGAGTGCCGACCGGGCGGAGCTGATCGCCCACTACGCCTTCCCACTCGACCAGTTTCAACTAGACGCACTCGACGCCCTCGATCGGGGCGAGTCCGTGCTCGTGGCAGCGCCGACGGGCAGTGGCAAGACCGTGGTGGCCGAGTACGCGATCGACGCCGTCGTCGCAGGGGGCAAGAGGGCGTTCTACACCGCGCCGATCAAAGCCCTGTCCAACCAGAAGTATCACGACCTCGTGGCCCGGCTTGGCCCGCACCGGGTTGGTCTGCTCACCGGCGACAACTCGATCAATCCCGACGCCGACGTGGTGGTGATGACCACCGAGGTGCTGCGCAACATGATCTACGGCCACAGCCCGGGGTTACGCAACCTGGCGGTGGTCGTGCTCGACGAGGTGCACTTCCTGCAGGACACCTACCGCGGACCGGTGTGGGAGGAAGTGATCATCCACCTCCCCCCGAACGTGCGCCTCGTGTGCCTGTCGGCGACGGTGAGCAATGCGACCGAGCTCGCCGAGTGGATCAGCACCGTTCGTGGCGTCACCAGCGCCGTCGTCGAGGACCGCCGACCGGTGCAGGCTCGACAACCTCTACCTCATCGGCGACAAGACCCACGACCGTCTCCACCTCCTGCCCACTCTCGTGAACGGACGCCCAAACCCGAGGCGGCCCGGCTCGACGAGGAAGCCGCCCTCGGCACCCGGGGTGATCGCAAGGGCGGCAAGCAACGCCCGTCGGCGTCTGTTCACCCCTTCGCGATTGGAAGTGGTCGATCTCCTCGAACGACAGGGAATGCTGCCGGCGATCTTCTTCATCTTCAGCCGCAACCAGTGCGACGAGGCAGCGAGGGGGTTGGCTGGCTGCCGGCGCTGCGACTGACCACCGGCGCCGACCGCGAACGTGTCCGCGAGATCGTCGACGCCCGCCTCGGCGCAATCGATCCTGCGGACCTGGCCGTGCTCGGCTACAGCCAGTTCCTCGCCCAGCTCGAAGCAGGCGTGGCCGCCCACCATGCCGGCATGGTTCCGCCGTTCAAGGAGGTGGTCGAGTCGTGCTTCGTCGAGGGCCTGGTGAAGGTGGTGTTCGCCACCGAGACCCTCGCCGTGGGTATCAACATGCCGGCCAAGACGGTGGTGATCGAGAAGCTCAGCAAGTTCACCGGGGACCACCACCAATTTCTCACACCCGGTGAGTACACCCAGCTCACCGGCCGGGCTGGTCGTCGCGGCATCGACGAACTCGGCCATGCCGTCGTGTTGTGGAGCCCGTTCGTGCCATTCGATCAGGTGGCGGCACTGGCGAGCAGTCGCAGCTTCCACCTCAACTCGGCCTTCCGCCCCACCTACAACATGGCGGCCAACCTGGTGAGGTCATACACCAGTGAACGGGCACACCATCTGCTCAACCTGTCTTTCGCCCAGTATCAGGCTGACCGTGAAGTGGTGAAGCTCGAGGCTCGCCTCGAGAGACGACAGCGTCACGTTGCCGATCTCAGGGAGAAGGCACTCAGCCCCTATGGCGACATCGACGAGTACAGGCGTCTGATCGCGACCGTCGAGCCGTTGCGCCCTGCCCCGTATGGGCGCGACGACCCCGTTACGCTCGCGATGTTGAAGGTGAGGCCGGGTGACGTGCTCTACGTCGAGAAGGGCCGCTACGCCGGACGGGTGGCGGTGCTGACCACAGCCCACCGCAAGGGTGCCATTCGGGTCACGGCACTCACGACACGGCGCGACCTGTTGACACTGTCCACTGCCGACTTCGTCGAGCCGCCCAAGCCGATCGGCCGGGTCACCCTGCCAACCGAGTACACGCCGAGCCGCAACGACTACCAGCGCGAAGTGGTGGCCCGGCTGGAGAACGCCGAAGTGACGCCGCACAGCCGCCGGCGACGGGTCATACCGGCCGCGGACGGCACTGGTTCGGCCGATGAGGCGCACCCGGTAGAGCTCGACCCCGACATCGGCGCCAGGCTGAAGGTGGCCGCCCAGGCCGACAGGGCCGAAGCGGAGGTCGACGAGCTGAATCAGAAGATGAGAGGTCGCCGCCAATCGATCGCCCTCGACTTCGACCGCGTGCTCAAGATGCTCGATCGGTGGGGATATGTGGACGGGTGGGCACTCACCGACGCTGGGATCATCCTCGCCCGCCTCTTCCACGAGAGCGACCTCCTGGTAGCGGAATGCCTGCGCAAGGGCCTGCTCGATGGTCTCGACCCGGCCTCATTGGCGGGGCTGGTCAGTGTTTTCGTCTACGAACACCGCAGCCCCGAAGCACCTCCCGCCCCGTGGTACCCATCGCCCCTTGTGAGGCGGCGGTGGCAGTCGATCGCCCGCATCAGCTACGAGCTCCAGGACGCCGAGGAGCAGGCCGGCCTGTCGGTGCACCGTCCACCCGACCCGACCTTCGTGGCGGTGGCATTCGCCTGGGCGGCGGGGGAGGGCTTCGCCGAAGTGGTCGAGGCCGAGGAGCTGTCCGGCGGAGATTTCGTGCGCACGATGAAGCAGCTCATCGATCTCCTACGTCAGCTCGCACTGGTGGCTCCCTCGCAGGAGACCCGCCTGGCTGCGCAGAAGGCATCCGATGCCCTCTTCCGGGGCGTGGTGGCGGCGTCGACTGCCGTCGAGGCGGAGGCGGGCAAGGCACCCGAGGAGGCACTCGGTGACGATCCGCAAGGGTGAGCCATGGGGTGAGGCGGTCGCTGCGCCACAGGGCCTTCTGATCGTCGAGAGCGACGCCGCCGCCCGCGACGCAGTACTCGCCGGAGCGCGCACCATCGGCCTCGCCCACGGGGACCTGGCGAGAACCATGGGTGGGGGAGCGCGGGGCCGCTTCGACGGCAAAGTGGTGAGAGCCCCGGTCGATCTGCTGAGGGTTACAGCCGACGGCGACAGCACCCTGGCTGTCGCCCATGTTGTGGCCCGCCGCTCCTGGTGGCGCGGCCAGGTTGTGGTGGCGATGAACACCCAGTTCCTCGGTCGCTACGACGTCGCCCCCCGCTCCCACCCCAACGACGGGCGGGTAGAGGTGCTGACAGTTGCAGCGGCAATGCCCCTGAGGAAGCGCTTGCAGGCTCGCCGGCGGGCCGTCACCGGTACCCACCTGCCACACCCCCAGCTGACGATGGTCCAGGTGGTGGAACATCGCGTCGAGTTCGTCCGCCCACTGACCTTGTGGGTCGACGGGGTGAAGTGGCGCCGGGCGACGGGCTTCGAGGTCCACGTCGAACCCGACGCGCTCACGGTCCTGGCCTGATTCCGCTGGGTTAGGGTCGACCCACGAAGTCTCGAGGAGGGGGTCGGATGAACAGCGATGAGCTCAAGCAGGCGGTGTGTGATCGGGTCGACGAGCTCGCCCCGCGCCTGATCGCCGCCAGTCACGACATCCACGCCCACCCCGAGCTCAACTACGCCGAACACCACGCTCATGCCCTGCTCACCGACCTGCTCGACGAGTTCGGCATCCCACCCCAAAGGCATGCCTACGGCCTGGCCACGGCCTTCGACGCAGCGGTGGGTGTTGAAGGCCCTGTGGTGGCCGTGCTGTGCGAGTACGACGCCCTGCCCGGGGTCGGTCACGCGTGCGGCCACAACATCATCGCCACGGCCGGACTTGGCGCAGGCCTCGCCGCGGCGGCCGTCGCCGAAGCAGCAGGTGGCCGGCTGAGGATCATCGGCACACCCGCCGAAGAGGGGGGTGGCGGCAAGGTGCGCATGGCACGCGCCGGCGCATTCGACGGCATCGACGCAGCGATGATGGTCCACCCCGCCGACGCCGACCTGTTCAGCATCGACAGCCTGGCCGTGCAGCAACTGGATGTCACCTTCCACGGCAAGGCCGCCCACGCTGCGGCGGCCCCCTGGGAGGGCCGCAACGCTCTCGACGCCGCCGTGCTCGCCTATGTCAACGTTGCCACCCTGCGCCAACACATCCGTCCCAACGAGAGGGTGCACGGGGTGTTCACCAAGGGCGGCGAGAAGGCCAACATCGTGCCCTCCGAGACTGCAATGAACTGGTATGTGAGGTCGGGCACGACGGATTCGCTGCAAGCCTTGAAGGAGAGGGTGCTCACCTGCATGCAGAGCGCGGCACTGGGCTGCGGATGCACGATGACTCATCAGTGGGCCGACAATCCCTATGCCGAGGTTGTCGACAACACACCGATGGTTGCCGCCTACGTAGCAAACGCGGCCCGGCTCGGACGCCTCGTGCTCGACCCCGTCACCAGCGGTAAGCATGTTGTCGGTAGCACCGACATGGGCAACGTCAGCTACCTGGTGCCGTCGATTCACCCGATGATCCAGGCCTCACCCCCAGGTGTGCCCATCCACAGTGTCGAGTTCGCCCTCTGCGCAGTCAGCGAGGAAGGCGACAGGGCCGTTGTCGACGGGGCCAAAGCGATGGCGATGACCATCGTCGACCTGTGGACCTCCGCGGAGCTTCGTGAGCTGGTGGCTGCCGACTTCTCCAGTCGCCACGGCGGAAAGCCGGTGCTGTGACAAAGGGGATCACCTGGTTCCGCCGCCCCAACTCCTAGGATGATCCGTTGTGACGGTCTACGTCCCAGAGGAGTTCACTCCCACCGAGGAAGACATCCTCCGCCGCTATTTCACCAACCTCGATGGTCCTGTGTTCGCCCTGGTGAACCTGCCCGAGGTGGTCAAGGGTGCCCTTTTCGCCCGCTATAGCCGCAGCCCGAAGAGCCTTCGACGGCTGTTCCTAGACGAGTTCGTGGGGGACCTCGACATCGAGGGCGACGCCACGGTCGACGCCACGGTCGGGCTCGAAAGGGCGGAGGAGCTCTACGAGAAGGTGTTCTTCGAGTACGGCGACGACTCGGTCGCCCAACTGGGCGGAGTGCACCTGGCCTGCGAGCAGTCGAGCAACATCCTCACCAAGGTGCTCGAGTGGGGCCGCTGATGAGCTACCTCGAACAGAGCACCCGCTACATCAGCTACGACACCCGGCTCGGGGGGCGCTACCGCTTCTACCGCGACCCGGCCATCCTCTCCAGTCGTTTCGGCACCCGCTACGTGGGCGACATGGACAGGGTGTTCGACAGCTACAGCCTCCTGCTCAACCAGGTCACGGACCATGTGAGGGCCACAATTCCCCGTGAACCCGGCGACAGCGACTTCGTCTACCGCACGGCCACCAGGGCCAAGGCGCTCGATGCGGTCAGGGGCGTGTTGCCCGCAGCGGCACTCAGCAATGTCGGGATCTACGGGTCCGGGTCAGGGCTTCGAGTCCCTGCTCATCCGCATGCGCGCCCACCCGCTGCCCGAAGCGCGGCATTACGCCGACCTGATGTTGCACGAGCTGCGCAAGGTCATCCCCAGCTTCTTGCGCCGGGTCGACCTGGCTGATCGAGGAGGACGCTGGAGCCACTATCTCGCCGGCACCCGCGACCATACTGCGGAGCTGGTCGACTCCTTGTTCGGGGGTACACCGGTGGATCAGGTGCCCGGGGTGCAGCTGGTCGACTTCGATCCCGACGCCGAGGACAAGCTGCTCGCCGCCATCTGCTACTCGCACACCAACCTGCCCGAGAGTCAGCTCATTGCCCGGGTCCGATCGCTCGGACCCACCGAGAGGCTGGCGTTGCTGAGGGCCTATGTGGGCGAACGGGAGAACCGTCGGCACAAACCCGGTCGGGCGTTCGAGAGGGTCGACTACCGCTTCGACGTACTCAGCGACTATGGCGCATTCCGTGACCTGCAGAGGCACAGAATGCTCACGATCGAGTGGCAAAGGCTCACCCCGAACCACGGATATGTGAGGCCGGAACTGGTTGAAGAGGCCGGAATGGCCGACGTCTTCGACGATGCCATGGCCCGCTCAGCCGCCCTTTACGACGCCTTGAAGGACGATTTCCCCCAGCAGGCTCAGTACGCCGTCAGCATGGCATACCGCATGCGTTACACGATGCAGTTCAACGCTCGCGAGGCCATCCACCTGCTCGAGCTGCGTTCGTCTGCCCAAGGACACCCCTCCTACCGCCGGATTGCGCTCGAGATGCACCGCCTGATCGCCGAGCAGGCAGGTCACCGGGCGGTGGCCGGGGCGATGACCCACCTCACAACAGTCGCCCCCGAGCTCGAGCGGCTCGAGGCCGAGCGAAGAGCACAAGCCCGCAGGGGAGATAGCTGAACCTGCCCGGTGACCGTTGTCACATCGTGGGTGGGTAGCCTCTTGGGCCACCCGCCGTAGTATCCCGGACCTCACACCGGGTAAGGCGACAAGGGACGACGATGGCTGACGACAAAAAGTGGAACCCGAGAACGAGTTCGAGGAAGCCGAGGAAGCCGAGCTCGAGCCAGGTGAGCTCGATGAGGACGAGCTCGACGAAGACGTCCTCGAAGCCGACGAGGAATTCGGCGCTATCGACGACGACGACTTTCCCGCCGATGAGGAAGAGGACGAAGAAGAAGATGCCACCGGTCCGGTGAGGCGGTCCGTCTCTGAAGACGAAGACGAAGACGAAGAGATGATTGCGCCCGATGATGTCGAAGCCGACCTCGACACCATCTTGAAGGATCGCCTCGTCACCACCGATGAGGAGGACGAAGGCGACGAGGACGAGCCGGAGGAGAAAGGTGAAGCAGCGGACCGGCTTCAACCGAAGAGGGCCGATGAGCGACTCTGCCCCAGCTGCTTCCTCCTCGTGCGCCAGGGTGCCCCGGTGTGTCCCGTAGGCGACGACGACTGCCCGCTGTTCCGCTGAGTGCCCACGATGGACGATCCACGACCCCTCGCCGAGAAGGTCTTCGAGGTGCTCGTCTACGCGCCGGTGGGGCTGATCTCTCAGTTGGGCGAGGACCTGCCGCGGCTGGCAGCGCAGGGGCGAAACACGGTGCGCAACCGGGTTCAGGTTGCGCGCTGGGTTGGCGAGATGGCTGTGCACTACGGCCGGCGGGAGCTGAAGCACCGCCTCCAACCGTCTCCCACTCTGCCTTCCAGTGAGGCGGAGCCGGTCGAGCTTCCCTTCGACGGTTACGACAGCCTGACGGCCCAGCAGGTTGTGAAGCTCCTTGGCAGTCTCCCGATGGCCGAGTTGGGGTTGGTCAGGGAGTACGAGGTGGCCAATCGAGCACGCCGAACCGTGCTCACCAGGATCGATCGACTCCTCGGCAGCTGATGCAGCAATCGATCCGCCGCCTGACCTCGGACGATGTCGGTGAGGTAGCGCGGCTCGAGGCTGAAGCCCGGTCGGCGATGCTTTCCCAGCGAGGGGGCGGGGCGCACCTCGCTGAGGTGCCGCCTGTTGGCGATTGGGACACTCTCGTGGCAGATCACAACCATGCGGTGTGGGTTGCCCTCGTCGACGATGTGCCTGTGGGCTACCTCGAGCTCTTGATCGCCGGCGATGTGGCCGAAGTACGCCAGGTCTATGTGCACCCTCAGGCCCGTGGGGTGGGCCTCGGCGCGGATCTCTTGAGCGCGGCGGTCGAGGAGGGTCGCGCGCGGGGTTGTGGCAGTCTCGAAGGTACGGCTCTGCCTGGCGACCGGGAAACCAAGAACCTCTATGAGAGGGCGGGGATCAAGGCCCGCAAGATTGTGATGTCGACCCCTCTTTGAGGGTGGGCTGGTCAGTCCTGTGGTTCGGCGACTGGACCAGTATCAGTTGGCTCGACAGCGACAGGCTCAACGGGCTCCGCCTCGACGGTCGCTGCCTCGACGGGCTCAACCTCAACGGGCTCAACCTCAACGGGCTCAACGGTTTCTACCTCAACCGTCTCAACTGGCTCGACAGCCTCGACGGGGACGGCGGCTGGGGGAGGCGGCGGGCTCTTCTTCGCCGGCGCAGCTGGGCGGGTGGGGCGCAGGGGCTTGGGTGAATGGGCCTTGGCCACGACGCTGATCTCGAAGAGGGCGGCAATCTGGGGCAACAGGGGGCCGAGTCGCTTTACCGTGGAGAGCAGTTCGTCGCTCTCCTGCTGGGGCTTGGCCGCCGGCGTGACGAGTTGGCGCACGGGGCTGAAGGCACTGGCCTCGAGAACGGCGATCCATCGATCAGGCAGAGCATCGGCGGTGAGGTTGGCGGTGGCCGTGGCGGCGAGCCGGGTTGCCAGCTCTGCGGGGAAACGCACCCCGGCCTTGGGAGGCTGCGACGAGAGCTTCAGGGCCCTGACCGCGCGACCGACTTCGATGGCTGCATCGATATCTGCGTACCAGAGCGCGAGTTCCTTCTCCTGCTTGGCGACCAGCGCCTCCTTGAGCCGGTTGGCGATTTCGCGAGTGGTTTCGTCGCGGGCGACGATCGGGTCCTCACCAGCGGCGACAACGCTGCGTAGGTCACGCAGGTCCAGCTCCTCGAGATCCGCCACGGCGGCGTCGGCGCGGTCGAGCCACTCGGCAACCCTCAGCTTGGGAAGAAGCTGCTCGGCCATCGACAGCAGGCCGGCCGCGGGGATCTCTTCGCGACCCTCGGCCCTCAGGCGCAGGTTCTGCTCCTGCACCGCCTGGCGTACGGCGGGGATGCCGCCCTGGATGGCGCGCTCGGCCACTGCACGCTGGGCCTCGGGAAGGTCGGCGAGCACAGCATTGCGATGGGCCCGACCGGGCTTGAGTCGCTTGGCCTTCGGGCGCTGGGGCAGCTCGGGAGGAGCCTGAAAGCGCGGCTTACGGTCCGGGCGCGGACCGGTGGGGCGATCGGGGCGTGGGCCGGTGGGGCGATCAGGGCGCGGACCCCTGTCGACGCCGGGGGCGCCTTCACCGCGCGGCGCGCCTGGGCGGTCGGGTCGAGGGCCGGAGTCAGTACGCGGGCCGCTGGGGCGATCGCGGCGATCTCCGTCGTTGCGTCGCGGCGGACGGTCGCGTCGGTCGCCGCGATCCGGGCGGTCGCCCCGCTCGCGGCGGGCCAGCTGTTGGGTGACGGCTTCGAAGGGCTTGTCGTTGGGGATCAGCTCCAGCACATTGCCCCTGGACGGCTTCTCCTTGCCGATGCTGACGGAGAGGATGGTCATGCCATCGAGGTCGTTGTCAGCCTCGGCCTTGAGCACGTTGCCTACCACGGCACCGGTTGGCAGGAGACTGCCGTCGAGCACGCCCTTGGGCTTCTGGGCACCTGCCGCCCGCCACGTCCAAGTGCCGTCCGTGCGCGCGCTGGTGAGCTCGATTTCGATCCTTCGGGACATAGGGCACCACGGTATCGGGTGGAGGGCAGTTCGCTCCACTGTGAGCCAGCCCCGGCACGCCAGTCGGTACCCTTCCGGCGTGCCCATCTACGCTCTCGGCGAATTCGTCCCGTCTATCCACCCCGACGCCTACATCCATCCCGATGCGGTCATCATCGGCGATGTGCGCATCGGCGCCCAGAGCAGTGTCTGGCCGGGAGCGGTTCTGCGCGGCGACGATGGTCACATCGAGATCGGCGCCCGCACTTGCATCCAGGACAACTGTGTCGTGCACACCACCCCGCATCAGCCGACGGTGGTCGGCGACGATTGTGTGATCGGGCACATGGTGCACCTTGAGGCGTGCACCATCGAGTCCGGCTGCCTAATCGGTAGCGGAAGCATCGTGTTGCACAGGGTGGTTGTGAGATCGGGGGCGGTAGTTGCCGCCAACGCAGTCGTACTCAACGACACCGAGGTGCCGTCGCGCGCGCTGGCCGTGGGTACACCGGCCGTGATCAAGGCCGAACGTGCCCGCCCGGGCGACATCCAACATGGGGTCGACGCCTACGTGAGGCGAGCAGCCAACTACACCGCCAACCTGCGACGGGTGGGCTGATGCGCGCCCTGGTCATCACGGTCGCAGCCGGCGAGGTGGAGTTGGCGAGCGATGCCCTCTGGGCACTCGGCGTGGTGGCGGTTGAGGAACGCGTCGGCCCCCACGGCACGATCGAGTTGTGGACCTCGCTCGGTGACGAAGTCGGCTACGACGACATCGGCCTGCCAACCAGATGGCCGTGGCGGCTGGAAGAGGTCGACGCGTCCGTGTCGGAGACATGGCGCGAGTTTGCCGAGCCGATCTGGGTCGACAGTGACCTGGTGGTGCAGCCGAAGTGGGTCACCTTCGAGGCGCCAGTCGGGGTGACCGTGCTGCAGATCGACCCCGGCGTCACCTTCGGGATGGGCGATCACCCCACGACGATGCTGTCGCTGAGGGCACTACGCCGCGAGCTGCGACATGGTGATCGGGTGCTCGACGTCGGTTGTGGCTCTGGGGTGCTGGCGATCGCAGCGATGAAGTTCGGGGCCGCGTCTGCAAGCGCCATCGACATCTCCCCGGCTGTTGTGCCCGTCACCTTGGCCAACTCGGCTGCCAATGATGTGGAGGTGGAGGTGAGCACAACCCCACTGGCCGAGGTCACCGGCACCTTCGAGGTCGTGATGGCCAACATCCTCGCCCCGACCCTGGTGGCGCTCGCCCCTGACCTGCGACGGATGCTCGCCCCCGGGGGTGCGCTGGTGATCAGCGGCGTCCTCGAGGACGCCCACCAGCACGTGCTCGACGCCCTGGTGCCGCTTCAGGTCGTTGCCACCGACATCCAGGACGGTTGGGCAGCGGTCACCCTGCGCTGAGCAGTCGATCTATTTCGGCGCGGTGGGGGATCGAGGGGACGGCACCACGACCGGTGGTGCAAAGCGCCCCGGCAGCGGCAGCGAACCTCAGGGCGACGGCCAATGGATCACCGGCCGCCAGCCGGGCGCAGAGCGAGCCACAGAACGAGTCGCCTGCGGCGGTGGTGTCGACAGGGGTGACCACGAAGGGGTCGATGTGCTCCACCCCGTCGGCGGTGTGCACCTCGGCGCCCCTGTTGCCCAGGGTCACCACCACTGCCCGGGCACCCAGTGCCAATAGATGGGCCGCGCCGCCCATCAGTTCCGCTTCGTGCTCGTTGGGCACCACGATGTCGCACAGGGCGAGCAGCGACTCCGGCAGGGGCTGCGCCGGGGCCGGGTTGAGTACCGTGATCGCGCCCATCGCCCGACCCGCAGCCAGAGCCTCTTGCACGGCGGCGAGCGGCACCTCCAGTTGGGTCAGCACAACCCGGGTCGGGGGGATATCGACGGAGCCGACCAGGCCATTGGCGCCGGCGACGACGATGATCGAGTTCTCACCGCTCGCCGCCACCCCGATGAGCGCCCTACCAGTCGGCTCGTCGACCCTGAGTACCCGACCAGTGTCGATCCCGCCGCCGGTCATCACGTCGAGCACGACCGCAGCAGCGGCATCGCGGCCGACACATCCGACGAAGGAGGTGGATGCGCCCGATCGAGCCGCAGCGACCGCTTGGTTGAGGCCCTTTCCCCCCGGGTACTCGGCGTAGGAGTGACCAGCAACCGTCTCACCCGGGCCGGGTAGCCGATCGACGTCGGCGACAAGGTCGAGGTTGGCGCTTCCTACAACGCACACGTCGAACACGAAGGCCTCCTGTCGACCCGGTGAGGTCACTCGGCTCGTTGCGCCGCTGGCGCCTGGGGGCGGAACACGGGCGGCCGCTTCTCCAAGAAAGCCGCCACCGCTTCCTTGTGCTCGGCAGTGGTCCAGCACTCCTGGAGCAACCTCATCTCGCGGCCCTGGACGATCCCGTAATCCTGTTCGACCATGTTGGCGGTGATGAGTTGCTTGGTCATCCGAAGCTGGAGATCGGCGTTCGCGGCGTAGGAGTTGGCCACGGCCATGGCTCGCCCGAGGAGGTCCTCAGGTGAGGCCAGTTGGTCGGCAAGGCCGATCTCGTGGGCTTCGGTGCCACTGATCAGCCGGCCGCTGAGGAACAGGTCGGTCGCTCGGCCGAAGCCCACGCGAGCGCCGAGCAGGCGCGTACTGGCAAGCTCGGGAACGAGCCCCATCTTGATGAAGCCCATGCCGAACTTGGCGGCCGTCGATGCGATGATCTGATCGGCGGGTAGGCACATCGTGACCCCGATGCCCACGGCGGCACCGTTGACGGCAACCACGATCGGCTTGCTCTCTCTCAGCAACGTGACCCAGTCGAGGCCTCTGGGCATCCCACCCTGCCCACCGGCGGTGTCGTGGCCAGGGTCTTGGCCACCGATGCGCGTTTGGAAGGTGTCCTCCATGTCGGCGCCGGCACAGAAACCTCTCCCTGCACCGGTCATCAGGATCGCGCCCGTGGAAGGGTCGTCGTTGGCTGCGGTGATGGCGTGACCCTGTTCTTCTGCCATTCGCGGCGTCCACGCGTTGAGCCGTTCCGGGCGGTTCAAGGTGATGACCCTGATCGCGCCATCCTGGGCGACGGTGATCTGTTGGTAGTCCATGTCACTCATCGTGTCATGGCACCGTGGAGTGCAGCGGACGGGCGTCGAGCAGGTCGAGCGCCGGCAGGTAGGTGCGCACCGAGTCGCGGCGGAACTGGGTGCACAGATCGGCGCGGAAGAAGCGGGCACCTTCGCGGACCACATAGTTGAGGATGAAGAAGCGGTACACCTCGGGTAGGAACATCACTTCCTCATCGGCCATCGGGAACACCTCTCGGTAGGCCCTCAGCAGTTCCAGGAAGGAGGGCTCCACGAGGGTGTGGGGGCCGTAGGTGAAACGGGTGCGGTCACCGGTCTTGGACGAAACACGCGACAGGAAATAGAAGTCGAGGAGCCTCGGTTCGATGCGGAACCAGTCGTAGTCCCAGCGGCTGAACAGGCGGAAGGAACCGTCTTCGGCGGTGGCCACCGAGAAGTTCCCCAGGTTCCAGTCGATCAGCACGGGGATCTTCGGCCATTCGTCGTAGCCGAACTCGATCAGCCTTTCGAGGAAGCGATGGGTGTGCTTCCACAGGACCCCGATGGCCTCGGGCGGGAGGTCGAAGTTGCGCGGCGCAAAGGGCTCTCGAGAAGGTCGAGGAGGTGGATCGCGTCGCTCTTGATCGTCTTCGACCCTGCCGGGATGAGGGGTGCGATGTCGGTGCAGGCGAGGTGGAACTCGGCGATCTCGCGGCCGAGGTTGCGTACCTGCTGTAGCGACAGGATGCGAGGCAGGGCGTCGCGACGCGGAACGTCGTCGTAGAACACGGCCCACATGTGCTGGTCGTACCAGGTGAACAGCCGCCCATCCTTGCGCCAGATGTCGGCGAGCATCCCATGGAAGCGCGTGCCATGGAGCAGGTCGGCGCAGCGGCTGAGGCGGTCGTGGTCCTCGTAGAAGAGGAAGTAGGAGCCATAGCTCGACACCTTGCCAACGACGGTCGAGCCGTCGTCGAGGTGGAGCCGGTAGACGCGGTTGGTGGAGACGTTGGCGCTCACCTCGTCGACGCTGACGATGGAGCGCCGATCGCCGTAGGCCGCCCACGCTGCGGAGATCGAGGTGCGATGGTTCAGCGACTCGGGCACAGCCGCATGGTACGCCGCAGGGTCAGCCTGCGCTGCGGGCGCGCACCCCGATAGGTGCGATCAGCCTGAAGCCGGCGGCGTGCCTCTCGTCTTCGCTCTCGCCACCCCACAGGCCGTACTCGTGGTTGGTACGTGCGTACTGACGGCACGAAGGGTTAGAGCTGCACGAGTCGCACACCCCTTTGCCTGGCCCTCACGGCGGTCGCGCGCCTGGGGCCGTTCGGCCGGAGGCGGAAAGAAGAGATGGGTGAGCCCCTTACAGGCGGCAGAGGCCATCCAATGATCGTCGGTGTAAACCCGATGCGTCACTACATCGACGCCTGTCATGGAACCCCCCAAGATTCGTCAGACAAAATGAGCTTCTTGCAACTACTTGCTGTGAGCAAGTAGTTGCAAGATAGCGCACCGGTGAGGGGTCTGTCGAGAAACCTTCGCTGATTCAGGTCAAGATGTGCCTCACCCCGGCCACGAAGCGGTCGACGTCGTCGGCGGTGGTGTCCCAGGCGGTCATCCACCTCACCTGGCCGAGGGCCACATCCCAGTCCCAGAAGAAGCACCATTCACGCAAGGGCTCGATGCTGGGGGCCGGGAGGGTCACGAAGATGCTGTTCACCTCGGGTGCGGCGAGATGCTGCAGAGCATCGATGTCGCAGGTGTGGTCGTAGAGGCGCCGGCACATCGAGTTGGCGTTGGCCGCCAGGCGCAGCCACAGGTCGTCGTGAAGCAGGGCGTTGAACTGGGCGGCGACGAAGCGCATCTTGGAGGGCAGCTGGGTCGTCATCTTGCGCACATACCGTGCTCGCTGGGCCAGGAGAGGGTTGAGGTAGACGACGGCCTCGCCTCCGAGCAGGCCGGCCTTGGTGCCCCCGAAGCTCACCACATCGACGCCGGCCTCGACGGTGAAGGACCTCAGGGCGGCGAGTGTGCCTCCGAGGGCGGCTGTGGCGTTGGCTATGCCGCGCCCCATCGAGGTGGACGAGCATGCCCAGTCGGTGAGCCGCGTCGCAGAGGGCCGCGACCTCGTCGGGGGTGTAGACGGTGCCCAGTTCTGTGCTCTGGGTGATCGACACAACACCTGGTTGGGCGTGGTGCTGGTTCCCCTGCATGTGGGCCAAGGCGTCGAGCTGCTCCGGTACCAGCTTGGCGGTGGGGGAGGGGAGTGTGAGCAGCTTGGCGCCCACCGTCCTTTCCGGCGCTCCACCCTCATCGACGGCGATGTGGGCCCACTCGGTGCATACGACGCAGTCGGCGGGCTTGGCCATCGTGGTCAACGCCATGACGTTGGCGCCGGTGCCGTTCCAGACCAGGAAGGTCTCCGTGGCCGGACCGAAGAGGTCGCGAAAGCGTGCCAGTGCTTCATCTGTCCAGGCGTCGGCGCCATAGGCGAGGGCATGACCCTGGTTGGCGTCCACCACGGCCTGGATCACCGCCGGGTGGGCGCCGGCGGCGTTGTCGCTGGCGAAAGCCCGCGAAGGCGGTGGCGGCATGGTGGGGCTCGACGGCATTGTTCCATTCTGCCTGGTGCCGGCTCATCGTCGGGAGTGGAAGCGGTACGCTCGGCGCGGTGGAAGTCAAGGAGCGCATCGGTCGAGCGGGGGCATCGCTCACTCCCGCCGAACGGCGAGTTGCCGAAGTGGTGCTCGAGCGACCCCAGGTCGTCGCCTTCGGCACCGTGGCCGAGCTTGCCGAGGCAGCGTCGTCTGGAGCCGCCACAGTGGTCCGCCTGGCCACCAAGCTCGGCTTCGACGGGTTCACCGGCCTCCAGTCGTCGGTGCAGACCGCTCTTGCCCGCCAGCTGCGACCGGCCGCCGAGCGGATCCGCGAGCCGGCGGCCACCGACGCCATCGGGCAGCACTTGCAGCTCGAGATCCACAACGTGTCGGCGACCCTCGGCGCCCTCGACCCCGAGGCTCTTGCCGATGCCGTCGGCCACCTGGCGGATCTGTCGACCGGGGTCCTGGTGCTCTCGGGCGATGCTTCCCTCGGTGTGGCTCGCCAGCTGGTCGGTGATCTGCACTCGCTGCGCGACAGGGTGGTGCTGGTCGAGGGCAACGACGTGGCGATCAAACGAACGATGGCCCTTGCCCGCCGCGGCGATGTTCTGCTCACCATCGATGTTCGCCGCTACGACCGTTGGGTCGTCGAAGCAGCCCGCCGCGGTCGTGAGGCCGGCCTGTGGGGTCTCGCCGTGACGGACAGTCTCCTGTCTCCTCTGGCCGCGCTGGCCGATCGCACCTTCACCGTCGTGGCCGGCGGGGGAGGCCCCTTCGACAGTCACGTCGGCACTCTTTCGCTGGCGAACCTGCTGGTGGCAGGGGTGGCGGACCGACTTCGCGCCGAGGCCACCGACAGACTCGACCGTGCCGAATCGGCATGGCGGGTGGACGGCTCCCTGACCGACCGCTGAACGGTCCACAGCCCGGCATCGAGGTGGTGGCATAGTTTCGTCATGACGAAACGGCCAGTGATCGCGTGGACGACACGGTGCAAGTGGTGCCGGCGGGTGCTGGTCGCCAACAAGATGGGCCGCCCGCGCCAGTTCTGTTCCCAGGCCTGCCGCCAAGGGCACTGGGTCAGCCGGCAGAGGGCAATCGAGCTCGAGCTGAGCGAGGACGAGCTGATCGTCGCCAGAGACGAGCTCGACTCTCTTCACGACGATCTGTATGTCCTGGCCTGCGCAGTCATCGATGCCGATCGAGACCTGGTGGGGGCAGGCACCGCACCTTCGGCGAGGGAACTCGGCGGGATTCTCCAGGTGCTCCTCGAAGCGGCCCGCCCTCTGGCCGAACGTGAGCTGGGTCCTCCCGGCCAGGCGTGAGGCAACGCCCATAATCATCGTTATGTCAGTTCGAGTAGGGCGATGTCGAGTTGGTGCATGGGGTGCCCTACTACGCTCAGGCCGTGAAGGCTGTTGCCACCGCGATCATCCTCGTCTTGAAGTTCCTGGTGCCGGTGGGGATCCCGTTCTTCCCCTTCATCTTCGGGTGGATCAACTTCGTCCTCGACACGATCGACGGCGACCTCCTCGTTCCTTTGGGGATGGCCGATACCAGGTACCAACCGATCGACAAGATCGCCGACTGGGCCACCTACATCGGGATGGCTGCTGCCGCCTGGCGGTTCCGGTGGTCGATCCGTCGCTGGGTGTACGCCCTGTTCGCGTTTCGCAGCGTCGGCCAGGTCCTCTTCCTCGTCACCGGTGCGGAGTGGTGGCTGTTCGTGTTCGCCAACTTCCTCGAACCCCTCTTCCTCGTCTATGCGACCGCCAGTTTCTTCTTGAAGGACGAGGAACGCACCGCCGCCTGGTTCCTTCGCCACCGAACCCTGATCGTGGTGCTGGTCGTGCTCTACAAGCTGCAGGACGAGTACGTCACCCACATCGGCAACATCGACCGCACGGACCTGATCACCAACCTCCTTTGAGTGGTGCGCCCTGCTCCCACTTAAGGGGTGCCTGGACCTGGCCGATATGAAGGAGTATGTTCGTAACGCAGCGGGCCCGGACGAAGGAGAGAATGTTGCTCCGTCGCGCTCGCCGCCTTGCGCCAATCATCGCCATCACCACGACTCTGATCCTCGGCGCCCCGGTGGGCGGCCCCCAAATCGGTGTGGCGAGGGCCGACACGTCGGGCATCATCGCCCAGCGCGGTGACCGCTCCCCGACCGTTGTCCGCCTCCAACAGCTCCTGGTGAATGCAGGCATCAATGTCGCGGGCGGTGTCGACGGAATCTATGGCCGGGGTACCGCAGCCGCAGTGACCGAGTATCAGAGCCGCAAAGGACTGACCCAGAGCGGGGTTGTCGATGTTGCCACCGCGACCGCACTGGGAATGCTCCCCGCCACTCCCCTGCTCGCTCGCGGTGCCCGCAGCACCGCCGTCACCTTGGTGCAGCAACAGCTGATCAAGGTCGGTATTCCCGTGAGAGGCGGAGCCGACGGCATCTTCGGCCCGGCCACCGAGGCGGCGGTGAAGGCGTTCCAGACGGCGAAGGGCCTCACCGCCACCGGTCAGGTCGATGCCGCAACTGCGGCCATCCTCGCCAACGCTGCATCAGCCGTCAGCCCTGCTGCCCCAACACCAGCGCCCTGCGCCTGCTTCGTCTCCCGTGCTCCAGCGCGGTGCCTCCGGTGAAGCGGTGAAGGCCTTCCAGCAGCAACTGATCAAGGTCGGGTTCCGTCCCAACGGAGGTGCCGACGGGATCTTCGGGCTGGCAACAGCGACGGCTCTCCAGCGTTACCAGCAGAGCGCCGGGCTACCGGTGACCGGCATCTACGACCAAGCCACGGCCAACGCCCTCACCGCCGCCGCTTCTACACCTGCGCCCAGTCCGACGAGCGGGACCGACGGCTCAGTGGTCCTCGCCGCCTTCCCCGTAGCATCCACCTGCCGGTTCAGCGATACCTGGGGCGCAGTGCGCTCGGGTGGGCGCACCCATCAGGGTGTCGACATCCTCGCTCCCAGCGGTACCCCCGTCTACGCGGTCCAGACCGGAACGATCACCCGTAAGCGAGCCGACTACAGCGGCTCACTTGCCGGCAACGCCCTGTGGTTGACGACGCCCGATGGCACCTACTACTTCTACGCCCACCTCAGCGGGTTCGCCGATGGGATCGTCGAAGGCAGCGCAGTCAGCGCCGGCGACATCATCGGCTACGTCGGTGCCACGGGCAACGCATCCATCCCCCACCTCCACTTCGAGGTCCACCCCAGGGGCGGCGCAGCGGTCAACCCCTATCCATTGGTCAAGGCGGTCAGCGGCTGCTGAACCGGGTTGGCACTTCGACCAGGGTTCCGGCCTCCCCCGCCAGCACGGCACCGGCGTCGGCCAGTGACCCGATTCGGGCCGAGCGCCCGGTGCTCTCGACGAACCGACAGGCAGCCTCCACCTTGGGGCCCATCGAACCGGCAGCCCAGCCCCCGGCCCTCAGTGCGGTCGTATCAGTGCGGCGGATGGGCATCGCCCGGTCGCTGCCCCAACCGTCGTAGATGGCATCGACATCGGTGAGGATCAACAACTCATCAGCCCCGAGCACCTCGGCCAATAGGGCGCTGGTGAGATCCTTGTCGATGACCGCCTCGACGCCACGAAGTTGGCCATCCCCATCGGCCGCTACCGGGATGCCTCCCCCACCGGCGCACACCACGACATGGCCGGCGCCGGCGAGCAGTTCGATCGCCCCCAGTTCGACGATCTCGAGAGGCTGAGGCGACGCCACGACCCGGCGCCATCCGCTGCCGTCGGGGGCGATCGCCCAGCCGTGTTCAGCCGCCAACCGGTGGGCCTCCGCCTCTTCGAGCATCGAGCCGATCGGTTTGGTCGGCGTCCCGAAGCCGGGATCGGCGGCGTCGACGACCACCCGGGTGAGCACCACGACGACCTTGTCGGGGCCGAGGTGACGCCCAAGCTCCTCGGCGAGCAGGTAGCCGATCAGACCCTCGCTCTCGGCCGCCAACACGTCGAAGGGCACCGGAGCCACGCCGGCCAATGCCTCACTCTGGCGGGCCAACAGGCCCACTTGGGGTCCGTTGCCGTGGGTGATCACCAGACGGTGGTCGGCAGCCAGTCCCGCCAGTGCCCGTGCGGCATCTCGAACGTTCGTGCGCTGGATGGCGATGTCGGGAGGCTGACCGCGGTGAAGCAGGGCGTTGCCGCCGATCGCCGCGACCAGGAGTGGACGGTGAGGTGTCACAGGGCCGGCCGCCAACGTTCGATCCACGGGGCGAGCACATCGGCGAGATCCGGATGGCCGATCTCGGCGAGCTCGTAGGTGACGTCGCGGATCGGTACGCCCGGGTTCAGCAGCCGCGAGAGCCTGAACGGGCTGCCGTTGACCACCACTTCACAGCCCGAGGCGCGGATGGTGGCCTCCAGGTCGGCAACCTGCTGGTCGCCGTACCCCATCGCCGGCAGCACCGGCCCGATGTGTGGGTACTTGCGGTACGTATCGGCGAGGCTGCCCACTGCCACCGGCCGGGGGTCGACGAACTCGACGGCGCCGGCGTGGTGGGCGGCAACGGTCCCAGCCCCGAAAGGCATGCCGCCGTGGGTGATGGTGGGCCCGTCCTCCACCACCAGGGTGCGCAGCCCGACCAGGGAGTGGTGACCGTCGGCACTTGGGGCGAGAGCCACCGGCGACGCGGCGCGTACCACGATGGCGGTCGGGTTGATCGAGTGCACATTGGCCACGACCGTCGCCACTGCCTCGGGGTTGGCCGAATCGACCTTGTTGACCACCACCACGTCGGCAAGGCGCACGTTCACCTCTCCGGGGTGGTAGCCGAGTTCGTGGCCGGGCCGTAGGGGGTCGACCACGGTGATCGTCAGATCGGGACGGAAGAAGGAGAAGTCGTTGTTACCTCCGTCCCACACGACCACGTCGGCTTCCTGCTCGGCCTGACGCAGGATCGCCTCGTAGTCCACCCCGGCGTACATCACGAACCCTTCGCGCACCGGGTTCTCGTACTCCTCGCGCTCCTCGATCGTGGGGTCGGCGGCGTCGATGTCGGCCATCGAGGCGAAACGCTGAACCCTCATCTTCACCAGGTCTCCGTAGGGCATCGGGTGGCGTACCAAGACGACACGAAGTCCGGCGTCGCGAAGGAGGTGGGCGATGCGGCGGCTGGTCTGGCTCTTGCCACAGCCGGTGCGAGCGGCACATACGGCGAGCACCGGCTTGTTGGAGGGCAGCATCGTCGCCTCCGGTCCCAGCAAGGTGAACGATGCTCCAGCGGCCAACACCACCGCTGCCTTCCTCATGACCTGTTCGTAGGACAGGTCGCTGTAGGCGAAGACGACCTCGGTGACGTCATGGTCGCCGATCAGGTCGGCGAGTTCGGCCTCGGGACGGATCGGGATCCCCTCCGGGTAACGCGGGCCTGCGAGCTCAGCCGGGTAGCGGCGGTCGTCGATACCGGGGATCTGGGCCGCGGTGAAGGCCACGATCTCCGTCCCTGGGTCATCGCGAAAGACCACGTTGAAGTTGTGGAAATCGCGCCCGCCTGCACCCATGATCACAACCCTGCGCATGGCTCCTCCTCCGAATCGACCTCGATCGCTGCAGTCATCATTGTCCGACTCGAACGGTGGGGTGGACAGGGCCTGTGGTCCCGCAATCGGCCTTTCGCCGTGGCTACGTCAAGAAATCGTAAAGCCTCAAGAAATCGTAAAGTCAGTCCCACTTTCGACCGATCTAGATGTCATGTATAGGTTCAAGCATGTTCTCGTCGCTGCCGCCGTCGCCACCCTCGTCGTTGCGGTCGGCTTTGCTGAGCCCGCTGAGGCGGCCCCGTCTTCACCGATGTCGCCCGCTTACCAGCAGTTATACGTCGTCGTCCCCGGCGACTACCTCTCGGGGATCGCTGTCCGCCTCGGGGTGAAGCTCAATGATCTGTTGAAGCTCAACAACCTCACCCTCAACAGTGTGATCCACCCCGGGAACCGCCTTGCGGTGCCAAACGGGGGTGTCGTGCCGGCATCGCAGACGAATGCTCCGACGAACAGTGCCAGTCCTGAGGTCTACGTCGTCGAGGCGGGCGACTACCTCTTCGGTATAGCCCTCCGGTTGAGGGTGAGCCTCGACCAGTTGTTGACGGCCAACAAGACTCACCACCGGCAGTCTGATCTACCCGGGAATGAAGCTCTCGGTACCCGGCTCCACCAGCGGATCGCCGACTGCTCCCGTCGCCGGGACCGAGGCCGTGGGTCAGGTCTATGTCGTCGTCTCCGGCGACTCCCTCAGTGGCATCGCAACCAAACTGAAGGTGAAGCTCGCCGACTTGCTCGGGGTGAACTCGCTGACCACAGCCAGCATGATCCACCCCGGCAGCCGCCTGATCGTGCCGACAGGCGGGGTCTTGCCGGCAGCGGCCACCACTGCGGCGCCTGCCGCGACTCAGACTGCAGCCGCATCGACAGCCATCACCGGCCAGCTCGCGCCCGTACTTTCCTTCGCCCTGGCTCAGCAGGGCAGGCCCTACGCGTTCAACACCTCCGGACCAGAGAGCTACGACTGCTCGGGCCTGACGATGGCGGCCTTCGCCGAGATCGGCATCTCACTACCCCACTACAGCGGCGCCCAGGTGCGCTACGGGGCAGCCGTCGACTGGGCAGTGTCGCCGATCATGCCGGGCGACCTCGTGTTCCTCGAGTCGTCCGTCGGTTCAGGCGTGATCAACCATGTCGGCATAGCCACCAGCGCCACCCAGTGGGTGCACGCGCCTCGCTCGGGCGACGTCGTCCGCACCGGTTCGATCCCGATGTACCGGGTTGTGGCCGTCCGCCGTCTCGTCGAGGGTTGATGAGCGGCGAGAGGTCCGCTCAGCGAACCTCGACTAGGTCGACCACGAACACGAGAGTCTCGCCGCCCTTGATCACACCTCCGGCACCGCGACTGCCATAGCCGAGGTCGGGTGGGATGGTGAGCCTGCGGCGGCCGCCGACCTTCATCCCTTTCACACCACGGTCCCAGCCCTCGATGACGGCGCGGGCACCGAGGCGGAAGTCGAAAGTCTCGCCGCGGTCCCAGCTGCTGTCGAACTCGCTACCGGTGCTCCAAGCGACGCCGGAGTAGTGGACGATCACGCGCTTGCCGATGGTCGCCTCATCGCCGTCGCCGATGACTTCGTCCTCGATGAGTAGTTCGGTGGGCGGTTCGCCCTCTGGGATGGTGATCGCGGGTTTGTCGGCCATGGTCGCGAGGATAGCCATCAGCCCCAGACTCCGCAGGTCGACGGGTCGACTACGTTGCGGTTCATGACCCTTCCCGAGCACGGCATGAGCCGCGACGACGTGATGAACCAACTAGACGATTTCAAGACCGGCGATGTGCGTTGGCGCGAGGGCAGGGCGTTCACCCTCGCCTATCACGCCGGCGACGAGGTGGCTGCCGTGAGCGAGGAGGCCTATCGCCGCTTCGGTACCGACAACGCTCTCAACACCGATGCTTTCCCCAGCCTCAAGCGTCTCGAGGAAGACGTGGTAGGCATCGTCTCCGACTGGTTGAACGCCCCCGCTGAGGCAGCGGGCTACCTCACCACAGGTGGCACCGAGAGCCTGCTGATGGCGGTCAAGTCGGCCCGCGAGCGGGGTCGCCGCGAGAGGGGGATCACTTCACCCAACGTCGTCATGCCCACCAGTGCCCACGCCGCGCTGGAGAAGGGGTGCTACTACTTCGGTGTCGAGAGCCGTCGGATCCCGGTGCGCAACGACTGGCGCGCCGACGTCGAGGCGATGGCCGCGGCGATCGACGACAACACGGTGCTGGTCGTCGGGTCCGCCCCCCAATACCCTCAGGGCGTCGTCGACCCGATCACCGACATCGCCGCGCTGGCGGCCGAGCGCGACATCAATTGCCATGTCGACGCATGCATGGGCGGGGTGACCCTCACCTACCTGGCCCGCCTCGGCCATGCCGTCGCACCCTGGGACTTCTCCGTTCCGGGTGTCACCAGCATCTCCGTCGACCTGCACAAGTACGGCTACACGGCGAAGGGCGCAGGGGTGATCGTCTACCGCAACAGGCTCCTGCGCAACTACCAGGTGTACATCACCGACAACTGGCTGGGCGGGATCTACGGCTCGTCTGCGATCCTCGGTACCAAGAGCGGGGGCCCGTGGGCGGCGGCATGGGCAGTCATGCACCATCTCGGCGACGATGGGTACCTGCGCCTCACGTCAGCCGCCCGAAGGGCGTGTGAGCAGCTTGCGACCATCATCAAGTCCACCCCCGAACTCGTGCTTCGCGCCGAACCGGACACGACCCTGCTCTGCTTCGGCGCAGCCGATCCCTCCCAGCTCGACGTCTACGCCCTCGCCGAGGCCCTGTGGCGCCGGGGCTGGTACGTGGACCGCCAAGGTCCTCCCCCATCTCTGCACTGCACCGTCAACGCCGTACACGACGGCCTGATCGACACCTTCGCCTCCGATCTGAGGGAGTGCATCGCTGAGACGATCGCCAGCGGAAAGGTCGGCGCCGAGGGCGCCTACGGCACGGTCGACTGAACGACCGCCGCCCCGGTTGCCGGAGGTGACCGACAACACGCTGACACGACGCCACCCGTTGGTTACGGTGCGGACATGAGCGAGTGGGGACCGCCGGTAACGACGTCGATCGAGGTGAGCGTGAAGAGCGGGTCCGTCAAGATCCGCGTCGCCGATGTCGCCTCCGTGACGTTGCAGTCCGGTAAGGCGACCATCGATGGTTCCGGAGTCGTGCACGCCGACCCGAGCAGCTCCGTGACCCTGCTCTGCCCGCGCGGTACCAATGTCGTCATCGGCTCCCACTCGGGTTCGGTGTCGTGTAATGGCTCGCTCGGCCGGGTCGCCATATCGACCCAAAGCGGGAGCGTCTCGGTGGAGCAATGCACTTCGGCCGATGTCCGCACGGCCACCGGTTCCGTGCACGTCGGGTCGGTCGCGGGTGAGTGTCGGGTGAACAGCAAGAGCGGTCATGTTGCCGTGGAGCGGGCACCGAGCTGCGACGTGCACACCGTGTCGGGGAGTGTCGAGATCGGTGGAGTTCGTGACGGCACCGTGCACTGCGCCAGCGGCAGCGTCGAGATCGGGTGTCAGGGGGCCGGCCACCTCGATGTTCACACCATCTCCGGCAGGGTCACCCTCACCTACCCCACCGGGGTTTCGCCGGCGATCGAGTTGCACGGACCGGCCGGCCGAGTGGACAACTCCCTCTCCCCCACCGCCGAACATCTCGGATCGGCGAGCATCACCACCGTGTCGGGCCGCGTGAGGCTGCGCTCGGCATGAGCCCCGCCGTTCATGGCGCCCTGGTGTTCGCCGATCTCGCCGGATTCACCGCGTTCACCGCCGAACGGGGCGATGTCGCTGCCGTCGAACTGGTCGATCTCTTCGAGGCCGAAGTCGGCGCGGTGTTGCCGCCCTCCTCACGGGTGGTCAAGAACCTCGGCGACGGCCTCTTCTTGTGGTTCCCCGAGGTGGTCTCGGCCGTAGACGCGATGACCGAACTGGTGGTCCGATGCCGCCTCCAGGTGGCTAATGGTCTTCCCATGTGGGTCAGGGTGGGTGTTCACGTCGGCTCCGCATTGAAGCGAGGACGACGACCTCCTCGGCCACGACGTCAACATCGTGTCACGTGTCACCGACCTCGCCGGCGCCAACGAGGTGCTCCTCACAGAGGCCGCGCGTGACGCGGCTGGGAGTCATGCGAACCTCGAGCCTGTCGGGCCTGTCTACCTGAAGGGGATCGAACAACCGATTCGGCTGTTCCGCCTCGCCGCTCATTCGTGTGCCGGCACACCCCAGCGGGTAACCTGATCTCGCCGCTACGCCCGGCCGGGAGAGTCGTCGTGCAGCCAGCACGGTGCGCCGAAGGAGCAACCTCCCCGGAATCTCTCAGGCCAACGGACCGTCCGGGTGGGCAACGCTGGAAAGAAGTCGGGCAAACCGGCTCGCCGAAGGGGAAAACCGCTCGCGCGTGGAGAAGCTCTCAGGCACCGTGACAGCGGGGGAAGCGTATCGAACGCGCCCGTCGTCAGGAGACACCATGACCGTCCGCCCAACCATCGCCGAACTGCTCGGCACCGACGACTTCGTCGGCCGTCACGTCGGTCCGTCGGCCCCCGAGCAGGCCCACATGTTGGACGTCATCGGGGTCGAGTCGCTCGACGCCCTCCTCGCCCAGACGGTGCCGGAGTCGATCCGGATGAAGGGTGCCCTTCCACTGCCGGGGCCGCGCACCGTCGACGACGTGCTCGGCGAGCTTCGCTCACTGGCCGGGCGCAATCGTCGCCGCCAGAGCCTCATCGGCCAGGGTTACTACGGCACACACAGTGCCCCCCGTGATCCTGCGCAATGTGCTCGAGAACCCCGCCTGGTACACGTCGTACACGCCCTACCAGCCAGAGATCAGCCAGGGACGGCTCGAAGCCCTGATCAACTTCCAGACGATGGTGGCTGAGCTCACCGGCTTCGAGATCGCCAACTCCTCTCTCCTCGACGAGGCAACGGCTGCCGCCGAGGCAATGGCGATGGCCCACCGCGCGTCCGCGTGGCGCAGCGACCGCTTCCTCGTCCACCACGACACCCACGCTCAGACGATCAACGTGCTCCACACCCGCGCCGCGCCGCTGGGCCTCGAGATAGTGGTCGGCGACACCAACGACATCGACGAGACCTGCTTCGGGGTCCTGCTCAGCCTGCCCACCTCCACAGGTGCGGTGCCCGACTGGAGGCCCGCGATAGAGAAGGCTCACGCAACTGGCGCGATCGTGGTCGTCGTCGTCGATCTGCTCGCCTGTGTGCTCACCACTCCCCCGGGTCAGCTCGGCGCCGACATCGTCGTCGGCTCGGCCCAGAGGTTCGGGGTGCCGATGGCCTTCGGTGGTCCCCACGCCGCTTTCATCGCCACCAGCGAGGCGCTCACCAGGTCACTGCCCGGCCGGCTCGTCGGTGTCAGCACCGACACCGCCGGGCGCCCTGCCCTGCGCCTCGCCCTGCAGACCCGCGAGCAGCACATCCGCCGCGAGAAGGCGACGTCCAACATCTGCACCGCCCAGGCCCTGCTGGCGATCATGGCCGGGCTGTATGCCTCATGGCACGGTCCCGACGGCCTGCGGCGCATCGCCGAGAGGGTGCACCGGCTCACAGACCTGACTGCGGATGCTCTCGGCAAGGCCGGGATCGCCCCCCGCCACGACACCTGGTTCGATACCCTCACCGTGCCGTGCGACGCGGTGGCCGTGCTGGCAGCGGGCCGCGACGCAGGGATCGATCTACGCCCGATCGACGATGCCAACGTGGGCTTCAGCTTCGACGAGACGTCGTCGCTCGCCACCGTCGCGATCGGTACTTGCCTTGTTCGGCGCCGACGGTTTCCTCGCCACCGGTGGGGCGGCCGAGTCCGTGCCCGACGGGTTGCCCGATCGACGCACCGACACCTTCCTTGCCCAGAACGTGTTCCACGCCTTCCACACCGAGCACGAAATGCTGCGCTACCTGCGCCGCCTGGCGGACAAGGATCTGGCGCTGGATCGCACGATGATCCCCCTCGGCTCGTGCACGATGAAGCTCAACGCCGTCGCCGAGATGGAGCCGATCACATGGCCCGAGTTCGCCGACGTCCACCCCTACGCCCCCGACGACGAGACCGAGGGCTACAGAGAGATGATCAGCCAGCTCGAGGCAATGCTCGTCGCCGTCACCGGCTACGACGCGGTGAGCCTGCAACCAAATGCCGGCAGCCAGGGTGAGTTCGCCGGCCTGTTGGCCATCCGCGCCTACCACCACGCCCGCGGCGAGGAACAGCGCACTGTGTGCCTCATCCCGGCCAGCGCCCACGGGACGAACGCTGCAAGCTCAGTCATGGCCGGCATGGAGGTCGTGGTCGTTGCCTGCGACGAGCGGGGCAACATCGACATCGCCGACATGAGGGCCAAGGCATCACTTGCCGGGGACCGCCTCGGTGCGGCGATGATCACCTATCCCTCCACCCATGGGGTGTTCGAGGAGGCGATCACCGAGATCTGCGACCTGGTTCACGAGTTCGGAGGTCAGGTCTATGTCGATGGCGCCAACCTCAACGCCCTGGTGGGCATGGCGCTGCCCGGCCAATTCGGAGCCGACGTCAGCCACCTCAACCTGCACAAGACGTTCTGCATCCCCCACGGCGGCGGCGGGCCCGGTGTGGGCCCCGTGGCGGTGAAGGCCCACCTGGCTCCCTATCTTCCTGGCGATCCGCTGGTTGCAGATCAGCCGGCCGGGCCCGTAGCGGCAGCCCGATTCGGTTCGCCCGGCGTCCTGCCGATCTCCTGGGTCTACATCTCCTTGATGGGTGGCGAGGGTCTACGCCAGGCGACTGCGGTGGCGATCCTCAACGCCAACTATGTGGCCACCCGGCTCGATGCCTCGTTCCCGGTGCTCTACACCGGGGTCAACGGCCGCGTCGGGCATGAGTGCATCGTCGATCTGAGGCCGATCACCAAGGCCACCGGTGTAACCGTCGACGATGTGGCAAAGAGACTGATGGACTTCGGCTTCCATGCCCCGACGATGAGCTTCCCGGTGCCGGGCACCCTGATGATCGAGCCGACCGAGAGCGAGACTCTCCACGAGCTGGATCGGTTCTGCGACGCCATGCTCGCCATCCGCGCCGAGATCGACATGGTGGCCGCAGGGGTCTGGCCCGTCGAGTCGAGTCCCCTGCGTATGGCGCCGCACACTGCCGAGGACCTGCTCGGCGAGTGGGACCGGCCCTATACGCGTGAGCTCGGGGCGTACCCCGTCGCTTCGGTCAGGGCGGCCAAGTACTTCCCGCCCGTGTCGCGCATCGATGCCGCCTATGGGGATCGCCACCTCATCTGCAGCTGTGAGCCGCTCGAGTCGTACTCAGCCGCCTCGACGGGCTGAGCTACGGTGCGCCCATGGCAGACACGACCACACCTGGCTTCGGTGATCTCCTCGCTCTTTTCGGCGGCGTCAACCCTCTCGCCGGCATCTCCAAGTCGGTCGGGCAGTTCCAGCGTGGCGTAACCCAGTTCCTCGACAGTGTCGAAAGGTTCAACGACACCTTGGAGCAGCTCAACCTCGTCGCCCGACGGGTGAACACCCTGCTCGACACCGTGGAGGAGCCGATGATGGCCCTCATGCCTCAGCTCACCCGCACGATCAAGACCGCCGACATGCTCGTCGAGCAGCTGAGTGGTCCGGTCGAGAGGTTCGCACCCACCCTCAGCCGATTTGCCGACACCTTCGCCAATCCGACCCTCGCCGCCTTGCCCATGGAGCTCGGTGAGTTCCTCGAAACCCTGGGTGACCTCACCCGACGGCTTCAGCCTCTCGGCCAGCTCGCCGAGACCGCCGGGGGCTGGTTCGGCCTGCGCCCCCTCGCGGCCCTACGCAGCGGCACCGGCCACGCTCCCCCAACGGCGACGAAGGCCACTCCGGTGAAGAAGGCCACTCCCCGACCGGCGAAGAAGACCGCGGCGGCGAAGAAGACCGCGTCGGCGAAGAAGACCCGCTAATTCCCAGAAATTTCGGCTACTTCTTGGCGACGAAGGGGAGGGGGACGATCCGGCCGGGCAGGGATGTGCCGCGCACGTCGATGCTCACTTCGGCTCCGTCGGGTAGATCCGGCGTGAGGAAGGCGAGGGCGATGCCGTGGCCGAGAACGGGCGAGAAGTTGCCACTGCTCACCATGCCCACCTGCTGACCTGCCGCCATCACCGCGCATTCGGCTCGGGGAGGGCGACGACCCTCGGTGGCGATTCCTCGTAGGAGGCGGGCCACCCCCCTCTCGCGCTCGGCGGCGAGGGCCTGGCGACCGCGGAATTCGTCTTTGCCCCACGCCACCACCCAGCCGAGGCCGGCCTGCAAGGAGGTGATGCCAGGCCCCAGTTCGTGGCCGTGAAGGGGAAGACCGGCCTCGAGGCGCAGGGTGTCGCGAGCGCCGAGGCCGGCCGGCATGATGCCGGTCGAGGTGACCTCCGCCCACAGGCGCTCCGCACGCCTCGCTGGGTATGGCGATCTCGACCCCGGCTTCACCCGTGTAACCGGTACCGGCGACCACGCAGTGGGATCCGCGCCAATCCATCTCGTGCACCCGGAAGCGACCGACCTCGGCGGCTTCGGGGAACACGGCGGCCAGGCGCTCCTTGGCCCGTGGCCCCTGGATGGCCAGCACGGCACGATCGTGGGTGGTCTCGGTGCCGCCGATGGCTGCCCTCACCCGGTCCGTGTTGGAGGCGTTGGGCATGACATCGAAGACCTCGTCGGCGACCCACCAGACGATGATGTCGTCGAGCACCGAGGCGTCGGCCTCGTCGAGAAGGTGGGTGTACTGGGCCCGACCGGGAGCGATCCGGGTGAGGTCGTTGGTGAGGGCGTGCTGGAGGCGGTGCAAGGCGTCGGGGCCCTCGACCCTCACCGTGCCGAGGTGCGACACGTCGAAGATCACCGAGTCGTTGCGGCAGGCCATGTGCTCGTCGAGGGTGCCGGCTGGGTAGGCGATGGGCATCTCCCAGCCGCCGAAGGGCACCATCTTCGCCCCCAGTTCGCGGTGGACCGAGTCGAGCGGGCTGAGTTCGCTTGCCACCATCACCCGACCTGGGCGGAGGCCGCAGCCGCCGCGGCAGCCGACTGGTCGAGTTGCACCAACTGATTGTCGAGCTCGCTCTTCACCCCGCCGATCGCCAGCACGTTGAGCACCCCTTGCCCCTTGCGCATGACGTCGATCAGCTGGTCGCCGTCGCACAGCAGCACATCGCTGCCGCTGATCACGAGGTGGGCGGAAGCGATGTCGGTGTCGACGTGCTCGCGAAGGTAGGTGAAGGCGGTGCGCACCGATTCGAGCTTGATGCCCGCGTCGAGCAGGCTCTTGATGACCCGGAGCTCGAGCAGGTCACGGTATCCGTACAGGCGCCGGCTGCCGCTACCGCTGGCATCCGCCAGCGATGGCCTCACCAGGTTGGTGCGCGCCCAGTAGTCGAGCTGTCGGTAGGTGATGCCCACCACGTTTGCGGCCTTGGTGCCGCTGAAGCCCACCTCGCTCATCACGATCCTCCACTCTTGGACGGGCGCTCTTGGACAGGCACTCTTTGCCAGGCGCTCCATGACACGCTGGTAACTACGCGCGATGTAACCAACTCATGCTACGAGAGTGAGGTTGGCGAGTCAAGCACTCTGGGCGCGAACGCGTGCGCGCGTAGAGGCGCGAACATCAGCTCCCGAAGTCCTCCGGGCTGATCTCGTCGAGGAAGTCGCGGAACTCGTCGAGGATTGCTTCCTCGTCGCCAGCCCCATCCGGCTCGGCGATCTCGACCCCTGCTTCGTCGAGCAGGGCCTCGGCGGCGTAGATCGGCGCGTCGGTTCGCACCGCCAGGGCGATCGCATCGCTGGGGCGGCTGGACACCACCTGATCGCCTTCGGCGGTGAGCAGGTGGAGCTCGGCGAAGTAGGTGTGGCCACGAACCTCGGTGATCACCACCTTCTCCAGGGTGGCCCCGAGAGTATGGATGACTGTTACCGCGAGGTCGTGGGTGAGTGGGCGCTGGGGCACGACACCCTCCATCGCGTTGTGGATGGCGGCCGCCTCGGGACCCCCGATGAGGATCGGCAAAACACGCGAGCGCTCGGCGGTCTCACGCAGCATCACCACCGGCGTGTTGGCCGGAAGCTCCACCCTCACCCCGAGCAATTCCATTCGGATCACGATCACGATCGTAACGCCGATCGCGCTCAACGCGCAGGCGACGCGGTCGTGCTCGGTCAGCCTTCCATGTGGTGCTGGAGCGAGGCGGCGAGGATGGCCGCGCGCAGCTCAGCGCCCTGTTGCGACAGCTCGCCCAACGTGAGCGCGGCCTGCTGCCGGCTCTGGGGGTTGCGCTGGCGGATGAGGGGCAGCACCAGTTGTTCGAACAGGGATGCCTCACGCTCGGCCGCCTGACGCCAAGCCCTGAGGTGACGGGCCTCGACACCTCTTGCCAGGAACCCAGCGGCGGCCTTGACGATGGCGAGGTCGCCTGCCGAGTAGAGCGCATTCGAGCCAACGCCCTTTCCGTTGACGAGGCCGTAGGACTCGAGTTCGGCCAGCTGCTTGGGTGTTACGTCGGCGATCGAACACACCTCGCCGGGAAGGAAATTGTCGTGAGCGCCAGCGGGGTCGGGCACGTCTGCGGCGAGGCGGGTGGGCGCACTGACCAACTGGGGAGGCCGCGATTGGGCAGCGGGGTGGTGGGCGGTGGGCACCGGAGTGTCTGAGGACACGACGACATCGCCGGTCTCGTCGATGTCGGGTTCGAAAAGGGTGACATTACGGATACCGCGGGGCGGTGTGTGGCCACCCGTGTCGTCGATCTCACCCTTCTCCAGGCGGTCACGGATGACCCTGAGCGGAAGGAAGTTCTGGCGTTGCTCGCGCAGGATGACTCGCAGGCGCTCCACGTCGCCGTCGTAGAACTTGCGATAACCCGACGGGGTGCGCTCCGGGTCGATCAGGCCCTGGCTCTCGAGAAAGCGGATCTTGGAGATGGTGACGTCGGGGAACTCCTCGAGGAGGAGACCGAGGACTTCACCGATCGACAGGTAGGGCCGCTCTGACACGATCAGCCGTCGGCCCGAGAGAAGAACACGAGGCGGAACTTGCCCACCTGCAGCTCGTCGCCGTGATGCAGCAGGACCTCATCGATTCGCTTCTGGTTGACGTAGGTGCCGTTCAGTGAGCCGGCGTCGCGCACCGTGTAACCACCGTCGGTGCGTTCGATCTCGGCGTGGCGCCGCGACACGGTGATGTCGTCGAGGCTGATCTCGCTGTCCGAGTGCCGGCCGAGACGGGTGATCCGTGCTGCCAGCGACAGGGCCGTGCCGGCCTGGGAGCCGTTGCGGACGACGAGCGAGGCCACCTCGGTGGGCAGGTCGCCGAGGTTCACCACAACATCGTCGGCGGCGCCGGCAGCCTCCTGCAAAGGATCAACCTTGGACAGGGTGACCGTGTGGTCCTGGAGGCTGTCGAGGACCGTGCCGCACGACGAACAGAAGGTCGATTCGGGCGGGTTGCGGTGCCCGCACTGGTTGCAGTGCACATACGCCATCGAGGGAACCCTAACCGTCAATAAGAGCGTGGTACGCCGCTGCGTCGAGTAGGGCGTCGGACTGGCCGGGATCGGTCATCTCGATCTCGCACAGCCAGCCGTCACCGTAGGGATCGGTGTTGAGCACCTCGGGTGAATCGGCCACGGCCTGGTTCACCGCCACGACCTCGCCCGACACGGGGGCGTAGACATCGCTGACCGACTTCGTGCTCTCCACTTCGCCGAAGCTCTCGCCCTGCTGCCACCTTCGCACCCACGGTGGGTAGTTGCACGAAGACCACGTCGCCGAGCGCGTCTTGGGCGTAGTCGGTGATACCAACCCGGGCCTTGTTGCCCTCGACTGCGACCCACTCGTGGTCGCTGCTGTAGAGGAGGTGCTGGGGAACCTTCATGGCCGCCACCTTAGACGAATAGTACCGAGGGGTGTCACTGGTCGCGGGTGGCCGAGTGACAGCGGCCCGCCCGAGTGACAGCGGCCCGCCCGAGTGACAGCGGCCGCCGGGGGCTCGCCCGCACTCGGATGCTCGCCAGGCACTCGGATGGTTGCCAGGCACTGAACGGGAACTGGGTGGGCGGCGGCTGGCATGTCTATCCGGCGCGTACCTGCTCTGGGTGACCATCTGGCGCCCGGTGCGCCCGGCTTTCAGGCTCAGACGGATCATGGGCACGTAGGCGATGGCGGTGTAGTAGCTCAGCACCAGCCCGGGGATTCCGAGGATCCACGATGCCCACTGGAACCCGGTGTGGCCCCAGAAGTCGCTGGCACCGAGCATGAAACCGGGCAGAGCGAACATCAGCAGAAAGGTTGCGGTCTTGCCCCACCAGGTGACGTCGAAGCGCTCCATGCCGAAGGCGAGGGTGGCAACTGCGACGCTTCCGCCCACCAGCACTTCGCGGGCGATCACCAACCAGCAGAACCACAGGGGCGCGGAGCCGTCGATGATGATGCCGGTGATGGCGACGATGAAGAGGAGTCGGTCGGCGGTGGGGTCGAACATCTTGCCGAACTCGCTGACCTGGTTGAAGCGGCGGGCGAGCCAGCCGTCGACCCAGTCGGTGGCACCGAGTCCGCCAAGCAACCACGCCGCCCCGGCTCGGTTGTCGCGACCGAACAGGAGCCACAAGAACAGGGGGATGCAGCACAGCCTGACGAGGGTGAAAACGTTGGGCGCGGTGAGGAACTTGTGCGACGACAATTGGGGGTCGATGGGGTCCATCGCTGCGGAGCGTACAAGCGGAGCCCTGCGCGGTGCGTACGATCGCCTCCATGACAACCCAGGGAGCACTCTCAGGCCAGGTGGCCTTCATCACCGGCGCCGGTTCAGGTATGGGGGCCGCCTTCGCCCGGAGGCTCGCCGCTGACGGCGCCACAATCGTGGTCAACGACATCGGCCCCGACGCCGCCGCGGCCGTGGCGGCCGAAGTTGGCGGCGACACAGCCGTGTTCGACGTCTCCGACTCGACCGCGTTCGAAGAAGAAGTGGCCAAGGCCGTTGCCCGCCACGGGCGACTCGACATCATGGTCAACAACGCCGGCTTCGCCCCACCCAGTGAGCCTCACAAGGTGGAGATGATGGTCGCCAACCAGATCGCCCGCATGGAAGGCCGCATGGCGGACCTCGTGCCGCCCGACAACACCGTCGACCTCAGCGACGCCGATTGGGACCGGATGATCAAGGTCCATCTCTACGGCACCTTCCACGGCACCCGTGCCGCTCTCAGGCACATGACCCCGGCGAGGCGGGGTTCGATCGTCAATGTGTCGTCGGTGCTCGGGTTGCGCCCGATGGCGGGTGCCCTGCACTACGCCACAGCGAAGGCCGGCATCATCGCCCTCACCAAGAGCGTCGGCCAGGAAGTCGCCCCCCACGGCATCAGGGTCAACGCCGTTTGCCCCGGATGGGTGGACACTCCCCTGCTCAACGCACTGGACCCGATGATGCTGGCCGGCCTCGTGATGCAGGTCCCCGCCGGCCGCATGGCCAGGGCCGAGGAGCTCGCCGAGCTGGTGCGCTTCCTGGCGGGTCCGGAGAGCAGCTACTGCAACGGCGACGTCTTCGCCGCTTCCGGCGGGTTCGTTTGATGCCGACCATCTTCACCCGGATCATCAAGGGCGAGATACCCGGCACCTTCGTGCACCGCGACGATCTCTGCGTGGCGTTCCTCTCGATCAACCCCCTCGCTCACGGCCACACCCTGGTGGTGCCGATCGACGAGGTCGATCACTGGGTGGATCTGCCCACCGACCTCGCTTCCCACCTGTTCGGCTGTGGCCCACCTCATCGGCCGGGCCCAGCAGGCGGCATTCGGGTGCGAGCGGGTGGGGTTGATCATCGCCGGCTACGAGGTGCCCCACGCCCACATCCACGTCATCCCCACCAACGACATGGGCCAGCTCAACTTCGCCAACGCGGCGATGTCGGTGGACCGCGATGCGCTCGAAGAGGCCGGTCACGCTCTGCGCGTGGAGCTGCAGGCCCTGACCTGATCAGCCGGTCGTGGCCGCAGGCTCCACCAGTTCGGCACCCTTGTTGCGCACGTTGTTGACCTCGGTGCTCACCTCGTGCATGGTCAGCACGCCGTCGTCGGCAGGCACCAGTAGGCGTTGCAGGGCAGCCAGGTCGTGGTTCTCCGGGTCGAGCCACTGAGCCCAGGCACTCTGCGGTAGGACCACGGGCATACGGTCGTGCACCGATGCCAGCAGGGAGTTGGCCGAAGTGGTGATGAGGGTGCAGCTGTGCAGCCAGGGGGCATCGGGGCCAGCCTCTCGGTCGCGCCAGGTCGCCCACAGGCCGGCGACGGCGAGGGGCTCGCCGTCTGTGCGGTGGATGAAGAGGGGTGTCTTGGCCGGCTTGCCGCTCTTGGTGAGGGGCGCACCCTCGCCCGCCGGCCGCCATTCGTAGAACCCGTCCATCGGCACGATCAGGCGGCGTTTCTGGAACAGGGTCTTGAACGCCGGCTTCTCGCCGATCGTCTCGGCGCGGGCGTTGATCATCTTCGCCCCGACCTTGATGTCCTTGGCCCAGCTCGGCACCAGCCCCCAGTGGAACGCCTTCACCTCGCGTTGGTTGTCGGGCAGGGCCACGACCCCATAGACGTCGTTGGTGGGTGCGACGTTGTAGCTCACGGCGAGGGCCTCGCCCTCGAACCCGGCCCCGAAGAACCCGGCTATCTGCTCGGGCGAGTGGGACGACACGAACCGGCCACACATGGGTCGAACCCTAGCGGTGGTCGTGGCGCACGCCCAGCGCACCACCGGACGAGCGAAAGGCCAGGTCTCGGCGGGTTACCGCTCTGACCTGGCCCTTTCCATACGTCGGGCCGGGGAGATTTGAACTACCGACCCTTCTCTGTCACCAGGAGACCTCGGTCAACTCGTCCGAAGGGCCAACGAGGAGGAGCGTGCCCTCCTCGTAGGAGACGTCCTGCAACTCAACGCCCCCAGGTCCGACCTCGATGCCCACGCCGAGGGCGAGGTCGAGCAGGTCCTCAGGCACCGAGAGCGAGGATCCGGCCCGCAACGTGGCACCGTTCGTCAACTTGAACGCGCCGTTGAGGACCTCGACTCGGATCATGCCGTCGTCGCTCGCCGAGAGTCGGACCAGGTTGGCCGGTTGGGGAACCGCTTCGACGTCGGAACCTCCGTCCGCGTCGGCGGCAACCGTGACACGGGTGCAGTCAGTCAGTCCGATCTCGTCGGCGATCTCGGCCACGCGCTTCACCGCCGTGACCCACGCCACGAGCTCGGAGTCGTCTTCGACCGCCAGCGCGTTTGCATCGTCGGCCTCCTGCATCGCAGTGATCAGACGCTCCAGGTCGGCCTGCTCATCCGGATCGGCGACGTCGAGCTCGGCCAACCGATCCGCGGCCTGCGCGAAGGGTTGCACCTCCTCGAACAGCATCAGAAGGTATCCCTCGGACTCACCCGCAAGGGTGGTCTTCCGCACTATCGGAAGCTCCGTCGCCGATGCGTACTGGTCCGCGAAATCGGCACAAATCGGAGCGGCAAGTTCCACGAGGTCCACAGCATCCGTCGTGACGATCTCCTCGACGGTCAAGGGGGCGACCGTCTCGGCGCTGTCGCCCTGGTCGCTCTCGCTGCTCCCATCACCAGAGCATGAACTGAGAAGCAGGATCGTGGACACCAAAACTCGAGTCATCTTCATCGCTCTCACCTCGATTCAAGGGTGAGCCCGGTCCAGATTGCCGTCCAGAGGCGTAGGTCCACCCCCACCCACGACCTCCCCATCAACGACGAAGGGCCAGGTCTCGGCGGGTTACCGCTCTGACCTGGCCCTTTCCATACGTCGGGCTGGGGAGATTTGAACTCCCGACCCCTTGTCCCCCAGACAAGTGCGCTAACCAAGCTGCGCTACAGCCCGTATGTACCGGGAGTCGACTCTACCGACTAGACGAACAGCTGCACCACCCGCCAGCCGAGATACACGGCGAGCATCACCATCAGCAGCTTGAAGTGCCAGGGCGCTTTGGCGTCGTCGGGGTTGCCGTCGGCACCGGCCGCCAGCTTGCGCAGGTCGATGTTCTTCGCCGTGATCGGCTGCTGGGCCTGCACCGATCGCCCACACGCCGGGCAGGTGCCGTCCTCGTTCATCGCCGACGGCGTCCAGTACTTGGCGCACTCCTCGCACCAGGGCATGACCCCTCCCCCGCCCTATTCGCTGCGCTTGCGCACGCGCAGCTTGATCGGCGTGCTGCCGAACTCGAACGCCTCGCGGATGCTGCGCTCGAGGTAGCGCAGGTAGGTGGGCGGTATTTCGCGGTTGACGAACAGGGTGAACGTGGGCGGGTCGGTGGCCCCCTGCAGGGCGTAGAGCACCTTCAGCCCGTGGCCCGCCGGCTGGCGCTGCTGGGCAGCGGAGATCACCCGGTTCACGTCGCGGGTGGGCACCCGCCGGTGATACTGCACGATCGCTTCCTGCAACACAGGGCGGAGCTTGTTCACTCCCTTGCCGGTGAGCGCCGAGATCTTGAGGATTGGCGCGTCGCCGATGAAGTGCAGCTTGCGCTCCACCTCGGCCAAGGTTTCGGCCCTCTTCTCGGCGTCCTCGATCATCTCCCACTTGTTGAGCATGACCACGATCGGGCAGCCGGAGGCGTCGACCCGTTCGGCGAGGCGCTGATCCTGGCTGGAGACACCCTCGATGGCGTCGATCACCAGGAGGGCGATATCGGCGCCATCGATGGCCCTCAACGCCCTCACCATGCTGTAGTACTCGGCGGAGTCGTCGATGCGGCTGCGGCGGCGCATACCGGCGGTGTCGACGAACATGATCGGCCCGTCGGGGGTGTCTACGAGGGTGTCGATCGCGTCGCGGGTGGTGCCGGGCATGTCGTGCACGACAGCGCGGTCCTCGCCCACGAGGCGGTTGAAGAGGGTGCTCTTGCCCACGTTGGGGCGGCCGACGATCGCGACGCGAGGAGGCGGCACGTCGCCGGGCTTCCACAGCTCTTCACCGTCGGCATCGAGGGGGATGTCGCCCGGCTCGGGCTCACGGCCGGCCCCTTCGGGGAAAAGGCTCACCACCTCGTCGAGCAGGTCCCCGGCGCGGCGGCCGTGAAGGGCGCTGACCGGGATCGGCTCGCCCATGCCCAAGCTCATGAACTCCCACCGGTCGTTCTCGCGGCGGTCGTTGTCGGCCTTGTTGACCACCAGCAGCACCGGTGGCGTGATCTTCCTCAGCCAGGTGGCGAGGGACTCGTCGTCGTCGGTGAGACCCACCTGGGAATCGACCACGAACAGCACCACGTCGGCCTGCTTCACCGCAGCCTCCACCTGGCGGCTGACCTTCTCGTCGAGTTCGCTGCCGCTGGGCAGCCAGCCCCCGGTGTCCACGAGGAGGAAGTGGTTGCCGAGCCATTCGGCTTCGGTCTCCTTGCGGTCGCGGGTGATGCCGGGGCGGTCCTCCACGATCGCCACCTGGTGGCCGATGATCCGGTTGAAGAGGGTGCTCTTGCCCACGTTGGGGCGGCCGACGACCACCACGGTGGGCAGGCCCGGAGTGGGGCCTGGCTCGGGTTTGGCGGCGGGGACGGGCGACTTTCTCATGACACGAACTCCAGGCTGGTCGGGGCGCGGCGCCGGGACGCCCAGTGCGGTGCGCAGGGCGATGCCGTCGGTGGGCACCACCTCCACGGGGCGAGGGAGGTCGGCGACGGTGATGCCGTCGAGGAAGCGACCTTCGCTGAGGCACACATCGGGGAGCAGGTAGCGATGACCTGCAGGTTCGGCGGCGAGCACGCGGGTGAGGTCGGCGCCGACCATCAGCCCGGTGACGGAGGTGTTGCCGCCGAAGAAGTCGTTGCGCACCGGCACCACCCTGATGTCGGGCCGATCGAGCGACTCGATCAGTGGGCCGATGACCTGGGCGCCGAACTCGCCGGTGAGCACGCCGACGGGAGCATCGCGGCGGGCGCCAAGGGTGACCGAAGTGGAGTCCGCGCCGGTGGTCGTGCTGCTGCCGCGCATGCCGGTGTCGCCGGCGGGGTTGCGCGGCGCCCGATAGCCCTCGGCGGGAGCGCCGTCGACCCAGGCGAAGAAGCCGCTCTGGGGGCCGGTAGCCACCTCGGCCAGCCCGTTGAACTCGCGCTCGAAGGTGCGGGCCATGCCGATGCCGTCCTCGTGGAGCAGGAAACCCTCGTACGCCTCAGCAGACGGAAATGGCATGCCTGCCATCAGGTAGTACTCGTCCGCGGCGAAAACCATCCGTCGCCCCAGCACCCTCAGGAAGACTTCCTGCCAGTCCTCAATCGAGGCCACCATCGCCCCTGCCTCGTCGGCGGTGTGAAGGCGCATCGCCGGCTCGGCGTTGTACTTGCTGAGGCCGAGCGGCACGACGGCGACGTTCATCGCTGCGTCAAGCGGTCGTCGACGCCCGAGCGAAAGACCCGGGCTTCAGTCGCGACCCGTTCGTCGAGATGGTTGCCCGAACGTTGCTGGTTCGAGACGATCTGTGGCCGGAGGGATCGGATCCGGACGCAGTCCGTGAGTTTGCCCGTCGGGTGCTGCTCGACCCTGACCTGTTCGGCTGACCGTGAACCTTCGAGTGTGTTCGCCGTCCACCGGCGTGCGGGCCGATCGCTCGAGCGAGCAAATTCGAGACAGCTCTCAGCGGCAAGCTGCGGCCTGGACGGCTCGACAGGTGCCCGGCCCGCGCGGCTTCGCTCAGTCGACGGAGTGCGGCCCGGTGAACGGGTTGACGACGGCGCCGCCGGTCGTGGCGGTCCCTGATGCGCACATCGCAGGTCTCAGTGACCTGCTCCTCGGAGCGGTCAGCGCCGGGTCTGGTCGTCGATCCACGCGAGGTAGTCGTGGGAACCGTCGAGCGCCACTGCGGTGACCGCAGGCAGTTCGTAGGAGTGCAGTGAGCGCACCGTCTCGACGATCGAGTCGAAGCGATCCACGCGGGTCGCCACGGTGATCAGCACCTCGTCGTCGTGTTCGATGACGTGCTTCCACTCGTAGACGCTCGAGATCGGCACGAGGTGAGCGCACGCCACCAGATGGGCCTCGACCAGCGCGTCGGCGATGATGTCGGCCTCCTCCCGCGTGCCGCACGTGATGCGCACCTCGCAGTGTCCGAGCGTCGTCACGCCACCATCTTCGCAGGCCTCGACCCGATCGAGTTGCCCTGAGTCGTCATCGATGCGGCCCATCCCGCAAACCTGGATTCAGCAGGCCGTCCGCTGTCGTGCCGCTCAGTCGTCGACGAACTTGGTCTCGTCGATCTCGGTCTCGCCGTCCCAGCGGTAGGCGCGCAGGACGCCACCCTTCGCGACGCTGTAGTCGAGGCAGGTCGCCAGCGGATTGACCGGTTCGGCCGACTCCATGCGCCACCAGTAGTGGCCGAACAGCACCGGGTCGGGCTCGGTGTAGAACAGCATCTCGGCGTCGTGCAGCTCACGATCGGGGAGTTCGTCGAGCGGTTGTTCGTCGGGGCCGTACAGCTGCGTCCCCGGAGCGATCAACACCGACGAGGTGAGGGTCGTCGCCGTGCTGTCCCACCAGCGCAGCCGGGCGTGGCGGCGCGGATGCCCGTCCTTGTCCCGATACCACACGCCGTCGAGGTCGATCTCGGGCCCCTTCAGCACCGTCTCGATCGCGTCGTAGGTCGGCGTGCCCTTCGTCGTGCCGTCGATCACGGCCTGCTCGGTCAGGGTGTTGCCCGGGCCGGCCACTGCGGCGAGGTGATCGATGTGGTCCGCACTCCAGCAGGCGTGTACCACGCGGACGCCGTCGAGGTCGAGCCACATCGGGATCGTCATGAACCAGTCGATGATCGAGCGGTGCAACGGCGACCCGAAGGGCACGTCGGACAGGAACGCCTCGTGCTGGCCGCTGTTCTTCTCGCTGTGCGGCCGGCAGTAGTCGCGGCGCACCGGGTCGAGCGTGGCGTAGGCGACCGTGTTGAACTCGTGGTTGCCGAGCACGATCTGCGCCGAGCCGGCCTCGACCATCGACCGCACGAGCCGCAGCGTCTCGAGCTGGCCTGGCCCACGATCGATCAGGTCACCGACGAACACCGCCGTCCGCCGCGGGTGCGCCCACACGCCGTGGCGCTCCGCGTAGCCCATCCGGGCGAGCAGGCTCCGCACGCGGTCGGCGTGGCCGTGCACGTCGCCGATGACGTCGAACCCCGTCATCTCCACAGTCTTACCGCACCCGGTACCTCCGCCCGTACCCATGGCCACCGTGCGAGACTCACCGGCGTGGCGGACCAGCCGACCGACGCACCTGACGACTCGCAACCGCAACCACCACAACCGCCGGGTCGGCGTCCCCGGTGGTGGCCGATCGGGGTGGGAGTCGCCATCGCGCTGGTGGTCGTGTGGGCGTTCGCGACCGTGTGGGTCGGCATCTGGGGGTCGAGTCCGGCGTACCTGATCACGCTGCTGCTGTCGCTGGCGGTCGCCGTCGGACTCGTCACGTGGGCGCTGCGTTGTTGGCCCGCCGCCGCAGCGGTCTGCGTGGAGGGTCTGGTCGGCGCGCGCCGGGCTGCTGGTCGCCGGTGCGGTGCTGCTCGGACTGCTCGTCTACCTCAAGCCGGCATCGGCGCAACAGATCGCTCTGGACGCGCTCGACGACGGCAACGGGGTGACCGTCGACGTCTCGAGATCGTCGATCCGGCTCACCCCGACCGACGACCCCCGGTCGGCCGGGCTCGCCTTCTATCCCGGAGCGCTCGTCGACCCGCAGGCCTACGCCCACGTGCTGCGCCCGATCGCCGAAGCGGGCTTCCCGGTCGTCATCTTCAAGCAGCCCTACAACCTGGCGATCCTCGACTCGAACGCCGCCAACGCCGTGATCGGCGACCCCGACGACACCGTCGACCGGTGGGCCGTCGGCGGCCACTCGCTCGGCGGTGCGATCGCCTCCAGCTACGCCGAGACCGACCGCGACGAACTGGTCGGCCTGCTGCTCTGGGCCGCCTACCCGGTCAACGACATGTCCGAACGCGCCGGACTCGCCGTCATGTCGGTGTCGGGCACCAACGATGGCCTCGCCACCCCCGCCGACATCGACGAGCACAAACCCGACCTGCCGGCGTCGACCGAATACGTCCCGATCGACGGCGCCATCCACTCCTTCTTCGGCGACTACGGCCTACAGAACGGCGACGGAACGCCCGGCACCACCCGAGCCGACGCCCAACGCCAGATCGCCGACGCCTCGATCAGCTTCCTCGAAGCACTCGACGCTTCCGAC
>CAVPRT010000012.1:0-58990 GCA_963707925.1 uncultured Acidimicrobiales bacterium
GAGGGGATGTAGTTGGTGGTGGTCCGGGTGACGTCGGTAAGGGATTGATGCGGGTGTTCGAGCTCGGTGTGACACCATGACGGTGGAGCCTGCAGGTGCCTGCGATTGTGCTCTCCAGCACGTGCAACACCCTCTTCAGTTGATGGCTCCGACCGGACCGTCTCAAGCGGTGAAAGAGGAGGTTGTGATGGAGGTGCTGGTCGACCGGTGCGCCGGTCTGGATGTCCACAAGAAGACGGTTGTGGCCTGTGTGCGAACTCCGGGAGCGGGCCGTCAGAAGCGTGTCTCGGAGGTCCGTACGTTCGGGCACGTTCCAACATCAGCTGGTCGCGTTACGCGGCCGGCTGATCGAGTTGGTGGAGTTACTTCGGTGGCGATGGAGGCCACTGGGGTGTATTGGAAGCCGGTGTGGCACGTTCTCGATGAGAGTGAGCCGTTCGAGATGTTGTTGGTGAACCCGGCGCACATCAAGGCGGTGCCGGGCCGCAAGACCGACGTGAACGACGCGACCTGGATCGCCCAGCTGTTGGAGTGCGGGCTGCTGCGCGGCAGCTTCGTGCCGCCGGTCGAGATCCGTGAGCTTCGCGAGGTGACCCGCTATCGGCGTCAACTCACCGAGGAACGGGCCCGCGAGACCCAGCGCCTGCAGAAGGTCTTCGAGGACGCCAACGTCAAGCTGTCATCGGTCGCGGTCGGATGTGCTCGGGGTGTCGGGACGGATGATCCTCGACGCCCTGTGTGCCGGTGAACGCGACCCTGACGTGTTGGCCGAGATGGCCAAGCGCAAGCTGCGCGCCAAGATCGGTGATCTGCGCCAGTGCATGCCCGGCCGGTTCAACGACCACCACGCGACGATGGTCACCGAGATCGTCGCCCATGTCGACTACCTCACCTCAGCGATCGCCCGGTTGGACGTGCGGGTCGAGGAGATGATGGTCCCTTTCCGGGCGGCCCGCGGCTGCTGCAGACGATCCCGGGTATCCAGCAACGCAACGCTGAGATCATCCTCGCCGAGATCGGTGTCGACATGACCCGCTTCCCCACGCCAGGTCACCTCGCCTCGTGGGCTGGGGTGTGCCCGGGCAACAACGAGTCCGCCGGCAAACATCGTTCCACCCACACCCGGGCCGGAGATCTGTGGCTGCAATCGGCGTTGGTCGAAGCCGCCTGGTCAACGATCCGAACCAAGGACTGCTACCTCGCAGTCCGCTTCTGGCGAGTTCGCGAAACGCCGCGGCCAGCAACGAGCATTGATCGCTGTCGCGCACACGATGCTGATCATCTGCTGGCACTGCTCAACGAAGGCACCGTCTACACCGAGATCGGCGTCGACTACCTCGCCCGCAACGACAACCCCGACCGCCGCCGCCGCCAACTCGTCAACCAACTCGAACACCTCGGCTACCAGGTAGAGCTCACCCCCGCCGCCTGAGCCTCAGCACGGGTCCAGGAAACTACGCAACACCCCTGGCGTAGCCTTCGGGCAATGGCTGGACGAGTCGACCACCCGGTGCTGGAGGGCTTCTCGCCCGCGGTGCGCGAGTGGTTCGCCGCCTCCTTCCCCGAGCCCACACCGGCCCAGGTCCAGGGGTGGCCGGCCATCCTCAGCGGGCAGCACACCCTGGTCTGCGCACCCACCGGTAGCGGCAAGACGCTAACGGCCTTCCTCGCCGGCATCGACCGCCTGGTCACCCCGCCGGTCTCCGGCGAACCGCCGGATCCCAAGGCGCGCACCCGGGTGCTCTACATCTCCCCGCTCCGGGCGCTGGCCTTCGACGTCGAGAAGAACCTGCGCTCTCCACTCATCGGTATCCAACATGCGGCGGAGAGGCTCGGCGTGCCCTTCGTGGAGCCGACCGTGGCGATGCGCACCGGCGATACCAGCCCGCGCGACCGCCAGGCTCTTGCCCGCCGCCCGGTGGATCTGCTGATCACCACCCCCGAGAGCCTCTACCTGATGCTCACCAGCGAGGTGCGCAGCACCCTGGTCAACATCGACACCGTGATCATCGACGAGATCCACGCGATGGCCACCACCAAGCGCGGCGCCCACCTGATGCTCAGCCTGGAGACGGCTCGAGGCGATCACCAAGCGGCCACCCCAGCGCATCGGGCTCAGCGCCACCCAGCGCCCCCTGGAGGAGATCGCCCACTTCCTCGGCGGTCACAATCCGGATGGCGGCCGGCGCCCGGTCACCATCGTCGATGTCGGAATCCGCAAACCCCTCGAGGTCGAGGTGGTCGTGCCGGCGGAAGACATGAACGGCATCTGGCCGAGCATCTATCCGCGCATCCTCCAACAGGTGCTGGCTCACCGCAGCACGATCATCTTCTGCAACGGCCGCCGCCTCACCGAACGCCTCGCCGCCCGCCTCAACGAGCTCGCCGAGCAGGAGGGGCTTCAATCCGAGCTGGTCAAGGCCCACCACGGATCGCTCGCCCGCGACCAGCGCATCATCATCGAGGACCAACTCAAGCGCGGCGAGCTGAGGGGCATCGTCGCCACCAGCAGCCTCGAGCTGGGCATCGACATGGGGGCGGTGGACCTCGTCATCCAGGTCGAGTCTCCGGGTGCGGTGTCGCGAGGGCTGCAACGCATCGGCCGCGCCGGTCACAGTGTGGGCGAGCCGAGCAAGGGAACGATCTACCCCAAGCACCGCGGCGACCTGCTCGAGGCGGCGGTGGTCGCCCGGCGCATGCGCGAGGGCCTGATCGAGACCAGCCGCTTCCTGCGCAACCCCCTCGACGTGCTGGCCCAGCAGATCGTCGCCCATGTCAGCATGCACCCCGACTGTCCTGTCGATCGGGTGGCCGCTCTCGTGCGCGGCGCGGCCAACTTCGCCGAGCTCAGCGACGAACTGCTGCGCAATGTGCTGGACCTGCTCGCCGGCCGCTACCCGAGCGACGAGTTCAACGAGCTGCGCCCCCGGCTGGTGTGGGACCGGGTCAACGGCACCCTGCGCGCCCGCGACGGGCGCCAAGCGGCTGGCCATCACCAACGGCGGCACCATCCCCGACCGCGGCCTGTTCGGCGTGTTCCTGCCCGACGGCACGCGGGTCGGTGAGCTCGACGAGGAGATGGTCTACGAGAGCCGCCCCGGAGAGACCTTCGTGCTCGGTGCCAGCACCTGGCGCATCGAAGACATCACCTTCGAAAGGGTCGTGGTCAGCCCGGCACCCGGCGAGCCGGGCAAGGTGCCGTTCTGGCACGGCGACAGGCCGGGCCGGCCCCTGGAGCTCGGTCGGGCACTCGGCGCGTTCCAGCGGGAAACGATCAACTCTGTGCGCTCCCAGCCGGCCGACGTCGCTCTGGCAAAGACTGATGGACGACTGCTCCCTCGATGCGATGGCCGCCGGCAACGTCCTCGCGTATCTCCAGGAGCAGGCCGAGGCGACGGGTGTGGTGCCCGACGATCGCACGGTGGTGGTCGAGAGGTTCCGCGACGAGATCGGCGACTGGCGGGTGTGCATCCTCACCCCGTTCGGCACCCCGGTGCATGCCCCTTGGGCGATGGCCATCCAGCGTCTCCTTGCCGAGCGCTTCGAGATGCCGATCGAGGTGATGTGGACCGACGACGGCATCGTCCTGCGCCTCCCCGAGACGTATCCGGGCGGAGCCGGCCCTGGAGGATCGGAGGACGCGCGAGCTGCCTCTCACCGACCTCATCATCGATCCCGACGACATCCACGAGCTGGTGATGACCAGCCTGCCCCAGACGGCTCTGTTCGCGGCCCGCTTTCGCGAGTGCGCGGCGCGGGCCCTGCTCCTGCCCCGGCGCCGCCCGGATCAGCGCACACCCCTGTGGCAGCAACGCCAGCGGGCACACGACCTGTTGGCCGTGGCCTCGAAGTACCCCACCTTCCCGATCCTGCTCGAGACCACCCGCGAGTGCCTTCAAGACGTGTTCGACCTGCCCGCGCTGGCCGAGGTGCTCGGTCAGCTGCGCAACGGCACGATCAGGGTCGTCAGCGTCGACACGGCCAGGGCGTCGCCGTTCGCCCAGAGCCTGCTGTTCAACTGGATCGCCGCCTACATGTACGAAGGCGACGCCCCCTTGGCCGAGAGGCGGGCCGCCGGCCTGGCCCTCGACCGCGACCTGTTGCGCGACCTGCTCGGCGCCGAGGAGTTGCGCGACCTGCTGGACCCGGGGGCCCTCGCCGACCTCGAGCTGGAGCTGCAGCTGCTGGCCGACGGCCGTCGTGCTCGCAGTGCCGACGAGCTCCACGACGTGCTGCGCCGGGTAGGAGACCTTGCCGCTCACGAGGCCGATCTGCGTAGCGAAGGCGGCGAGAGCACGGTGTGGCTGGCCGAGCTGGAACGCGAGCGGAGGGCGATCCGGGTGTCGGTGGCGGGGCAGGACAGGTTCGTCGCCGCGGAGGATGCGGCTCGCTACCGCGACGCCTTCGGCTGCAACGTGCCGCTCGGGTTGCCGCGAGAATTCACCGAACCGGTGGCCCATCCGTTGGAGTCGCTGGTGGCGCGCTATGCCCGCACCCACGGCCCCTTTGTGGTCCACGAGGTCGCGGCGCGGTTCGGCATCTCACTCGACCGGGCACACGGCGCGCTGGTGGCGCTCGAGGCCGACACCAAGGTGGTGCGCGGCGAGTTCCGGCCGAACGGAAGCGGCGGCGAGTGGTGCGACAGCGATGTGCTGCGCCAGCTGAGGCGCCGCTCCCTGGCGGCGCTGCGTCGCGAGGTGGAGCCGGTGGAGCAGATCGCCTTCGCCCGCTTCCTCGGCGCGTGGCACGGGGTGGGCAGCGACCGCCCGGGTCTCGAAGCTCTGATCGAGTCGCTCGGTCAGCTCCAGGGCGCGGCGCTGGTGGCGAGCACTGTGGAGCGCGAGGTGCTGCCTGCCCGGCTGCGCACCTACCGGCCGGCCGATCTCGACGAGCTGTGCACGTCCGGCGATCTGGTGTGGGTGGGTGCAGGGGCGCTGGGTGCCGGCGACGGCCGGGTGCGTCTCTACTTCGCCGACCAGCTGCCCCTCCTGGCAGGCGCGTGGGAGCCGCTCGATCCGCCCACCGGTGAGGTTCACGAGGCGCTGCGCACTTACCTCGCCCAACGCGGCGCCTCCTTCTGGAACGGCCTGCGCGCCGCCTCGCCCGATTCCACCGCCACCGAGGTCCTCGCCGCGCTCTGGGATCTCGTATGGGCCGGCGAGGTCACCAACGACTCGTTCGCCCCTTTGCGCTCCTACCTCGGGGCGAAGGGGGTGGGTGGCAGGTCGGCCAAGACGATGCCGCGTCAGAGGCCGCGACCCGGCCGGCTCACCCGCATCGGCCCGCCCCTCGGGGCCGGTCGGTGGAGCCTTGTGGCCCCTCTGCTGGAGCCCCAGCCGGCGCCCACGGCTGTCGCCCACGCCTCTGCGCTACAGCTACTGGAGCGTTACGGAGTTGTCACCCGCGAGGCCGTGCTCGCCGAGGGTGTACGCGGTGGATACGCCTCGGTGTACGGAGTGCTCAAGGTGCTGGAGGAGCGCGGCAAGGCGAGGCGCGGTTACTTCGTCGCCGGCCTCGGCGCGGCCCAGTTCGGCCTGCCGGGGGCAGTCGACCGGTTGCGCTCGGCTCGCGAAACACCCGACGCCGATCTGCATCCCGACACCCTCCCGCCCCCGGTGGTGCTCGCCGCAACCGATCCCGCCCAGCCCTACGGGGCAGCCCTGTCCTGGCCCGAGTCGCCTGGTCGGCCGGCCCGCAGCGCGGGGGCGGTGGTGGTGCTGAGGGCGGGCGAGCCACTGGTGTGGTTCGACCGTCGCTCCCACCATCTGGTCACCTTCCCTGGCGCGACTGGCGACCTCAGCTGGGCCGAGGCTCTGGCGACGCTGGTGAAGGACGGCCGTGCCCGCAGCATCGAGGTTCGCAAGGTCAACGGCGAGCCACTCGGCCCCGTCGGACCGTGGGCCGACAGCCTGCGCGCCTCCGGTTTCGTCGAGGGCTACAAGGGCTTCGTCGCCCGCGGCTGACTGCGTGCGGGGGTGGTCGGGGACTGGGGGTGGTCGGCGGGTCAGGCGGCGGTTCAGGCGGTGGGGTGAACGGCGCGCAGGCCGGCCCAGGCGAGGTCGGCGATCTGGCTACCGAGAACGTCGGGGTCGAAGTCCGCCCCGCTCTCCACCAGGTGGCGGCTGACCCCTTCGGCGATCCCGACCAGGCCGTGGGCCAGCACCCTCTGGTGCTCGGCTTCGAGGCCGGCGGCGATCAGGGGGGCGATGGCCGTGGCTGTCTCGGCGGTGATCCGGCGGATGGCCGAGGTGGACTCCTCGTCGCGGTTGGCCCTCAGGCCGAACAGGAGTAGGAAGGCGTCGTGGTCCTCGGAGACCCAGTGGAAGTAGGCACGGAAACCGAGTTCGGTCTGCTCCTTGCCCGAGGCTGCCCCGCTCATCGCCTTGGTGATGGCGGACCGCAGCCGGTTGCCGGCTTCGTCGAGGAGGGCGAGGTAGAGGTCCTGCTTGCTGTCGAAGTGCTGGTAGAGCACGGGCTTGGTTACGCCGGCGGCCTCGGCGACATCGTTCATCGAAGTGGAGTGGAAACCGTTGCGGGCGAAGACCTGCACCGACACGTCGAGGATCTGCTCACGGCGGGCAGAGGCAGGCAGGCGGACGCTCATAGTTGTTACCCCAGAGTAACAACCTCACCATCGCGATGAAACTCGGGAGGTGGGTGGGCGGTCACGAGCCCGCGTTCGCGGTCCTCGCGCTCGGCGGCCTTCAACCCGTGGCCGAGAACGATAGCCGGGGCCAGCAGGATCGAGCCGATGACCAGCGATCCGAGAACGATGCCCGACACGGCGGCGTTGAAGCTGACGGCGAACCCGATGACGAAGGTGGCGATGGCGAGGGCGAAGAAGAGGTAGCCGATGCGGTTGGCGAGGAGGGTGTACCTCGCCACCTTCTGGCGGTGCTCTCGAACGGGATCGGGCCGGCCGGCCGGCCTGGGGGTGGAGCGGGGAGAGTGGTCGGTCATGTTCAAAGGTTCGCCGGCAGGAGGCGGTTGACGTTCTCGAAGAAGAAGTAGAGCACGATCAAGAACGGGATAGCGCCGACCAGGAAGCATACGTAGAGACGCTTCGCTGCCCTCCCGGCGAACCAGGACCCGACCCAGATGGCGACGAGAAGAGCGCCCCAGCCGACGACATGGGGAACCGCGGCGCCGTCGTCGAACCAGCCGTGATCGAAGGTGTCGTCGATCGCGCCGACCTCTTCCTCGATGGGTTCGGGAGTTTCCGGCCCCGTGGTTGGTGCGCCTGTGTCGCCGGGAATGTCCTCGCCCGGCAATGTCTCGCCGGGGATGTCCTCGCCCGGCAAAGTGCCGGCAGGGACGGTTTCGGCGGGCCCAGTCTCGGCAGGCCCAGTCTCGGCAGGAACGGTGTTGCTCGGTGGGGCGTAGACCTGGTCGCTCTGCTCGGGCACCAGCACCGAGTACACGATCAGCCTCTCCCGGGCGGTGTAGGCGGGGGTGCAGGTGGCCAGGGTGAGCGTGGCCACCGTCGGGTCGGTGGTGGGGATCACCAGCGTGTAGTCGGCCGGGCTGACTACCTCGGTACCCGTGACCTCGTAGGTGTAGGTGCCGACGAGGGTCTGCACCTCGATCAGGTCGCCCGGCTCGCAGTTCGTCGAGTTCGAAGAAGGGGGCGCCATAGGTGGTGCGGTGACCGGCGATCGCCGAGTTGCCGAGCTGGCCGGGCATGGGCGTCTCGCGGAAGTGGCCGGGGCCCTTCTTCAGGTCGGCGACCTGCACCCCCTCGACGACGATCCAGTCGAGGCCGATGGAGGGGATCAGCAGGCGCCCGATCGCCTCGCCGCCCGCGATCGGCGGGGTGCTGGGTGCCGTGGGGATGGTGGACGTGGTGGACGGTGGTGGCGGTTCGCTACTGGAAGGAGCTGCAGTGGTGGTCGTGGCGGGGGTGGTGGTGGCCACGGTGGTGGTGTTCTGCAGGGCCTTCTCGAACTCGTTCTCCAGGTCGTGCTGGGCGCGAGCCGTCTGCAATCCGGTGCCCCACAGCTGGTAGCCGACGAAGGCGAACATCATCAGGCCGAGCACGATCAGGGCCTTGCCGATTCCCCCCACAACCCATCGCCAGTCGTGGGGCGGCTTGGGTCGCAGGAAGTGGGGGGTGCGACGACGGCGGCCGATGGGCGCCACGGAGGTGTCGGCGAGGCCGTCGTTCACGAGTGGTGACGCTAGCGTTCTGTCCTCGTGGAACCCGTCGTCCGCCTCGCCGATGTGGTGGCCGTGCTGGGCGGGTTCCCGGTTCTCGCAGGCGCGTCGCTGCAGGTCTGCAAGGGCGAGATCGTGCTGCTGCGCGGTCCCAACGGGGCCGGCAAGACCTCCCTGCTGCGCCTGTGTGCCGGCCTCTTGCCCGTGGAGCGGGGTGAGGCCGTAGTGCTCGGCTGCGACCTGGTCGCCGACCTCACCGCGGTGCGCAGCCGGGTGGGTCTCCTCGGCCATTCCAATGGCCTGTACGCGGACCTCAGCGTGGCCGACAACGTGGGCTTCTGGGGTGCCACGGTGGGCGCCACCCCGGCCGAGATCCAGGGGGCGATGGTGAGCATGGGCCTCGACACCCGTCTCGCGTCGGTGCCCGTCGGCCGCCTCAGCGCGGGCCAGCGCAGGCGAACCGCGCTGGCCTGCCTGGTGGCCCGGCGGGCCCAGCTGTGGCTGCTCGACGAGCCCCACGCCGGCCTCGATGCCGCCGGCCGCGACGAGCTCGACGCCACCCTGCGCGGGGCCGCCGCCGCGGGGGCCACGGTGATGGTGGCCAGCCACGAACTCGAACGGGCCGGGTCGCTGGCCACCAGGGTGGTCGAGGTCGTCGGTGGTCAGGTCGTTCCCGTCGATCCGGGTGGTGGCCGATGAGCACCTGGCACATCGCCCGCCTCGTGGCAGCCAAGGACCTGCGCATCGAGTGGCGCTCCAGGGTGGTACTCAACCAGGTGCTTCCCTTCGCCGCGCTGGTGATGGTGATGTTCGCCTTCGCCCTCGACAACGACACCATCCTGCCCCGGGTTGCACCGGGCCTGGTGTGGCTGGCGACGATGTTCAGCCTGCTTGGTGTTGGTGCAGCGCACCTTCGCCGTCGAGACCGCCGACGGCGCGCTCGACGCCCTGCAGGGTGGCCGGGGTGGGACCGGCGGGGATCTTCCTCGGCAAGTCGCTGGCCCTGGCCGCCCAGCTGGCTGTGCTCGAGGTGATGCTCCTCGGTGCCGCGGTCGTGCTCTACCGCACCGAGCTCGTGGCCGGGGGAGTGGTGTTGTTGGTCACCACCTATCTGGCCGCCACCACCGGGCTCGCCTTCGTCGGTACGCTCTACGGCGGTCTCGCCGCCGGGGCCAAGGGGCGCGAAACGCTGCTTACCTCTCCTCCTGCTCCCGGTGGTGGCGCCCGTCCTCATCGGTGCAACCCGGGCCACCGAAGCAGCGCTCGGCACCAACGACGCGACGCCCAGTGAGGGTTGGCCATGGATCGGCCTGCTCGCGCTGTTCGCGGTGGTCTTCGGTGCCGGCGGCACCCTGGCCTTCGGGTCGCTGATCGACGAATAGAAGCTTCACGACGAGCAACGCCCATGACCCCGACCGAACTCGGCCCGACCGGCATCAAGCGCCCCACCCGCACCCGGTTCACGCGCGGCGCTGGGCGTCGCCGCGCTCGTCGGCATCGCCTGGCTGGCTCTGTTCGGCCTGGTGCTGTCGCCCGACGACCGGGTGCAGCGCGAGGCGGTACGCATCCTCTACGTCCACGTCCCGTCGGCGTGGCTGGCCTACCTGGCCTTCGTGCGTCACCGGCTCGCCAGCGCGGCCTACCTGTGTCCCCAAGACCCGCAGCCTCACCTGGGACCGCATCGCCGGTGCCAGCGCCGAGGTCGGGGTGCTGTTCATGGCGCATCACGCTGGTCACCGGCAGCCTGTGGGGCCACATCTCGTGGGGCACCTACTGGACGTGGGATTCGCGCCTCACCACCACCGCCTTCTTGTTCGTCACCTACATCGGCTATCTGGCCGTGCGCGGCCTCGGCGGCAGCCAGCAGCAGCGCGCTCGCGCGCAGCGCGGTGGTGGCCCTCCTGGCCGTGCTCGAGGTGCCGCTGGTGCACTTCAGCGTCAAGTGGTGGCGACCGCTGCACCAGGGCCAGAGCGTCGGCCGCAGAAGAATCGACGGGTCTGATGCTGTTCAGCCTGTTCGTCGGCATCATCGCCTTCACCCTGCTGTACGTGTGGCTGGTGCTGCACCGCCAGCGGGTGCCTGGCATGGAGGACGACGCTCGACGACAGCGGCCTCGATGCCGCGCTCGCCGAACGGCGCCAGGAGGCTGCCGCGAGAGGGCTCGATGATCGCGATGCGTCAACGCCCAGTACGTGCTCGGCAGCTATGCCGTCACCTCGCCGGCATCGGGCTCTACGCGCTGGCGGATGCTGCGCCCGCGCGCCGACGCGTCGTCCCGGCAGGTGCCGCCCGAGGACGCCCGTGGACCTGACGCGCCGCGCGAGGTCGTGCCCACCGCGCCCGGCCGCAAGCGCAAGCGCCGTGGTTGGCGCTACGGCGTGCTCCTCGTCGGTGCTCGTCGCCGGTGGGGTGGTGGTGGCCAAGTTCCTCACGTCGGCCATCGACTACTACTGCAACGTCGACGAGATCGGGGTGAAGGACGGGTGCGACGTCGGTCGCCAGCATCCGCATCCAGGGTGTGGTCGACAAGGGGTCGGTCAGCGAGGCCGGCGAAGGAGTCGAGTTCGACGATCACCTTCAACGGCGAGTCGATGCCGGTCGTCTTCGGCAGCGAGCCCACCGGACATCTTCCAGGAGTGCATCCCGGTCGTGGTGAGCGGCAGGGTCACCGACACCGGCGACGGCCTTCTGTTCGAGGGCGACGAGGTGATGGTCAAGCACGACAACGAATACGAGGCGGAGAACAAGGACCGCATCGATCACGCCGACGACGAGGCGAGCGGCGTGCTCGCAGAAGGGCTGAACGGTCTTCCTCGGCCACTCGGCGCTGATCGTCGGGCTCGCCTCGTCGGTGTTCGGTGCGGTGGCGCTCGCCACCGCCACCGTGTTGCGCGATCCGCGGCCTGGTGCGCACCGTCCAGCGCCTACGTGCTGGGTCGCCCTCGCCGGCGCGGTGATGGCAGTGGTCGTCATGGAGAGGGCCCTGATCACACGCGACTGGTCGCTCGCCTATGTGCAGAAGGTGGGGTCCCCCGACACGCCCGCGCTGTTCAACTTCACCGCCCTGTGGAGCGCGCTGGAGGGCAGCATCCTGCTGTGGCTGCTCCTCCTGGCGGTCTACACCGCCGTCATCGTCGGCCGTTATCGGGCCCGGCTCGCACGACCCCCTGGTCGCCTGGGCGCGGTGGTCATGCTCGTCGTCACCGCCTTCTTCTTCTTCCTCGCCCTCGGCCCCACCGACGCCTTCCGCGAGGGGTTCACCCCGGCCAACTTCGACCTGTGCTGCAAGGGGCCCCAACCCCCTGTTGCAGAACCACGTGCTGGTGCTGTTCCACCCGCCGATCCTCTACCTCGGCTTCGTCGGCTTCACGGTGCCGTTCGCCTTCGCCATCGCCGCGCTCGATCACCGGCCGGGTCGGCGAGGGGTGGCTGATCGAGACCCGACGCTGGGCCCTTCTCGCCTGGGGTCTGCTCACCCTCGGCATCGTGCTCGGCAGTTGGTGGAGCTACGAAGTGCTCGGCTGGGGCGGGGTGTGGGCGTGGGACCCCGTCGAGAACGCCAGCTTCCTGCCCTGGCTCACCGGCACCGCCTACATCCACTCGGTGCTCGTGCAGGAGAGGCGCGGCATGTTGCGGGTGTGGAACCTCAGCCTGCTGGTGGCCACCTTCTCGCTCACCATCCTCGGCACCTTCCTCACCCGCAGCGGGGTGATCAACAGCGTCCACGCGTTCAGCAACAGCAGTATCGGCCCCTACCTGCTCGGCGCGTTCGGGGTGATCGTCCTCGTTTCGCTGGGGCTCATCGCCTGGCGCGGCGACCGGCTGCGCTCGCCGGGCGCGATCGACTCGCCGATCTCCCGCGAGGGCGCCTTCCTGGCCAACAACGTCGTCTTCACCCTGTTCGCCTTCGTCGTCCTGCTCGGCACCGTCTTCCCGCTCATCGTCGAGGCCAAGGACGACCGCAAGATCGCCGTCGGCTCGCCCTTCTTCGACACGATGAGCCAGCCGATCGGGCTCGTGCTGCTGTTCCTGATGGCCGTCGCCCCGGGCCTTCCGTGGCGCAAGGCCGCGGCGCGAACTGCTTGCGCGACCGACTCTTCTGGCCGGCGTGGTGCGGCGCCGGCACCCTCGTGCTGGCCGTGGCCCTCGGTGCCACCGGCCTGGCGCCCCTGCTGGCGTTCACCCTCGGCGGCTTCGCTGCCGGCGCGGCCATGCGCCAACTGGTGCTCGCCACTCGCCGCCAGGGCTACCGCGGTCTGCTCGGCCGGGCCAACGGAGGCATGGTGGTGCACCTCGGGGTGATCCTCGTGGCCGTCGCCCTGGCGGCGTCGAACAGCTACACCCGGTCGGCCGAGTTCACCCTCTCCAAGGGCGAGACCGTGGACTTCGCCGGCCACTCGTTCACCCTCGTCGATGTCGTCTCCTTCACCGAGGACCGGTCGGTGGGGATCAGGGCCGAGGTCGGCCATCGACGGAGGGCAGACCTATGCGCCGGAGATCACCAAGTACACCGCCTTCGGCATGGACGTGGCCACCCCCAGCGTCAAGACCGGCTTCACCGGCGACATCTACCTGGCGATCGAGAACGGGTCCAAGCCCAGCGCGGGTGTGGCCAAGTTGAAGATCTTCATCAAGCCGATGATCGTCTGGCTCTGGGTGGGCGGGTTGCTGTGTGGGGTGGGCACCCTGCTGGCCCTGTTCCCCGGTCCGCAACCGCCGTCGGCCAACGGACCCGGTGTCGGCGCCGATCACCTTCGCCGAGGAGACCGTCGATGTCTGAGCAAGCGCCGGCGGATAGCACCGATCATCGCCCTCCTCGTGGCCGCCCTGCTGGGCGGGCTGTTCTGGGTGCTGGCCAGTGGCGACAGCGGGCCTGACGACTACCTCGGGCATCATCGACAGTCACCTCCTCGACCAGCCCGCGCCGGCCGTGCGCAGTACCACCCTCGACGGAGTCGCCTTCGACCTGGCCCGCCGCAAGGGAAGTTGGGTGGTGCTCAACTTCTTCAACTCCACCTGCGCACCGTGCAAGGCCGAGCACCCCGAGCTGGTCGCCTTCGCCGAGCAGCAGGCCACTTTGGGTACCGACGGGGCCGAGCTCTACACGGTGCTCGCAACTCGACGACGACATCGACGCGGTGGAGGAGTTCTTCGCCGAGCGCGGCGGCGAATGGCCGATCATCCGCGACGACGACGGCAACATCAACGTCGCCTTCGGTGTCGCCCAGGTGCCCGAGACGTTCATCATCGACCCCGACGGTGTGGTGCGCCTGCGCTGGGCGGGGCAGATCGACGCCGTCTCCCTCGCCCAACTCGTCCAGCAGCAGCGTCAGCTGTACGGGACACCATGAACCGCGGCAGCGTCGCTGAAGAGGTGGCCCGGCTGGGTGCTGCTGGTGTTCGTCGTGGTCGGCTTCCTCGCCTACGGCTCCACCAAGGACAGCGGAGCGCTGACCCCCGAGGAGAGGGTGGAGGAGATCAGCAAGCGACTGGCCTGCCCCGATCTGCGACGGCGAGATCGGTGTACGAGTCGCAGAACACGGCGTCGGCCGCGATCCGCAGCGAGATCAGGGGGCAGGTCGCCGCCGGCGATGCCACCGACGACGAGATCGTCGCCTACTCGTCCAGAACTTCGGCGCCGAGACCCAGTTGGTGCCGAAGGCGACCGGGTTCGAGTCCTTGGTCTGGGTGCTGCCCATGGCCGCTCTGGTGTGTGCCGCGGTGGGCCTGTTCTTCGCCTTCCGCCGCTGGCGCAGCAACGTCGATGCGGTGCCCGACGACGCCGACCGCGAACTGGTGGCCGCGGCCTTGGCCGCCGAACCGGACGAGTCGCCGATGAACCCCGACGACCTGGCCGAGCTGGAGGAGGAGAGGCGCTTCCTGCTCACCAGCATCCGCGACCTCGAGCGCGAGCACGAGGCCGGCGACGTCGACGAGCACGACTTCACGACGTTGCGCGACGGCTATGTGGCCCGGGCCGCAGCCGTGCTGCGCGAGATCGACGACGGTCACCGCGCCCTGCCGTCGCGAGCCGAGCGCCCATGGTGGCGACGCTTGGCCGTGCCGGTCGCCACCTTGGTGGTCGCCGGTCGGTCTCGGCCTGTGCGGTGGCCAACTTCGCCGGCCAACGCCTGCCCGGCCAGGGCCTCACCGGGGGCCAGACCCCCGACGAGGTGGCGTCGCTGTTGGCCGAAGCGCGCCAGGTGCTGGGCACCGATACGGTCACGGCCCTTGCGGCCTACGAGAAGGTGCTGGAGCATCGAGCCCGACAATGTCGAGGCCGTCACCTACCGGGCCTGGCTGCACGTCCTCGACGCTTACGGTGCCGGCGACATGGCTGCCATCGAGGCGTGAGATACCCGAGCTGCAGAGGGCGATCGCAATCGACGACACCTATGCCGACGCCCACTGCCTTCTCGCCGTCGCCACCGGCCGCTTCCTCGAACCCCCCGACGAGGAGGTCGCCGTCACCGAGGCGCAGGCGTGCCTCGACCTCGACCCACCCAACGCCCTCGCGGCGAGCGTGCAGGGTCTGCTCGACGGCGCCGGCTGAGCTGCCCGGTCGCCAGGGGTGGGGTCGCCGAAGGGTGCCCGTCGGTGGTATTAGGGTCGCGGGCGATGAGCATGCAGCCGCCTCCCCCTCCCGGTCCGCCGCCTGGTCAGGGCTCCTACGGTGTCAAGCAGCCGGCTCTCACGCCTCCCGGCTACCAGCCCTACGGTGGCCAGCCCGTGGCGCCCACCGCGCAACGCGGGAGTCGCCGTGGCCGCGCTGGTGCTCAGCCTGGTCGGCCTGATCCCCTGCTTCTGGCTCTTCCAGATCCCGGGTCTGCTCGGCATGATCTTCGGCTTCGTCGGCATGTCGCAGACCAAGGACGGAGCGCGTCGCGGCCGGGGTATGGCGATCGCCGGGATGGTCATCGGCATCATCTCGTTGGTGGCGTGCGTCGCCTTCTGGATCTACTTCGCCCAGAACGCCGACTGTGTGCGCACCGGCACCACGTGGGAGTGCACCACCGACTGACGTCTGCGTCAGAGTCTGCTGCGACTGTCCGGTGGCGGCCACGCCTCGGCGTGCACCACTTCGGTGCCGCGCCGGGTGAGCACCCACACGGCACCCTTGCCCGACTCGGGGGTGCCGCTGAGCACGCACCCTCGTCTCAACGAGGGCCTCGACCGTCTCCGGTATGACGTCGCCGTGGCTGCACAGCACGGAACCATCGGGAAGGTCGGCGAGCAGCTCCAGCGCCCCGGCGAACCCGGCGTCCTCGGCCAGCCTCTCGTCGAGCTTCACCGAACGCCCCAGCCGGGTGGCGAGGGGCTCGATGGTCTGCACGCAGCGCACGTAGGGGCTGCTCACCAGTTCGGCGTCGGCCGCGGCGACGAGCGGACGCCAGGCGTTCGGCCAACGCCTCGGCCTGACGGACCCCGCCCTCGGTGAGCGGGCCGGAGCCGGTCGTCGCCCACCCAATCGGCGCGGCTACCCGCCTTGGCGTGACGCACGAGGTAGAGCATCAGGGCTCGCGGGTGGCTGCCATGTGCCGCTCGGAGAGCTGGCGGATGAGGAGGAGGTAGACGATCGCGGTGACGATGCTCACGACTGCGAGACCGGTGTTGAGGGTGGCGAACTCGTCGAGGTTCTCGGCCAGCTTTTCGGCGTCGTCGGTGTCGCGGATCTGGGAGACGAGGTTGGCCGTGCTCACGAATCCGACGAGGGGTAGCAGGCCGTAGAGCACCCACCACACGTTGAGGATGGGGGCCACACGGCCCTGCTTCCAGGTCGGGTCGTAGGGAGCGACGGAGGGGTCGCTGCCCTTCCACAGCTCGCGGAACATCAGCCACGGGATGGCGTAGATCGCGCACGGGGGAGCGAACCAGCCGCCGATGGCCCAACCCGGCGCCCAGGTGGCGTCGGTGCGGCCGAGCAGGCGCAGGTTCTGGGCCATGCGGTACATCCAGATGATGGTCAGCACGGCCACGGGGATGACGAGCAACCCGGCGAGCTGGCCGAAGCTGACGCCTCCGGCGTCGGTGAAGTCGGCCTCGGAGATCTCGCCGCGCAGGAACTTGCGGGCGTCGTCGGCCGTGTCGATCGTGGAGAAGACGTTGGCGATCTGGGCCGGCACGACGATCGCCATGAGCACCACGAGGGCCTTGGAGATGCCGCGGATGCGCTGGAATGGCCCTCCGGCGGAGTTCGGCCCCCCATAGGCGACATAGCCAGGGGGAGGGGCCAGATTCGGTGGCGGCGGGGGAGGGAGATCCGTCATGTGCACCACCTTAGGCGTGAGTGCTATCCCGATCGTCGGTGCACACTGTGGGGATGGGATTCTTCGATCTCAACCGTCAGGCGTTGACCGCCAAGGGCCTCGACCCATCCCGCTTGCCGCCCGGGCAGTACCTCACCGACCGCTTCCCGGTGCTCCACGTGGGCGACGTGCCCTCCTACGGTCCGGGAGAGTGGGACCTCACCGTCACCGGTCTCGTCGACACGACCGTTCACCATCGGGCTCGACGAGTTGAAGGCGATGCCGTCGGTGACTCTCACCTTCGACATCCACTGCGTCACCAAGTGGAGCAAGTTCGACACCACGTGGACCGGGGTGCGCGTGCGCGACCTGTTCGACCGAGCCGGCCTGCAACCGGGTGCCGGGCATGTGATGGAGCACGCCGAGTACGGCTACACCACCAACGTGCCCCTGGCCGACATCACCACCGACGAGGCCATCGTCGCCTACGCCTTCGAGGGCGAAGACATCGAGCCGATCCACGGCGGGCCGGTGCGCGTGGTGGTGCCCCACCTCTACTTCTGGAAGAGCGCCAAGTGGTTGAGGGCGCTCGAGGTCATCGACGCCGACCGGCCCGGCTTCTGGGAGCGCAACGGCTACCACATGTACGGCGACCCCTTCCGCCAACAACGCTTCCTCACCGACTGAACACCACCCCCACAGCGATCTGGCCACAGCGATCTGGGGCTGATCGTCCCCGCGCCCCCACAGCGATCTGGGGCTGATCGTCTCGGACGCCGGGACGAATGCGCCCGGATCCGGGGGAGGAGGCCCGGGTCAGTTCACCTTGAGCTCGGCGCTGAACACCTTCTTCGGCTTCAGTTCGGTGGCGATGCGGTGGGCGATGGCCTGGAACGCCTTGGCGACCTCGCTGTCGGGGTGGGCGACGGTGATCGGCTCGCCGCTGTCGCCTCCCTCGCGCAGCTCCGACACCAGCGGGAGCTGGCCGAGCAGGGGCACGTCGAGCTCGTCGGCGAGCTCCTGGCCGCCGCCGGCGCCGAAGATCTCGTAGCGCTTGCCGTCGTCGCCGGTGAACCAGCTCATGTTCTCGATGATGCCCTTCACCGGCAGGTGCACCTTCTCCGCCATCGCCGCCGACAGGCGGGCCACCTTCTGGGCGGCCGGCTGCGGGGTGGTGACCACGTACACCTCGCCGCGGGGCAGGTACTGGCTGAGGCTGAGGGCGATGTCGCCGGTGCCGGGCGGCATGTCGATGATCAAGAAGTCGGGGTTGTCCCAGAACACGTCGGCGAGGAACTGCTCGAGCGCCTTGTGCAGCATCGGGCCGCGCCAGATGACCGGCTGCCCGTCGGGCACGAAGTAGCCGATGCTGATGCAGCGCACCCCGTGGTTCTCCGGCGGGATGAGCATCTGGTCGATCACCACAGGATCCCTGTCGGTGCCGAGCATGCGGGGCACGGAGTAGCCATAGATGTCGGCGTCGACGACACCGACCGAGTAGCCCTGGCTGGCGAGAGCGACGGCGAGGTTGACGGTGACACTGCTCTTGCCCACTCCGCCCTTGCCGCTGGAGATCAGCAGGGGGCGGGTCTTGTTGCCCGGCTGGTTGAACGGAACGGCGCGGCCCTCGGCATGACCGTGGCCCTGTTGCTGGCCGGACTGGCCGGCCCCGCTGGCGCCGTGGCCGTCACCGTGGAGCCTCACCCTCAGCCCCTCACGCTCCTGGTCGGTCATCACCGTGAAGTCGAGGCTCACCCCGGTGACGCCGGGCAGGGGTGCCACTGCGCCGGTCACCCGGTTCTGGATCTCGTTGCGCAGGGGGCAGCCGGCCACGGTGAGGGCGATCTGAACGGAGACGGCGCCGTCGGCGGCGATGCCGATGTCGCGGACCATGCCGAGGTCGACGATGCTGCGGCGCAGTTCGGGGTCTTCCACGGGGCGCAGGGCTTCGATGATCTGCTCGGTGGTGGGCATCTTCGGTCTCCGATTTGTGGCGGTCGGCGGGCGGGTCGTAGCGAATTACCACTACGCGGATAGGTAGAATATCGGCGTGACCGCGAACTCGCCCTCCTTCACTGCGACGGTGTCCGCCATCACCAACGCCTTCGGCGACCCCACCCGCCGCGGCATCTACCTTTTCGCCCGCGACACCGAGGGCGGGGTCACGGCGGCCCAGGTCGCCGAGAAGTTCGGCGTGCACCCCAACGTCGCCCGCCACCATCTCGACAAGCTCACCGCCGGCGGCTACCTCGAGGTCGCCGTGGAGCGCGCCGAGGGTGCCGGCGCCGGTCGGCCGAGCAAGCGCTACCGCGTGCCCGCCGACGCCGAGCTGGACCTCCGTGCCACCCTGCCGGTGCGCAGCGACGACCTGGTCTTGTCCCTCTCGGGCAAGGCGCTGGCCCTGCTTCCCCGTGCCCAGGCCGAAGCGATGGCCGAGGAGGTCGGCCAGGAGTACGGCCGGGCGATGGCCCAGGGGATCACCGGCACAGCCAACGTCGAGGAGGGTCTCGCAGCGAGTCAGCGCAGCCTGCGCTCGGCGATGCAGGCTGTGGCCGATGCCCTCACCGCCCACGGCTTCGCGGCCCACGCCGACCAGCGCAACAACCAGCTGAGGATCATCAACAACCACTGCCCCTTCGGCGACGTGGCGATCGAGCACCCGGTGATCTGTGCGGTCGACCGGGGCATGGTCAAGGGAATGCTGGCCGCCCTGTACGGCGACGCCGACGTGAGCACCCTGCAGTCGCTGCCCCAGGGCGACACCTTCTGCGCCACCTCGGTCTAGGGCCAGCACAAGGCGGGCTCGGCTCGCCCCGGTACACCGAACAACCCTGGTACACCCCTTCTTTACTATTCGGTCTGAAGAATCTTCGTGAAACAGACTTGCGAACGTGAGTACGCTAGTGTAGTGTGTCGGTTATGGATGTGACCGTCGTCGCCGGCCAGTTGTGTGACCCGTTGGGTGATGTGGCTGCGTGTCGGGCCGAGTTGGCGGCGGTGCGCACGGTGAGGGGCATGCTCGATGCTCGTGAGGCGATGGTGGTCGCCCGGTTGCATGTTCTGGCCGAAGAGTCGCCGGGGTTGTTCCCCGAAGACGTTGTTGCGGGGGAGAACAGGATCGGTCTCGGTCAGGCGTCGAGGTTGTCGGATCGGGCCAGGGCGCGCGGGTCGTTCCCCAAGATCGCTGAGGCGATGCAACGTGGCGACACCACCGGTGGCCATCTCGACACGGTGGTCAACGCCACCCGCGGGTTGACCTCGGAGCAGAAAGAAAGGGTTGCCGCCCACGACGAACGTCTCGCGGTGGCGGCGGCCTGCCAGTCGAAGAACCAGTTCGAGGTGACGGTACGTCGGATTGTCAATGCCGCTTGTGCCGACGACGGGCTCGCCACCCTCGCCCGCCAGAAGAGGGCTGCAGGGTTGAAGTTCGGGTTGAACCGCGAGTCGGGTATGTGGTGGTTCCGTGGGGAGCTGGATCCCGAAGCCGGCGCCCAGGTCGAAGCCGCGTCTGAGGGCGACAGTCGACGGCATGTTCCACGACTCGATCCCCGACACCTGCCCGACGGATCCTCTCGCCCGCCAGGACCACCTCGCCGCTTTGGCCCTGGTCGCTCTGATCGCCGGCACCGCCCCCCAAGGCCAGGCGGCGGATGTGACCGTGATCGTCGACTGGGAGACCCTGTCGGGCGGGTTCCACGAGCACAGCGTGTACGACATCGGGCTCTCCCGGTTCGGGCTGCCGATCGACACCATCCGCCGTTGGGTGTGTTGTAGCGACATAACTCCCGTCGTTGTCGCCCCTGGTGGGCAAAGGATCCTTCTCGGGCGCACCATCCGCAACGCCAACCGATCTCAACGCCGAGCCCTCAGAGTGCTCTACCGCACTTGCGCCCTGTGCGACATCGCTTTCGAGCACTGCCAAGATCCACCACGTCACCTGGTACACGACGGGCAACGGAAACACCGACATCGACAACCTTGTCCCCCTGTGCAGCCGCCATCATCACCTCGCCCACGAAGGCGGCTGGCAACTCGCCATCACCCCCGACCGCACCCTCACCGTCACCCGCCCCGACAACACCATCCACAGCCACGCCCCACCAACTGCCAAAGCCGCATGAACGGCGGTGCCCTCATCTCGGGGCGGGTGGGCATGGCCCCGGTTACGATGACGCTCACAACTGCCCGAAAGGACCACCGTGGACGTACGCATCGGCGTCACCCAGAGCTCGCGCGACATCAGCCTCGAAGTGGCCGACGACCTCGATCGCAACGCCCTGAAGGCGCAGATCGAGGCTGCGCTCACCGGTGCGGCCGACGTCTTGTGGCTAACCGACAAGAAGGGCCGCGATGTCGCCGTGTCGGCATCGAAGATCGCTTTCGTCGAGGTCGGCACCGCCGAGGGCGAGCGGCGCATCGGCTTCGGCGGCTGAGCGGCCGCCAGGACCGGGAAAGCGACGGCGCACCATGAAGGGCACGATGAAGGGCATCGTTCTCGCCGGCGGCACGGGCAGCCGTCTGTGGCCGATCACCCGCGGCGTCAGCAAGCAGCTCCTGCCCGTCTACGACAAGCCGATGATCTACTACCCGCTCACCACGCTCGATGCTGGCGGGCATCCGCGAGGTGCTCGTCGTCACCACCCCCCATGAGCAGGCAGGGTTCCAGGCCCTGCTGGGCGACGGCAGCCAGTGGGGGATCGAGCATCGAATACGCGGTGCAGAACGAGCCGAACGGGCTCGCCCAGGCCTTCGTCATCGGTGCCGACTTCGTCGCCGGTGGGCCCAGCGCGCTGGTGCTCGGCGACAACATCTTCTTCGGCCACGGCCTGGTCGACCAGTTGCAGCGCGCGAACGTGCTCGGAGCACCGGCGCCACGGTGTTCGGCTACCAGGTCAGCGACCCCGAGCGCTACGGAGTCGCCGAGGTCGATGCCCAGGGCAAGGTGCTGAGCATCGAGGAGAAGCCCGTCCGGCCGCGGAGCAACTACGCCGTCACCGGCCTCTACTTCTACGACCATCAGGTGGTCGAGATCGCCGCCGACCTGGCATCCGTCGGCCCGCGGCGAGTACGAGATCACCGACGTCAACGCCGAGTACCTGCGCCGCGGCCAACTCCACATGGAGCTGCTCGGTCGCGGCTACGCCTGGCTCGACACCGGCACTTACGACTCGCTGCTCGAGGCCGAGCTCACTTCGTGGCCACCCTCGAGAAGCGCCAGGGCCTGCAGGTGGCATCACCCGACGAGATCGCCTTTCGCGGCCGGCTGGATCGACGCCGCCCAGCTCGCCGCCAACGTCGGCACCGATGACCAAGAACCCTTACGGCCAGTACCTCCAGCGGCTCGCCGTCGAGGGCCCCACCGTGTGAACGCCGAGCCGGGTCGGGGTGGACCGTGATCGACCTCCTCGACCGGCGTCTCCTGTTCGTCACCGGCAAGGGCGGGGTGGGCAAGACCACTGTTGCCGCGGCGCTCGTCGACCTCGCCGTGAAGCGCGGCAAGCGCACCCTGGTGGTCGAGATGGATGCCAAGGGAGCGGTCGCCGACGCCCTCGATGCGGCGCCTCTCGGCTTTCGGCCCGTCGAGGTGCAGCCCGGCCTGTTCGCGATGGCGATGAACACCGAGGACTCACTGAGGGAGTACCTGAAGGTGGTCGTGCGCATCCCGCTCGTCGGGCGCATCGGCCCCCTGGCGCGCACCTTCGACTTCGTCGCCGACGCGGCACCGGGAGTGAAGGAGATCCTCGCCGTCGGCAAGGTGTGCTACGAGGTGCGCGAGCAGAACTACGACCTCGTGGTGGTCGACGCCGAGGCCAGCGGCCACATCGTCGCCCAGATCGACGCACCCCGCGGCGATCCGCGAGCTGGTCCACGTCGGGCATGGTGCGCGACCAGACGGAATGGATGCTCGAGATCCTCGGTGATCACCAGGCGCACCGGTCTGGTGGCGGTCACCACCCCCGAAGAGATGCCGGTCATCGAGACCATCGAGCTGGTCGAAAAGGTGAGGTCCACGACCTCGGTCGATGTGGCCGCAGTGGTGGCCAACCGGGTGCTGCCGCAGTGGTTCGACTCCGCCGACGAAGCCGTGTTCGACGCCCTGTGCGGTGCCGAGCCCCAAGCCGTGCTGGCCTCACGAGTGGGCGCCAAGGTGGCCACCGTGTTCGCCGCCGCGGCCCTGGCGCGCGCCCGCCGCTCCATCGGCGCCGCCCACCTCGACCGCCTCCGCGCCGCCCTGCCGCGCGGTGTGCCGATGCTCCTCGTGCCCGAGCTGTTCAGCCGCGCCGGCGGCCGGCGGGCAGTGTCGCTGGTCGCCGACGCGCTCGACCAGGAGCTGAGCTGATGGCCCCCGCGTGGTCGCGCTCCGCGTCCTCAAGTCGGCGCACCCTGCTCGATCTGCTCAACGCGAAGGAGATGGTCGTCGTGTGCGGCAGTGGCGGCACCGGCAAGACCACTGTCGCCGCGGCCCTCGGCGCCCAGGCGGCCGTCCGGCTCGGTGGCCGGGTGCTGGTCCTCACCGTGGACCCCGCCCGCCGCCTGGCCACAGCGCTGGGGTTCGCGCGGCTTGGGCAACCGGGCGGTGAGGGTGCCCGACGCCGCCTTCACCCAGGCGGGCACCGACCTGTCGCGGTGAGCTGTGGGTGGCGATGCTGGACACCAAGGCCGGCTGGGACGAACTGATCCGACGCCACGCGCCCGGATCCTGTGCTGCGTGAGCGGGTGCTCGCCAACCCCCTCTACGGCAACATCACCGGCCGCTTCGTCAACAGCCACGATTACATCGCCATGGAGCAGCTCCACGAGCTCCACGCCAGCGGCCGCTACGACCTGGTGATCATCGACACACCGCCGTCGCGCGAACGCCCTCGACCTTCTCGACGCGCCTGGCCGCATGCGCGAGTTCTTCGCCAGCAAGCTGTTGAAGTGGCTCACCGTGCCCTACCGCTCGAAGCTTGTTCACCGTCGCTTCGAAGCCCTTCAACCAGGTGGCGGACCGGGTGCTCGGCTCGCGGTTCTTGCAGGACATCGCCGAGTTCTTCGTCCTGTTTCGCACGATGGAGGCCGGCTTCGTCGCTCGCGCCACCGAGGTCGAGAGGCTGCTCACCGACGATCGCACCACCTTCGTCGTGGTCTCCACCGCTCGAAGCCGCGCCGGTGCGCGAGGCGCGGTTCCTGGCCGAGGAGCTGCAGCGCCGCCGCATGCCACTGGGGGCACTGGTGCTCAACCGCATCCTGCCTGCGGCGGTGCGCCAACCGGCGGCGGCCAAGGCCGCCAACGAGCTCGGTGTCGCAGCGGCCGACGACGCCTTCGTGGACGAGCGTGGCCACGACCATCACCGGCGGCGCCTCGGCTCAATCCGTGCAGCATGTGCTCACCGAGGTCAGCACCCGGTTCCACGAAGTGCAGACGGTGGCCAACCGCGAGGCCGAGCGCCGGCTCCAGCTAGAAGCCATCGCCCCCCTCACGGCTTGGGCACCGACGATGGCCGCCGACATCCACGACCTAGGTGGGCTCCTCCAGCTTGGTGCCCACCTCGTGGGTGACAGATAGGCGATAGATAGGCGATAGATAGAGGCGTCGCGCCCGTCGGCGTGGCACACTCAATTGGCATATGGCCACTCTTGCCGAGCTCGCCCGACAGCACACCTCGACTCAACCGTGGAGCAGATCGATCATCTCCAGAGGCTGATCGGCGAGTGGGGCATGTTGGCCGACCTGTCCTTCGCCGACCTCTTGCTCTACGTACCGGACCACGAGGGCCGTGGATCACCATCGCCCAAGTTCGCCCGGCCACCGGGCAGACCATCTACCCGGTGGACTATGTCGGCACTACCGCCGAGCACGAGCAGGCCCTGTTGTCCAAGGCCTACACCACGGGCGACATCTGCGAGGGTGAGATCGACGTCGACATCGTGCCCGATCCGGTGCGCATGGTGGCCATTCCGGTGAGGGCCGCGGGCACCCCGATTGCTGTCCTCAGTCGCGAGTGGAGCAGCCGCTCGGGCCGCCAGCCCGGCGAACTCGAGCGCACCTACATCGGCACTCTTCGGGCGGTTTGCGTCGATGATCGCCGAAGGTTCCTTCCCGTTCAGCGGCCCGGTCGCCGACTCCAGCGCGGCGCCTCGCGTGGGCGATGGCGCGCTTGTGCTCGACGGCGAGGCACGGGTCATGTTCGGATCACCCAATGCCGTGTCGGCTCTGCACCGGGTGGGCATCCGGGCCAACGCGGTGGGCATGCGTCTGGCCGAGCTCGGCTTCAACGACAGCCCCGTGCGCCATGCCTTCGAGAACCAGCTGCCGGTGATCGAGGAGTTCGAGCAGACTCCCCGACGTATCTTCCTCGCCCGCTGCATTCCGGTCCTGTCCGGGCCGGATTCGGTCACCGGTGGGGCGTTGCTCCTGCTGCGCGACGTCACCGAGGTGCGCAAGCGCGACAAGCTGCTCCTGTCGAAGGACGCCACGATCCGCGAGATCCATCACCGGGTGAAGAACAACCTCCAGACCATCTCCTCGCTGCTGCGTCTGCAGGGTCGGCGCCTGACCTCGCCCGAGGCCAAGGCTGCGGTGGCGGAGAGCGTGCGCCGCATCCGCACGATCGCCCTTGTGCACGAGACCCTGTCGCGCGAGCCCGGCGACGACGTCGCCTTCCTGGAGATCGTCCGCCCCCTCTTGCGCCTGGCAGAGGAGGGGCTGCAGTCCCCGGACCGCCCGGTGCGCTTCACCGTTCAGGGCGAAGGCGGTCGTCTGCCGAGCACCATCGCCACCCCGCTCCGCGTCGTGCTCACCGAGCTACTGCAGAACGCCGTCGATCACGGCTTCCCCGAGGGCAGCGACGGAGGCGACGTGGTCGTGGTGCTGAGGAACGAGGAAGGCGTGCTGCACATCCGGGTGATCAACGACGGATGGGGCCTCGATCCGATGTTCGAACTCAACAAGGCCACCGGGCTCGGTCTGTCGATCGTGCGCACCTTGGTGACCACGGAGCTCGACGGCACCATCGCGATGCGACCCGGGCAACCGGAGGACTTCCTCGCGGTCGGTCTCGGAGATCGGCCCAAGGGTGCCGGCACGGTGGTCGATCTAGCGGTGCCCGTCTGAGTTCGAGTACGTGGCGGTGAGTCGCCCCGTCAGACGGCGGCGGCCTGGCGGGCGGTGGTCATCCGCCGGATGGTGCGGCGCTCTTCCTCACTCATGCCGCCCCAGATCCCCGAGTCCTGGTTGGTGTCCATCGCGTACTGGAAGCAGTCGGGACTGACCGGACACTCGCCGCACACCTGCTTCGCCCTGTCGATCTGCACCAGGGCGTACCCAGTGGTGCCGACGGGGAAGAACAGATCCGGGTCCGTGTCGCGGCAGATTGCGCTGCGGCGCCACGTGTAATCGGCGTTTGCCAGGGTCAGACTCGAAGCCGGGATGGTCACGGTGCACTCCGCAGGATGGAAGGGACTCTGTGGTGACGTGAATTAGTGAAACTTTTCACGTTCAGGCGAACGCTAAGTAACAATCTGGTGTAAGGCAAGGGACCAATGCCTGCTGGGGCATAGTTGTTGGTGATAGGGGGTATCTATGACAGAGGTGTCAGACAGATGGCCGGCGGTGATCGCCCACCGAGGGGCAAGCCGTGCCGAGCGCGAGAACACGGTGGCCGCGTACCGTCGGGCGGGGGAGATGGGAGCCGATGCCGTCGAGCTCGATGTGCGCCGCACGACCGACGGGGTGCTGGTGGTGCACCACGACCCCCACCTTGCCGACGGCCGGCTGATCGCCGCAATCCGCCACGGGGAGCTGCCGGCAGAGGTGCCGACCCTGGGTGAGGCGCTCGATGCCTGCCCGGGGATGTGGGTCAACGTCGAGATCAAGAACGATCCGAACGACCCCGACTTCGATCCGTCGGACTCGATCGCCGACGAGACGATCGCCCACCTGGTCGCCCGCGGCACCGACAGCCTCTGGCTGATCTCTTCGTTCAACCTCGACACCATCGACCGCTGTCACACCCTGCACCCGGGTATCCGCACCGCGTGGCTGTGCGGCGAAGTGCCGCCCGGCGTGACGGAGATGCTGACCGGCCGTGGCCATTCTGCCCTTCACCCGTGGGTGCACCTGCTCGGCCGTGACATCGTGGACCAGTGCCATGCCGCCGGCATCGAGGTGAACACCTGGACTTGCGACGATCCGGTGCGCATGGCCGAGCTCGTCGAGTGGGGCATCGACGGGATCTGCACCAATGTGCCCGATGTCGCTATTGAGGTTCGCCGGGGGATGGCAGGAGGGGGCGCACCAGCCTGACCGCATCGGGCACGTGGCGGAACTCGAGCCGGGTGGTCTCACCCAGGTAGTCGCCGTCGAGCTGATAGGGGAAGGGCGTTTCGTGGTCGATCAGCAGCTCGGTGAGATCGGTCTTCAGGTCCAGGGTCGCGCTGGGCTTGACCCCGCCGCCCTTCAACGCCCCGCCCAACCCGCCGAGGATCGCCCCCACCTTGAGGCTGCGAAAGGTGATGGCCACCAACCCACGGTCGAAGGTGGCCGCCGGCGACAGGTCGAGAGGCCGGTTGCCGAGGTAGGTGTACGGGTTGGTGTTGAGTACGACGGTGAAGAAGCCCTCGATCGGCTCGGTCCCCGGTGGGTGACGCGGGAAGTGGGGTTGCGAACGGTCGTAACCCACCAGCCAGGTGCGCAGCGCGGAGTAGATGAACAGGGGATGGCCGAGCCATCTCTTCAGCGAGGCGCGGCGTTCGACCTCGTTGACCACCGCGGCGTCGTAACCGACACCGGTGTGGAAGCAGAAGTAGCGGCCGTTGACCTTGCCCAACCCGATCGGCTCGATTCTGTGGGCGGCGATGCCGGCGGCCAGCTGGTGCACGGCCACCACAGGGTCGTTGGGCATGCCCAGGGTGCGGGCGAACACGTTCGTGCTGCCACCCGGTAACACGCCCAACGCAGTGTCTGTGCCGGCTACTCCGGTGGCCACCTCGTTGAGGGTGCCGTCGCCGCCGAAGCCGATGACGATGTCGACGCCCCTGCGGGCGGCGTCCTGGGCGTAGCGGGTGGCGTGGCCGCGACGGTTGGTCTCGACGACCTCGACCACGTTGGGTTCCGCCCCGTTGCCGTCGCTCAGGGCGCGGTGCACCACGACCGTGTTCCGGGCCGTCACCGACGAGGCGAAGGCGTTGACGATGAGCATCACGCGCAAGCACCCGACGGTAGTGGCTCGCCGCCGGTTGGGCGATAGCGGTACCGCCGGGTAACAATGATCCCTATGAACGTGATCGTGTGCGTAAAGCAGATCCCCGACCCGAACCTTCCGGGTGCACTCGGGGCAGACAACACCCTCAAGCGCGAGGGCAAGCTCATCCTCGACGAGTCGGACAGCTATGGCGTCGAGATGGCGCTGCAGCTCGTCGATGCCGCCGGCGGTGGCGAGGTCGGCCTGGTCTCGATGGCCCCCAACGGTGAGGTGTCGGGCATGCGCACCGCTCTCGCCATGGGCGCGGCCAAGGGCACCCTGATCTCGGACCCGGCCCTGCAGGGCAGCGACGCCCTCACCACGGCCAAGGTCCTCGGTGCGGCAATCCAGCGCATGGGTGGTGCCGATCTGATCATCGCCGCCACCGAGTCCAGCGACGGCTACACGGGCACGGTGCCCGAGCAGCTCGCCGAGGTCCTCGGCCTGCCGTCGGTCACCTTCGCCAAGAAGGTCGTCATCACCGATGGCATCCTCAACGCCAACCGCCAGACCGAGGACGGCTACGACGAGGTCGTCTGCCCCCTCCCGGCCGTGATCAGTGTCACCGCCGGCGTGGTGGAGCCCCGCTACCCGAGCTTCAAGGGCATCATGGCCGCCAAGTCGAAGCCGGTCGACACCGTCACCGCCGCCGACCTCGGCATCAGCCCGGTCGGTTGGGCCGGTGCGGGTCAGGCGATCGTCAGCGTCACCCAGGCCGAGGCCCGGGCGGCCGGCGAGATCATCGAAGACGACGGAGAGGGTTACGCCAAGATCGTGGCGTTCCTCGAGAACCTGAAGGTCATCTGAGGAAGGCACCACCAATGAACATCTGGGTATTCGCACAAGAAGCAAACGGCGCCCCCACCTCGGGCACCCTCGAACTGCTCTGCAAGGCGCATTCACTCGCCTCAGGGTCGGGTGGCAAGGTCACGGCCTTCGTCGGTGGTAGCGCCGATTCCATCGCCGCCGCCCTCGGCGAGTTCGGCGCCACCAAGGTCTACGCCACCGGCGATCTCGGCGGCAGGCTGCCGGGCGTGGCCGTGTCGGCGGCGATGAAGGCCGTCATCGACGGCGGCGACTCGCCCGACCTGATCATGTTCGCCCAGAACTATGCGGGCCGCGACGTGATGAGCCGGCTCTCGGTGAAGCTCGACCGCACCGTGCTCACCAACAATGTCGAGATCGCCGCCGACGGCGGCACGGTAAGCGTCACCACACCGATCTTCGGTGGCAACACCCTGGTCACCACCACCTTCTCCGGCCCCGGCCCGTTCCTCGCCGCCTTCCGGCCGAAGAGCTTCGCCGCTGAGGCTGTCGGTGGCGGTTCCCCCGAGGTGGTCGCGGCTCCGGTCCCGGATCTCGGTTCCGCCGGCGCGGCTCAGGTCACCGCCGTTCATGTCGAGGAGACCAGCGGTCCCAAGCTCGACGAGGCCAGCATCGTCGTCTCCGGCGGCCGTGGCCTCGGCGAGGCCGCCAACTACCAGATGATCGAGACCCTGGCCAAGCTGCTCAAGGGTGCCCCCGGCGCCTCGCGGGCGATCGTCGATGCGGGCTGGGTGCCCTTCAGCTATCAGGTCGGCCAGACCGGCAAGGTGGTCAAGCCGAGCATCTACATCGCCGTCGGCATCTCCGGTGCCACCCAGCACATGGTGGGCATGAAGGGCTCGAAGAACATCATCGCGATCAACAAGGACAAGGAAGCGCCGATCTTCGGGATCGCCGACCTGGGCATCGTCGGCGACGCCCACAAGGTGATGCCGAAGCTGATCGAGGCCCTCCAAGCTCGCGGCTGACAACCAGCTTCAACTACTTCAGGCGGCGGTGCCCGGTCACACGAGTGGCCATGGGTACCGCCGCCTGCTTTTGTCTACCGGGAAGGTGCCTTCGGCGAGCAGCCATCGCGCCCTCTCGATGAGGGCTTCGACCTCTTCGGCGGACAACAGATCGGCAAGGTCGGGTGGTAAGGCCTCGGCCACGCTCTCGATCGCGATGAGCAGGTGGAGAGGTATCGGTTGACCGCCGAACTCCCAGATCACGGTGCGCAGCTTGAACTCGGCGGCGAAGCACAACCCGTGGTCGATGGCCCAGATCAGGTCCTCGCCCTCGAGCAGTACATGGCCGCTCTTGCGGTCGGTGTTGTTGGCCACCACGTCGAACGCGGCGACGGCCTGCAGCCGGGCGTGAATGTCGGGGCGGTTCTCGTAGATGGTGAAGTAGTGCTGCTGGTGATCGGCTTCGACGAACCATTGCATGCTGCCCTCGCCGAAGGGGCCGTCGCGGTTGATCGTCGGCGGTACGAGCCGGAGGCCCATCACCTCGCTGAGCCGGTAGGCGGCGAGCTCGCGCCGGTGCAGACCCGGGGGGAAGTCCCACAGCGGCCGCTCGCCGTCGCGCGGCTTGTAGATCGCTCGGCCGACTCTTTCCCCGTCCACGGTGAGGTTCACCAGGAAGGTCGCGTTGCTGCTCCACGGCATGCGCCCCTCGATGTCGACCTCGGCGCCCTCGAGCAGGTGGAGATGGTTCAGTTCATCCGCGGGCATGCATGGCCTTCGGGGTCGATCGGCCGTGCGCACCACCGGCATGCCGGTCTGCCGGCCGCCACCACTTCGTCGGCGTGATCACAGAACGCCGCCGCCTGGCTGAGTGTGAGGAAGAGGCGCAGGTATCCACGATCGGCGCCGTCCTCGATCGGCTGACCCTCCTCGTCGGTCAGGATCACTTCCTCCAACTGCACCAGCACCTTGTCGTTGGAGCGGTCGTAACCGAGCCCGACCGGCCCGAGCACGAACACGGCGTCGATGGGGGTGGCCAGGTCCATCGCGGCCGGGAGGGGTTTGCTGGTCGGTGAGGGCAGGTCGCTGAGCAGGCGGCGCAGGTGGGTGGCGATCGCTGCCGCCTGCTGCTTCTCGCACTTCACCGTGACCCATGTGGTGCCCCGACGGGCCTGGACATAGAAGATCCGCGACCCGGGCGAACCGATCGCCCCGACGGTGAAGGCGTCGACCTCGTCGAAGTCGAAGAAGACGCTCACGACTGGCCTCACGAAGGCGCCAGCTCGGCCAGCGAGCCACCGGTGGAGTTGACCGTCAGCACGATCGGCGCACCCGCCCCGTAGGCGATGACGCTGATCGAGCAGGTGCTGATGACGATGCGCTGGAAGAGGTCGATGTGGGTGCCGAGGGCGTGGGCGACGGCGGCCTTGATCGGGTCGGCGTGGGAGACGCAGACGATCACCTCGCCGGGGTGGGCGGCGCGCAGGCGGTCGAGGGTGCTCACCATGCGGGTCTGCATGGCGGTGAAGCTCTCCCCGCCGGGGAAGGTGAAGGTGCTCGGCGCTCTCTGCACCGTTCCCCACTCGGGCAACTTCATCAGTGACTTGAGGGTCGCCCCGGTCCACGTGCCGAAGTCGCATTCGAGCAGGCCCTTGTCGATCTGTCACCTTCAAACCTCGGGCCGCGGCGATCGGTGAGGCGGTCTCGCGGGCACGCTCCAGCGGCGAGGCGTAGACGGCAGCGACGTTCGGCAGTTCGGCGATGCGCTCCGCGGCACGCTGCGCCTGTTGACGACCGATGTCGGCGAGGTGCAGGCCGGGCGCCCTCCCGGGCAGCACCTTGCCCGTCGTGGCCGTGCGCCCGTGGCGCACCAGGAGCACCGTGGTGAAAGCGGTGCCAGGGGTGGGCTTGGGGGCCGGGGTGTTGGTCTTTGTTCGAGCCATCGCAGTGCGGAAACCTACTGTGCCCGTCATGGATTCACTCGCCGCGCTGGCCGAGGACGGTCGCCGCCTGCCGCCTCTGCCCGCGCCTCGTGGCGTGGCGCGAGGAGGTTGCCGCGGTGAAGCGGGCGGCCTTTCGCGACCAGATCTACTGGGGTCGGGGGGTGCCCGGGTTCGGCGATCCCCATGCCACGCGTGCTGGTGCTCGGCCTCGCCCCGGCAGCCCACGGCGCCAACCGAACCGGGCGGGTGTTCACCGGGGACCGCAGTGGCGACTGGCTGTTCAGGGCGATGCACCGCGCCGGGCTTGCCAACCAGCCCACCTCGGTGAGTATCGACGATGGGTTGACCCTGACCGGCGCCTGGGTGACCGCAGCGGTGAAGTGCGCCCCGCCCGGCAACAAGCCCCTGCCATCCGAGCGCGAAGCCTGCCGTCCCTTCCTTCTGCGCGAGCTGGCCCTGCTCGCCGAGTTGGGCGTCGTCGTCTGCCTCGGTGCCTTCGCCTACGAGGCTGCCTGCGCCGAGTTCGGGGTGAGACCGCGCCCGAAGTTCGGCCACGGGGTCGAGGTCCAGGCGCCCAACGGGTTGACCCTGGTGTGCTCCTTCCACCCCAGCCAGCAGAACACCTTTACCGGCCGCCTCACCGAACCGATGCTCGACGCCGTCTTCGCTCGCGCTGTCGCCCTCTCCAGCGGGTCGATCTAGAGTCCGACGGGTGATGGCGCGAATGGCGACCCGGTCGGGAAAGACGTTCATGGCTGCGAACCTCGCCTACCGGCTGGTGCAGACCTACGCCAAGCGGCGGGTGAGGCAAACAGCATGAATCGTGGTCACACCCTCCCTGTACCGTCGACTGAGGAAGTCGGCGTGTCGGATCAGGGAGGTGAGCTGTCGTGAGCGTGCGGGTCGAGGTGAGACCGGGCGTGCTGAGTGGGCTCGCGCCCGCTCCGGGATCGATGACGAGGTGTGGGAGCAGCGGTTCCCCCGCTATCAGGTGTGGCTTGCCGGTGAGGCGGCGCCGACGCTGAAGCAGTTGGAGGACTTCGCTCGCAAGACGCACACGCCGGTGGGGTTCTTCTTCTTGGAGGAGCCGCTGGTGGAGACGGTCCCGATCCCGGACTTCCGCACGATCGGCGACCGCCCGGTCGCAGCGGCTGGTGCGGCGGCGTCTGCGGACATGCTCGACGTGATCTACGCGTGTGAGCGTCGCCAGGAGTGGTATCGCGACAACCAGCTCCTGGAAGGCGAGCCGCCGCTGCCGTTCGTCGAGGTAGCGAGCACCACCGATGCCGTCGGCGGCGTGGCCAGCCAGATGCGAGAGGTGCTCGACTGGACGGCCGAGAGTCGTGCCGCGTGCCGGACGTCCGATGCGGCGTTGACGTGGCTGCGTGAGCACGCCGAGGCGGCCGGTGTGCTGGTGATGATCAGCGGCATCGTCGGCTCCAACACCCATCGCACTCTCGACCCGAAGGAGTTCCGGGGCTTCGCTCTCGTCGATCGGCACGCCGCGGTCGTCTTCGTGAACGGCGCCGACAGCAAGGCGGCGCAGGTGTTCACGCTCGCGCACGAACTGGCCCACCTCTGGCTGGGTGAGACGGCCCTGTCCGATCTCGACCCGCAGTCCATCCGGAGCAACGATGTCGAGCGGTGGTGCAACCAGGTCGCTGCCGAGTTCCTGGTGCCGATGGCCGAGTTCCGTGATCGATACGACCAGCGTGCGGATCTGCGAGCTCAGTTGCGGCCGTTGGCCGAGCACTTCCGGGTGAGCACCCAGGTGATCCTCGGCCGCATCCGTGAAGTCGGCACATTGACCTGGGACGAGTACCTCGCCGAGCTCGACGCGGAGCGGCAGCGCGTCGCGGCGTTCCTCGCGGATCGTGGCGGTGGTGGGAACTACTACAACACCAAGCCCGTGCAGGTGAGCCGACGGTTCGCGAGCGCCCTGATCGCGAGCGCGAAGGAGGGCCGCACTCCGTACACGAGAGCGTTCCGGTTGCTCGACGTGAAGAAGGAGTCCACGTTCGACGGACTCGCCGAGCGCCTGGGGGTGGTGTGATGGCGTGGCTGTTGGACACCAACGTGCTGGTGAACGCGAAGCGCGACTACTACGGGTTCGAGTTCTGTCCTGGCTTCTGGGACTGGCTCGACGTTGCCTGGGAGGCCGGCCAGGTGGCAAGCGTCGAGGCCGTGTTCGACGAACTCGTCGACTACGGCGACCAGCTCAGCGACTGGGCACGTGATCACCGGGCGTTCTTCCGACCGCCCGGCGCGGCTGAGGTGGGTGCGATGGCAACGGTGAACGGCTGGGCAGTGGCCTCGGACGACTACACCCTGGCCGCCAAGCAGGAGTTCGCCGCCGCAGCGGACTCGGTGCTCCTTGCGTATGCGCTCGCAGGAGGGCACACCGTCGTCACGCACGAGCTCCCGTCGAACGCAACCAAGCGCATCCCGATCCCGAACGCCGCAGCGGCGCTCGGTGTGTCCTACGCGTCGCCGTGGCGGATGCTCCGCGAGGAGCGCCCGCTGTTCGTACTAGGGCAGGTGTCCTAGCCGTGGCCTCGACTACGAATCAGCTCGTGCAGAAGCTGCTCAACTACCGCAACATCCTGCGAGACGACGGGTGTCGACGATCGAGTACGTCGAGCAGCTCACGTACCTGCTGTTCCTGAAGATGGCCGATGAGCGGTTGAAGGCCGGGCTCGGTGAGGTCGTCCCGTACGGGCTCGACTGGCGGGCACGTTGGGGACGATCTTCCGCAAGGCGCAGAACCGGATCCAGGACCCGGCCAAGTTGCGGCGGCTGGTGGTGAACCTGATCAACGACGAGACGTGGACGTCGGTCGTCACCGACGTGAAGGGCGACGCCTACGAGGCGATCCTCCAGGACGGCGCCGCGGACACGAAGTCTGGCGCCGGTCTGTACTTCACACCGCGTCGGTTGTGCGCGATGAACCTGTTGTTGCACGGCATCGGCACGGCGAACGGCGAAAAGCCTGGTGACCGTCGCCGAGCTCGAGGCCGCACTGACCCAATTCGCCGAGCTGGCAGCCTCCCTGCCGGTCGAGGAAGCGGATTGAGCTGACGGCCCCACCACCCACCCCGATACCCGGACAGGAAGATCTAGAGTCCGGCGGGTGATGGCGCCGCCCTCACCGGGTGGATTGCACGGGAACGAGGACGATCATGGTCGAGGGGCCGCAATGGTGGGTAAGGGTCGACGAGCAGGGTGGTATCGCCAACCCCGGCCGTCCCGACTCGGCGCCGCCACTCCACTGGCGCCTCGAAGCCATCGCCGCCACCGAGCGGCCCCGCCAGTGTGAGGTGTCGCCCGACGGTCTCACCGTGGCGTTCATGCTCGACCGCGACTCGAGCGATGTGTGGACCATCGCTATCGACACCGGCCGGCTCACCCGTGTAACCACCGACCGGCCCCTGGCGCCCTATTGGGACGACGGCAACGCCCAGTGGTCGCCCGACGGAGCCCGCCTCGCCTACACCAAGGCGGGTGGGGTGTGGGTGGTGCCGGTCGCCGGAGGCGTCGCCACCGAGGTGTGTGCCGGCTCGGGGGCGAAGTGGCTCGACGACGAAAGGCTCGTGGTGGGCATCACCCACGGCGACACGACCGTGCTCGCCGTGGTCGATCTCGCCGATCCTTGGCCCCGCCCCATCACGGGAGCGGGCACCCACGCCGGTGCCGACTATGTGGCGGTGGAGGTGTCGCCGGACAGAAGCCGGGTGGCGTACACGATCCATCACCGCGACGATCTCCACTGCACCAGCCTCCACATCGCCCACCTGGCCGGTGGCGAGACCCTTGCTCTCGCCCACTGGCCGGGTTTCCAGCTCCGCAGTCCGGCCTGGTCGCCGGACGGCACCATGCTCGCCTTCACTAGCGAGATGCCTGGCTGGTACGAGGTCTTCGTGGTCTCGGTCGACGGCACCGGCCTGAGGCAGGTCACCCGCGGTGAAGCCGATTTCGCCGATCTGTTGTTCACCTCCGACGGTTCGACGACTGGTGGCTACCCGCGCCCGGCAGGGCGTGACCGACCTGGTCACCATCGAGGTCTCATCCGGGGAGGTGGAGTTGGTCGCCGCCGGGGGTACATGGTCTTCGCCGCGACTGTTGCCCGACGGCTCGTTGGTCGCCGTGCACGAGTCCTTCTCCACGGCGCCGCGCCTGTGTCTGGTGTCGCCGGCCGGACAACAGGGTGGGGTGCGCGAGCTCTTCGCCCCCACACCGGCTGGAGTGCGCTCCGCCCCCCATGTCGTGCCCGAGCACGTCAGCTATCAATCGCTCGACGGACTGATGGTGCACGGTTGGCTCTACCGGCCCACGGGGGCCAGCGCCGACAAGCCGTGTGCGGCGGTGGTGCAGCCCCACGGTGGGCCGACGTCGGTCACCGGCGACGAATGGGACGGCGTCGCCCAGTACTTCGTAGACAAGGGCTACGCCTGGTTGGCGATCAACTTCCGCGGCAGCACCACCTACGGTCGCGAGTTCGAGAGGGCCAACCATGGGGTGTGGGGGGTTGCCGACACCCAGGACTGCCTCGCCGCCCACGTTCACCTTGCTGAACTCGATTGGGTCGATGCCGACCGTATCGCCCTCTTCGGCGCCAGCTACGGCAGCTACCTGGCCCTGTGCTCGGTGGTCGATGATCCTCAGCACAGGTATGCGTGCGCGGCCGCGAAGTACGGCGACTGCGACATCCTCACCTCATGGGCTCAGGGCGACCTCGTCGGCCGGCTCGATCTGGAGAGGATGATGGGCCACCCGCGGGCGGCTCACGCGGCGTACACCGCGGGCTCGCCGGTCCACCGTGTGGAGCACCTACAGGTTCCCCTGCTGGTCGCCCACGGTGATCTCGACGACAGGGTGCACCCCGCCCAGTCGATGGAGCTGGTCGAGACCCTTCGGCGCGCGGGCAAGCAGTACGAGTACATCACCTACCCCACCGAGGGCCATGGGTTCCTGCGGCGCGAGCCCTTCCTCCACTTCCACCGCCGACTCGAACGCTTCCTCGACTGGTACCTGCTGCCCTGATCACCGTCTCGGGTCCGGAACCCCGTCGATTGTGTCATCATTATCGGGCGCAGTCGCAGAGGGCGGCAGGGGCATTACAGGGGGAACAGAATGAACCGACGGCTGTTGGCCACAGGGCTCGCACTGGCGATGCTCATCGCCGTGGGGGGTCGAGCAGCAGCGTCGGGTGACGAGGAAGCCCAGGTCACCCTGACCGTCGGCCTCATGCAGGACCTCGATACCCCCAATGTCACCGCCGGTTACCTGGTTTCGAGCTACGAGCTCTGGAACCTTCAGTATGCGACCCTCACCGACAAGGCGGCCGACGACTTCGCCACCATCCCCGGGCTCGCCGAGAGCTGGTCGGAGAGCGACGACGGCCTCACTTTCACCTACACCCTCCGCGAGGACCTCAAGTGGAGCGACGGGGAACCACTCACCGCCGACGACGTCGCCTGGACGATCAATACGTCGCGCGACCAGGAGTGGGGTAACCACCTCGCGACCACCCAGAACCTCACCGCCACCGCTGTCGACGATCTCACGGTGGAGATCGTCACCTCCGTTCCGGACCCGAAGTTGCCCACGATGGACGCCTACATCCTGCCGCGCCACATCTGGGAAGAGCAGAGCAACGGCGACATCACCACCTATGCGGCCGAGGACGGGGTGGGGTCTGGTCCGTTCGTGCTAACCGAATGGAAGCCCAACCAGGAATGGATCATGGAGGCCAACCCCAACTACTGGCAGGGCAAGGCCAAGATCGACAGGATCGTATTTCGCATCTTCACCGACGGCAGTGCGATGGTGGCTTCGCTGAGGTCGGGCGAGATCGATGCGGCCCACGAGGTGCCGGCCGAGCTGTTCGAGCAACTCGACGGTGAAGATGGAATCGTCACCGTCGCCGGTGCTCAGGGCGGTTTCACGGAGTTGGCGATGAATGGTATGGCCGGCGGTATCGGTGATGGTCACCCCGCCCTGCTCGACCTCGACGTGCGCCACGCGATCGCCCTCTCGATCGACCGCAGTGCTCTGTTCGAGAGGGTGGCCCTGGGGATCGGGCAGCCCATCGACACTCTCGGCGTGTCACCCGACCCGGTGTGGAACCCCACCATCCCGGCCGATGCCCAGTTGGGATTCGATCCGGCTCGCGCCGCCCAGCTACTCGACGACGGGGGCTACCTCGACACCGACGGTGACGGGATACGCGAGATGCCTGGTGGCGGCGAGGGTCTCGTCTTCCGCTATGTCGAGAGGTCAGAGAGCGGCCAGGCCGGAGCACTTCGCGAGCTGATCACGGGCTGGCTGGCCGAGATCGGCATCGGCACCGAGGTCGAGGTGTACGACGACACCCAACTCACCGATGTAGTCGCCAGCGGCGAGTACGACCTCTTCGTGTGGGGTTGGACCCCGTTCGTTGACCCGGACCCCCTGCTGAGCTACTTCACCTGCGAACAGGTCACCACCGAGGCCGACAACCCCCTCTACAACGACGCCAACTGGTGCACCCCCGAGTTCGACGCGATGTACGTGGAGCAGAACCAGGAACTCGACCGCGAGCGCCGCATCGAGATCGTCCACGAGATGATCACCCACTTCTACATCGAGGGCACCTATGTGGTGCTCTACCACGACGCGGACACCCAGGCCTATCGCACGGACCGTTTCGATGGCTGGCTGCGCCAGCCCGCCGGCACGGGTCCTGTTCTGTTCAGCAACAGCTCGCCCACCTACTTCAACCTCGAGCCGATCGAGGGCGCCGGTGGTGGCGACGACGACGGTCTCGGTACGGGAGTGCTGGTGGCGATCATCGCCGGTGTCGTGGTGATACTCGGCGCCGCGGGGTGGCTGGTGATGCGCTCGCGCTCACGTCGCGACGACCGTGAGTAGCTGTCTTTCGTGAGGGCTGCGTTCCTCCTGCGCAAGCTTGCCGGTGCCCTCAGCACCCTCGCCTTCGTCGTAGCCTTCAACTTCTTCCTGTTCCGCGTCGTCAACCCTGATCCGGTCGACTCCCTGTTCCGCGGCCGCAACCTCACCCCCGACCAGCTCGATCGGTTGAGGCGGAAGTTCGACCTCGACGGGACTCTGGCGGAGCAGTTCGTCGCTTACGTCCGCCAGCTACTGAGCGGCGATCTGGGCTACTCGTTGAAGGGCAGCCGACCGGTGGCAACCGTGATCGGTGAGACCTTGTGGCCGACCCTTCTGCTGGTGGGCTCGTCCACCCTGTTGGCGATGCTCGGAATCACACTCGGCTATCGCGCTGGTTGGCGTCGCGGTTCGCGGTTCGACACCTCGGCCACCTCCTTTTCGATGATCACCTACGCGATGCCGGAGTTCTGGATCGGCATGGTCCTGCTCGGTCTGTTCGCCGGGAAGTTGGGATGGTTCCCCGTCGGGGGGATGGAGGATCCTGGCAGTACCGCCACTGGCGTCTCAGTGTGGATCGACCAGCTTCACCACCTCGTGCTGCCCGCCACCGTGCTGGCCCTGGCCTATGTGGGGGAGTACATGATCGTGGCGCGTTCGGCGATGATCGAGACCCTGAGCGAGGACTACCTCCAGCTGGCGAGAGCCAAGGGGATGCGCGACGAGGAGGTGCGCAGGCGTCATGCGGTGCCCAATGCGCGCCTACCCGTGGTGAGCCTCTCGGCGATCAACTTCGGGTTCGTGTTCAGTGGCGCGATCGCCGTCGAGTCGATCTTTTCCTGGCCGGGGATCGGCCAACAGACCTATGCCGCCGTGCGCGGGCCCGATCTGCCGATGCTGCAGGGTTTGTTCCTGCTGATCAGCGCGGCAGTGATCCTGGCCAACCTCGTCGCCGACCTGATGTACGGCTGGATCGACCCACGGGTCCGGGGCAGGTGATTCAAGTGCCTTCCGACATGCCCACTGAAGTGCCCACTGATGTGCCCGCCTCGGCGAGGGCAATCCGTTGGGCATCGTCGGCGCACCACGGTGGCCGGGGTGTGGCGCGAGCTGAGCCGCGACCGGCTGGCGATGCTGTCGCTCGGAGTGCTGATCCTGTTCGTCGTCGTCGCCCTGCTCACCCCGTGGGTGAGCAGCCGCGAGGACTTCGCGGGTATCAACACCGGCGACAATCCCACCAACCATCCACCGAGCGGCAGCTTCCTGCTCGGAACCGACGGCCTCGGCCGCAGTGTCGCCCTGCAGGTTTTGTGGGGGGCGAGGGTGAGCCTGCTCGTCGGCTTCGCGGCCACGGTACTGACCGTGTTCGTCGGTTCCGTCGTCGGTATCGCCGCGGGGTTCTTCGGCCGGTGGGTCGACGCCGTGCTGATGCGTCTCACCGACTGGTTCATGGTTGTCCCCTTCCTGCCCACTGCCATCGTGCTGGCATCCGTTCTCGACCGCGGTCTCACCTCGATCGTGTTCGTGATCGGCATCACCTCCTGGCCGTCGACGGCCAGGCTGGTGAGATCACAGGTGCTGTCGATCCGCGAGCGTCTCTATGTGGACCGGGCGCGTGCCCTCGGTGCCGGGAGGTGGCACATCGTGTCGCGCCACGTTCTACCCAACGTCACCCCCCTCGTGCTGGCCAGCACCACTTTGGCTGTCCCGGTGTCGATCCTCACCGAGACGACCCTGTCCTTCCTCGGCCTCGGCGACCCCACCAATGTGTCGTGGGGCGGCATCCTCGACCAGGCTCAGAACGCTGGCGCGGTCACCTCCGGCCGCTGGTGGTACTACCTCCCGCCAGGTGTGACGATCATCCTCGTCGTGCTCGCCTTCACCATCTTCGGACGTGCGCTCGAAGCGGTCCTCGACCCCCGGCTGCGCGAACGATGAGCGTGCTCGAACTCAAGGACCTGTGCGTCACCTACTCCACCGCTGGTGGGCCGATACCGGCAGTGCGCGGTGTGGACCTGGTGCTCGAACGGGGCGACACGGTTGGCCTCGCGGGTGAGAGCGGGTGTGGCAAGAGCACGATTGCCGCGGCCATTCTGCGCCTGCTGCCCAAGGACGCCGTCGTCACCGGGCAGATCCTGCTCGGGGGCGAAGACGTGATGGACATGAAGCCCGGCAGGTTGAGGGCGGTGCGTTGGACCAGTGCGGCGATCGTCTTCCAAGGGGCACTGCACTCCTTGAACCCGGTTCAAAGGATCGGCCGCCAGATCGCAGAAGCCATCGAGATGCACTCCACGTCCGGTCCCACCAAGGTGGCGGCTCGGGTCGGTGAGCTGCTCGAGCGGGTCGGGCTACCGGCCGGACGTGCCCGGCTCTACCCTCACCAGCTCTCCGGTGGGCAACGCCAGAGGGTGCTGATCGCCATCGCCCTGGCGTGCGAGCCCGCCCTGCTGATCGCCGACGAACCGACCACCGCCCTCGATGTGATGGTCCAGGCCCAGGTGCTGGCCCTCCTCGAAGAGCTCCAGCGCGAGCAGGGCATGGCCCTTCTGTTCATCACCCACGACCTGTCCGTGCTCACCTACACCTGTGAGCGGCTGGCTGTCATGTATGCCGGGCGCATCGTCGAGGAGGGCCGGGGGAGCGAGGTCTTCGCCCGGCCCGACCACCCCTACACCCGTGGGCTGGCGGCGGCCTTCCCGACCATCGGTGATCCCGCGTCGCGCATGAATCCCCACGGCCTCCCCGGTGATCCGCCCGACCCATCGGCACTGCCGACTGGGTGCCCCTTCCACCCCCGTTGCGCCGAGGTGATCGATGCCTGTCGGGTGACCGATGTGATGCTGGGCGAGTCCGGTGGCGACGACGGCGCCGGGGCGGGCCCTCGCCGGCGCGTCGCCTGTGTGCATTCCGGAGCGCGTCGTGCCTGAGCCCATCGTCGCTCTCGCCAACGTGCAGGTTCAGTTCGGTGGCGGCCGCGTGCGCGCCGTCGACACCGTGTCGCTGGATGTGCAGCGCGGCGAGGTTGTGGCCCTGGTGGGCGAGTCGGGCTGCGGCAAGACCACCCTGATCCGCTCGATCGTCGGCCTCGAACCCCTCGCCGCGGGATCGATCCGCATCGACGGTGAAGCACTCACCGGGAGGGTCCGCAACCTGCGTTCGGTGAGGCGCCGGGTGCAGATGATCTTCCAGGATCCCACCGGAGCGCTGAACCCTCGCCACAGCATTTACGAGGCTGTGGCCGAAGGCTTGCGGATCCACAAGGTGGTGGGCCATGAGCCCACCCTGGTGGCCGATGCCCTGGCCAGCGCAGGTCTGAGGCCCGCCCAGCGCTACCTGCGCCGCTTCCCCCACGAGCTCTCCGGTGGGCAACGCCAGAGGGTGCTGATCGCCGCCGCGATGGCGCTGGAACCTTCCCTGCTTCTCGCCGACGAGCCCGTGGCGAGCCTCGATGCGTCGATTCGGGGTGAGATCCTCGCCCTGATGAGATCCTTTGTGGACACCTCTGGGGTGAGCATCATCGTCGTCACCCACGACCTCGGACTCGCCTGGAACATCGCCGACCGGGTGGCGGTGATGTACCTCGGTCGCATCGTCGAAGTGGGTTCGACCCAGGAGGTGCTGCGCCGTCCACGGCACCCCTACACCCGGGCCCTGCTCAGCGTGGTGCCCGAGATCGAGGGCATGGAGCAGCAGATCCTCACCGGCGAAACCCCCGACCCCAGCCACATTCCTGCCGGCTGCCGGTTCCACCCACGCTGCCCCCTGATGGCCAGCGGTGAGGCGCAGGCGATGGGTATCGCCGATCTGTGTAGGGGAGTCGATGTGGAGCTGGAACCCGAAGGTGGCGAGCACCGGGTGGCGTGTCACGCGGTGACGCGGTCCAGGCCGCCGATGCCCGACGACCGGCGCGCGCTCTGACTACACGAAGAGTTCCGAGGGGTGTCGCTGGTCGCGGGTGATCCGAGTGACAGCGGCCCGCCGGGGGGCACGCCCGCACTCGGATGCTCGCCAGGCACTCGGATGGTTGCCAGGCACTCGAACGGGAACAGCGTGGGCGGCGGCCGGCATGTCTATCCGGCCCGTGACCAGCTCTGGGTGACCATGCTTGTCGATCCAGTTCCGCCTCTTTCAGACACAGGCCGGCCGAGCGCTGCGTTTGTTGGCGTTGAGGCGGGCACAGACCCCGGCCCAGCGCCGATGATGACATGCGAGAGACACGAGCTAGACCGGCGACTCGACGGGAGGCTGTGCGCTCAGAGCGCACAGACCGAACGTTGTGCTTGTGCGCTCCCACAAATCGGCCGCTGACCCCTAGAGTCGGCAGGGGTCGTCGACCTTCCCTGCGGCGAGAGGCATCTGTGAAGAAACTGGCGACACTGACTGCGGTCCTATCCATCGCGCTGGCCACAGGGTGCGGGAACTCCTCGGAGTCAGGCGACACTTCGGAACCCTCCGGTTCCGCGCCCGGGGCCACGGCGGCACCATCGCTCGACACCTCCGCGGCACCTGACACATCTGCGGCACCCGATACCTACGTTGACTCGGCAACGGGCCTGTCAGCGGGGACACCGGCTCCGGCTCCGGCCTCGGCCTCGGTCGTCATTCCGGACCCCGAGGGCGGACAGGCGACGCTGATCATCAACTCCGGGGACCGCTCGATCTCCGAGAGCGGTGGAACGTGCGAGATCATCGACGGGACCACCTATGTGTCCGCCGGCGACGTGAACGGGGTCAACGGGATCTTGATGTGGGAGGGCGCCGCGGCTGCCAATCCCTACATGACGTGGCAACTGTCGACGGACAAGCCGGCCGTGGTCGACCCAGCCGACTTCGTGATCCACCTCAGCGAAGACGGAACCAATGGGACCTTCGAAGGTACCGCGATCAGCTCAGCGCCTAACGAAGACCCTGTCATCCGGCCGGTGAGCGGAACCTTCTCGTGTGCACCGAGCCCGTTCAGCATCCTCGGTTGGCGGCCTCTGGCATTGCTGCACACCAACTGCCAGACCGGGAACGCCTTCGTCTCAGCGGGCGACAGCGGCAACGCCGCTCTCCTCGCCGTCGACACCGCCAGCCGTCTCCCCGACGGACACTTCGAGGGGGCGCTGACCTGGCGAGTCGACGGGGTCGAATATTCGACGAGCTGGCTCGAAGGGATTCTCGCCCGAGACGGGACGAGCGCCAACTTCATCGGCCTCGCCACCGACCAGGACGGTTCCACCTTCGAGGTGTCGGGCAGCTTCACCTGTATCGGCGGATGACCGCCTCAGCGAGGGAAGCGCTCCGTCCAGTGCCTCGTCGCGAAGGGTTCGCCATCGAGGCTGGCGCTCAGCGTGATGTCGACGTGGAACCAGTGGTGATCGCTGACCATGTGCAGGGTCGCTTCGGTGACGCAGGTCGTCTCTAAAAAGGCGATTTCGAACCTGCTCAGCCCCCGCGCCCAGGCGTTGGCGGGGTCGGTGGTGCTGACGCCCAGCGAGCCCTCGTAGTGGTCGGTCACGTAGCTGCCCCGGCTTCCCGGGTAGGTGGCGCCGTAACTGGTGTGAACCCGGGTCTCGCGGGCGAGTACGTCGTGTTCGATGAGCCACTCGACTCCGTCGGCGTCGCTCGGGTCGGGGCTCTCACCGGGCTCGAAGGGGTCATCGAGCGAGGGCAGGTCCGTGGTGGTGAACAGGGTGAGGCGTACCGAGGAGGGTTTCACTCCGAGGGTGAACGGCCCGGCCGGCGGCCAGCAGTTGGGCCAGTCGGTACCGGCGACGGCCAGGCGCAGGCGGTGGCCCGGGAGCATGGTCCAGGTGGTGGCCTCGAACTGGAGGCGTACATCGATCCATTCGTCGGGCACCACCGGCTTCGGCCCGGCGTCGACGATCCCGAACGGATCACTCGGCCACAACCCCCTCTGGTTCAGGTCGAGCATGCCCCTCGTGATGAGGGTGCTGGTGCCGTCGGGGGCGATATCGCACAGCTTCACCGACACATGTCCCAGCGGGGCTGACGATCTCACGTGCATCGCCACCTCGCTGTTGCCGAGGATCATCATCTCGGTGAGCTGGGGCCAGTCGTAAACGATGCTCCGCGCGTTGTCGGCTGACTGCTCCAGGGGTTGGCCCCAAGGCAGGCTGCCGGCGCACGAGTTCCACGCCATCGTCCCTACATCGCCCACCGCTCTCACTTCATCGATCCGGTCCCTGCCTTCTTCACCGTCACCGGCCTGCTCTCCGGCCGGCTCGGCGACCGTCAGCACGGTGGGGTGGAGGCCTTCGAGCGGCCAGGTGTCGATGCCCACCCAGTGGCCGACGTGCAAGGCCAGGTCCGGTTCCGGAGCCGTCGGGCGGCGCACGAACACCTTGCCGCGTGGGGAGGACGGCGGCGGGCCGCCGCGAAGGTGGTGGTGGAAGAAGGCGATCAGCTCGCGGTCGATGTCTATGTTCGGGCCCGGTCTCGCCTTGGAGGGGCTGGAGTGGCTCCACGGGCCGGCGATCAGCCTCCAGTCAACCAGATGCTCGATGGTGCGGAAGGTGTTGTTTCGATAGCCGTCAGCCCAGCCGGCGACGAGGGTGACGGGGCAGGTGATGAGGTCGTAGCCCTCGCCGTGGGGGCCGAGTCGCACAGACCCGCGCCTCCACGTGGCATCGGGGAGGGGGTGACGCAACCATTCGAGCAACCATGGCTCGGTGTTCTCGATTCTCTGCCCCCACTCGTCGAGCCAGGCTCGGCCGCTGTCCCGCTCAGCCCACACGGCGGGCGCCGGGGGTAGGGCGTTCATCGCGATCATGTACAGGGGGTAGTCGACGAGGTCGAGTGCCCTCAGCACCCCACCCATGTGGTGCACGTCGTCGGAGTAGCGATCATCGGTGGCGTAGGTTGCCGCCACCGCACCCAACTGGGGTAGACCCTCGGCGGCCATGTGAAGGGAGTTGAACCCGCTGTAGCTGGTGCCGAACAGGCCCACCCGGCCGGTGCTCCACGGCTGGGTGGCGATCCACTCGATCAGGGCCGTCAGGTCGCGGCGTTCGATGTCGGGGTACTCGTCCACGGCCGTACCGCCCGACGATCCGGTGCCCCTCAGGTCGAGCCTGACGACTGCGAATCCGCCCTCGTTCACATAGCGGAGGTAAGTCTCGGCGTAGGGCGCGGTGACGTCGTCCATGCGGTAGGGCAGGGCCTCGACCAGGGTCGCGAACGGGCCTTCGGTGAGAGGCAGGTACAAGGTGCCGGCGAGCCTCACCCCGTCGTGGGCGGACACGAACACCACCTGCCCGACAACCCCCATGACGACCCACAGTAGACGGGTGAGCGACCGGTGGCGGACCTGTCAGTGAGGAGTGTCGGCCTTCTTCTTCGGCGGCGGTACGCCCACCGCCGGCGCCTTGTCGGCCCACTCCGGCCAGCGTCGGCGGCTGACGATGCTGAGGGTGCGCAGCAGCTTCATCGCCACCTCGTCCTCCTGGGCGGGGCGGGTGACGATGACGCCGTCCTTGATCATCCGGTTGATGACCTCCTCACCGAGTTCGGTGCGCACGATGGTGAGGGTCCAGTTGTCGTCGGCCCCGATGCCGCCGGTGGAGATGTCGGCGTGCTCGGCGGAGAAGTCGGGACAGTTCTTGCAGCCCTCGCGGGTCCACTGGTGGCACTCCTTGAGGTCGATCTCGTGGTACGAGCCGTCCTTCATCCAGATCTGGAACACGCCCTTGATGTTCATCTTCACCATGTCCTGCTTGGCGAGGCCGTACTTGGCTTCGAACAGCTCGGTGAAGATCGCGTCGTCGAAGGTCTTGCTGCACAGCAGTCCGATGTTGAACAGGAACGGCTTGGAGACCTTGCCGGCCTTGCGGTCCCACATCGTCGGCGGTGAGCTGACCTGGCAGCCCATTCCCACCAGGGCCAGGCGATTGAGGCCCTCGGCGCGGGCATCGCGCAGGGCCAGGGGGTTGGCGCAGTAGGTGTAGCGGCTGCCGGCCGTGGCGAGAACCTCGGCCTTGTTGCGGGCCAGCACCGGCTTGGCCTTCCACACATCGTCGGGCTCGACACCGCTCACGAGCGCAGCGTCGATGTAGTCGTTGTCCATCAGCCAGCTGAGCATCGCGGTGACGAACCCGCCGTCCTGGCCCTTCGAGTTGGCCTCGGGATCGGCGGCTTGGGTGAGCAGTAACTGGCGCCAGATCCCGCTCAGTTCGTCGGGCTCGCGCCTGCGCCCGAACAGATGGACATCGGCACTGGGCTCCCACGCCCGAAAGCGGGGGCAGGCGCGGGTGCAGGTGGTGCAGCCCTTCTCTCCGTGGATGCAGTTGTCCGCGCCGAGCTCCTCCTCGAGGTGGAACGGTATGTAGTTCCCCTCGCTGTGCTCGTAGCCGATGACGTCGTGGGGGCAGGTGACCACGCACCCGGCGCACCCGGTGCAAAGGCCGGTGGTTATGACCTCGGCGTAGAGCTCTTTCCACTGGGCTGTCCAACGGCCCGCCTGGGCTGGGGTCTCCAAGTTGTCGGTCATGAAGGTGACTCTACGACCCTGGCTCCGGCCACGCGCGGCCGAACCTGCTCACAGTTCACGGTGACGCACCATCGCGGAAACACTGTGGAAACAATGTTTCGACAACGTGCAGGCACCCCGTCCGCGTCATACCCAACCACGAAGGAGCACCGATGGAGCCTGCTGACAGCGGCAACGTCGCGTGGGTCCTGGTGTCGGCAGCACTGGTGCTGTTCATGACCCCCGGTCTTGCGTTCTTCTACGGCGGCATGGACCGCACTCGCAACGTGCTGAACATGCTGATGATGAACTTCTACTGCGTTCTGATCATCCCCATCTTGTGGGTGTTGGTCGGCTACTCCCTGTCGTCGGTTCCCTTCGACAACGATCTGCTGGGCAGCTTCGACGCGCTGATGTTGAAGGACATCACTCTCGCCGACAACGGCATGTCGCTGGCGACGATCGCGTATCCTCGGCATGTTCGCCGCGATCACGCCGGCTCTGATCAGCGGTGCCGTCGCCGACCGGATGAAGTTCTCGGCGTGGGCGATCTTCGTTCCTCTGTGGTCGCTGTTGGTCTATGTGCCCGTTTTCAAGTGGGTGTTCGGCGGCTGGCTGGGCCAGCGCGGTTCGCTGGACTTCGCCGGCGGCACCGCGATCCACGTCAACGCCGGCATCGCCGCCCTGGCCGCTGTGCTGGTGCTCGGCAAGCGCCGCGGCTGGCCCCAGGAGGGTCACCCTCCACACAGCATGCCGCTGGTGATGATCGGTACGGGCATCTTGTGGTTCGGTTGGTTCGGCTTCAACGCCGGGTCCGCCCTTGGCGCCAACGGGCAGGCGGCTCAGGCGTTCATGAACACCTTCCTCGCCGCGGCGGCCGCCGGACTCGTCTGGATACTGATCGAGTGGAAGCGTGACGGTCACCCCACCAACCTCGGCGCCGCCTCGGGCATCGTCGCCGGCCTGGTTGCCATCACCCCGGCCGCCGGTTTCGTCTCCGGCGCCTCCCCGATCTGGATCGGCCTCATCGCCGGTGCCGCATGCTGCTACGCGGTGAGGCTGAAGAATCGCTACGGCTACGACGACGCGCTCGACGTCGTCGGTGTGCACTTCGTCGGCGGCCTCGTGGGCTCGCTGCTGATCGGCTTCTTCGCCGACCCCGACTTCTTCGCCGGCGTCGTCGCCCGTTCCGCGAGGGCCTCTTCTACGGCGGCAGCCTGCGCCTCCTCGGCGAGCAGGCGCTGGCGAACGGGGTGGCGATCGTGTGGTCGTTCATCCTCACGTTCGGGATCATGATGCTGCTCAAGAAGACGATCGGGGTGACGGGTCGAGGCCGAGGCCGAGGCCACCGGGCTCGACCTCGCGCTTCACGGCGAAACCGCCTATCACAGCGGTGGGCTGCACTGAACGAGAACGACTCAAGGAGATGCAAATGAAGCTGATCACCGCCATCATCAAGCCGTTCAAGCTCGACGAGGTGAAGTCCGCGCTGCGTGGCGCGGGTGTCGAGCGGCATGACCGTCAGCGAGGTGCAGGGGCTTCGGCCGTCAGGGCGGTCACACCGAGACCTATCGCGGCACCGAGTACCAGATCGACTTCGTGCCCAAGGTGAAGGTCGAGATCGTCGCCGACGACGAGTCGGTGGATCGCATCGTCGACCTTCTCCTCGACGCGGCGCGCACCGGCAAGATCGGTGACGGCAAGATCTGGGTCACCGGAGTCGAGTCGATCGTGCGCATCCGCACCGGCGAGTCGGGCAGCAGCGCGATCTAGAGCCGACCCAGGCCACCGTGAACTCCCTCGACGCCGCCACCATCAAGCGGGTGCGCGCCCAATTGGTGGGCGACACGGACCTGGCCGGGCGCAGCCTCGCCCGCCGCCTATCGCAACAGGCCGACTCCTGGTTCGAGAGCCTCGCCGCCGGGCTCCCCCCAGGGTGGGCGCTGCTTGCCACCGGCGGATACGCCCGGGGGGTGCTGGCGCCCGGCAGCGACATCGACGTCGTCCTGCTCCACCCGCCGAGGACATCGGAGCCGGCGATCAGCGAGGTCGCCCAGAGGTTGTGGTACCCGATGTGGGATGCAGGGTTGAAGGTCAGCCCCGCCGCCCACTCGGCGAAGTCGCTGCTTCGACTCGCCGCCGACGATCTCGACACGGCGACGTCCATCCTCGTCGTGCGCTGCCTGGCGGGCGATGCCGAAGCCGCGTCTGGTGTCCAACTCGGCGCCCTGGAGCAGTGGCGGCGCCGCCCCCTGGTCTGGCTGCAGCGCCTTCTCGAATCCGGGCAGCAGAGGTGGGCTCGCTTCGGCGATGTCGCCTCCCTGCTCGAACCCGATCTGAAGGATGCCCGAGGTGGTCTGCGCGACCACGACATGATCCGCTGGGCGTTCCGCGTGGATCGCCCCGAGGTGGCCGCCGCTCTCGAAGTGCCGGTGGAGGATCTCGCCGGCCCGGCCGAGTTGTTGCTCGCCGCGAGGTGCGAACTGCACCGCGCCACGGGCCGGGTGGCGAACACCCTCCTGCTCCAGGATCAGGACCGGGTGGCCGAGGCGATGGGCTTCGCCGACGCCGACGCGCTGATGCTCAACCTCGCCGGCGCGGCCCACGCGATCGAATGGGCCACGGAGCGCTTCTGGTCGCGCGTCGAGAGGCTGATCCGTAGCGGTGGCCGGCCAATCAACCGTACCCATGTGTCGGCGACGTTGGCCCCGGGTGTGGTGGTGATCGACGACGAAGCCCACGATCTCTGCAGACGCTGATGTCGACGAGCAGTCCTACGTCTTCCGCTTCGCCGCCACCGCAGCCCACGCCGGCTTCGCTCTCGGCGGCCGGTCTCTGCGCATGCTGGCCAGCCGTGGAGCGCCCCCGGGCGAGCCGTGGACGGAGGGCACCCGGCGCGCCTTCGTCAGCCTGCTCGGTGCCGGTGCGGCCCTGGTGCCCACCGTCGAGGCGCTCGAACGGTTCGGCCTCTTCAGCCGCTACCTGCCCGAGTGGAGGGCGGTTCGCAGCCTGCCCCAGCGCAACGCGTTCCACACCTACACGGTCGATCACCACCTTCTGCAGACGATCGCCAACGCGAGCGAGTTCGTTCGCGACGTCGCCCGGCCCGACCTCCTTCTCGTCGGTGCGCTGATGCACGACCTCGGCAAGGGCTATCCCGGTGATCACACCGAGGCGGGCGTGGAACTGGTCGACACCGTGATCGGTCGCATGGGGTTCGACGCTGCGGACACCGAGGTGATTCGCGCCATGGTGCAGCATCACCTTCTGCTTCCCGAGACTGCTACGCGGCGCGATCTTTCGGACCCGCGCACCGCGGCCAACGTCGCCGACGCGGTGGGCGACCTGCTGACCCTGGAACTGCTCCACGCCCTCACTGAGGCCGACAGCCGGGCGACTGGTCCGGCGGCCTGGTCGACGTGGAAGAAGTCGCTGATCGACGAGCTGGTCGGCATGGCGGCCGAGGCCATTCGCGGCGAGGCACCGCCCGTCGCCATCGCTCCGTCGGTCGCACATCTGGCCCGGCTCGCCGCCCTCGTCGCCGTTGATGGTGCGGTGCACATCGAGCACGAGACCCAGGGTGAGGTGGATCTGCTGCGCCTCGTCAGCCGCGACCGCGCCGGGCTGTTCGCCCATATCGCCGGCGTGCTCGCCCTCCACGGGCTCGACGTGGTCGGCGCATCGGCGGTCACCGGCGCCGACGGTGTGGCCGTCGACGAGTTCCGCATCTCCCGTGTGTCGGCCTCGCCACCCAACTGGCCGAAGGTGGACCATGACCTGAGCGGCGCCCTGTCGGGTGAGCTCGACATCGATACCCGCCTCGAACAGCGCCTTGGCTCTCACAACCGTCGTCGGCGAGCCGTGTCGGCAGTGGCGCCGAGGCTCGAGGTGCTGGTGAGCAACGAGGCATCCGACTCCACCACCGTGGTCGAGGTGCGCGCCCCCGACGCCCCCGCCGTGCTCTACAGGCTCGCCAATGCGCTCAGCCGCTCGGGCCTCGACATCCGCTCGGCAGTGGTGGCAACCCTGGGTCACGAGGTGGTCGACGTGTTCTACGTGACAACGCCGAAGTCGCCCACCGGGCAGGTGCCGATGGGCGACTTCGAACAGGTCAGGGCCTCCGTGAGGGCAGCGCTGGCGGACTGAAGCCGGCGCCACCCCAACCGGGGGTCAGATTGCGTCGGCCCCTTCCTCGCCGGTGCGGATGCGCACCAGACGATCGAGGTCGGTGATCCAGATCTTGCCGTCGCCGATCTTGCCCGTGGCCGCTGCGGCCTTGACCGCGTCGACCACCGAGTCGACCGCGCCGTCGTCGACGACGAGCTCGATCTTGATCTTGGGGACGAAGTCGATCTGGTACTCGGACCCACGGTAGGTCTCGGTGTGACCGCCTTGGCGGCCGAACCCCTTGACCTCGGTGACGGTGATGCCCTGCACCCCGTTGGCCTTCAGGGCATCCTTGACGTCATCGAGCTTGAACGGCTTGATGACTGCGGTGATGAGCTTCATGAGAACTCCTTGTGGAACGAATGGTGGTGGTGAGAAGAAATCGGTAGGACGGGGCGAGGCGCCTCAGTCGTCAGTCGTTGTAGGCGAGCACACCCATCTCGGGGATGTCGGCACCCTCGATCTCGATGTCCTCGGGGAGGCGGATGCCGCCCTTGGTGAACCTGTTCTGGATCTTGAAGAAGGCGAAGGCAAGCCGAAGATCACCGTCCAGATCACCACAGCGCCGAGCGCCTGGGCACCGAGCTGGCCGGCATCACCGTAGAACAGGCCCTTCACCCCGGTGACGGACGAGCCGTTCCACGCCCCGCCGTAGTCGCCGTTGGCGAACAGGCCGACGCAGATCACGCCGAAGGTGCCACCGATGCCATGGACGGCAACGGCACCCACCGGGTCGTCGATGCCCTTGCGATCCAGCCACCAGGCGATCTCGACGACGATCACGGCAGCGAGGGCGCCGATCACGGCTGCCGCCCACGAACCCACGAAGGCACAGGGGGCGGTGATCGCCACCAGGCCGGCGAGCATCCCGTTGATCATCATCCCGGGGTCCGGCTTGCCCATCCGCTTCATCACCCAGAACATGGCCACGGTGGCGCCGATCGCGCCGGCGATAGCGGTGTTGGCCGCCACCGTGGCGAAGCGGATGTCGCTGCTGGCGAACGTGGACGCGGCGTTGAAACCGAACCAGCCGAAGAGGAGGATGAAGCAGCCGGTCATCGCCATCGGGATGTTGTGGCCGGGGATCGCCCGGGGCTTGCCGTCGGGGCCGTACTTGCCGCGGCGGGCGCCGAGCACGATGGCTCCGGCGAGCGCGGCGACACCGCCGACGGCGTGCACCACACCCGATCCGGCGAAGTCCACATAACCGGCACCGAGGCCCATCGTGTCCCACGACTTCGCCAGCCATCCTCCACCCCAGGTCCAGGCGGCGAACAGCGGGTAGTAGAAGGCGCCGCAGAACAAGCCCCACCCGACGAAGCTGTTCCACTTCCACCTCTCCGCCATCGACCCGGTGGGGATCGTGGCAACGGTGTCCATGAACGCCACCATGTAGAGGAAGAACGCCAGGAGTGCGGGCGAGGCCGAATCGGCGAGGTGGTCCCATCCGCTCCACAGGAACGCCCAGTTGCCCGAACCGATCAGGGGGTCGGCGTTCATCGGCGAATCGAGGCCGAAGTAGCCGGCGTAGCTGAACCCGCCGAACGCCAACGGGAAGCCGACGAACATGAAGCCGACGAAGCCGAGCCCGAAGATGGCGAAGTTCGAGCTCATCACGTGGGCGGCGTTCTTCTTCTGGGTGAAGCCGGTCTCGACCAGGGCGAAGCCGGCCTGCATGAAGACCACCAGGGTTGCGCCGATGATGATCCACATCAGGTTCGTCGACTCGGTGAGGAGCTGGATCGGCTCCTTCTCCTCGGCGAAGGCGTAGCCGGTCGCGGTCAGCGCCGGAATGGCCGCGCCGATCGTGCCGCCGAGCACGTATTTGAGCAGGGGTCGAGTACGCAAGGGGAATTCCTCCTGGTCTGCGGTTGGGTGGGACCGCCTGACGCGGCGCTGGGCCAGGACTGGCCTCAAGGTAGAGGGGCTCTGTTTCCCGGTGGAGGCCGCCATGTTTCCGCTCTGTGGCGTTCGCGTTCGTCGCCGTCGTCGCACCCGCGGGAGGGGGGTGCTCGGGCTTTGAGATCAGGCCGGACCGGCAACCATGGCGGCGGCGCGGGGCAGGGCGTGCCCAGCCAGCATCCAACCGCGGCCGCGAACCGTGATGATCGAGTCCGGTCCGAGGACGCGGCGCAGGTCCACCAGCACACTGTCGCAGCGGCGTTCGTTGAGGTCGGCCAGCCCGGCCAGGCGGGAGAGCTCGCGTCGCCCGACCACCCGGCGGTGGTGTGCCACCAGCACAGCGAGTACGGCCCTCTCTGGCGCCCGGTCATGGGGCGAACCTAGGAGTAGAGGGTTTCGGGTCTGTTCGGCGGGCGTGAACGGAGTGTGAACCGGCTCGGGGTCATTGTCGGAGCAGGACTTGGGCCGACTTGACCGGCGGGTCAATACTTGAGTCATGAACCTCGACTACACCGCTGCCGACGAAGACTTCCGGATCGAGATCCGGGGTTGGTTGGAGGCCAACTTGCCCTCCGGCTGGTTCGATCCAGGCTTCGAGATGACCCCCGAGGAGCGCAAGGAGTTCAACGAGGGTTGGCCGACGACGCTGTTCGAAGGAGGCTGGATCTGCGCCACCTGGCCCACCGAATACGGGGGCAAGGGCCTGTCGACGATGCAGGGCGTGGTGCTCAGCGAGGAGTTCGCTCGCGCCAAGGCACCCCTGCGCGCCGACTTCTTCGGCGACACCCTGGTCGGCCCCACGATCCTGCAGTGGGGCACCGAGGAGCAGAAGAAGTACTTCCTGCCCCGCATCCTCAACGGCACGATGCGCTGGTGTCAGGGGTTCAGCGAGCCGGACTCCGGGTCCGACCTCGCCTCGCTGAAGACCTCGGCGGTGCTCGACGGTGACGAATGGGTGATCAACGGCCAGAAGGTGTGGACCACCGGTGGCCACTACGCCGACTACTGCTTCCTGCTCACCCGCACGGACCCCGATGCCTCCAAGCACAAGGGGATCAGCTACATGCTGGTGCCGATGCACCAGCCCGGCGTGGAGGTGCGCGGCATCACCCAGCCCGACGGCACGGCCGAGTTCTGCGAGGTGTTCTTCTCCGACGCCCGCTGCCCGAAGGACAATGTGGTCGGCGGCGTCAACAATGGCTGGAAGGTCGCCAACAGCACCCTCGCCTTCGAGCGGGGGATGAGCGCCACCACCGGCTACCGCCGCTTCGAGGAGGAGTACAAGCTGATGGTGGCCGCCGCCACCGCCAACGGGGCGATCACCGCACCCGGCGTCCGCCAGGGGCTGATGCGGTACTACACCAAGATCCAGATCCTGCGCTTCAACGGCCTGCGCTCCCTGTCGGCCACGCTCAGCGGGGCCAAGGACCCAGGTGTCGCGGCTCTCGGAGCGAGCAACAAGATGTTCTGGAGCGAGATGCACGGGGAGGCGATGGAGTTGGCGTTGGGCATCCACGGCGCGGCGGCGATGCTCGTCGACACCGGCACCGACGCCGGTTCCTGGCCGGGCACGGCCCGCGAGCGCGGCCGACCCGGTTACCCGGTGAGCCCGATGATGAGCGCCTTCTTCTTCAGCCGCAGCGAGACGATCTGGGGCGGCACCAGCCAGATCCAGCGCAACATCGTCGGCGAACGAGTCCTCGGCCTCCCCAAAGAGCCGCAGATCTAGGTGCGCTGCGGGGTGACGTTGGGGACGGAGCGTGGCGGCGCTTGACGATAACTTGACGAAGCGCGGTGGCGCTTGGTGGCTCGGTCAGGCGGTGATGCGGTCGATCACGGGTGACGGGGTGGGCGGGAGCGCGCTGGAAGTGGTGGCGCCCACACGGTAGGCGGCGCGAACGAGGCTTGCGGCGTGCTCGGCTTGGGCCGCGGAACGGGCGTGGATCACCGCCAGCGGACGATCGGGGCCGACCGCGTCGCCGGGCCCGGCCAACCCGGTGAGGCCCACGGCGTGGTCCATCGGATCCTGGGGGCGGGTGCGCCCTCCACCGAGGGCGACCACCACCATGCCGATGGCGCGGGTGTCGACCCTCTTGACCACACCGACGCGGGCAGGCGGCACCTCCACCTGCACCTCGGCCCGCTCGAGGTGCTTCCACGGTGCGTCGACGAGCTTCTTCGGGCCGCCGAGCCCCGCCACCATCTTCGCGAACTTCTCCGCCGCAGCACCCGAGTCGAGGGCGTGCTGAAGCTGCTTGCGGGCCGCCGCCGGTGTGCGGGCCAGCCGGGCGAGCACGAGCATCTCGCTGCACAGCGCCATCGTGACCTCGTGCATGCGCGGCTCGCGCCGGGCACCCGTGAGGTACTCGATGGCGTAGGCGACCTCGAGCGCGTTGCCGGCGGCGTCGGCGAGGGGCCGGTCCATGTCGGTGACCAGAGCCGTGGTGGGCAGGCCGGCGCCGGTGGCCACGGTGGCGATGCTCCGCGCCAGTTCGCGCGACTTGGCGAGGGTGGGCATGAACGCCCCGCTGCCGGTCTTGACGTCCATCACCAGCGCCCCCAGACCTGCGGCGAGCTTCTTGGACAGGATCGAGGCGGTGATCAGGGGCACGCTCTCGACGGTGGCGGTGACGTCGCGGATGCCGTAGAGCCGCTTGTCGGCCGGGGCGAGATCGGCGGTCTGGCCGATGATCGCGCAACCCGCACTGGCAACCACCCTGCGGAACTTGGCCATCGGCGGCGCCGCCGCATAGCCGGGGATCGACTCCATCTTGTCGTAGGTGCCGCCGGTGTGACCGAGCCCGCGGCCCGAGATCATCGGCACGAACCCGCCACACGCCGCCACCATCGGCGCCAGCAGGAGGCTGACCGTGTCGCCCACCCCTCCGGTGGAGTGCTTGTCCACCACCGGGCCGGGCAGGTCCCAGCTCAGGACAGTGCCGCTGTCGCGCATCGCCAGGGTGAGCGCCACCGTTTCGGCGGTGGACATCCCCTTGAAGAAGACGGCCATCGCGAACGCCGCGGCCTGGCCCTCGGTGACGGCTCCGCTGGTGAGACCGGCGACGAACTCGGCGATGTCGTCGCCGCCCAACGGGTGCCCGTCGCGCTTGGCGCGGATGAGTTCCTGGGGGATCATCAGTACACGCCCTGACCGGCGTGCGGCGCCCGCGCCCTCGCCCCTACCCTCGCCCTCGATCGTGGCGACGAGAGCCGTGAGCAGACCGCTGGCACCGAACCGGAAGGTGGCGGGCGTGGCCCACTCGGGGCCCATGACGGAGTCGGCCTGGGCGAGATATTCGGCGGCGTCGGCGAGGGTGCGGATACCACCGCTGGGCTTGAGCCCCACCGGCCAGGCGACCTCGTGGATCACCCCGAGCATGATCGCCGTCGCCTCGAGGGTGGCGCTGACCGGTGTCTTCCCGGTGGACGTCTTGATGAAGTCGGCGCCGTTCTCCACCGCGGTGAGCGCCGCGGCGCGGATGGCCGCCGGGTCGCCGAGCTCGCCGGTCTCGAGGATCACCTTCAGCACTTTCACGCCGGCCGGCACCACCGACCTCACCGTGTCGAGCATCAGGGCGACGTGCTCGATCGCTCCTTGCAGCATCGCGTGGTAGGGCAACACGAGGTCGATCTCGTCGGCCCCGTCGGCGAGTGCCCGCTCGGCCTGGGCCACGACATGGGGGATGGTTTCGTCGCCGCTGGGGAAGTTGACGACCGTGGCAATGCGTACTCCGGTGCCGGCCAGCAGCGACACCGCATGGGCGACGTGACGGGGCCACACGCACACCGCGGCCACCTTGCCGTGGGGGCCGACAGCGCGGCCGCACAGGGCGGTGACATCGTCGGTGGTGGCCTCGTCGCCCAGTTCGGTGAGGTCGAGCAGGGCGAGCGCTCGGCGGGCGGTTTCGACGGCTTGGTCCATGCCCTCACCCTAACGATGGTGGCGCGTGGGGGGTAGGGGCGACAGACTGGGAGCCCATGACCGAGCTGATGTACCTGAACGACGCCTATCTCCGCCTCTTCACCGCCCGGGTCACGGCCACCCGTGAGGGCGCGATCGCGCTGGACCGCACGGCGTTCTATCCCACTGGTGGAGGCCAACCCCACGACACCGGCTCGCTGGCCGGGTTGAGGGTCACCGATGTGCGCAAGGAGGTCGCCCCCGACGGGTCGAGCGCGGTGTGGCACACGGTCGAGGGCGGCCCTTTGCCGGAGGTGGGGGCCGAGGTGGAAGGCGAGATCGACTGGGAGCGGCGCCACGCGGCTGATGCGCACCCACACCGCGCTCCACGTGCTGTGCGGGGTGATCTGGAACGAATGGAGGGTGCCGGTCACCGGTGGGAACATGGAGCCGCTGGCGGCGCGGATGGACTTCGAGTTCGATCCGGTTCCGGAGGGTTTCGGGCAGAAGGTCGAGGAACTGGTGAACGCCGAGCTCGCCCTCGACCGTCCGATCACGGTCCAGTTCCTTCCCCGCGACACGGCGGTCCACGATGCCGACCTGATCCGCACCAAGGTGAACATGATCCCCGAGTCGGTGAGCGAGATCCGCGTGGTCGAGATCGTCGGCCTCGACAAGCAGGCCGACGGTGGCACCCATGTGCGCTCCACCGCCGACGTCGGCCGGATCAGGGTCACGAAGTTGGAGAACAAGGGCAAGGGCAACAAGCGCGTACGCCTCGAGATCGTCGATGGTGATACTCGCAACGCGGACGCCGCTCCTGCCCAGGGGGCGACGTCGTGATCGCGCTGTTCCTCGCCGCGGCGATCGCGTTCGCCGCTTCGATGCTGGGCTCGGGCTTCCTTGCCCGGTTCATGAAGGCGAGGGGTCGCGCCCAGCCGATCCTCGAGCTCAATGCCGACAACATCACCGTGCCCCAGCACCAGCACAAGGCCGGCACGCCCACGATGGGCGGCATCGCCGTGATCGTCGCCGCCGGGCTCGGGTACCTGCTCAGCCACATCCGCGAAGGTGTCGTGTTCTCCGAGCAGACCCTGATCATCTGGGGCGGGGTGCTCGTGATGGCATTCATCGGCCTCGTCGACGATGTGATCAAGGTGCGTCATAAACGCAACCGCGGCGTGCTGTGGAAGCTGAAGGGCTACATCACCTTGCTCGTCGCGTTCGGCATCGCCGCCGCGCTGGTGGCCGTCACCGACATCGACACCCGGCTGTCGCTCACTCGCGCGTCGCTGCCGGGGTGGGAGCTCGGGCCGGTGGTGTGGGTGTTGTGGGCGGGCGTGATCATCTTCGCCACCACCAACGCGGTGAACGTCACCGACGGGCTCGACGGCCTGGCCGCCGGCTCGGCGATGTTCGGTTTCGCCGCGTTCACGATCATCGCCTTCGTCGGGTTCCGCACACCCGAGGTGTACGGCGCGATCGTCAACCCCTTCGACCTTGCCGTGTTCTCCGTCGCGTTCGCCGGTGCGTGCGCCGGGTTCCTGTGGTGGAACGCCGCTCCGGCGCGGCATCTTCATGGGCGACGTGGGTGCCCTCGGGCTGGGTGCCGCCCTCGCCCTTCTCGCGCTCACCACGAACACCCAACTCCTGCTGGTTGTGCTGTGCGGGCTCAATGTCATCGAGATCGGTTCCGTCGCCATCCAGATGGGTGTGTTCAAGGCCACCCATGGCCGCAAGCGCCTGTTCCGCATCTCACCCGTGCACCACCACTTCGAGATGGTCGGCTGGCCGGAGACCACGATCATCATCCGCTTCTGGTTGCTCGCCGGCATCTTCGTCGTCTCCGGCGTCGCCCTGTTCGTTGCCGACTTCACCCATCAGGTGCGGCACCTGACCCGCACCTAACCCTGTCCGATTTCCGCTAGTGGTGGGGTGAGCGGCGGGCCAGACTGTGGTCGTGCTCCTCGACCACGACCAGTGCTACCGGGCGATCCAGAGCCGCGATCCGCGGTTCGACGGCTGGTTCGTCACGGCTGTGCGCACCACCGGCATCTACTGCCGGCCGTCGTGCCCGGCGATCACGCCCAAGCCCGCCAACGTCGAGTTCTTCCTCGCTGCTGCCACCGCCCAGGCGAACGGCTACCGGGCCTGCAAGCGCTGCCGGCCCGACGCGTCACCGGGTTCGCCCGAATGGAACACCCGCGCCGATGTCGTCGGCCGGGCGATGCGCCTCATCGCCGACGGGCTCGTCGATCGCGAAGGTGTCGCCGGGCTGGCTGCGCGGCTCGGCTACAGCGAGCGCCAGGTTCACCGCCTTCTCG
>CAVPRT010000013.1:0-8656 GCA_963707925.1 uncultured Acidimicrobiales bacterium
CTCACTCGGGCACCAACGGGGTGGCTCTGTGCCACCTCCTCGGCCTCGACCCGGTCCCGTGGGAGTGGGATCGCTTCGTCACCCATCATGCGAGCATCACCCGGTTGCAGAGCCTTCAGCTCGGCGACGGGCATACCTTTTCCCTGATGCGGCTCAGCGACGTCGAGCATCTGCCCCGCGATTCTCGCACCCTGTAGCGCGCCGACAGCGAGGAAACAGTGGTCGGTGGCTACGATCGCGGGTCGTTCCGAAACCGAGGGGAATCGCCATGACCGAAGCCGTGATCGTCGCCACCGCCCGCAGCCCGATCGGCCGCGCCAACAAGGGCTCACTCACCACCTTGCGACCCGACGACATGAGCGCCCAGATCGTCAAGGCTCTGATGGCCAAGGCGCCCAGGTCCAGGGCAGCGACATCGACGACCTGATGTGGGGTATCGGCCAGCCCAGCGGCGAGGGCGGGTTCAACATCGCCCGTGTCGTCAGCGTTCTGGCCGGCCTCGACGAAGTGCCTGGCGTACAGGTCAACCGCTACTGCTCGAGCAGCCTGCAGACCATCCGCATGGCCTTCCACGCGATCAAGGCCGGCGAGGGCGACTGCTTCGTCGCCGGTGGTGTGGAGACCGTCAGCCGTTACCAGTACGGGGCCAGCGACACCGCCCCGAACCCCGTCTTCCTGCCCTCGGGCGAGCGCACCAAGTTGCGCAGCCAGGGCGGCCAAGGCCCGTGGACCCCCGGCGAGGGCATGCCCGACATCTACATCGCGATGGGGCAGACGGCGGAGAACGTGGTCGAGGTCGAGGGCATCACCCGCGAAGCGATGGACCGCTTCGGTGTGCGCAGCCAAAACCTGGCGTGCGAATACATCGACAAGGGGTTCTACGAGCGGGAGATCACCCCTCTCACCCTTCCCGACGGCACCGTGGTGGCCAAGGACGACGGGCCTCGCGCCGGCACCACCTACGAGGGTGTCAGCCAGCTCAAGCCGGTGTTCCGCCCCGACGGCACGATCACCGCCGGCAACGCCTGCCCCCTCAACGACGGCGCCGCGGCTGTGTTGGTGATGAGCGACACCAAGGCCAAGGCCCTCGGCCTCACCCCTCTGGCGCGCGTGGTCAGCAGCGGCGTCAGCGGTCTAAACCCCGAGATCATGGGCCTCGGCCCGATCGAGGCCTGCCGCCAGGCACTGAAGAGGGCGGGGATGACCATTGATCAGATCGATCTGGTGGAGATCAACGAGGCCTTCGCCTGTCAGGTCATCGGTTCGGCCAAGCACCTCGGCATCGACATCGACCGCCAGCTCAACGTCCACGGTGGGGCGATCGCTCTCGGCCACCCCTTCGGCATGACCGGCTCGCGGATCATGACCACCCTGATCAACGGCCTCCAGTGGGAAGACAAGACCTACGGCCTGGAGAGCATGTGTGTGGGTGGTGGCCAGGGCCTGGCGATGGTGATCGAGCGCCTCAGCTGAGAGCGCCGGCCTCGGCGACCGAGGCTGGGGCAGGGGACCGGTCGCGTTGGCTGACCGCCAGGGCGGTGAACACAAGCACCCCACCTCCGGCGATGACGAACATCCAGCCGGCACCGAGATGGTGGTAGATCGGGCCCGCCGAGTAGGCGGCGACGGCACCGACGAGGAGGTTCGCGGCCCCTGCCAGCCCCTGGGCGGCACCTGCCCGTCCGCGCGGTGCACCGGCGGCCACCAGAGCCTGGGAGCCGGGTATGCCGAGGGCCTGGATGGCGCCTTCGATGGCGCTGAGGGCGACGATCATTTCTGCCGAGCGGACCTGCCCGTAGATGGCGGTCAGAGGAGCCACCAGCACCGCGCCGAGCACGGCCACTCTCAGGGGTCCGCGCCGGTCGGCCAGATGGCCGCCGGCCGTGGCGAGCAGAGCGAATGGAATCCCATAGACGAGGAAGCTGAAGCCGATGAGCACGTCGCCGGCGCCGAGGTCGGTGAGGTAGCGGTCGAGGGTGGCGTCGTAGAACCCGATCGGCAAGAACAGGGCCACGCTCATCGCCACACCGGAGCGGATGCGGGGGATCGCCAACAGGTCGAACGCCAGCCGGTGGTGCTCGCCGATGGGTGGTTCGGGTAGGGCCCGGGGGGCGAGCATCACCGCCGCGGCGGCGGCGAAGGCACCGGCGACGAGGAAGGGCACCCTGAGCCCGAAGGGGCCGACGAGGATGCCGCCGATCACCGGTCCGGTGACGAAGCCGGCCAGTTCGACCCCGCTGAGGGTGCCCAGGCGGCGGGCAACGTCGACCTCGCTGACGCTGATCACAATGGCCCGCGACGCCGGTGAGAACACGGAGTTGGAAAGGCCGACGACGCAGCGGGCGACCACCAGCATGATCAACGAGGACGAGAGCGCGAACAAGATGCTGCCGGCGACAGCGAGAGTGAGGCCGCCGAGCAGTAACCGTTTGGAGTGGCCCCGGTCAGCCAGGGGAGACAGAAGGACCTGGCCGACGAGGCCGACGAGGAAACCGGACCCGGCGATGAGGCCGAGACCGGCGTCGCCGAAGCCGAACTCGTCTTGGAGGTTGCCAAGGAGCGAGAAGACGACGCTGTTCGCGATCCCGATCGCCGCCGAGGCTATAAGGAGGGGGTACCAGCCCGCCGGGCGGACTGTGGTCACGCGGGGGGTCGCAGGGGGTGCTCGGCACGTACCCGGACCGTCTCCGGTTCGTGGGGCATTTGTACCGCTCTCAGCACGTACTCCTCGCCGCCGGCGATGAGCCGGGCAAGGCACCATCCGCCAGGGGCGTCGCACTCGCCGTCGCCGATCTGGTGGAGGGCATCGATGTCGAGTCCGGCCGTGTCGGCCTCGGCGAGCCACAAAGCCACCAGGCCGCGTCGCAGCTCGGCCTCGTCGACCAGGTCGGCACCTTGGAGGATCAGCTCGACCGTGGTGATCGTGACCGGTTGCACCTGGGCCATGTCGACCACGTCGCCGGAGAGCTCACCATCGAGCATCACCACTATCGGGCCTGTCAAGCCGGCGACTCCGCCGATGAAGCCATAGCGAACCAGGGGGAAGCCGTCATCGTCGGTGCATTCGTAGCGGATGCGGTCGCCAGATGAGAAGGTCATGCGAGCCCGGCGGTGCGGAGCATCTCGGCCACATGGAAGGCGAGGTCGAGACTCTGGCGAGCGTTGAGCCGTGGGTCGCACACCGTCTGGTAGCGCATCGTCGAGCTGGCCTGTCGAGGATGTTGTCGGCGCCACCCGTGCACTCGGTGACGTTGTCGCCGGTGAGCTCGACGTGGATGCCCCCGGGCCAGGTGCCTTCGGCCTGGTGGGCGCGTACGAAGCCGTCGATCTCGTCGCAGATGACTGTCGAAGGCGCGGGTCTTGCGGCCACCGGCGCTGGTGATGGTGTTGCCGTGCATCGGGTCGCAGGCCCACACCACCGGGTGCCCGGAGTCGTGGACGGCTCGCAGCAGCGGGCGCAGCGCGTCCTCCACCTTGTCGGCACCCATGCGGCTGATGAGCGTGAGCCGGCCGGGGATGCGGGCCGGGTTGAGCTTCTCGCACAGCTCGAGCACGAAGTCGAGCGTCGGTGGTGGGGCCGACCTTGCAGCCCACCGGGTTGCCGACACCGCGGAGGAACTCGACGTGGGCGCCTTCGAGCTGGCGGGTGCGTTCGCCGATCCACAGCATGTGGGCCGAGCAGTCGTACCAGGCGCCGGTGAGCGAGTCCTGCCGGGTGAGGGCTTCCTCGTAGCCGAGGAGCAGGGCCTCGTGGCTGGTGTAGACGTCGGTCTCGTGCAGGTCGTGGTTGGCTCTCGGTGTCGACACCGCAGGCGCGCATGAACCGCAGGGCGCGGTCGATCTCGGCGGCGATCTGTTCGTAGCGCTGGCCTTCGGGGCTGCTGGACGACGAACTCCTGGGTCCAGGCGTGGACCCGGCCGAGGTCGGCGAAGCCGCCCTTGGTGAACGCCCGCAGCAGGTTCAAGGTGGCTCGCCGACTGGTGGTAGGCCTGCACCAGGCGATCCGGCGATCGGCATCCGGGCCGCGTCGGTCGGCGGCATCGCTGTTGACGATGTGGCCGCGGAAGCTGGGCAGTTCGACGGTCGCCGACCTTCTCGAAGTTGCTCGACCGGGGCTTGGCGAACTGGCCGGCGATGCGACCGACCTTCACCACCGGCACCCCGAGCGAGTAGGTCAGTCACCACCGCCATCTGGAGGATGACGCGCAGCTTCTCGCGAATGTTGACCGCCGAGAACTCCTCGAAGCTCTCGGCGCAGTCGCCGGCCTGGAGCAGGAAGGCGTTGCCGGCCGCCACCTGGCCGAGGGAGGTCTGCAGCGAGCGGGCCTCGCCGGCGAAGACCAGCGGGGGATAGGAGGCGATCTGCTTCAGGGCCCGATCGAGGTCGCCCTGGTCGGGCCAGTCGGGTTGCTGCAGGGCCGGGAAGCGCCTGCCACGACGAGGGGGTCCACGCTTTCGCCACGCAGAAAGCCTAACGGCCGAGACCCGACAAGGGCCCGAGCCGGGTGTTGCCAGAGTGGTCTCGAGGTCGGCGCGGTGTGTCAGACGGCGAGGATGCGCACGGCGTCTTCGCGCAGGCCGGCCACGGCCCGGCTGACCAGCCGACGGGCGGCCTCGGCGGTGACGCCGAGGTTCTCGCCGACCTCGCGGAAGCTCTTGCGCTCACCGTCGAGCAGGCCGAAGCGGGCCTCGACCGCGTAGCGGGCCCGCTTGTCGAGGGTGCCGAGCAGCTCGTCGAGCAGGTCGCTGTCGACCATGGCCATCACGGCGTCTTCGGGGGTGCCGTCGCCGTTGGCCATCAGGTCGCCGAGGGTGGCATCGCCGTCGTCGCCGATGGTCTTGTCGAGCGACACCGGGGTGGTGAGGCGGTGCAGTTCGGCGTTGCCGACGTCGAGGGTCTCGCCGTCGCCGCTGGCCTGGCGCAGGGCGGCGCGCAGGCTGGCCGAACGATCGCCGGGGATGCGGATGAGGCTGGCCTTCTGGTCGAGCGCACGGCCGATGGCCTGGCGGATCCAGAAGGTGGCGTAGGTGGAGAACTTGAAGCCACGGCGCCAGTCGAACTTGTCGACGGCGTGCTCGAGGCCGAGGTTGCCCTCCTGGATGAGGTCGAGCAGGTCCATGCCCTGGGGAAGGGGGTAGCGGCGGGCGATGGAGACCACCAGGCGAAGGTTGGAGCGGATGAAGCGGTCCTTGGCGTCGGCGGCGCGGGCGACGGCGGCCTTCAGGGCGGCGCCCTTCTCGCCGTTGGCGAGGCGCTCGCCGGCCTCGCGACCGGCTTCGATGACGCGCGACAGCTCGCGCTCTTCTTCGGCGTTGAGCAGGGACACCTTGCCGATGTCGTTCAGGTAGAGACCGATGGAGTCGTTCATGGCAGTTGTTCTCAACTTGTCGTTTCGTCGTCAGATTCCGCGGAGGTGCGTGTCGTTGGACACACTGATGCCACGCCGGACGACTGGCTTCGCGGTGATGCGGGGGCACAGCCGCCGTGGCGGCTGATCCCGTACATCCGATGGGGGGTTGGAATGTGGGGGACAGGTAACAGTACTACATCGGTCAAGCCTTGTCCGTGTTCGAGAACGGTTCGTCTAGTGCCGAGCGGTGTTGCGACGACTGGCAGCGGCGCGGCTGCTCGCGCCTGCGGCAATGGCCCTCGTACACTGGCCCGCCGTGCCCCAGCGGATCTCCGGACTGGTGTTCGGTGGCACGTTCGACCCCCCGCATGTCGGCCATCTCGTCACGGCGGTCAACGTGCGTCATGCCCTCGAGCTCGATCTGGTCGTGCTGATGGTGGCCAACGTGCCGTGGCAGAAGCTGGGCAGCAGAGCGATCACGCCTGCCGGCCAGCGCCTGGCGATGGTCGAGGCCGCAGTGGCCGACGTGTCCGGGTCTGGTCGCCGGCAAGGGCTGAGATCGATCGCGGTGGGCCGAGTTTCACCGCCGACACCTTGGCGCTGCTGGCGACGAGCATCACCCGGAGATCCGAGCTGTTCACCATCATGGGCGACGACGCCGCAGCGCGGTTTCGAGACCTGGGACCCGCTACCGCGAGGTCGCCGCAGATTTCGCACCTGGTCGTCGTCGACCGGCCCGGCGAGGCCGTCGTCGAGCTGCCCGAGGGTTACCCGTGGATCCACGTCGAGGTGCCCCGCCTCGACGTGTCGAGCACCGATCTTCGCGCCCGTTGCGCCGACGGACGGCCGCTCGACTACCTGGTCACCGAGCCGGTGCTGGAAGTGATCCGCCGCCTCGGCATCTACCAGGAGGCCGCGTGACGTCCCTCGCCGGTACGCGGCGCCGTCGCACCGCAGTGATGCTGGCGATCAACCTCACTGCGATCGTCGCCCTCGGGGGCATGGGGTACGCGGGCTATCGAGCCTTGCGCCGCTACGAGGGCGGCAAGAACGTGCAGCATCCCTGTCTTGCCTGTCCCGCGCACCCAGGTGGGCATGTTCGCCACGGTCGACGGCGACGATGAGCTCACCACGGTCACCGTCTTCGTCCTCACCCCGCCGGCCCAGGGCGAGGTGGGTGGCAGCATCGTGTCGGTGCCGGTGTCCAGCGACACCGCCGTTCAGCATCGGACGGGCTGCGCATCCCGCTCACCGAGGTTTACAGCGAGGGTGGCGCCGAGTCGCTGGTGCTCGGTGTCGAGAGCCTGCTGTCGATCACCCTCGACCAGTGGCAGGTTGCCGATCCCGTCGCGGCGGCGACCCTGCTCGCCCCGGTGGAGCCGGTCGTCGTCGACCTGCCGGCCGCAGTCACTACAGATGACGGTGGCGACGAGGTGACCCTGTACGAGGCGGGTGAGGTGAGCCTCTCCGCCGAGGAGCTGGTCAGCGTGCTGAACGCCGCGCCCGAGGGTGCACTGGAGCGTTCCCGCCGGGCCAACGTCGAGGCGGTGTGGGGCGGAGTTGCCGAGGCCGTCGGCGCCGGCGTAACCGAGGTGCCGACCGAGCCGTTGATCGGTTCGCTGGGCGATCTGGCCGACCGCCTGTTCGCCTCTACGGTCGCATCGAGGGGTCTGGCGACGACGGTCCTCGAGGCGGCCGACAATCCCGCCGGCAAGGATGTCGAGCTCCTCGACCGCGCCGACGTGGTGTGGGTGTTCGGCTCGATCGCCCCCAGTGCGACCTCTGCCCCCACGACCGGTCTCACCTACCGCATCGAGTCGCCCCCCGGCTACGACGAGAGGGTCAAGTTGGCGATCACGCTTGTCCTCTACTTCGGTCACAACGTGCAGTCGGTGCTGGTCAGCGAGGTGATTCCCACTCGGAACGCCACCGAGATCGAGCTCTACGACGCAAGCTTCGACGAGGACGTCGCCGAGACCAACGAACTGTTCGGCGAATTGCGGTTCGTCGAACCCGAGTCGCGGGTAGCGGGAGTCGATGTCGTGCTCCGCCTCGGTTCCGACTTCCTCGACGGCACCGTCGAAAGCGGCGAAACCCTTCCCTCCACCACCACCTCGACAACACAGGCCTGATGAAAACTCCTCTTACCCCCACCCTCACCCCCGCCGGCGCCGCAGCGCTGGAACTGGCAAAGGTGGCCGCCCGCGCCGCCGACGACAAGAAGGCCGAGCACACGATCGTGCTCGCGGTGGGTGATGTGCTGGCCATCACCGACTACTTCGTGATCACCAGTGCCGGCAACCGTCGCCTGGTGAGGACCATTGTTGACGCCGTCGAGGCCGAGGTGCGCGACAAGTTGGGTCGCTCGCCGTTGCGCACCGAAGGCGTGTCCGAGCAACAGTGGGTGCTCGTCGACTACGGCGACGTGGTCGTCCACGTGTTCGTCGAGGAGATCCGCGCCTACTACGAGATCGAGCGTCTGTATCGCGACGTGCCGAAGATCGCCTGGGCCGAGTGACCTCCTGAAGGTTTGTGGCCTTGTGAACGAGGTCACCGCTGATAGCCGGTTGCGGTCGTTACCTTGGACTAGGTCATGGCTCTCGCTCTCTCCGGCCCCTTCGATACGGCCCAACTCCCTCGCATCGCACCCGACCCGGTGACCGTCACCGTCGCGCGCACTGTCGTGCCCGGTGCCGAGGGCCGGTACCTGCGCTGGGCCGACGATGTGGTCGACACCCTGAGGAAGTACCACGGATGCCTCGGGGTGGGCGTGCTGCACCCCGGCCCCGACGGCGGCGAGCACCAGATCGTGTTCCGCTTCGTCGACGGTGTCCACCTGCGTGAGTGGGAACGGTCGCCCCAGAGGGCCGCGCTGATAGCCGAGGCCGGCGATTTCGTCGTCGGCGAGAGGGTGCAGCGCACGGTTGGCATCGATGACTGGTTCGAGCTGTCTCAGCGCGCCGAGCCGAAGAGGTCGCTGGGGCGGCGCATCGTCACCGACGTGATGTGGGTGTACCCGACGGCCGTCGTGGCGGGTGTGGGCCTGGCGCCGCGTATCGCCGAGTGGTCGCTGGTGACCCGTGTCCTCGTGTCCACCGGGTTGATAACCGTGGTCATGCGCCTCGCGGTTGGGCCCCTGCGCTCGCGTCTGCGATCCCGCCGAACCATGTGACGGCGTTTTGAGTGCCGGGGTCGCGCTGATATCGTCCCTCACTCGTTCGGGGCTGTAGCTCAGTTGGCAGAGCGCTTCCATGGCATGGAAGAGGTCAGGGGTTCGATTCCCCTCAGCTCCACCGAATAACCC